>NZ_JOPL01000011.1 GCF_002153745.1 Acetobacter sp. DsW_063 | reverse complement strand
CAACATCTTCAACGTCCGCCCGCGTCGCGTGTCGCAGATCGTCAACTATCTCGGCGCAATGCCTTACGATCAGTTCTCGATGCAGATCCCGATGACAGGTGGATACTACTATGGTCGTGTGAACGCTTCCTTCTGAAGCGTTTGCGTTCCTGTCGCAGATTTGAAACCGGTCAGCCGCAAGGTTGGCCGGTTTTTTCTTGTCCACAAAATGGACGATTTTGCAGTGCCGGAATGCGCTCTAGATTGTGCGTTGAGAGTTTTTTTGGGGCGTTCTTATTTTTTTGAGCACCTAAAGACGGTGTTTTCCAGAGATTGTACTCTTCTGTTCATGCGTTGGTTAGCGGGCGGCGTGAATATCGCCTCCATTATACCTTGCGAGCCTATCTTCATGCGCCCCGCAGAGTTCGCGTGAGTCTACGGCCGCCATATTCGGGAGCGGACTGGCGTTATGATGACGCGGCCTCATCAGACAAGGCCGACGTAATCAACGGAATTTCGTAGAAGTGTGCAGACGCATAAGATTTTTCATCCGCGAAACGGTGCTTTGTAAATATCGGTCTGATTTGGCCGCAGTAACTTCAGCGCGAATGGCGAGCGCCTCTAACCCCAAGAAACGTCTCAGGCCTGAGCGGCAGCGAGCGCTGCCGAGTCGAAGACGACGTCAAAGACGTCGTCCTCCCGGCCGCCCGATATGCCGAGCCAGCTTGTCCAGCCCAGACGCGCCTCACCGATGCGAGCGTCCGGCACGTCATTGCTTTTGACCGAAAGAGTCACTGCCGCTTCGGCCTGATCATCCAGATAAGCAGCGACGACGCCGAGCGCTTCCTGCAATCTCTTCTTGTCAGGCAAAAGAGACTCGAAGTCCGTATAGGACAGCGGGCCGATCACGATGTTAATGCGCGTGTTAACGTCCCAGGTCTGTTGCCCTATGGCCGCGTCGACGCCCAGTTGCGAGAACTGTCCATCTCGCCCCGGAGCGGGAAGGGCGCTCTGCTGATCCGGGTCGAGCGTGCGCCAGACGCCTGAGAACTGCTCTATCTGCACGTTCGTCGCCAGCCATTCTCGCAGAAGCGACGCCAAGCGTTCGCTGGACCTCGGCCACGACGCGAACGTTCCTGAAAAATACAGTAATTGCAAAGGCGAGATCGCAAGTCTTTGGCGATCACGGTCAGATTCGTATCCCGTCAGGGCGAACAGGGCTCTTGCGAAAGCGCTCTTCTCTGGGCGGAGCCGAGGATCTTCGTGCTGTCGATGTGGATGATACTTGGCTCCAGCTTCGGCGAACTGGGCCATGCCGCGCTGCGCAAGAACCTCCATGAACGCCGACAACGCAGGAGACCGTTTGCGATGTTCCTCGTCGACCAGCGCGGTGTAGGGGCGGGGCATCGTTCCGCCATGGCCGGTAAGGCCGGAGAACGCGGTTGTGACGTCATGCCGCCCATCCCCGCGCGCCTTGACGGAGAGAACGTCGCTGGCGGGCGTTGCTAGGCCGGGGGGAGTCTTGAACTGGACGGCGTCGGAGACGTCGCGAGAGGCGTGCGCTCGCCGGATAATTTCTACAGCGGCGTCAAAGGAAAAACGCGCGGGCTCTTCGAGAACCTGCGCAAGCAGGGAGCCGGCGAGCGTTCGGACGCCGACCGGCGTCTGGTCGTCGCGACGCTCGATGCCGGGTGTCACGGCGGGCGCAGGGGCCGTATCAGCTGAGGCGCGAGCGATGTCGGGCGTCCCGTCGTTCACAGCAGGGTCCTGTATCCGGCCCGGGCAGGGAAGCGGGCGACCGGGTCCGGACGCCCGGTGAGCCGCACGGTGGTGCGCACGAAGGTGTTGATGGTGACATGTAGCGCTAGAAACCGCTCAATCACGCTCGCCAGCAGGAACAGCCCGTCTTCGGCCCAGCGGGATGCTTCGAAAGTCAGGGTGACGTCAAGCCCGCGGCAAAAGCTGCCGAGTTTGCCGCCCGGCGGGCGAGCGATCGCGTCTCGCGCGTCGACCGCGACGAGGCTGGAGATCGCAACGGCGGTCTGTTCGCTGCGACGCATGTCGTAAAGGCTGAGGATTTCACGGAGGGAAGCTGCGGCCTGTGGGCCGCCGACAAGGGAGAGTCGTCCGAGCGTCAGATGTGAGATAAGCCGCCAGTTGTTGCGCAGGCGCAAATCTGCCCGCCAACTCTGGGTCGGCGGGAGCAGGCAGTCGATAGCCGTAACGCTGCCAAGCCCTTCCGTTGGTTGCAACGGCTGGCTGGAGCCGCCGAATGGCAGGCGTGAGGGGAGCGCTCCATTGGTCAGCAGCGCGTCGATGGAGAGGAGACGGTCCGCATTTTCCGGTGCGTCGAGTTGCAAGTCTATCGGCGCCAGTCGTGTTTCCGTGCCCAGTGCGACGAATTCCGACGCACGACGGATCAGCGTGTAGACGCCCGCAGAATCGCCTGTGTCGTGCGCGAGTTCCTGATAAAGCGGACGCCAGGGGCGCGTCGAACCGTCAGGCTCAATCTCGCGCACGCTTTGGACTTGCCAGATTTCGTAAGCCTCCGGGTGCGCGAGGTCGGCGTCAATGGGATAGTCGGTCTGGGTGTGCGTCAGACGAAGCGGTTCGCATTGGCCCGGGAAAAGATTGACGATCGGCGCGCAGCCCAGCTTGAGCGCGTCCGGGCGGAGGTTTCGCTGCAATTCCGGAAAAGAGCGGTCGAAATAAATGAAAAGATCGATCTTGTTCTTGTCGGAGACCACGGTGCGGGCGTCGAGGCCGTCGATGTCGATGAAGAGGAATTTTTCGGGCAGCGCGAAATATTCCGTCAGAAGACGGAAGCCTACGAACGAACGTTCAGGCCACGGCAGCAACGCCTCTTCCGGCGAAAAACCAGCGGGTTGCAATTGCGAGGGCGTGAGCAGCGTGGGCCGGACATCATTTGGTCCGTCCGCCAGCGCCATGCCAATGGTATGCTGGCACAGCAGTTCATAGAGCTGTATGGCTTGCGCAGGGGCGCCGTGGATGAAAAATCTCAGGCGAGACGGCGCAATTTCGTCGAATTGCGCCTGCTGGTCCGTCAGGGAGAGTGTCACCCGGAGGCAACTCGTCGCCAGATGGGAGGCAGGATGCGCAGGCGCGTCGATCGGCGTGCCCATCAAGCGTGCGTCATGCGCGCGTATCGGCCAGACCTCGATCGGCATGGTCGTGCGGAAGCGGCAGCGCACATCGTCGAGGGCGCCGGTCTGCAATTCGGAACCTGCCGCCACCGGAAGGGGCGTTTTCGCATCCGGCATGCAGAAGAACTGCGCCACCGATGACGACGGAACCGGCGCGAGATAATGCGGATATAGAATATTCAGCAGGGCGTCGGTCAGTTCCGGGTATTCGTCGTCCAGACGCTGCTGTGTTCTGGCGGAGAGGAACGCCACGCCCTCCAGCAGCCGCTCCACATGCGGGTCGTCGACCGTGTCGCGTGTCAGCCGGAGCCGTTGCGCGATCTTCGGATGGTCGCTGGCGAACTGCGCGGCGAGGTCGCGGATCGCTTCGAGTTCGCGTTGATAGGCGCTGGTGAGGTCGTTTGGCATCGATCAGGCTTCGCGCTGCGGGGTCAACGTCAGGTTCTCGCGTGAGGGTGAGATCGCCGTATCATAACGCACGTATTCAGGTTCCGGGTCCACAAGCAGGTAGGCCTCCACCATCAAGGGAATCACCGCGCTCAGCGGCGCATTATCCGGCAGCAGCGACACCCGGACGTTGATCAGCCGGGGCTCGAAGCGGCGGATGGTCGCCTCGATTTCGCGGCGAATGGCCTCGCGCTCCTCCTGATTGGACATGACGTTCGCCGTGACGTCGATCATCCCGTAACCCATTGGAGAAGCAGCAAGGCTGAAGCCCGTTTTCGGCAACAGCGTCCACGGGCGTCGCGCGTTGAGCAAAAGCTCCAGATCCCGTTGCACAGAACGTTGAAGTGCGGCGATGCTCTCTCCCGTTCCCAGCGGGCGCTCGGTTTCTCGTTCCGGATGCTCATCCAGAAGGCGGTCGAGCACCGATAACGTGACGCGTGACGCTTTGGGACGCGGCGATCTCATGAGAATTCGAGTGTTCCCAACTCCATCACGTCGAGAGATTCCTCTCCGATCAAGAACATACGGCGGCCAATGCCGCGCACAGGCTCGCTGTCCGTCCAGTCGGTCGACCGGCCAAGGCGAAGGGCGTCGTCATCGGACGCTGTGGTCAGAGGGTACGTTGCGGGAATATAGACATCGCCCTCCGGGCCGTTACGCACCATTGCGGTGCAGCGACGCCAGTAGAGGTCGCGCGGGCGGACGGGGTCGTGAAAATGCAGGCTGATCAGAGATTCGTTCGGAATCCAGAAATATTTCCCGGTTGAAGTCAGCAACTCGGTCGTTCCACCGATGATGTCGTCGGCGTCGCGAAAATCGTCGAAAGCGATCGTGTCGGCGCCGACGATGCGTTCACCCGCCGGATGTGGGCGGGCGTCCTCGGCGGCCTTTACAGCGCCTTGTGCGCTGGCGTCGTCGCCGGATCGCAGCGCCGTCAGCGCGCGCAGTGACTCCTGCTGAACCGCTGTTGGTTCCTGCAAAAACTCCGGTAAGGCGCCATCGGCGAAGACGGCGCGACGCTGGGTTTCGGCGCGAAGCAGTTGACGAAACTCAGCGGCGATAAGAGCAGCTTTCGGTTCGATGGATTCGATCGCCGTCAACATGGTCTCCGCGCGTTGCAGATCACCGCTGAACAGGGCGAGTTCAGCAAGCAGGAGACGTGGCCCGGCTGCAGCCGGGCTGGCCTTGACGGCGGCGACGGCGGCGGCCAGAGCGCCAGACAGATCTCCGCGCTGAAACAGGGCGTCGACGGTTTCTGTGGTCATGCGGGTTTGTCCTTCTTGGTGGTGAGGGCGACGCCGCCCGGCGTCCCGCCGTCGGGCGCCAGGCTGGTCACCAGACGAAACGTCGTTGAGACGTCGTCAAGTTGATAATGGGGCTGCAGGTGAATGACGCAGTGGTACTCGCCGGGGCGACTTGTCGCCTCCGAGACCTGAACGGCGCTCGCGAGAAGTGGAAAACGCGCGCGGCTCTCGCGGGAGGCCAATGTGCTCATATTGCAGTAATGGTTGAGCCATTTTTGCAATTCCCGTTCGATTTCAGCGGGAGACGTATGGCGTCCAACCATGTCGCGGCCAAGCATCTTGATGTGGTGCGCAAAACGACAGACGCATAATAGCGCATTGGTTTCCGCCGAAAGACGCCGGTTGGCGGCCGCTGGCGTGGGGAGGTCGGAACCTGGAGGCGTATATTGCAGGCTGGAGACCGAGGCGAACGCGACCTCGCCATAGGGAAGTGTGTTGAGCGCCATGAAGCCTGACAACGCCAGCGCACGTTCCTGCTGGTCGGTGAATGAGAGTTCAGTGGAGGCGCGTGAAAGCTGCGTCGCCGCTCCGAATACGAATGGGTCGCGCGGGGCGTCGAGCACCACACCGCCGCTGTTTGCTCCAGGCGTCACGCCGCGAATGTCGGCGGGCCAGCGGAACTCCGTCTGGGCGCGGACAACGTTACGGGCGAGTGCGTAACCGGCCGAGAACCAGCTGCGCTCGCGTTCCGTTGGAGCGTATTCCACATGCTGTCCGCGAGTGGTCGCGCGCGTCCACGGCGCTCGGGCAAGGATGCGCGGCAGGGTGACACATATGAAGCGGGAATCTTCCGACTGCGTGACGGAGTTCCACCGTCGATGTTCTTCGTTCGAGACTACGACCGTGATTTCTCGCGCGAGGGTCAACTCGGAGAACTGGTCGACGTCGAACAGGCGCGGAGATGCGGCGGCGACGACCGGCACGAATGCGGCGGCGGCGATTGCAGCGAGCCGCTTGAGCATCATGACGTCGTCGGTGGGCGCGTCGCCTGCAAGACCGCGAGGGCCTGCCCGGTGCGCCAGTTCGTAGTCGAACACGATCAGGCCGTAGGGCTGGCCGCCGGGATGGCCGAACTCGCTTTCGTAGATCAGTTTGAACAGGGAGGACTGGTCGAACTCCAGCGCCCTTTCCAGATCCCGGGAGATTTCGCGTCGTCTGGCGGAGAAGACGCGCGCGATGACACGAGCGTGCGGCTCTATGGAGGACACCAGCCAAAGGAGCCCGCGCCACGAACCTTCCAGTCGTTGAAAGGCCGGGTGATGCAAAATGGCGTCCGTCTGACGGCGAAGCGCCGCATCGATTGTGGCGACGTCGCGATCGATGCGGCCCCGGAGCAGCTCCTTGATTTGGCCGCGATCCATGTTCCGTAGCGTCGATACGGGAGGCAGGGCGTCGCCGAACCACAGCGCCAGCGCCTGCGAGTCGTCGCGAAGAAAGTCTTCGAACGCGGAGAAGTCGAAATCCCGCCGTGTATGCGCCCCGCCGAGAAGCGCTTCCCGAAGAGAGGGGGCCACGGTCGGCTCTGTAGAGCAGGCCGTGGCCCCCGCGCGGGGAGACTCAGTGAGGGCGGGTGCGCTCATTCAGCTTGTGTCAGGTCCGCTCGGGAATGCGGGCGACGAGACGCATGCTGGTGGTCAGTTCCTCAAGCTGCAGCCAGGGGCGGAGATACGCCACGGCGTTGTAGGCGCCCGGACGTCCGGGAATCTCCTGAACTGCGACGCGGCCGTCACGCAACGGATACTTCGCCTTGCTTTCCGCTCCGACGACATCAGAAGCGTTGACGTAGCGCTGTATCCACTTATTCAGCCATTTTTCACAATCTTCGACTTCCATGAAAGAGCCGATCTTGTCGCGCGCCATGACCTTCAGATAATGCGCGAAACGGCTGGTCGCCATGATGTAGGGCAAACGGGCCGAGATTGCCGCGTTCGCGGTCGCCGCAGGAAGATCATAGGTTTTTGGCTTCTGCGTGGTCTGGGCGCCGAAGAAAACCGCGTAGTCTTCGTTCTTGTAGTGACAGAGCGGCAGGAAACCGAGGTTTGACAGCTCGTTCTCGCGGCGGTCGGTAATGCCGATTTCTGTCGGGCACTTGGCGTCCATGTCGCCATCGTCCGACTGAAAAATGTGCTGCGGCAGGTCGTCAACCAGGCCGCCGTTCTCTTTGCCTCGAATGGTCGTGCAGAATCCGGTCCGCGCGAATGCCTCGGTCAGGCGCGTGCCCATGACGTAGGCCGCGTTCATCCAGCAATATTCATTGTGTGGCAACGCCAGGGGTTTGCCGTCGGCGGCGCGAGGCGCTTCCTCGTAATCGAACTCATCTATGGCTTTTACGCCGTCGCCATACGGAAGGCGGCTGAGAACACGCGGCATCACAAGTGAAACGAAACGGCTGTCTTCACTGTCACGGAAACCGCGCCATTTCAGATACTCCACCGTATCGAAAATTTTGGCGAGATCACGGGGCCTCGACAGTTCGGTCCAGTCGTCGAAGCCGAACATTCCAGCGCCAGCGGCAGAGATAAACGGCGCAAACGCCGCTGCCGCGACATGACTGACTTCGCGCAGCGTCTCGATGTCTTCAGGTGCGTTGGACCATTCATAATCACCGATCAACGCGCCATAAGGCTCGCCGCCCGGAGTGCCAAACTCGTTCTCGTAAATCTTGCGGAACAGCATGGACTGGTCGAATTCCACCACGCGGGTGAGATCGCGGTGCAACTCCCGCTTTGTGGCGTTCACCACGCGGATTTTCAGGTTGTTGCTGGTTTCGCTATTTTTGACGAGATAGTGCAGGCCGCGCCAGCTGCCCTCAAGTTTGAGAAACCGCGGATCGTGAATGATCGCATTGAGCTGCGTCGACATCGCTTCGTCGAGCGCCTGCACGGCGCGTTCGATCGTGCGGGTCAGGTTGCGGTCGAAGGAAATGACGCCTTTTCCGGCCTCCTCGACCAATGTGCGGACGAGGTCCGCTGCACGGTCCGGTTCGGTCTGGCGAGTGGCGGCGACAACCTGCGAAAGAAGGCTGGATGACGCTTCTGTGGTGCTGGCGGGGGCGGATTGGGGCGAGGCGTTTGTCTCAGACATTGATCAATCCTCCGTCTTCTTTGCAAGTTCGGCGCTAAGGGCGTTGAGTTCGTTTTGGTCCTTAAGGATGCGCTCGAGCAGCAGTTCCAGCTCTTCCGAACGATCGGCCTTGCTCATAAGGTCGCGAAGCCTGTTGCGTGTTTCCAGAAGGGCTTTCAGCGCGGGAACCTGATCGACAACACGGCCGGGTTCGAAATCCTCAATGCTATTGAACGCCAGATCGACGGCCATTTCCTTGTCGCCGCCTGCGAGCGTATTGGCCACTTTCAGCTTCAGACCGGGCGCCATGCGTTGCATGATCTCGTCGAAATTGTCGCGATCAATCTGGGTGAAGCGCCGTTCGGCGAACGGACGGAGCGGTTTGGTCGGGTCTCCCGAGAAATCTCCGACCACGCCGACCACGAAGGGCAGTTCCCTGATGACCTCAGCGCCTTCTGTCTCCACCTGATAGGTGATGTGGACGCGAGGGCGACGGACGCGGGCCAATTTGTCGTGAATACTTCCGCTCACTCGACTGCTCCATTCATTGTGCGGCGGCCTGATGTCTGGTCGCCGACGTTATTAAAACTCAGCCCTCAGGGGTCTGGATGCCCAGGCGCGTCATGATGTCGGCTCGTGACGCGCCGTCGGCGACAATTTCAAGCAACAACTCTGGTAGCGTCATCCGCGCGCGGCGGACGGCGTCTTCAAGAGTGTAACTAAATGGCGAGTTGGGCTCTCGCTCCCGGAACAAGGCGGCGATCCTCAGCGCCTCGTCAAGAAGATCCTCCCGCGTCAAGGGTTTGGGTTGTGCGGACGCGGTCGGGTTGTCCGACAAGGCGGCGACTTCCTCGCCGTCGGTCACTGGCGCTGCTTCCTCCTCTGCCTCCACGCTTTCAAGCTGAAGTTCGCCGGGGGGAACATAACGCGCCGCTATCTGGACCAGTTCATCGAGGATACGGGCGACGCGCGTCATTGATGGCGTCTCGGGGAGTGTATCGGTCGTCTGGTGAATTGTCTCCAACGACGACTGAAACTCGCTCCACGCGATTCTGGTGAAAGCGGCTTCCCGCCCCATGGTGGCGAGTTGAGGTCGCCCAGGGCCTCTTGCGATCGCTTCGAGGGCCTCCAGAGTCGGTAAATTGCCGCTCTTTGCCTTGGCGCCCATAACCGAAATTTCACGGGCTCGCTCATATTGCCAGAATGTCAGCGGCTCGCCGTTGGAAAGCGTAAAAAGTTCGATCTTACGCAGTGGCTGGATCAGTGAGCCGTCTTTTTCGCTGCCGCTCAATCCGCTAACGGCAAAGGTGCGGACCTCCGGGTCGTCCACTTCGAGGCTTGGATATAAGCCACTGTTCCAGAATGACGTGACCAGCGCGGTCATGATCCGCGCCCCGAGCGCCAGACCGACAAGGCCAAGCTGGCGCGTGAGCGCTTCGGTCATCCAGCAACCGACCTCAAGGTCTTTGCTTAGACCGGTCAGCGCCTCTTCCGCGAGGTCGGCGACCGTCGCCCAGGACGGCCCAACGCCTGTGCCGACCGATGGATCGTCATCCAACGTGCGTTCTTGTGCGCGCGCCTCGGAGCGAGCGTCGCGGAGGCGGGAATAGAGTGACTGGGGAGCCAGATTTTCGCGTAAGTCCACGCCGCAGGGCGCGTCGTCGCCCAAAGGCGCCGCTACACGCTCCAGAAGCTGCTCCTGGGTGGAATCGAGCATGCCGACGTGTCGAACCTTTCGCGTGTGGCGCTCGCTTCCGAGCTTTGGTTTCGAACTGGATCTGGTCAGTTCTTGGCGTCGGTCGTTCTGGCGAACGCTTAACTTGTCCGCCTGAGGACTATGAGCAACGGACACGGGCGCGACAATAAGAAACGCGTGCATAAAAAGCTACAAATGAAACCTTTAGCAGGTGGACGCGCTTCCGGATTAGTTGGAAAGATCGGCAGCAGGATAAGCGGCGTCTTGCCTGCTAAGAGATACAGTTGTGGGGGTTGGCGTGACGGTAGCGATCGATTTGCAGAAGTTGATCGGCCGATTCGATGAACTCTGCCGCAGGACGCTGGAAGCGGCCGCAGGCGCAGCGATGTCCCGCAGCCACTTTAATGTCGAGATCGAGCACTGGTTGCTTCAGCTTCTGCGAAGTGAAGGATCGGATGTCGATTTTATAATCAGGCGCTCGGATATCGACCCGGGACGCCTTGAGGCCGGTCTCAATCATGCGCTGGATCGGCTTTCCACGGGAAACGGTCGCGGACCTGCCTTGTCACCGGATCTGGTGGCGGTGGTGAAGGACGCCTGGCTTGTCGCTTCGATCGACATGGGCATGGGCGCGTTGCGGTCTGGTTATCTTCTCTGTGCGTGCCTCGCTGACGAAACCATCGCCCGTCGCCTGCATGTGGCCTGTCCGGATCTGCGGACGTTGCTGCCTGAAGTAATCAAGCGGGATTTTGCGCGTCTCACCGACGGCAGCGTCGAACGGGCCACTCATGTGTCCGGCGGCGACAATCTGGAAAGTGATCAGGGTGGCCGGGAAGGTCGCGCGTCGGCGACCCCGTCTCTAGACAAGTTCACGACCGACCTCGTGGCGCGCGCCCGTGCTGGGCGAATCGACCCGATTCTGGGGCGTGATGCGGAAATTCGACAGGTCGTCGATATTCTGACCCGTCGTCGGCAGAACAATCCGATTCTCACTGGCGAGGCCGGGGTCGGCAAGACTGCGGTGGTCGAGGGGCTGGCGCTACGGATCGCGGAGGGCGACATTCCCGAGGCGTTGGCCGATGTGTCCGTCCGTACGCTTGATCTTGGGCTTTTGCAGGCGGGCGCAGGCGTCAAGGGCGAGTTCGAGAACCGTCTGCGCGCCGTCATAGACGAGGTTCAGGGAAGCGCGACGCCGATCATCCTGTTCATTGATGAGGCGCACACGCTGATCGGCGCCGGTGGTCAGGCGGGTCAGGGCGATGCGGCGAATTTGCTCAAACCGCCGTTGGCGCGTGGAGAGTTGCGGGTGATCGCGGCGACCACCTGGGCCGAGTACAAGAAATATATCGAAAAAGATGCCGCTCTGGTGCGGCGTTTTCAGGTCGTGAAGGTCGAGGAGCCCAGCGTTCCGGTTGCGACCGATATGCTGCGCGGTCTCGTGCCGGTGCTGGAGAAGCACCACAAGGTTCGTATTCTGGATGAGGCGACCGCCGCTGCAGTGTCGCTGTCCGCCCGTTATATCCCGGATCGCCAGCTGCCGGACAAGGCTGTCAGTCTGATTGACACCGCCTGCGCACGTGTGGCGATGAGCCAGAGCACGACCCCGGCCCTGATCGAGGGGCGCAGGCGTCGCCTCGCTGCGATCGAGGCCGAGCGACGGATGCTGGAGCGTGAGGGCTTGTCGGGAAATCCGCACTCGGGTCGGCTTGAGGTTTTGGCTGGCGAAGAGGCGCAACTGAACGACGAGTTGACTCAGACGGAGGCGCGTTGGGAAAGAGAGCGCGAGCTCGCGCTCAAGCTCGCCGAAGCGCGTGAAAAAGCCGAAAGCGGCGTTGATGGAGCGAGCGCCGAACAGATGCGCGAGGATGCGCTTCGTGCTGCGGAGGAGTTGCGGGCCATTCAGGGCGAACATCCGATGGTGTTCCCCATGGTCGACGCGCAGGCTGTCGCTGAAATTGTTGAGAACTGGACGGGAATTCCGGCTGGCCGGATGCGCTCGGATGAGGTCGAGGCGATCCTGCATCTTGAGGAGCGGCTGCAGGAACGTGTCGTCGGACAGGATCACGCGTTGCACGCGGTCGCCGAGGCGATCCGCGTTTCGCGCGCCGGCCTCACCGATCCGCGCAAACCTGTCGGCGTGTTCCTGATGGTCGGCACGTCCGGCGTGGGTAAAACGGAGACGGCGACGGCTCTTGCTGATCTGCTGTATGGCGGGTCGCAAAGCCTGACGACGATCAACATGACCGAGTTCAAGGAAGAACATAAGGTCAGCCTGCTGATGGGCAGCCCGCCCGGCTATGTCGGGTATGGCGAGGGTGGCGTGTTGACGGAGGCCGTGCGGCGGCGTCC
The DNA here is from genome assembly GCF_002153745.1 of Acetobacter sp. DsW_063. GTDB lineage: Bacteria > Pseudomonadota > Alphaproteobacteria > Acetobacterales > Acetobacteraceae > Acetobacter. Next base: position 63,652 of record NZ_JOPL01000011.1, on the reverse strand, counting down.
GCATTCGGTGCTGCTGCTCGATGAGCTGGAAAAAGCGCACCCCGGCGTGCAGGACGTGTTTTTTCAGGTGTTCGACAAGGGCGCGATGAAGGACGGGGAGGGGCGGGACATCGATTTCCGCAACACCATCATCATCATGACGACGAACGCCGGGACCGGTTTGATAGACACGCTATTCTCGGATCCTGATACTGCGCCGGACGCCGCTGGGCTTGCGGAGGCGCTGCGCGAGGAAATGCTCAAGCACTTCAAGGCTGCGTTCCTCGGGCGAGTGACGATGGTTCCGTATCTGCCGCTTGGCCCCGATACGCTGACGAAAATCGTGACGTTGCAGCTTGACAAGGTCGTGCGCCGTGTGGCGCAGGTCCATGGCGTGACGCTTACGATTTCGGAGGCCGTGCGCGAAGAACTGTTGCGTCAGTCTGGTGTTTCGGCCAGTGGCGCGCGTGCGATCGAGCAGACGATCGCTGGGCGCATTCTGCCGACGCTGTCGCGTCTTCTGCTCGTTCGCGCGCGCGATGACGTTGCGTCTCGTGCGACGCTTGACTGGCGAGGCGGGGAGTATGTCGCGGAGCTTGACGTTTCCAGATAATTTTGACTTTTCAGTAAATTAATTGACGCGTGCGCGATTTTGGCGGGGTCGGCGAACTGAACGCCATGGGGGTGGTGAGAAATTCGAAGAGTACAGTTGCGGCGCTCCCCAGATTCTACCAGTTTCCTGTATTTTTTTGGTTGTAATTTTACATCGGTAACCTGAATTGGGGCGACGTGGTCTCAATTCTGTTGCTAAGTGTAAAGGACCGCAGGAAACGGCAACCGCGCGGCGAGGCGAGCATTTGCAAGGAGTGTAGAAAGTCATGGGTATTTATCTGAATTTCAACAATGTTCAGGGCGATGTCACTGAGAAAGAGCACACCGGTTGGATTGAGGTTCTTGATGCGCAGTGGAGCACGTCGCGAAGCATCCGCAGTGCCGTAGGCGCCAGCACGAACCGTGAATCGTCCTCTGCCTACGTGAGCGAATTCACCATTACCAAGTATGTTGATAAGTCCAGCCACGAATTGACGACTTCCGCCATGACGGGTGCGGCGGTGAAGAACGTGGAAGTCGACTTCACTCGTACGAACCAGGAAGGTGAGCTGACTTTCCGTAAAATTGTCATGACGGACGTGATTATTTCCAGTCTGGTGAATTCTGGTCACAATCAGGATCGTCCGACGGAGACTCTGTCGTTCAACTTTACGCAGATTGCCGTTACCGACACCACTGAAGACGATGCGGGTACGCCGGTAAACAACAAGACTGTCACGTTTGATCTTGGTCTGTCGAAAGTGACCTGAAGTCTGTAATAGGGGGGGGCTGGGGGCTGTCTGCGCATATTGACGTTGCTGACATGTTCTCAGGTTTACTCCTGTGTTGTTATTTTAGTGAGGTATGAGCATGGGGGGGGCGTTCCCTAGTCTTCTGTTGATGAAGTCGCCTATGGGCGACGACACTCAACCGTTTGAGGAAGGGACGCTCCACGCGGTTGGCCTCCGTGCTCACGAGCGTCTTTCTGCTCCTTACGTCATGTCGATCGAGGCCGTCTGCACGGAGCGGGGCCTCGACGCTGATGCGTTTCTGGGGCAGCCGGTGTCGATCACCGTTCGCCGCAAGAATGGAATCGACCGATTTTTTCACGGCGTCGTCAGGCAGTTCGTGGCGCTCGGCATAGAGCAGCGCGGACGCTGGCATTATCGTATTGAGGCTGTGCCCTCGCTCTGGTTTCTAAGTCAGAGCGTCGATTGCCGTATCTTTCAGAAAAAGACGGCGGTCCAGATTCTGCGTCAGGTTTTCAGCGATCATGGTGTCACCAAGGTCAAGTTCCAGGTGACTGGCGCGCAGACGCCTCGCGAATACACGACGCAATTCAATGAAGACGACCTGACTTTCTGTCATCGCATCATGCAGGAAAGCGGCCTCTTCTATTACTTCGAACATACGAAGGACCAGCACACCCTGATTGTGACGGATTCCAATCAGGGGTTCCAGAAGATGGAGCAGCCCGATCACCGCGTGATCGAATTGGGCGATAACGTCGATATTTTTAACGACTGGCGCACCAGCGCCGCTACCGGCTTTGGCGTCGTAAAGACGCAGGATTACGACCCGACGCAGCCAACGACGCCGGTTTCTGGACGTGGCGTGGCGCAACTGGCTGGTCCCGATTCCAGCAAGCGCGACGTTTACCGCTGGCCGTCGATGACCACAGAGCACAGTATTGCGGGCGATCGCGCGCGGTTCGCGACAGAGGCGTCCGACGTTCGTTCGACATTGTGCGGCGGCCGTGGTTACGATCCGAACCTCTGCCCCGGTTTCCGCTTTATGTTGCTGGGCGATCCGACGGATGGTGGCGCGGATAACGAATATGTCGTGGAGGAAGTCTTCCACAGCGCCCAGGACGACACGTGGGTGGGTGGAACTGCCCCGGCGGATTACGTAGCGCAGTTTTCCGCGTTTCTGGTCAAGACGCCGTGGCGTGAGCCGCTGGTTTGTCATCGACCGGTGATGACAGGCATCTACTCGGCGATCGTGCTGGGCGATGGTGGGGAGGAAATCCACGCGGATCGTCTTGGGCGCATCAAGGTGCGACCGCTGTTTGATCACCGTAAGGAGACGGTGGCGAGTATGGCGATCTGGGCGCGTGTACTCCACCCTTGGTCCGGCAATAAGTGGGGGTGGCAACATCTGCCGCGCGTGGGTACCGAGGTCGGTATCTCGTTCATGAGCGGCGACTGCGACAACCCCGTCGTCATGGGGTGTTTCTACCATGAGCAAAACCCGCCCGTTTTCGATATCCCGTCCGAAAAAACGAAGATGGGTTTTCGCAGTCGCTCGACGCATGGCGGCGGGACGCAGGATTACAACGAGCTCTCGTTCGACGACCGCCTTGGGCAGGAAGTGTTCTTCATGCACGCGCAGAAGGACCACCTTATGGAGGTCGAGCGCAACCAGAGCGACAGCATAGGGGGCGAACGCGACACTGTCGTCCATGACGACGATTCGCTCACCAGTCGGACCGGCAACATAAGCGCCACGGCGGAGATGGGCAGCATTCTCATGCAGGCTGAAACAAGCATCAAGCTGCAATGCGGAGAGTCGATTATTACCATGACTCCGGCGGGCATCACTGTCGAAGCGCCCGAAATCACGATAAACGGAACGGCGACTGTGACGATTTCAGGTGGTATGGTGTTGATTCAGCCGTAATCGGGTGAGTGTTCTTAGATCGCCGCATGGTGCGGCGAACGTTCCTGACGCCCTGAAGCGCCAACCTCTCGGTCGGCGCGTTCTGGAAGAGGGAGTAGCCCGGCTGACGGCAAGCGACGTGTATCAGGCGATTCGTTCTTCACACGGAGCAATGGGAGGAGATCGCACATGAAAAGCCTGATTCTCGCGGTGCATCGCGTCCCGACCGGTGTGAGCCTTCAGGATTTCAACGTTCAGAGCGACAGGGTCACGCTCGGGCGCGGCGCCGGGTGCGACTGGGTGCTGGTGGATCCTCAACGCCTGTTGTCCAAACGTCATTGCGAGATCGTGCGTCAGCAAGCACGCTGGATGGTGACCGATCTCAGCAGCAACGGCATGACAGTCAATGGTCGGTTGTTACCGCCGGGCGTGCCGTGCGAACTCCGCGACGGAGACCGTATAGGTTTTGGTAGTTACGAAATCGACGCGAAGCTGGTCGAGGCAGCGAACCCTTCAGGTGACGAGGCGACGCTCGGGGGCAAAGCCGCGGGCGGACGGTACCCGCCGAAGCCGATGACTCAGAACCGCGAAACCACGTTCGAAAGTGTGTTTGAGCAGGAGGCCGGGCCGGGCGCTTTCTTCGACCTGACAGGCTCAGGCATCCGATCAGACAAGCCGCGGACGCTGTCGATCGTTAATCCTTTCGATATCGCCTTGGGTGAGATTGAAACACCGCCCGTGCCCCGGACGAAAGGCGACTCTTTCACTCCAAGTGATGCGGTGTCGGATCTGGAGGCTTCGTTTACGCCGCCTAGGCCGACCTCGCTGCTGCTACCCGATGATTGGGAAGTCCCGCTGAGCGAAGGGCCTCCGGCAAGTGAGCGGCAATCATCCGCCCCGACGGAGCCCGGGGCGCTGCCGCCGCATCCGGCGCTCGACCCTACTTTGCCGTCCGGGCCACTTCCGGCAGCCGCCCCCTCGGCGGCGTCGCCGTTCGAGGCGCCGCTCCCGCATCACGCACCCGCGCCGCATCCGTCGTCACCTCATGCGCCGCAGCAGCTATCAGGGTATGCGCCTTCGCCACAATCTGGCGAAAATGAGAGTGTGGTCGCCGCTTTCTTTCGTGGAGCCGGAATTGACGGCGCGTCGGTCGAACAGCCCGCGCAGTTGATGGAGGAAATGGGACGGGCGTTTCGCGCGATGGTGACGGGTCTTCGACGGGCGATGATCGCGCGCGCCGAGATCAAGGGCGAATTTCGCATAGACCGGACCATGATCCAGCCGCACGGTAATAACCCGCTCAAATTCGCAATTGACGACGACGACGCGATAGCAGCTCTGCTCGGGGTCGGCCGCCGCACCGGCGTCAGTCCGTCAGGCGCGATCGCCGACACGATGGACGACATTCGCAAGCACGAAATCGCCGTGACGCGAGCGATGGAGGCCGCCGCCGAGGAGTTGCTGCGCAGCAACGGACCTGAAGCCGTGCTCGGGCGTCTGGCCTACGAACCCGGCAAACCGTTGTCGCTTCTTCGGCGGGCGAAAGCCTGGAACGCCTACGTGCAATCCCATGGGGAGGTCGCGCGTTCACTCGAGGAAAATATGGACGGGGTGTTCGGGCGGGCTTTCGGCAGGGCTTATGAGGCGGCCTTGCGCGACATTGGAGCCTCCGACCAGCGGGTTCTACGAGACGCGAAGGATAAAAGATCGTGAGTTGGGCCAATCGCGTTGTGTGGCAGGAGGGCATGTTCCTCCGCGCGCAGCATTTTCAGCAGCAGGACCGCTGGAGCAGCCAGGCTCTCGGTCGGGGCCTGACGATGCTGCGGCCCTACTCGTGGGGGTTCACCGAACTCGTCATCGCGCGGGATCTGCTCTCATCAGGCCGTTTCGGCCTCGCCTCCGCTGCGGGGCTTTTCGAGGACGGCACCCAGTTCTTCGCGCCGGATGAGTCCGAATTGCCTCAGCCTCTCCTTGCGCCGGACTCGGCGCGTGACGTGCTGGTGCATCTTGCGGTTCCCATTGCGGGTCCCGGCCGGGCGGAGTTTGGGGACGCAGGTCGGCCCGTCCGGTTTCAGGCCCGGGAAATGGATATCGACGACACCCATTCCGGGGCGACAGCGCAGGCGACGATTCAGATCGGACGTCTGGCGCCGCGTCTGATGCTCGATACGGACGACCGGGCCGGGTTTCTCTGCCTGCCCGTCGCGCGCATTGTCGAGGTGACGGCCGACCGGCGTGTCATTCTGGATCCGAACTGGATTCCGCCGGTCATCTCCTGCCACGTGTCGTCGGTGCTCGCGAACCTGCTCGTCGAACTCGTGGGGGTGCTGCATCAGCGTCGCGAAGCGATCGCCGCGCGTCTGACGGCGATAGGCGCGAAAAGCAACAGCGAGGTCACTGACTTCATGTTGCTGCAACGCATCAACGGCTGGCAGTCGCTGCTATCCCACCTGGCGGATACAGGGCGCATTCATCCCGAAGAGCTGTATCGGAAGTTCCTGGAAATGGCCGGGGAATTGGCGACGTTCACAGAGTCGTCCCGCCGTCCGGAGAGTTTCGAGACATATCGCCACGACGATCTGCAGCGTAGTTTCGCCCCGGTGACCGCCGCCATCCGTCGCTCGCTGTCGAGCGTGCTGGAGCAGACGGCGGTGCAAATTCCGTTGCGCGAGCATCGGCATGGCGTCAGGGTCGGAACGATCACCGACCGTACGATCCTTGTCGGCGGCTCCATCGTGCTCGTGGCCCACGCCGACGTGCCAAGCGAGACGCTCCGTCGGGATTTCCCGAAAACCGCGAAAATCGGCGCCGTCGAGCATATTCGTGAACTGGTCAATGTCGCGTTGCCGGGCATCGAGTTGCGTCTGCTGCCAGTGGCGCCGCGGCAGATGCCGTATATTCCCGGCGCGCAGTATTTCGAACTCGAGCGTCATTCGCCTCACTGGGAGGCGATGAAGCACTCAGGCGGCTTCGCCATTCACGTTTCCAATGATTTCCCGAATCTGATGCTTGAACTCTGGGCCATCCGCGCATGAGTGAATACGCAAATCCCTTCGCCGAGCCCGAGGACGACGATCGCACGGTCATCATGCCTCGCTCCGCCATATCTGCGCTTGCGCAACGCGCGAACGCGCCGGCGCAGACGGCGGCGTCCATGCCGGAAGCCGATTTCGCGTCTCTCGCAGGCACGGGAGAATCGCCGGTCATCTCCTTCGCAGGTCCGTTGCTTTCGCTGATCGCGCGGCTGCGCAATACGCTGACCGTTCCTGATCCCGGCACCCTGCGGGAACGCACGGTCGGTGAAATCCGGAGCTACGAGGCCGCGTTGCGCGAGGAGCGGATCGATCCTGATATGATCCGGATCGCTCATTACGTGCTTTGCGCCAGCCTGGACGATGTCGTGCAATGCACGCCCTGGGGCAGCCGTGGGCCGTGGGCCGACCTGTCGCTTACCTCGGCATTCCACCGTGATGTTAAAGGCGGTGAGCGGTTCTTTCAGATTCTTCGAAAGCTTCTTGGTAGCCCCAACGCGTTTCTGCCGTTGCTGGAGTTGATGTATCTTTGCATGTCGCTGGGCATGCAGGGCCAATACCGCCTTTCGCCACGTGGTCCTGCCGAGCTGGATCAGGCGCGGGAGGAGACCTACGCGACGATCATGCGCCTGAAGGGCTCGGCGCCCCGGGACTTGTCTCCGCACTGGATGGGGCTCGCTCGTCCGTTCCGCGCGCCGCGGTTCGAGACGCCGCTATGGCTGGCCGGGATTGTGGGCGTCGGGTTGCTCAGCGTTGTCTACGCCTTCGCGTCCTTTGGAATAGGCAGTTCCTCCGACGACCTGCTTTCGGCCGCCGCGCATCTGCCGCCAGCGACGATGGCGACGATCACCCGCGCCGGGCCGGAGACTCCGCCTCCGCCGACGCCTCAGCGTCCGGGTCTGCGCTCCCGCCTGATCGCGGCGCTGCAGGGTGACATCCAACAGGGGCATCTGTCAGTCGAAGGAACAGAGTCAGTTCCGATTGTTCGCCTGCAAAGTCAGGGAATGTTCGCATCCGGGCAGGCGACGGTTCTGCCGCAATATGTCGCTGTGCTGCGGCGTATCGGCGATGCAATTGGGCGCAACGAAGGTAAGACGCGGGTCGAAGGCTACACCGACACCCAACCGATCCATTCGCTTGTCTTCCCGTCCAACTATGATCTCGCTCTGGCGCGCGCGCGGGCTGCGGCGGAAATTCTCTCGCCGTATATCGGCGGAGATCGCGTTACGGCGATTGGCATGGGCGATCAGTCGCCAATAGGCGACAACAGCAACGAACAAGGACGACGGGCGAACCGTCGCGTCGAGATCACGGTGGACGGAACTTCCGGTCAATGAGTCAGGTTTTGTCGTTGCTGCGGATGCTGTTTCGCAACCGCTGGTCCACCGCCTTCGGCATAGCCGTGATGATCGGCACGATGCTGTGGTTCTATCTGCCGTTCGTGCCATTTTTCGCGCCGACATTGCGTCGTGCGATAGCCGTCGCGGCCGCTTGTCTGATCGTTGCAGCGGTGACGTATGTGCTTCATCGCCGCCGCCGTACAGAGGAGAGCAAGGTCCGGGACGCCCTGATCGACAAGAAGGAAGGGCAGCAGGACGAGCAGGCGGCGAACGACGAAGTCCGGGCCCTGCGGAAGAAACTTCAGGAGGCGATCGTCGCTCTGCGTCGGCGCGGCGTGCGTCGCCTCTACGAACTGCCATGGTATATCCTGATCGGACCGCCGGGATCCGGCAAAACCACATCGCTGCGTCACTCGGGCCTGCATTTCCCGCTTGAGAAGGATGGGGACGAGGCGCTTCGCGGCGTTGGCGGCACGCGTCTGTGCGACTGGTGGTTCGCCGAGGAGGCGGTGCTGATCGACACCGCCGGTCGCTATACCACGCAGGATTCTGATCGCGCCGTCGATCGCGCGGGTTGGCTCGGCTTTCTCGACGCTCTGCGCAAGGCGCGTCCGCGTCAGCCGGTCAACGGGTTGCTGGTGATGATTTCGCTCGTCGAGATCATCGAGGCGACGCCTGAGACGCTTGAGGCCCATGCGCGCCAGATTCGGCTTCGAATCAACGAGGTGACCGAACGGCTAGGCATGAGGATTCCGGTCTATCTCATGTTCAACAAGGCGGATCGCCTCGCGGGTTTCGACGCGTTTTTCGATGATCTCGACAGCAAATCCCGCGAGCAGGTCTGGGGCATGACCTTCCGGCTGGAGCAGGGGCAGGACGCGTTTCTCGAGGAGTTTCGATTGTTGCTCGGAAGGCTGGAGGCGCGTCTGATCGAGCGTCTGCAGGCCGAGCGCGGCGCCGACAGGCGCGCGTTGATCAGCGGCTTTCCGCTACAAGTCGCAAGCCTTCTCGAGCCGCTGTCGTCGTTTCTTCAGATCGGCTTCAGCGGCAGTCGCGTCGATCAGGCCCCTTTGGTGCGCGGCGTCTATTTCACGTCAGCGACGCAGGTCGGCGCTCCGCTCGACCGGCTTGCAGGCGCGCTCGTCAAGTCGTTTGGGATCGACCAGAAACGTGTGGGTGCGCCCGAAGGTAACCGGGGCAGAGCCTACTTCCTCACCCGGCTTATTCGCGAAGTGGTGCTCGGTGAGGCGCTGCTCGTCTCGCAGGCGCCGGATCGCTACAGGCTCAGGCGAATGGTGCGGTCGTCGGCTCTCGCGGCGCTCGTTTTTTGCACGGTCGTCGGTCTTGTGCTGATCTGGCGCGCAGAGATGGAGGCGCGCGCCATGGTGCAGCAGCGTCTTGAGATATTTGCGGCTTATCGCGACGCGGTGACGCCGCTCGCGGGTAAGGCGGTGGATAGCGACGCGGATCTGGTGCAGGTCTGCGACGTACTCGATAAAATCTCAGCGGCGCAGCAGCCGCAACCGGATCGTCTGGCCCGATTTTTTCATCTGGCGCCGCGCGGCGCGATCGACGACGCGGGCAGGTCGGCGTACGAGAACGCCTTGCGGCGTCAGTTCTATCCGCGACTGGTCTGGCGGGTAGAGCACGAGATGCGCCAGCACATGCACGACCCTGGCGTGCTTTACGAAGCGACGCGTGTCTATCTGCTGCTCGGTGGCCTTGGTCCGCGCGAGCCAGGTATCGTCGAGGATTGGTTCCGCCAGGCATGGGGCGGACTTTTCCCGGGTTCCCTCAATGTCGCGTTACGTGAGCGGCTCGACCATCATCTGGACGCGCTTTTGGCGCTGCCGCCGCCAGCGGAGGCGCATCTCGACGGGGATCTTATCCGTCAGGCGCGCATCGCCTTCGGTCACGTGACGCCTGCGGAAAGAATCTACGGACGTCTCCGCGCGGGCGCGCTGCCTGCCGATATTCACGCGTGGTCGCCCGCAGGCGTGCTGGGCGCAGTGGCTGATACTGTTTTCTCCCGGCGTAGCGGCGCGCCGATGACGGACGGCGTGCCCGCTTTCTATACCGGTCAGGGTTTCGCGGTCGCGGTCAGAAAGGACCTGCCGTCTGCGGCCCGTGCGGTAGCGGATGAGTCCTGGGTGGTCGGTCGCGATCCGGACGTGACCGTCAACGGATCGGCTGTCGGAGGATTGGAGTCCGAAGTCGCGCAGCTTTGGGTCGACGACGCGCGCAAGCATTGGGATCGCGTCCTCAACGATCTTTCGCTGCGGCTGACGGGGGACCGTTCACAGGTGGAAAGCAGCTTGTATATGCTGTCTTCGCCGCAATCGCCCTTGCGCGATATGGTGGCGTCCATTGCCGATGCACAGACCGTACCGATGCCGAAGCCGCCCCAGAGTAAGGAGCAGGGCGCTGGTGCGGCGGTGGCCCAGCAGGGTCCGCTTGATCCGATGGATGTTGTCGCCGCGTCATGGAATGACAGCAACAAGCCACTTTTTTCACTGATTCATCCTGAGGGATCGGGAGCCCCGGCGATCGAAACGCTTCTCAGGCTTATCGGGCAGCTCAGCGATGAATTGTCGCGGGGCGTCGCTTCGCCCGGCGCCCTGCCGATGACGGCGGGCGCGTCTTTGGATCCTGCGCAGCGGCTGCGTACAGAGGCGTCGCGCCAGCCCGAACCTGTCGCGACATGGTTGCAGCAGATCGCCGAATCCGGCGGCTCGGCGCTTGGTCAGGCGGCGCGGCAATCGGCGTCCGGGGCATTTAACGGCGCCGAGGGTCCGGGAAAGGCATGCACCGCGTTGGTTAAGAACCACTTTCCGTTCGACGTGGAAGCTACGACGGACGCGCCGCTGGATGGTTTCGTGCGGGTATTCGCGCCGGGAGGTCTGCTCGACCAGTATTTTCAGACGTCTGTCGCTCCTTACACGGACCAGAGCGGCACCACTTGGCGGCTCCATCCGACAGGCGGCGTCACGCCGCCGTTCACGGCGCAGCAACTCGCCGCTTTCCAGCGTACCGCCGCGATCCGCAAGGCGTTTTTCCCGGCGGGAGGCGCGCCGTTCGTATCGTTCCCGATAAGTCTGAAAAGTTCGCCCGAATTTTCTCTCTCGCTCGGCGCGGCGACGGTACATCCTGACGCTACGGCGCATCTGACGTGGCCTGGGTCCGACGGTCTCTCGCCGGCGACCATCACGCGCACGCGAAAGGACGGCGCGCAGACTTTGGCGCAGGCGCAGGGCCCGTGGGCGCCGTTTCGTCTTCTGCAGCAGGGCTTTCAGCAACCCGCCGAAGGCGGTCAGCGAGTGTTCCTGTTCCCGGACGGCGAGGAAGTGCACGTTACCGTTCCGTCGGATGGGGCCTTCGTTTTCGATCTTCTGCGTGGATTCTCCTGCCCGGCGGTTCCGTAATGATTGCGCCTTATGTCGGATATTACGGAAAGCTGCCTTCCAGAGGCGATTTTTTGCGGGGCGGCCTGCCGGACGACATGAACGACCGGCTGCATGACTGGATTACCCACCAGATTGCCGGATCTCGTGAGCGGCTGGGGGACGCGTTCGAAGAAGTCTGGCACGCCGCGCCGTTCTGGCATTTTACGATCATGTCGGGGCAACTGAGTCCGAATTGCGCCGTGACTGGCGTATGGGCCCCTAGCGTCGACAAGGTCGGTCGTTGCTTCCCGTTCGTTCTGGCGATCGTTCATGATCCGCGAGACGTGCTGTATCGCGCGCTGGCGCCGTTCAGCGACGTCGTAAGGGATGCGATTGCTTCAGGGAAAGACCCCGATGTCGTCGATCAGGAGATAACTCGGCTGTGCGGTTACCCTTGGCCGTCGGCTCCGCCTGAGAGAGATATCTGGTGGCTGGAGACGCATTCCGGACCACCGGTCACGCTGCGTTGCGCGCTTCCGGTCGATCAGGCGTTCGACTGGTTGCTCACGACCCCCGACAGAGGGCGGTGATCGTGAGCGTCGAGCGTTGGTGGTCGTATTACTGCGCGCCGGAAGCAGGGGCGTTTCCAGACGCGGTCTCGCCCGGAGCCGCAGCAGCAGTCGCGTCGGCAGGGGCGTCCTGAAGGTGTTCGACAGTCCGTTGCGCGAAAAGATCGAAAACCGAGGGTTCGGTCGTCTGACTGGCGTCCGAGGCGTTCTTGGGCTTCGTTTTCGGCGGCGTGGCGGAGACGGAAACGTCGAAGGATTTTTCGATCGAGAGATCCGTCGCGTGCCCGTTCCTTACTGTTTCATGCGCAATGACGGCAGTCGCCGGTCCCGGCGTCCAATGGCGCTTGCCGTTACGAAGACGGGTCGAAATCTGCGAGTGATGCACGCTTTGCACTTCGGCCTCGAGCACGTGATCGACAGGCGAGGCGTCCGTCACAACGGAGGCGGCGACGCCGCTGGACACCAGCGCCGCGCTCAGCGGACCGGCAATGGCCGCGGCGTCTGCGTCGCTGGCGCCGGTAACGGCGACGCGCCAAGTCTGCGGTGTTTTCTCTTGGTGAGCAGACTTGCTCGCGTCATCCGCGCATCCGGCGAGAGACAGGGCCAGAAGCAGCGCTCCGGACCAGCAGCCGTTATGGACCAGATGATTGGAACGACTGGACGTTGTCATGATTGTATTGGCCTCAAGGACGATGAATACTCGGGAGAGATGACACAAGGAAATATTGCGGTCAATTGGCCGGTAATGAGTGCTCAGTTTCAAGAATTTTTCGTTATATCTGAATATTGGACGTGTAAGCGGATGGGCGGGCTGTGAAGCCCGTGCCATGAATTGAGAATGTCGACCCGAATTCCTTCAGGACTGATTGCGGCCAAGGGTGGTCGTGGCGCTTATCAGAGTGTGGCGGCCAGTCTGGCGGCTGCGCATTCAGCCGAACTCGCCGACGCTATTGACGACGCGCTTTGTGTGCTCGGGGCGTGCTGCTCCGCACGAAGCGTCGCTTTGACCTCTCCGGGACGCCCGATACGAAAAGCATGGCTGGCGCCGGAAACACCGGCGCCAGCCGAGCTTGGAGAGGCTCTGCGTGCGTTCGCGGCGGAGCGCGCGAAGGACGCGGTCGCGGAGCGTGCGCTGGTTCTGGACCCGGAAGCGAAGGGGGAAGGAGAGCGGAGGCTTGCGCGGCTGGGGCTTCTTTACGTGCATCTGGTTCCCGTTCGCGGTCGACACGATGTAGCGGGTCTTTTGTTGCTGTGCCGGTCGTCGCGGCCATGGCGAGATCGTTTCGGGCCTGGCGGTCCGCATGCGCCGACCGAAGCGCGGCAGATCGCCGAGCTGATCGGACTTGCGCTGGAGCGCAACCGACTTTCGGAAGAGCGGGGTGAGGTAAAGCGCCGCCTGCGGCAGTCGCAGCGTCTCGAAATTGCCGGCGCCACGGCGGCTGGTATGGCGCATAATCTGAACAATGTGCTTGCGGCGATGTTGGGACATACGGAAACGGCGCTGGAGGCGTCGCGGGGGAACGCACCGGTCTACAACGCTGTGCTGTCGATCAAGAACGCCGGCGAGCGGGCTGGCGAGTTAATTGAGAATCTTCTCGGTGTTGGTCGACGGGATTTCGTCGAGAAGGTGGTTCAGCTTGGGTCACTGTGCGAGGAGACGATTCTCCTCGTGCGGCCGTCGATTCCAACCCGCATCCGTCTCGAACTTCGCGAACGTAGTGACGGAGCGGAAACGATAGGTCGGGTCGAGGAGATCCAGCAGGTCCTGTTCAATCTCATCCGAAATGCGGCGCAGGCGATTGCGAACGAGGGCGAAGTCGTATTGACGCTGGAGACGCGCAGCGGCAACCCTTCGCTCGCCATGCAGATAGGGGCCTTGGCTTCGCGCGAATATGTCGTGCTGGAAGTTCGGGATTCAGGGATCGGGATAGACGCGGTCGCTCGCCTCGAAATTTTCCGACCATTCTATACGACGCGCCCCGCCGGCACGGGGCTCGGCCTCTCCACTGTGGCGGACATTGTCTCGGAGCATGGAGGAGCCCTGCGCGTGCTGGATGCGCCAGGCGGCGGTAGCGTGTTCGAAGTGTGGTTTCTGACGCATGACGAGGCTGCCCGGACTGTCTTCCTGCCAAGGGGGGAGGGGGAGCCGGTCCTCGTCGTCGCCGAACGTGCAGTCCGTGAAAGAATCGAGGATGTCGTTGCTGCGCTGGGTTACGAGCCTCTGGGCCTGTCGCATCCGCGAGAGGCGCTGAGGGTCATCGAGGGGGATCCCGATAACTATCACGCCGTGTTCCTTTGCACCGACCTTATAGAGCTGGATGATTATTTTTTTCTTGCGGAACGCTTTCACTCCGTATGCCCGACACTGCCGCTGACTATACTGACGCCTGGCCGGACGCCGCCAACGTTGCTGGGCGGCGTGTCCGGGCGGCAGGTTTGGCTCGCCGGATTGGACAGCAGCACCTCAATTGCCGCGGCGCTGCGATTGATGTTCGGCTCGGGCGATGGATCGAGAGGGGCAGGGCGTGAGTGAGGTGTTTCATACGCGAGTGAACGGTTGTTTGCGTGATACTGAAAACCTATACTCAGGAGCTGGACGATTTTTGTCTCCGGCGGGCGTGAGCTTCGATTTATTTATTGCGTGGTTCGCACAGGTTTGACGGAGGCTTTTCGACTCATGATGTTTCGTCCCCTTTCGCGCCTCCCTCGCCGGGCGTCTTTTGCAGCGCTTCTGCTGGGTGCGGCTTTGGGAGGTTCCGCTTACGCCGAGCCCGTCTCCGCCACGTTGATCAACCTGCCTACTGTTGAAACTCTGCCGAAACTCAGCGGTTGCGCTGCAAAAATGCCACTGCTGCAAGCGAGCTTAAAAGCCGCCGGGGTGCCGACTCGCCTTCTTGAATCGCCCGATGCGAACGGGGTCCGCGCCGCGATGATGGCCGCGTCCCTTGATGCGAGCCGCACGCCGCAACTGCTGGTGGTTTGTGGATACGGGGCCGTCCGCGGCGGCCGCCTGTTTCTGCTTCCGAGCGGCACGCCGATCGCTACCGAAGACCTGTCTCGCGGCGCGATGAGCGCTACAGCGTTTTCCAGAATCGTTCAGCCGAACGGCGGCGTCATTCTGGATCTACACCCGCTTTCGGCTGACCCGCCGCTAGGAAACGCCGTCGCCCAGTGGCGCTCCGATCCTGCGATCGGGGGGCGGAAGCTCGGGGGCGTTGACGAAGACGCCAACGGCGCTAGCGTCATAGATACCCTCATCACCACGGCACTGCGCGGCGCCGACGCATTCTTCCCGGGCGTGTTCCTCCCGGCTGTGGCCTCCCCCCAGCCGTACGCTGCGGATAGTTCCGCAGCAGGTGGCGCTCTTGCCGGTGCGCCTGCCGCTGCGGCGGTTACTTCGCAGGGCGCGACAACGCCTTCGCAAGTTGCGCCATCGGGTGCTCCAGCCCCGGCTAAACCGACGACGCCTGTCGTCGCGCCGCCTCCCGTAACGTCATCACCTGAGGCGGTCGCGGGCGCTACGAAGCCGGCGGTCATTACTCCGCCGCCAGCTCCAGCGCCTTCGCCAGTCCCTGTTGCAGCGGCTGAAGAAAAACCAGCGGCTGCAGCAGAAGGTTCTGCAGCAAGCGCGCCCTCGGTTGCAGCTGCTGCGCCGGTAGCCTCGCCGCCGAAACGCGTCGTGCCGCCGAAGACGGATCCGGCTGTGCGTAATGCGCAATTAGCGCTGCTCGCCAAGGGTTTCTATTCCGGTCAGGTGACCGGTTACGACAGCGCTGCGACGCACGCTGCGATCAAGCGGCTGCAAGCCGTGCTCGGGCACCCCGTGACAGGAAAGCTCTCGCCCGAAGAGTCCCAGCAACTGATGGGCGAGTGACATAATGACCCTGCGTCTCAAGGTTAACATCGCATTCGCCGCCGTTGCGGCGGCAGGACTGGTCCTTTTGTGGTTTGTGCTCGGGTATAGCCTGAGCGGAGACCGCATCACGGAGGCCACGCGTGAAGCGCGTATATTGACGGCGCAGGCTGACGCGATCGCCCAATATACGGACAAGGAAGTCGCACCGCTTCTGAGTGGCGCAGATCGGGGCGGCGCGCTTTTTCTCCCGCCAGCGGCGTCGTTCTACGCTGTTGAGGCGAACGCGAAGCTCCTTGAGAAGCTGGCGCCGGGCGTGCGTCTTCGCCGGGTCGTGCTTGACCCGACCAATGCGGACGACACTCCTGACGAGTGGGAGCGTGATGCGATCTCCGAATTGCGCGGCCCGCGTGACGGCCAGCAATTCACCGAGGTCACTCCGGACGGAAGCATTGCTCTCGTCACGCCTCTAAAGATGCGGCCCGGCGCATGTGCGACGTGTTATTCTTCGCTGGACGCCGCTCCGGCTGGCGTGCGCGACGCTTTTGGCGGAGCCAAGGGGTTCAATCGGCAGCCTGGCGAAATCGTCGGCGCCACGATCGCCACCGTGTCGCTCCCGCCAACGTCATCTGCTTTCTATTGGACTTTCGGCGCTGTCGCCTGCATCATTCTCGCTCTGTGGGTCGCCGCGAACGTCGTTCTGGAGTTGCTTGTGCTTCGCCCGATCGCGCGGGTTTCGGCCATTGCTGAAAGCGTCTCTCTTGGCCGTGCGGGCGTCGTTGAGTTCGATGTTCCGAAGACGGGCGAGTTGAGCATTCTGACTGCGTCGTTCAATCGCTTGCGGCGCAGCATGGAGAGCGCCATGGCTCTGCTCGAATCATGACTGCGACCGCGACGACGACGCATATGCCGGAACGCATCGGGCGTTTCCGGCTACAGTCCATGCTGGGCCGCGGCGCCATGGGCGTCGTCTACAAGGGGCATGACGAGGAAATCGACCGTCCGGTCGCGATCAAGCTGATACGCGCCGATCTTCTCGATAGCGCGGAACGTGAAAGCTATTTCAAGCGCTTTCGTAATGAAGCGAAGATCGCCGGACGATGCGTTCACGCGAACATCGTCGGTTTGTACGATTTCTCGCTTCACGAGAACAACCCTTACCTCGTCATGGAGTACGTCAACGGGGTTGGTCTGCAACAGGCCATTCCACGCGGCTCGCAGCGCCCTGTCGAAGAGGTGATGCCGATAGCGCTGCAGGTGCTCGACGCGCTGCAATACGCACACGAGCGCGGCATTGTTCACCGCGATATCAAGCCTGCGAACATTCTGCTGACGCCGCAGTCGAAGTTGAAAATCACCGATTTCGGAATTTCGCGCCTGACCAGCGCGGAGATGACGCTGACGCCGTTGTTGATCGGCACGCCGAGCTACATGTCGCCCGAGCAGTGCATGGGCTCCGCACTCGACGGCCGTTCGGATCTGTTTTCTCTAGGGTGTGTCGTCTACGAACTGCTCGCCGGGCAGAGGCCATTCACGGGCTCGAATTACACCGACACGATCCTGAGCATCATCAACAAGCCGCATGTGCCTCTGTCCTCCCTGCGAGACGATTTGCCGCAAGGCTTGAGCGAGGCGATAGACCGCGCGCTGGCCAAGCGCCCGGAAGACCGCTTCGCGGACGCCGACGCCTTCTCACAGGCGCTGCATGATGCGAGCAACATCCGCTCTCCAAGCCCGCCGCCTCTAGCGCAGACGCTGAAAAGCGTCGTTGCCGGGCATACGTCCGGCTTGGGGCATGATTCGGACGAAACTATCGTCGCGCCGCCTCTTGATCCGACATTGGGAACTTCTGGAGGGACTTCTGGCGCGTATAGCTCTGGCGACTACAGGCCGGCCGTCAGTGCGCCTGAGGAATACCAGCACTACACGCACCACGAGACAGTCGAGCCTGCCGAAACGCCAGCCTATGAAGCGGCTCCCGAATCCGAGCCGTCTGAGGCGGTGTTCGAGAGCGAACAAGGTGTATCCGACTGGTCTGCGTGGGAGGGCGATGCAGAGGCTTCGGCGCATGTGTCGGAGACGCACACTTCCGTTGTGCAGGATCAGGTAATCCATACGACTGACGATATCGTGGATTACGCCTCTGAGTCGGTTGCAGAGACGCCGATCGTTGTCGAGCCTGCCGTCGAGCAGGTCTCCGAACCTCCGACGCCAGCGGAGAGTTTTGATGAGGCTGGATGGCAACGGTGCTGCGAGTGGACTGCCCGCTGCTTGACCTACGTGCTCGGCCCCATCGGACCCACTGTCGTCGCGCGCATGGCTGCGCGAAGCAACTCGCCGCTGACGCTGGTCAGTGAGTGCGCCGGGTTTATCCGCCATCAAAATGAGCGGGACGAGTTTCTGCGTCTGATCGGGAAAGGACCGGCCGATGTGCGTCGGACGATCGGACAAGCGCCGACCGGTGGTCGGAGGGAGGCGTCATGACGATGCTTGTCCTGTCCATGACGAGCGCTCCAAAAGGGGTACAGCTTGAAACTCGTTGCGTTTCCAGCGGATATTTCTCCATTGGCCGCGACGCTACGAACGACTGGGTATTGGCCGACCCTCACCGCCAGCTTTCTCGGCGACATTGCCTCTTCCAGCAGGACGAGGACGGCTGGTCGTTGTCGGATATGAGCCGTAACGGCATTTCGTTTGATCAGGGCGGCGGCTCCTCCCGTGTCGGCGCTACGCCGCGCAGGTTGGGTCGTGGGGATCGCATAAAAGCTGGCGGCTATGAACTGGTCGTCGATCTGCAGGAGGACGAAAGCTCCTTCAGAATCATGCCATTGCCCGGTTTCGTCGCTGACGCCATCAAGGGGTTGCGGGCGAGCGCTACGGCCACTGCGGCCGCCATGCCGCCGCCGCGCGCGCCCAGACGCGCCGGTGGCAAGGACGTACAGGACGACACGGTGGAATTGCCGCGCATCACGGCTTCCCCGAGGCGGGCTCCTGCGCCTGAAGCTCCTGCCAGTCCGGACGCGTTGCTGGAGATACTTGGCCTTGACGGAACGAACGTCACCGACGTGCGGCGTTCGGTAATTCTGTACAGGCTGAGTGCGTCGATGGAGGCGTTCGTCAGGGGGTTGCGGCGTCTGACCCGGTCCAGTCTGGATGGAATTGAGACGGACCGCCGTCGTCGCGCGTTGTCGACATGGCGGAAATCG
This sequence comes from Acetobacter sp. DsW_063, assembly GCF_002153745.1. Taxonomy (GTDB): domain Bacteria; phylum Pseudomonadota; class Alphaproteobacteria; order Acetobacterales; family Acetobacteraceae; genus Acetobacter. The sequence continues at coordinate 45,041 of NZ_JOPL01000011.1, read as the reverse complement.
CCGCTGGCTGAAGATGCTGACGACGGGCAGGTTCTTCGCTGGATTGCGGGTTTGCGGAATGGCCGGGCCGAAGCGCCGGAACTGGCGATAGCGGATGCGTTTGACGAAATGCAGCGCCATCTGGTGTGCGTTGACCGGGCCTATCGTCGCTGCGCGCGCGGTGTGATCGAGGTGCTCGATCCTGATTACCTGCCTGGTCAGGATACGGCTCAGGCCGCAGATATGCTGACGCCGTGGAGACGTCTGAGAGCTACGGCCTTGTTGCGCAAGCGTCACCGGCGGTTGCGTTCGAATTTCGACGCGCTGTTCGACGCCGAGTTCACACGCGCTTATCAGGAAGAGTGGGAGAGGATGACACCGCGGTGAGAAGGCGCGACCAGAGCTGCTTTTGCGGCGCACGGGGGCTGCGCCCATGAATCCGATTGCTGAGTACAGCTACCACGCGACCGATCCGGGCGCGTTCAGGAGCGAGAATCAGGACGCGTTGATCAGTCGGCCCTCGCTTGGGGTTTACGCAGTCGCGGACGGCGCTGGCGGGCATCGGGACGGACGGTGGGCGGCCAACACCGTTATCGACGCGATTGCAGCCATTCCGGAAGGTTTGCCGCCGTCGCAGCGTCTTTCTGCAATTCGTCAGAGCATCGCGCACGCGCATGACACGTTGCGTCAGGCGGCCGGGGAATGCGAGGACCCTCGAGGCGCGGCGGCGACTACCGTCGCTGTGCTGCTGCTGGAAGGCGATTATTTCGTGGTGCTGTGGGTGGGTGACTCACGCGTCTATCTCCTGCGTGACGGTGAACTGATCCAGCTCACGCACGATCATACGCTGGTCCAGCAGATGGTGGATTCGGGCGCCATTATGTCGCGCGAAGGACGTAATCACCCGCACGCTAACGTCATAACTCGGGCGGTCGGCAGTTCTGATCCGGAACTGGCCATCGACAAGCGTACCGGCACAGTTCTTCCCGGTGACCGCTTCCTGTTATGCAGCGACGGTCTTCTGAAAACCATGGACGACGACGAGATTTGTCACGCTCTGGGGCAGGACGGGGATGTCGCCGGGGCGATGGTGGCGACCGCGTTGCGCAGGCGAGCGCGGGACAATGTATCGGCCGTTGTGGTGGTGCGTCCGTGACCGTGGCGCCGCAGGTCTCCGAGGGGGCGGACGTCACCCCCGACAACGGGATAACTGCGGCGACCGTGATCCTGATCGACGACGACCATGAATTTCGCAAGGCCATAGGCGACTATCTGGAATCGAACGGCGTTAATATCGTCGCGATGGCGGGTGTCGCCGATATAACCGCTCGGGAACTGGATCTTTCCCAGTGTGTCATCGTCCTGGATATGCAGCTTGGCGATGCCGATGGCCTCGACGTGATGCGTAGATTCCGCGACGTCACCGATGCGCCGATCATTCTTATGACAGGGCATCGCAAGGCTGAGATCGACAGGGTAGTCGGGTTGGAACTGGGGGCCGACGATTATCTGATCAAGCCCTTCAGCCCGCGTGAGTTGCTGGCTCGCATTCGGGTCGTTGGACGTCGGCATGACACATTGCGAATGGCGCGTGACGAGCATGCCGGGCGCGGCGCAGAGAAGCGCGTGGAGCCCGAGCCGCCGCGCGTCTATCGTTTCGGCGGATGGAGGCTGGATCGGCGTGGCCGCCAGATGACGGATCCGTCTGGCAACGTGGTCAGTCTGACCAAGGGAGATTTCAATCTTCTTGTCGCGTTCCTCGATGCGGCTGGAAAGACGTTGTCTCGTGAATATCTCCTGAACGCGACGCGGGTGCACGAAGACGTGTTCGACAGGAGCATAGACGTTCAGATTCTCCGGTTACGCCGTCGGTTCGACAATGGCGGCGGCGCCGCCGGGCAGGACGGGCGCAGCATCATCCGAACAGAGCGGGGCGCCGGTTATGTTTTTACGATTCCGGTCGAGGCCGATTAAACTGTTTCCGCAAGCCGTATGATGATCGCCAATGCTCTGTGACGTTCTCTCGCGGATGCAGTGATTCGTTCGGGCGATTCATTTCATGTAAAAAATCTCTGTCGGTGTGCTGCGGCAGAATCGCTGGTCATGGCGCGGCTTATTCAGTCGCTTTCATTGCCCTCGCTGCAGTGCAACCTTGGCGTCGGCGGATTCCGGTCGGCGTCGCACGACCTTTTCCCAAAGCGCGGCAAGCCGTTCGAATAAGGGCGATCTTTTATCGTGGGTTTGCGCGCAAAAGGTTTTCAGACGGCGGTAATTCGCGTGCGCCACGACGTTTTTGGGAGTATTGTTTCGAAACCGTTTTTATGTGACCAAGTGGTTCGACGCGTCTGGGCCAAATCGAACGGCGTTCGGCCGTGATTGTCTGGAAAGTTTGTATGCGGAACATTATTTTGAAAATCGTAACCGGAGTGACGGCGATGACGATGATGACCGCCGTAGCATGCGCCGAGGCTATGCCCGTTTTTCAAATACAGCCCCTGAAACCGCTCTCGACGCTGCTTCCCGAGGCGCTGCGAGCCACCCCGCCTGCGCCGCGTGGCGACGAGCGGGAGCCGGATCTCGTGGAATTGACGACGCTCGATCCAGACTTTCATCTCGATATTCGCTACGCGACGTCGCGCAATTTTCTGGGCGAGCCGCTCTATTCGCAGGCGCGGGCTTTTCTCGAACGCCCGGCGGCGGAAGCGCTCGCTCGCGTGCTGAAAGCCCTCAAGGCGCAAGGGTATGGGCTGTTGATCTTCGACGGTTACAGACCATGGTATGTAACGAAACTGTTCTGGGACGCCACTCCTTCCGACAAGCACATGTTCGTCGCAGATCCGGCGCTGGGATCGATGCACAATCGCGGCTGCGCCGTCGATCTTTCGCTGTATGATCTGAAAACTGGTCAGCCTGTTGAAATGCCCAGCGGATACGACGAGATGACGCGTCGCGCTTATGCGGATTACGCGGGCGGTACGGAGGCGCAAAATGCTGCGCGAGCGCTGTTGCGTGACGCCATGGCGCGAGAGGGCTTCACGCAGCTTCCCGAGGAATGGTGGCATTTCGACTACCGCGACTGGCGGCTCTACCCGGTGCAGAATATCCGTTTCGAGGATATCCCAGCTAAATAAATAATTTTTCCTCGGTTAAGGGGGCGTTCGCGTCTCGTATGTCATCGTCTCGGCGTCTGACCCGTCTTCGTAATAGTGGCGTCGTAGACCTGTCGCGACGAAGCCCGTATCGAGATAAAGGCGCTTGGCGGCGTCGTTGAGAATGGAGACTTCAAGGAAAATTCTGGCGACGCCATTGTTTTGCGCATGCTCTTGCAGCGCCTGAACAAGCCCACGCGCAACGCCGCGCCGACGGGAGGAACGAGCAACGGCGATCGTGAGAATTTCGGCTTCGTCGGCGATGCAGCGCGCCACGAGGAGGCCTGCAGGTTCTCCGCCAACTGACGCCAGCAGGCAAAATGCGCCGCGCAGGCTGAGAAGCGTGGTGAAATCCGACGTCGACCAGTGCTCCCGCCCGCTGAAGCCATCCGCATGCAGCGTCGACAGGATTTCGGCGAATGGAGGCCCGACCTCCTGGACGATTGGGGGTTGGTTGGCCGGAGTCGTCAAACCGGCATAGACCTCAAGCCGCCTGCAGGTTTGCTGGCTTCAGGTTGGTCGACGTAGAGCGGCAGCGGCGCGCGAAATGGCGACGAATTCTGGAACTGTGCGACCGCGGCGCGTGCGATCTGCACACAATCCGTGCCGGTTTGCACGGCGAGCGACAGGGCATTGGCGTCGAATGCGCCGATTACGTCTGCTGCGGCGTCTCCCGCCAGAAGCCACTGGCCTTGAGGGGGCACCCACCCGGCGCTCTCAACCGCTCGGGCTTCGCTGATCTGGTTATTGGCCTCGCACTGCTCAACGAACCAGCGGCCGCTCCGTGCGCCATAGAGAGCAATCCAGCCATCAAGGCGTTCGGCGGTTACAGCGGCGTTCAGCACCTCAGACAGCGCCTCGCCTCTCGTGACGCCGATTACGGGTACGCCGACGCCCAACCCCAGACCCGACGCCAATGCGCAGGATGTCCGCAAGCCAGTGAAGGAGCCGGGGCCGACGCACACGGCGATCAGATCGGGAGCGTGCGGCTCCACTGCGCGGAGACATGTCCGTAGCATGTCGGCCATGGCGGCAATTCCGTCGTGACCTGCGCGTACCTCGTCGTGAAGGGGCGTCGCCTCACGGTTATCGGCGATTCGCACTGCGGCCACGCGTGCGCCGACCTGCGCGCCTGCGGGAGAGGCGTCTAGAACAATGACGGTTAGAGCGGCAGGGGCGGTCACAGCAGGCGACAGGCCTCGTCGAACTGCAGGCGCGCCGCGCGGGACGTGTCCAGCGGTTCGCCGTGACCGAGGCAGATAAGGAAATTGGCGCGCCAGCCGTCGCTTGCAAGAAACGTGTCTTCGACCAACGCCCCGTCAAAGCCCGACATGGGCAGTGCGTCGAGGCCGAGCGCGCGCGCAGCGAGGATGAGATAGGCGCCCTGCAGCGATCCGTTGCGGAATGCGGTTTCTTCAGAAAGGCCGACATCGGCCGCGAACCAGCTCCGCAGATCCGGTTCCGGGTTCAGGTGGGACAACTGATCGAAGAACAGCGGGTCGTGCGCGACGATGACGACCACTGGCGCCGCGAGGGCTTTCTCGACATTGCCTTCGGAAAGTGCGGGACGCAGGCGCTCTTTCGCGTCCTGCGTCGTAAGGAAGACGAAGCGCCCCGGCGAGCAATTGCCCGAGGTCGGGGCCATCTTCAGCAGGTCGTAAAGCGCCCGCAGCGTCTCTTCGCTGACGGGTTCTCCGGTCCAGCGCGCAGGCGTTCTGGCGTCCCGGAAGAGGAGATCGAGAGCGCTGTCATCCACTGGCATAAGGCTGTCCCTGGCGATCGGGGCCGCGCCGGATGAGGCGGCCTGCGGAACGCTCAATACCCCCGCAGGAAAGCGCGTGCCAGAGGGCGCTTTCCAAAGCGAGGCGCGAGAGGTCAGCCCATGACCTGTTCGACGGAGACGATTTCCGGAACGTAATGGCGCAGCATGTTCTCCACGCCGTGCTTCAGGGTCGCGCCCGAGGACGGGCAGCCCGAACAGGCGCCCTGCATGCTGAGCCGAACGACGCCATCACGATAGCCGCGAAACACGATGTCGCCGCCGTCGCTGGCGACCGCCGGCCGGACGCGCGTGTCGAGCAGTTCCTTGATCTGCTGCACGATCTCCTCGTCGCCGGGCGCGATCGGGTCCTCGATCGTCGCGGCGTCGTTTTCGACGGCCGGGCGCCCGGATACGAAATGATCGACCAGCGCGGTCAGGACCAGCGGCTTCAGTGTGCTCCAGTCTTCATCGTCGCTCTTCGTGACCGATACGAAATCCGAACCCATGAACACGCGGGAGACGCCAGGAAGCGCGAACAGGGCTTCGGCGAGGGGCGAGCGGCCCGAAACGGCATCAGCGTCAATGAAATCGACGGTTCCCGCGTCGCCGGTGACGTCGCGTCCCGGGAGGAATTTCAGGGTGGCGGGATTGGGCGTGCCTTCGGTCTCGATGAACATTGATGGCTCCTGTGTCGACCCGTGCGCCTCGGTCAGAACGGCTGGAACGTCAGGGTCGGTAAAGTCCGGGTCGTTTAATTAAGGACGGAAACAGTCCTGTATGGCTTTCCAGATGTGGCGCCCGGTCGTCGAAGGCAAGGCCCGGCGTCGGAATATCAGCGTCGCGGCACCGTGATGCGGATCGTGGACGGGGGCTTAGCGGCCCCGAATGACGAGCCGGGGCGGCGGGATGACGACCGGCGTCGGCTCGACCAAAGTCACGGCGATTGGCGGCGGCGGCGGGAAGGTTTTGTGTGTCTTCACGACATCGACCGGAATGTCGACGATCGACATGACGGTCTTACGTGCCGGTCGGTGGCTGAGCGCCCAGATGCCGACGACGTAGACGACGGCGAGCACAGCCATTACGGCAAGCTTCATCCCCTTGGGCTTGCGCATTTTCGGCAGGTCGGGAGGTGGTTGAAAACGCCGGATGGGTGGCATGGTCTCGCAGACTGTGTTCGGCGGCGGCGTTGGCCGTCGGCGCCATGTTCGATTTCGGCAGAGCGCACGAGATGACTGGCTTGCGATTTCGCAACCGCCTTACCCGGCGCGGCGCGCCTGAATCACGCACGCGCGACCGCTTCCATGCGATTTCTAAGATGAATCGGATTGAGCCGCAAACCGGATGTGTGGGTTGCGGCGGGGGCTGCGCCGATTCGCTATCGCAAGGATTTGCCTTTGGCCGCCGACCGGGGCCAAGTATGCGCCGCGTAACCGGTTTCGCGCTCATTGCGCCGGACGGTGAAGTCTAAAATCACAACAACCAGACAGAGCGGATTCATTGAACGGACAAGAGGCGGCGCCAGCGCGCGCGGCGAAAATACGCCGGATTGACGGAGAGCCGTCGGCCGGTCACCCCAGAAAAGAGTGCGACTGCTTTTTGGTAGCGCTTGGGCGGCGCGCATGACGGGACTGCTCGATCCCGTGGTGATCCTCGCCTGGCTTGTCGCCCTGACCGCAGGCTCGCTGTGGATGTCGCGCGCTTCACGGACCGGGGCGGATCTCGTCGAGGCGCACCACGATCTTCCCGCCTGGGCGATCTGTCTGTCGATTGTCGCCACCGAAACCTCGACGCTGACGGTGATCAGCATCCCCGGCATCGCCTATGGGCACGGTTTCGTCTTCGTCGGGCTGGGGGCGGGATACTTGCTCGGTCGTTTCGCTGTCGCGCGCGTGATGCTGCCGCTTTATATGCGCGGAGATCTGGCGAGCGCGTATGATTACCTGGGGCTGCGTTTTGGTCCCGCTATGCAGCGTCTGGCCTCGGTCACGTTTCTTCTCACCCGGCTTCTCGCCGAAGGCGTCCGGCTTTTCGCCGCCACTCTGCCGGTTTGCGCGCTTCTTGCTGCACGAGGGCTCCCCCTTTCGCCGCTTACGGTGCTGGTCGGTATGACGGCGCTGACGGCCGTGTACACCGCCATCGGCGGGTTGCGCGCGGTGGTCTGGTCGGACACGGCGCAGTTCACGCTTTACGCGTTCGGCGCGGCGATATCCGCGTGGCTGTTGTGGCGCGGGCTGGATGCAACGCAGCAGGGGGCTATCTGGAACTCGGGGCGGCTCGCGGTTTTTGGATTTCATGACGCCGTGCTGACCAGCCCTTACGCGCCGGTCACGGCCATCGTTGGCGGAGCGCTGCTGGCTATGGCCTCGCACGGAGCCGATCAACTTATGGTGCAACGCGCGATGGCGGCGCGGTCGCTGCGCGACGCGCAGCGGGCGATGGTCGCCAGTGCGGTCGTCGTGACCGCGCTGTTCGCGCTGCTGTCGCTCTGTGGTGTGTTGTTGTGGGCGCGTGAGGGTGGGCGCGCCTTGGCCGATATGGGCTTCCGGTCGCCGGACGAACTGTTTCCGCGCTTCATCGTGCAGGATCTGCCGCCGGGGCTGTCGGGTCTGCTGGTCGCGGGCGTCATCAGCGCGACGATGGGGTCCCTGTCGTCGGCGCTCAACGCCATGACAGGCTCTACTCTGTCGGACCTGTTGGGACGTCGCGACGAAAGCAGGTTTCTTGCGCGCGCTGTGACGGCGTTCTGGGCGGTGGCGCTGATCGCGGCGGCGCTGGCGTTCGCCGGATCGTCGCATTCGGCGCTGGTGTTCGGATTGCAGATCGCCGGGTATTCTTACGGGGCGTTGCTGGGCGCATTTCTTCTGGGGCTGGTCGTGCGCGGCGCGCAGGAGCGAGCGGCGATGGCGGCGTTTCTTGCGACGATCGTCGTGATGGCGATGATCATCGGGTTCGTACGTCCCGGTGGCGCGACCATAGCGTTCCCGTGGTTGGTTCCGCTCGGCGTTTGTGTCACCTTTCTCGTGGGTGCTCCATTGACGATGTTGAGTCGGCGTGGGCGCGCCTAGGGCGTCCTCCTGTCGGTAGATATCGACTGATTGGATGGGCCCTTTACTTAAGCGCCGACGCGAGCGGATCAGGTTCGTGTCGCAAGGTGCGGCTGGGAAGGTGAGCGTCGATGACGATCGTCGATAATGTAAGCCAGAATCGTTTTGAAACGACCATGGAAGGCCATCTGGCCACGCTGATTTATGAGCGTAGCGGCGACGCGCTGGTCATCCAGCATACGTTGGTGCCCGACGCGCTTGGCGGCCGAGGCGTGGGCTCAGCTTTGGTGAGCGCCGCCGTGGACGCTGCGCGTGCAGAAAAACGTTCGATCGTTTCACATTGTTCTTTTGCGACGGTGTGGCTGAAGCGTCACGGAATCGAAACCCGCTCGGGGTGAGGCAGTACGATAGTTTCTGGTTGGAAATTTTTCCTAAAATATAGGGCTTTTTTTGCGAGCGTCGTTGGGCCTGTAATGGCGTTGCCCCTATTGGGCATAGAGAAATCACTCAGATCATGTCAGGCGACGCCATTTGTCTTGAAATTTACGTGTTGTGTTTTTTAGAGGCGTCCAAGTTTAAAGCCTTTGGATTGTCTCCCGACTTTTCATAGGATATTCACAAATCTGTCACCAATGGCAATAATCCCGTTGATATGTTGCGCGCGTTTTTAACGAGAAGTGAAAATACGCCCCAATGAACCAGACGGATCGTCGAAACTTCCTGAAACTTCTCGGTTCCGGCGCCATGGCCGGGTCCATGCAGGCGAGCATTGGCAAGGCGATGGCTCTGCCAGCCAACAACCGCACGCGTTCCATTGATGATGTCGAGCATGTCATTTTCCTGATGCAGGAAAACAGATCTTTCGATCACTATTTTGGAATGCTTCAGGGCGTCCGTGGCTATAATGATCCACGCGCCGTGCGTTTGCCCTCAGGAGACAGCGTCTGGAAGCAGCCCCACGGCAGTTCCGTGGTGATGCCTTTCCATCCGGACGCGCCCGATATGGGCATGCAGTTCCTCGCCGACCTGCCGCATGACTGGAAAACGACGCACGAGGCGTGGAACGACGGAAAATGGGACGGCTGGATCGCGGCGAAGTCCACGACATGCATGGCCCATATGACGCGTAACGACGTTCCGTTTCACTATGCTCTGGCCGACGCATTTACGATTTGCGATGCGTATCATTGCTCCATCATGGGAGCCACCGATCCTAACCGCTATTACATGTGGTCGGGCTGGGTAGGAAATGACGGCAGCGGCGGTGGCCCAGTCGTCGATAACGCTGAAGCGGGGTACGGCTGGTCCACATATCCGGAGCGACTCGAAAAAGCAGGAGTGTCCTGGAAAGTGTATCAGGACATTGGCACGGGGCTGACGGCCGCCGGATCCTGGGGGTGGACCAGCAATCCCTATATCGGAAACTACGGTGATTCTTCTTTGCTGTATTTCAACCAGTACCGAAACGCGCCGTCATCGTCTTCGTTGGCGCTTAAGGCGCGGACCGGCACGAACGTTGCTGAGTCGGGCGGATTTTTTGACATCCTGCGCGCCGACGTGAAGTCAGGAAATCTTCCTCAAGTTTCATGGGTCGTAGCTCCGGAGGCTTATTCCGAGCACCCGAATTGGCCTGCGAATTACGGAGCATGGTATGTTTCGCAGGTTCTCGACATTTTGACGGAAGATCCGGAGGTCTGGAGCAAAACTGCCCTGCTCGTCATGTTCGACGAAAATGACGGTTTCTTTGACCATATTGTGCCTCCTTCTCCGCCAGCCGACGACCGTCATGGAAAGTCCACGGTTTCCATTGAGAACGAATTGTTTCCCGGGAGCGGCAGCTACGCAGCTGGCCCGTATGGATTTGGCCCACGCGTCCCGATGATCGTGGTTTCGCCATGGAGCCGGGGAGGGTGGGTCAATTCCGAGGTTTTTGACCACACCTCCTTGATACGTTTCCTCGAAACGCGTTTTGCGCCGCATTACCCGGGTTTGATCGAAAGCAACATCACTCCGTGGCGCCGCGCGGTTTCCGGCGATCTGACATCCGCCTTTGATTTCAGCAATCCGAACGGAAGGCTGGAAGCGCTTCCAGCGACCAGCAGCTACGCGCCAAAGGATTCCAAACGACACAGCAGCTATGTGCCGGCGGTTCCTTCTGAGCAGGCGACGCCTGTTCAGGAAACGGGAATCCGTCGTGCCCGTGCGCTGCCGTATAATCTGCACGTCCATATGACGCCGCATCATGAGTCAGGAAAACTCGTCCTCGGTTTCCGCAACTCGGGAGACGCGGGCGCAGTGCTCCATGTGCGTGACGCGACCGCGACGTCGGAGATGCGTTATTACACGGTTGAGGCGCGCAAGCGGTTGAGCGACGTGTGGGATGCCTCCACGGCGGGTGCGTATGACCTGAGCGTTTATGGACCGAACGGATTTTTCCGTTCCTGCAAGGGGAATTTTGAATCGGCGAACGTCACGCGATTGGGGATGGACACGCGGGCCGACCATGGAGAGCAGACCCTGCATGTTGATCTGATCAATCACGGTTTCAATAGCGTGAGACTGTTGCTCACGGACGCCTATACCGGACAGAAGCTGTCGGGGCACTGGTTACGCCCGATGGAATCTCACATGTTGCGTCTGGAGGCTGGCGCCTGTGGCGGCTGGTATGATCTGACCGTGGAAATTGAGGGCGACAGCAGCTTCCGCATGCAGTTGGCCGGACACATTGAAAACGGACGCGACAGCATTACCGACCCGCTGATGGGCGGCGTGGCTGACCATCTGCCCGAGCCGGGTCATCCTCATAATTCAGATTATCCAGCCTGAACTTTTGCGTAAGCGAGCCTGCGGCAAACGCCGCAGGCTCGTGGTCGTTGCTTTATCGCCGCGTGCGTCCTTCAGCAGGGACACGCCGCGATGCGGTCTGCTATCGTTGTATCTCAGGATGCGGCGCAGCGTGGTCGGTGCGCGCCCAAAGTACCGGCGTCGCATCAAGATCCAGTTCATGCCACCGTGCCAGAGTCGTGAGCGCGGCTCCTCCGATAAAGCTCTGAGGGCGGGCGTCGCGGGCGGCGGTCGTGTCTTCTCCCTTTTTTTCGGTCATGGCACGACGCGTTTCAAGGCGTATGACGCGTGCGGATATGGTGGGCTCCGTATCTGCCTGCTGCGCGACGACGGCTCCGGAAGGAAGCCCGGTGCGCGCCGAGCGGGGCAGCCAATGTCCGGCTCCGGCCATGCAGGCCCCAAGAAGCGTAATGGCCGTGACGATTGGTCCCAATACCGCATGATGAGGGAACAGGGGGCGCAGAATGTCCCGCGCGCGCGTCCGTTCGCCATTCTGCGCGGCGGAGGTCGCCGCGAGGAAGCGCGCTTCGGTTTGCGTCACGCCTTCCGCCGCCGGCAATCCGATATCGCCGAGGCGCATGTTACGTCGGGCAAGACGGGAGGCGGCGCGGCGGAAAGCTGCGGATACGGCTTCGAAGTCCTGACGGAAGCAGGGCATCGCCAGTGTTGTGCGGTGTCGGAGAGATGGCTGGAGCGGCCTGTTAAGTCGGCGCACAGTCCATATCGTCAGGCGCTCGCTGGTGGAGAGGTCGTTCAGGGCGAGGGAGCAGGTCATGGTCGCATTCATGGGCAAATCCGACGCCGCCGCGCCGGCCTCCAATGTGATGCCCTCACTCTAATTGCGATCCAGTCGCATTTGCAACATCTATCTACGAATGAAATGCAAATGGAATTGCCGCCGCTGACGGGCGCCATCCGGAGCGGGCACGCGCTGCCCATAGCCGCCCATCACTCGCGCAGGCCAGAACAAACAAAAAACGCGGACCTGAGCCCGCGTTTTTCTGAAAGATCGAAGGACCGGTGCTAACCGCGTCCTGTTTTCCCGAGAACGAACTCGGTCAACTCGCGCGCGTGCGCTTCGGCGGACCCTGCATCGGCGGCGATGCGCAGTTCCGGCTTCTCCGGCGCTTCGTATGGCGCGCTGACGCCAGTGAAGTTGGCGATCTTGCCTTCGCGCGCCGCCGCGTAGAGCCCTTTGGAGTCTCGGCCCTCACAGACGCTCAGGCTGGTGTCGACGAACACCTCATCAAAGCTGTCGCCAATAATGCGACGCGCAAGGGCGCGGTCGGCGGCCAGAGGGGAGATAAGCGCGACGACGACGACCTGTCCGGTCTCGGCGAGGATACGCGCCACTTCAGCTGCGCGGCGGACGTTCTCATGGCGGTCGGCCTCGCTGAAGCCGAGGTCGCTGCACAAGCCCATGCGCAATGTGTCGCCGTCCAGAACTGACACGTCGACGCCCTGCGAGAACAGAAGCTGCTCCGCCTGACGCGCGATGGTGCTTTTGCCCGCGCCAGACAGGCCGGTGAGCCAAACTACGCGAGCGCTGTGACCCTTGACGCGCCGACGCTCCGCCGCGTCGACGACGCCGCCGGACGGATGGATCGCATTATGCTCGCCAGCAACATCAGCGGGGCCCAGAAGGGGAGCGCCGCCGACGATGCGCTGGTTACGATCGACCAGCACGCCGCGTCCGTCGGCTGTGCCCGGGGCGAACACGTCGAACTGGATCGCTTCGGCGGCGGCCAGGGTGATCTCGGCGAATCCTTCCGGCGGGACCTCACTTGCGGCTTGCTCGGTCAGGTCGTCGAGACGTACGACCGAGTCAATCGACGCCACCGTCACCTGATGTTCGGCGGTGGCGAGGCGCAAGCGGAAGGTCTCGCCCACGCGCAGCGGCTCCTGGCGCAGCCAGAACAGACGCGCGCGGATGCGCGCCGCCTTCACGGGCTTGGCGGAGGGGGGGAACAGCATGTCGCCGCGATCGGGAATGACGTCCGGCTCAAGCGTGATGGCGACGGACTCGCCCGCCAGCGCGAAATCGCGCTGCGGAGCCTGCCAACGTTCGATAGAGGCGACGCGCGCGACGCTACCTTGGGCGCCGATCGTCAGGGAGTCGCCGACGCGGATTTCGCCGCGTTCGATACGACCCGCCACATAGCGCTTGTCGTCAAAGCGGTAGACGTCCTGCACCGGCAGGCGCAGCGGCAGTCCGGCGCGGGAGTCGGCGCCGGGGACGGCGGCCAGCGCCTCGGTCAGGATCGGCCCCGTGTACCAAGGGGACCGGTCGGAACGGCTGGCGATGTTGTCGCCGTCGCGCGCCGAGGCAGGGACAAAGAGAGCAGGCTCAAGCCCGAGCTGACCGAGCAGGTCGGTGACCGAGCGGCGGACGGCAGCCACGCGCTGCTCGTCGAAGTCCAGCAGGTCGACCTTGTTCAGCAGCACGATGATGTGGCGGATGCCGATCAGGCGCAGCAGCATCGCGTGGCGGCGGGTCTGCTCCTGCGCACCCTCGTTGGCGTCCACGACCAGCACGGCGGCGTCCGCGTCGGCGGCGCCGGTGATCATGTTGCGCAGGAACTGCCTGTGGCCGGGCGCGTCGACGATGACGAACTGTCGATCGCCCAGACGGAAGGGCAGGCGGGTGGAATCGACCGTCACGCCCTGATCGCGTTCAATCTGCAGGCTGTCGAGCAGGAAACTCCACTCAATGGCCAGACCGCGCTTCTTCGAGGACTCGATGATCTGCGCGACCTTGCCGTCTTCAAGGTTATCGGTGTCGTAGAGCAGGCGCCCGATGAGGGTGGACTTGCCGTGATCGACATGGCCGACGATGACGATCGGCGTTGCGGCTTCGAGGGCGACGTCGCGATCGATCGGGTCGATGACGGTCGTGGCGGTCAGTGTCTCGCTCATGCTCTTTTCTCCGCCGCTCACAGATAGCCCGCGACGCGCAGTCGCTCGAACGCGTCTTCCGACTCATGATCCATGGCGCGCCCTGCGCGCTCGGAAGTCCGGGTCGTCTCAAGCTCGGCGATGACCTCGGCGAGCGTCGAGGCGTTGCTCTCGATGGGGTTGGTGATGTCCTTGTCGCCCAGCGAGCGATAACGCTTGCCGTTCTTGGCGAAATAGAGGTCCACGAGCGGAATGCCTTCACGCTCGATGTAGCGCCAGATGTCGATTTCCCGCCACGCGAGCAGCGGGTGCACGCGGATATGCATGCCCTCTTCATGTGGCGTCGCGTACTGGTCCCAGAACTCCGGCGGCTGGTTGCGGATGTCCCACTTGTGCGAGGCGCCGCGCGGGCTGAACACGCGCTCCTTGGCGCGGGTGCCCTGTTCGTCGCGGCGAATGCCCGCGATGACGCCCTGCAGCTTATGCGTCTCGATCATGTTGGCGAGACCAGCCGTCTTGCGCGCGGCCGAACGGGCTGCGGGCGGCAGGGTGGGGTCCATTTCCTCGACCGGCGGGCAGTAGCCCAGCAGGAGGTCCAGATTCCACTTCTTCGTGTATTCGTCTCGGAACTGGTACATCTCCGGAAATTTCTTTTCCGTATCGACATGCATCACCGGGAACGGCACGCGGCCAAGGAAGGCCTTGCGCGCCAGCCAGACCATGACGTTCGAGTCCTTGCCCAGCGACCAGAGCATCGCCAGCGGCTTCAGCTTCCGGTACGCCTCGCGCAAAATGAAGACGCTCTGGGCTTCCAGTTGGTCGAGGTGATCCATGATCGGGGTAACCTTCTCTTATAAAGTCGGGCGATGAATGCCGCATTCGGTCTTGTTGAGGCCAGACCAGCGTCCGGCGCGCGGGTCTTCGTCTTCGCCCACTGCCCGTGTGCAGGGCGCGCAACCGATGGAGGGGTAGCCGTGAAGGCTCAACGGATGTCGAGGCAGGGAACGCCGCTCGATCTCTTCGTCGAGGTCTGCGGCGGACCACGTCGCCAGCGGGTTGATCTTGATACGACCCTCGCCGTTGGGTTCGACGATTTCCATGCGTTGCCGCGTGCTCGCCTGTGATCGTTTGCGTCCGGTGATCAGCGCGTGAAATGGCAATGTCGCCAGATCGAGGGGCTCGACCTTGCGTAGCTGGCAGCAGGCGTCCGGATCGAACGCCCAGAGATGTCCTTCCGGGTCGCGGTTTCTCAGTGCGTCCGGGTTCGGTCGGATGTCGCGTACGTCGGTCAGACCCAACTGCGTCGCCAATGCCCGGCGATAGGCCAGGGTCTCCGGGAAGTGCTGTCCCGTCTCCAGAAACAGGACCGGCGTCGCGGGCGCGATGTCTGCGACCAGAGACAGCAACGCCGCCGATTCCGCACCAAAGGACGAAAGCACGGCGACGTCGCCGTGCAGCGTTTCCAGCGCGCTGCGCAAGACCGCTCTGGCGTCGTCGCCGGCCCGTTCGATGGTCGATATCTTGTCGGAAGTCAGGGACATTATCGCGGTAAGCCCGTGTTGCACGAATTGTGGTCGTAATTTGTGGCTTCCATTTAGTGGGGGGGGCGCTTGATATCAAGTGATAAACCCCGGTCGCTCTTGATGGAGGAAATCACTATTTTTAATGGTGTAAATTGAACGTCGGCGACAACACACCGCTATCCACGAGATCAACGGTCCGGCGCAACTGTGGCCTGTTACTTTTCGCTACACGTTCGCCGTATTCGCTACAGGCAATGCAGCTATTGGTTGGGCGTGACGCTGCGCCGAAGGGCGTGGTGCGGTGGTGGTGAGCGCTTGAGGAGACGGCATGAAAACCATTGTTCTGACGCTTCTTGCGCTTTCGGCCCTCGCCGTCGCAGGGCTTGATGCGCGCGCGCAACTGACGAACTGGCGTCCGTGGGACGAGGCCCGATCACCTGTAATGGAGCGGGCGCTTCCGGTGGCCGGCCCGACGCTCTCGCCTCGTGCTGCGGCGCAGCGGCCAACCGGCAAAGCGATTGGCGTGGCGTTTTCGCCGAAGGCTTCTGCGGTTGTCTCGCCTTCAAGGTTGTTACAGGTTCACCGCTGACGCATCGCAGGCGCGCTCTCATGTAATATGGGCGTCACGCGTTTCCTGCAGGGTCGCCGCGCAAATCGCGGCTCCGACAGCAAGGACGAGTCCGAGTCCAGCGATCACCCACTGCATGCCATAGGCTGTAACCAACTGCGGGAAGATAAAGGTCGCGATTGTCGCCAGCGCCCGGCTGGCTGCGACCGTCAGGCCGATGCCCAGAGCGCGTAATGCGGTGGGAAAACATTCTGGTGGATAGGCGTAGGTGAGACTGTCCGCGGACGCCAGCACCGCGCCGAACAGGGCGAGCAGGATCAGCGTAATCTGGGGCGACGTGGAGCAGGCGATCACACCGAAAAGCAGTGCGGCCTGAATGCAGAGGCTGCCAATCGCGAGCGTTCTGCGCCCCACAACGTCAATCAGTTTCAGGCCGACCAATGCGCCCGCCAGGATCAGGGCGTCGTAGAGAATGCCCGCAGTGAACGGGTTCCGCACGCCGACTCCCGCGAGAACGCCGGGCAGGAAGGTGTTCAGTACGAGATAAGGAACGTTGTGCAACGAATAGAACGCAACAACGCCAAAGGTGACGCGATGTTGCGGAGGTCTGACAAGGGCTTTCCAGCCGGACGAATGTGGAACCGGGGAAGCTGCGGCGGCAGTCGGCGTCCAGTGCGCCCCGAAGCAGCGTCTGCCGACAGCCAGCGCCGCTTTTATTCGTCCGTGATGGGCGAGCCATGGCGCGGTTTCGGGGAGATTTCTACGAAAGGTGATGGCGACGAGTACAGGGACGCTGGCGCTGGCGAAAATCAGTCGCCAGTCGTCAGCGCCAAAAATTTGTCGGAGCCCGGAGCCTGCGACGAACGCAGTGGTGTACCCGGCGATCCACGAAACGCTGAGCCAGCTCATCATCGCGCCACGACGCTCGTTCGCGACGCATTCCGAAACATAAACCTTGCCTGCGACGTAATCTACGCCGAGCAGCAGTCCGGTCAGAAAGCGAAGGGCGACGAGGTCCGCCAGTCCATGGACGAAAATATGTCCGATGGCGAAGAGAAGGAACAGCCACATGTCCCACACGAACGGAAGGCGTCGACCGTAGCGGTCGATCACGGGGCCTCCGAACAGGCTGCCCAGCAGGAGCCCGAGAAACGGCGCAGCGGCGACGGCTCCTGCGCCAGTCGATCCCAGCCCGAGCGTGGCGATGGCGCCCGGCAACGCCGGGCTGATTGAGCCGAGCATATAGCCGTCCGTAAAAAGACCGCTTGCGCCGGCGAAGAGAACACGACGTTGAAACTTCTTTGCAGCGATGGACGAAATCGTCATGGAGCGGTCGTCATGAGAAATTCCATTTCGTGACATCGTGGTTTAGGGTGCGTAAATCGCCTCGGGCGATTTCTTTTCTGTAACGTATTGAAGGAAGCGGCCATGAACAACCTGCATACGCGTCGCGTCGCCATGATTTCTGGAGCAAACAGAGGAATCGGCCGCACGATTTCGGAGCATCTGCAGTCTTCGGGGTGGTCCATTAGTGCGGGTGTGCGCGATCCCGCCACTTTGGAGGCGTCCCCCACACTGCATACGCACGCGTTCGACGCCAGTGCAGGAGGGGAAGAGGACTGGGTGTCGTCGACGGTCACTGCGTTCGGGCGTATCGATGCGGTTATCGCCAATGCCGGGATCATGATTCCGAAATCGATCCTCACGATTGAAAACGACGAGATGGACGCAATGCTGAACGTCAATCTCAAATCACCGATTCGTCTTGTTCGCGCGGCGTGGCCGCATCTCAGGGAATGTGGAAAGGGGCGCGTGATCATCGTCGCTTCGCTTTCAGGAAAGCGCGTCAAATCTGCCGATTCCGGTCCCTATGCAATCACGAAGCATGCAGCTGTTGCTCTTACGCACAGCATCAAGCGTACGGGCTGGAACGACGGAATTCGCGCCACCGCCATATGTCCCGGGTTCGTTGCGACCGACATGGCGCGCAGCATCACTTCGCGTGAAGATGCGGAGATGACGCAACCTGCTGACCTGGCGCGTATGGTTGGCATGGTGCTCGACCTGCCGAACACGGCGAACGTCGCCGAACTGGCGGTGAGTTGCTCGGAAGAAGACCTTTACTGAGCCGAAGAAGTCCAGCGCCAGCGTGCGAGATTCCATAGGTTGGAGCGCACGTTGACGTTGCTTTCAAATCCGGTGAGGCCCGTGCGTACGCCTTCGACATTGCTTTGTTGATATAACGGCAGAAACGGTAAATCGGCGCGCACAAGGCTCTGGATCGTCCGATAATAAGACAGACGCGTTTCGTGATCGAAGCTGGCGTTCGCTTTCAAAAACAGGGAGTCTATCCGGCTGTCGGCAAGCTGAAACACGTTCTGCCCTGCGCCGCCCCGTGCAGGCGATGCGTCGGATGTGAAATAGCTTGAGGCGTCCGGGTCCGACCCTGTCATGAAGTCGACGGACACCAGCGCGGTGTCGAAGCGCGACTGCGACCAGTACCCCCCCCACATCACGGCGGCGGGTCGATTTTCGATACGCATAATGATGCCGATATCAGCGAGATTTTGCTGAATGACTTCCTGAACCTGCTGGCGTAACGCGTTGCCGGAGGTCGTGGCGTTTACGAATTCCAGCTTGACGCCGTCGCGGGCGCGCACGCCGCCAAGTCTGCGTCGCCACCCGGCGCGGTCGAGGCTTTCTGCGGCGGCTTGTGGGTCAAATGTCTGCTTTGGCAGATCGGGGTTATAGTAAGAAGACTGTGATGGAAGAAAAGACTCCGTATCAGATTCTATATTTTCAAAAAGAGTCTCCAGTATGCCTAGCTTGTCAATCGCTGTGTAGATTGCCTGCCTTACCACAATGTCGTGGAATTGAGGTCGAGCCAGATTGATGGCTATGCTTTCGACAAATGGCTGCGGAGCTCGAAAGACCTGCCGTCCTGGCAACGTCAGCGCCTGACGATATCTGTTGGGCGGAATGCCCGGCATGCCGAGGTAGTCGATTTCTCCCGTTTCGAACTGTGTGAACATGACTGTCACGTCGGGAATGTAGCGAATGATCGCGTAATCGACGCCGGCTCGCCCCAAATGCCAGTGTGGGTTGGCGCGCAGGCGTATGTGGTCAGAGGGAACGCGCTCGTCCCATATAAAGGGACCGCTTCCCACTGGTTTGGATGTAAAAGCCGTTGTGTCAGAAACGCCTTTGAGAAGATGCGCCGGGACGATCATGGCGCTGGCCAGAATGGCGTGAAACGGCGCGTAAGGTTTGCGCATGCGCCAGGTTAGTTCAAGCGGACCGGTCTGCTCAACATGCTCGATAAATTCAAAACCTTTCCTGCTGTATGCCGGAAAGGATGGATCGAGAAGCGTTTGAAATGTGAAGACAACGTCGGCGGCCGTGACCGGGCGTCCGTCATGCCAGAACGCATTGCCCCGTAATTTCACGCGCCATGTCAGCCCGCCTGCGCTCAGACCGCCGTTGTTCTGATCGGGCACATTTTCGGCCAGATCTGGTACGAACGCACCCTTGGCGTCGATGGACCAGAGGGGGCTGAACAGGTTCATATGAACGCCGTCATCGACCTCGATATGCGGCAACAGCGGATGAAAAACGGTAGGCTCCTGCGCCAGGCCGACGATGATCTGGCTTGGCGCGTCAGCGAAGGCGGGCCATCGGGGTGCGGCGACTGCGACACAGCCAGCCGCCCCAAGGAAACGTCGCCGTGGCAGGTGGAGCTTCAAAGCGTCAAAATCCGCCGATCAAACGCATTGGCGTGCCGTCAGTGAAACGCGACAGACGGAAGGGCGAGGGATCGACGCAGGGCGTCTTGCCGGTCGCAAGGTCGGCGGTTAGGACGCCTGCGCCTGGGCCAATGCCGAAACCATGACCGGAGTAACCTGTGGAAATGGTGAGGCCGGGTATCTTCGCCACCGTGTCGATGACTGGCACTGCATCCGGCATGACGTCGATAAGCCCGCCCCAGTGCTGCAGAATATGGATCGGACCTGCCGTAGGAAATAGTTTTTGCAAATCAGCGACTTTACTGCGCGTCAGCGCGATGTTGGGTTTTGGATCAAGCACGCGCGTCTTTTCGAAGACAGTCGGCATATCGAGATCCCAGCTGCGGGGGGTCAGCAGTTCTGTCAGGAAACGGCTGTCGAGGCGTGGCTTTACAGATTTTCGCTCCGCCATGAACGCGGGCAGATACATGCGCGCAAGTCTGAGCATGTCGGGGACGATGGGTACGTTCAGGCCAACGCTTGGCGCTATGTTGTAGCCGCCGTCGTCGCGTTTGCGGTAAGCAACGCCGCCGAAATACGCTGATGTTTCGGGAAGGCCGCTCAGCGGCGCGGTGCGGCAGACGGACGACAACACTTTCATCTGCGGCAGATCGACGCCGAGATTGCCGCAGAAAAGACGCGACCAGGCGCCGCCCGCAACCACGACCTGACTCGTACGAATATAGCCCAGTTCGGTTACGACACCGCAGATTCGACCGGCCTGTAGTTCTACGCCGCGCACGGCGCAATTCTGCACGATCTCCGCCCCGAGATCCCGGGCGGCGAGCGCCACGGCAGGGGCGGCGCGCTGAGGTTCCGCGCGGGCGTCGGTCGGGTTATAGAGCGCGGAGCGACCGTCTCCTGCGTATCCAGGCAGTATTTCCCTGATCTCGTTCGACGTGATGACGCGGCTGCCGATCTGGAAAGCACGCGCATCCTCAACAAACTGTTTGTGTCGGGCGCGGTCGGCGTCGGTCTTCGCGATCGAGACAACGCCGCAGACCGTAAATCCGGTGTCGAGTTTCTTCGAAGCAAACTCGTTCCACGCCCTGAAGCTCTCCATCATGAGCGGGAGTTCGCGCGGATCGCGGCCGTTGCGTCGAACCCAGCCCCAGTTTCGGCTCGATTGTTCGCCTGCGATATGGCCCTTCTCACACAGGATGACCGATACGCCCCGCTGCGCCAGCGTGTACGCCGTGCTTACCCCGACGATGCCGCCGCCGATGACAACGACGTCGGCGCTTGCGGACGGCTTGGCGTCGGTTTGTATCGCTTTGACCTCAGGACCCATGATGTCTTCCTCTGCTTCTTTTCAACAGTGCGCCGGGCGAAGGTCGAGATCGGCGCGCCGACAGGCCGTCCAGTGATCCGGCGCAATTTCGCGCATGACGGGTCTGGTCGTTCTGCATTCGGTGATTGCGTGTGGACAAAGCGCCGCGAAGGCGCAACCCTCAACCGAGGTGGGAGAAAAGCGTCCCGTATCGACTTCGGCGTGGGGCGTAAGCTTGCCGCCCTGACGCGGGGCGGCGGCGAGCAGGCGCGCGGTGTAGGGGTGGCGGGGGCGCTCGAACAGTTCGCGGGAGGGGGCGATTTCGACCAGGCTTCCGCGAAACATGACGCCGACACGGTCGGATATCAGCCCGACGACGCCGAGATCATGGCCAATGAACAGGATCGACAGGCCGAACTGATCGCGCAGATCCAGAAGAAGATTGACCACCTGCGCCTGAACGCAGACGTCGAGAGCCGACACGGCTTCGTCTGCGACGATGATGTCCGGGTTCATCAGCAGCGCCCGCGCGATGCTCAGGCGCTGTCGTTGCCCACCGGAAAACATGGCGGGCGTACGGTCCAGCGCTTCCGCGCCCATGCCGATAATCGCCAGCATACGCACAATTTCCGCATCGTCCGTAATTCCGCGCAGTCGAAGCGGCGTTCTGAGGATTTGCCGAATGGTCTGGCGCGGGTTGAGCGACGCCGAGGGGTCCTGAAAGATCAGTTGTATCCGGCGTCGCATCGGTCTTAACGCCGCGCCGGACAGGCCGGTGACATCCTGGCCGGCCAGATGAATTTTGCCATCGCTCGGCTCGACAAGACGCATGGCGATACGCCCTGCTGTGGTCTTGCCGGAGCCAGATTCTCCTACCAGCCCCAGGATTTCGCCTGTGCGCAGGTCGAACGATACCTCCCGTAGGGCGTAGGTTTGGGACGGCCGACCGAATAAACCTGCGCGTTGCGTGTAGGTCTTGGATACGCCCTGAACGCTCAGAACCGGCGCAGTCATCGGGCGAGTTCCTCCCATCGACCGCAACGTACGGCGTGAACTTCGTTTTCGCCATCGGCGATATTCTGAAGATCAGGCATCTGTGTCTGGCAAGGCGTCGGACGCATGGCGTCGCAGCGTGGCGCGAAGCGGCACCCGACGCCGCGTTCGCCGGGGGCGGGAACCTGTCCGCGAAGGGTGGGCAGGCGCCGCGCGCCAAACACGCTGTCTATCCCCGGCGCGGCTCCGAGGAGGGCCTTGCTGTATGGCATGGCGGGTGCGGCGAAGAACGCGTCGGCCGGGGCATCTTCCACAACCTGTCCGGCGTAGAGGACGATCACGCGATCTGTGATAGAGGAGGCGACGGCGAGGTTATGCGTGATGAAGATCATCCCCATGCCGGACCGAGCGCGGAGTGAGAGCAGCAGGCGCAGCACTTGCGCCTGCACGGTCACGTCCAGCGCCGTCGTAGGCTCGTCGGCCAACAGCAGTTCGGGCTCTCCTGCGATCGCCATGGCGATGAGCACGCGCTGCCGCATTCCACCGGACAGGCGTTGCGGGATCAGTTTCAGGCACGCCTGCGGATCGACGATCCCTACTTCATGCAGCAACTCGACAGCGCGGGCTTCGGCTTTTCGGCCTAGCAGGCCGCAATGCAGCGCCAGCACCTCGCGCATCTGTGCGCCGATAGTCTGAATCGGATCAAGGCTGCTCAACGGGTCCTGAAAAATCATCGACACGTGCCGCCCCAGCACGCCGCGCCGCTCGCGCGAGCTGATCCGCGCGAGGTCGGTCTCACGTCCGTCATTCAGGCGCAGCATGGCGGAGCCAGTGACGTTGCCTCGTCCCAAAAGCCCCATCAGGGCGAGCGAGGCGACGCTCTTGCCCGAACCGCTTTCTCCGACAAGCGCTACGATTTCTCCTCTTTTCATCGAGAAAGAAACGCCGTCAACAATCGGCGGCCCGCCAAAATCGACGCCCAGATCGCGAACGGACAGCAGCGTCATGACCTGCGCCCTCTGGCCCGGAGGGAGGGATCGATGGCGTCTCGCAGGCTTTCCCCCAGCAGGTTGAACATCGTCACGGTCAGCGCAATGGCGACGCCGGGAATGATGGCGAGCCAAGGATCGGATTCAAGATATTCCTGCGCATTGTTGAGAAGATTTCCCCAACTGGCGTCCGGCGGCTGCACGCCGTAACCAAGATAGCTCACATATGATTCGAGAAGGATCGCCCGCGCGATGGTCAGCGTCGCGCTGACGATCACCGCGGGAGCGACATTCGGCAGAACCTCGCGCAGGAGCACATAACGGTCACTCGCCCCCATGGCGACAACTGCGGTCACGTAATCCATTTTTCGGATCACGCGCGTTTGCGCCTGCACGACGCGGGCGGCCTCCATCCAGCTGACCAGCGTCACGATGCCGATGATCGTCCCTACGCCGGGGCTGAGCACGGCGGCGAGCGTCAGCATCAGGAACACGACCGGAAAACACAACGTGGCGTCGATGATTGTCGTAATCAGAAACCGCGCCGTCCCGCTGTTGTACCCCGCGACAAGGCCGAGCGCCGTGCCGATCACGGTGCTCAGAATGGTGGACGCCAGCCCCACCAGCAGGGAGACGCGCCCGCCCATCAGCACGCGCGTCAGCAGATCGCGTCCAATTTCGTCAGTGCCGAGTGGATGCCCGGCGCTGATCGGAGAGAGAAAGCGGTGATGCAGATCGATATGTGCGTGGCCGTATGGCAAAATCCACGGGCCTGCGACACATGCGATGACGACGAAAACGATGTAGTAAGCGGCGATCCGGCCACGCGGGCGCAGACCGTGCAGATGCGTCCTGACCGACAGGATGGCGTCGGCGCCGCTCATGCGCGCAGTCTTGGGTCGGCAGCGTGGTGCAGCAATTCCGCGGCAAGGCTGCATATCAGCACGAGAACGGCGCTGAACATAAGAACGCCCAGCGCCACCGGATAGTCGCGGTACTGCAGGCTGTCGAGAAACAGACGCCCCACGCCGGGCCAGGTGAAGACAGTCTCCGTGACGAGCGCCCCGCTCAGCAGGGTCGGGAGATAGACGCCCGCTATCGGAATCAGCGGGAGGAGGGACGCAGGAAGAACTCGCCGCAGCACGATCCTCCAGCCGGGAACACCGAGCGCACGGGCGGTGCGAATGTGGTCCTGATTCAGCGTGTCGCCTGCAAAAGAGCGCACGTATGCCCCCCAGACTGGTATGGAAACCAGACCAAGCGTCAGCGCAGGAAGCGCCAGATGGCGCAGGCGATCAACGGGCGAGGCGTTGCCCGGCGACATCAGGCCGCCTGCCGGAAACCACCCTGTACGGACCGACAGAAAGTAGATGAAGACAAGACCAAGCCAGAAAGTCGGAAGAGACAGCAGGATGACGCCGACGAGAGAGCAAAGCGAGTCGATGGCCTGTCCGGCGCGCAGCGCGCCGACCAACCCCATCGCCAGACCTCCGAGGAAGGAAATCACCAGCGAAGCGAGGCCAAGTTCGACCGTGGCGCCAAGATGCGCGACGATGATCGAAAGCACCGGAGCGTGGTCGCGATAGGAATGGCCCCAGTCGCCCTTCAGCAAACCCCCGAGCCACTCCACATATTGCAGCCACAGGGGTTGATCGAGCCCCATAGAATGGGCGATCTGATTCAGTCGCTCGCTGGTCATGCCCGGCGACAGTGAAAATTGGGCGAGCGGGCCGCCGGGTGTCGCATGCAGAAGCATAAAGCCTGTCAGCGACACCAGCAGCAGCAGCAGCACGTTCACGCCGGCCCGGCGCGCCGCGAAGGCCAACATGCCTTCAGCCATGCAGTGTGGCCGGTTCGAACGCGCTCGCGTTTATTTTTTCGAAACGAGATAAGGAAAAAGCGGAAATATCGACTGGTGGTTGTTCTTCCTTGACGAGCGCCGCCATGATTTTTCCGGTGATGGGACCGAGACAGAACCCGTGTCCCGAAAAGCCGCGAGCGACGAAAACTCCTGTGGCGGCTTCGACACGATCGAGCACCGGAAGCGAGTCCGGCGTCTGGTCGATCAGACCACACCAATAGGCGTCGATCTCGGCGTCCAGCGCAGCGGGCACAACGGTCCCGAAACTCTCGATTGTTTCCGCCAGTGCGCGAATTGGCGGCGCGATTACCGGACGTCCGTTTTGCTCCTGCATGGCGCCGTTCCACGGCTCGATGCCGCTGGTGAAGCGAAAAGCTCCGTCCAGTTGCTGTCGTCCCGCGCAGGCGGCTTCCGCGTTGCGGACGTCGGCGACGGAAATGACCTGTTTGAGGGCAGGGGCGACCGGTTTCGTGCGAACGACGGTGACGTATTTGACGTCGAGCGGCACGTCGGCGCCAAAAGGTGCGAGCAGGTCGTTGCCCATGACGCCACTGGCCAGCACGACAGCGCCCGTCGCGATGCGGTGCGATGCAGTTCGCACAGCCGTGACTTTACCGGAAGAGGTTTCGATAGCGATGACAGATTCACCGAATAGGGTTGTCGCCCCGGCCCGGCGCGCGGCGGCGATGTAGGCGCTGACGGTGGCGTCGGGGTCGGCATGTCCGTCTGTCGAACAGAAGGTCGCCCCCGCGACGAGGGGCGCAATGGCGGGCGCGATGTCTCTAACGGCGGCCGCGCTATCCAGAAAGAAAATGGGCAGCCCGAAGGCAGCGCCCGTTTCAGCGATGTCCTTCAGGGCCAGAAGATCACCCGCGCCCATGCCAATTCGGAGATTCCCGTCCTGTGTGTAGCCGGTTGGCGCGTCCAGCGTTTCGGCCAGATCCTCCCAGAGCTTTACCGCGGCGATCGCCAGAGGAATTTCGGCAGGATCGCGGCCCGACTGGCGGACTCCCGCGAGTGTCCAGCCACTGGCCATCGCCGCCGGCCCATAGCGGTCGACGATAGTGACGGAAAGGCCCGAGCGAGCCAGTTCCCACGCGGTTGCGGCTCCGCTCACGCCACATCCGATGACGACGACATCCGTCATGGTTTTTCTCCCTTCCGGCTCAGGCGTTATCTGCGGTAATTGATCTGGAAGTAGTAGTATCCCCCGTTGAAGCCGATTTGCTGCACGTCGAAATTATAGCGCTGCACGCCAAGGTAGTTCGTGCTGTATGGAACCCTGCGCTGTTTGGAATTGAACAGGTTGTTTGCTCCCAGCCCGACCCGCCATGACGGCGTTATCTGATACGACACCAGAATGTTTGTAGCCTCTTTCGGACGGTTGTTGAAGGGCAGATAGACCGTATTCGAGTAGGCGTATGGTCCGGTGACATATTGCTGTTGCGACGTCACTTTCCCGTAGCGGATTTCATGCACGCCAACAGACCAGGCGCCCTTGCTCCAGGTGAAGCCGACAATCTCCTTATTCTTCGGCGTGTAAGTCGTCAGGAAGCCGCGATACAGAGCGTTGAGCAGCGGTTGCCCGTTTTGGTCGTCGTCGACATGAGTGATGGTGGTTTTGTTTAAATTGATCGCCAGATCCCACGCGACGTCGCCGAACTTTCCGAAATGGGTCAGATAGTTCGCGGTGATGTCCATGCCGCGTGTGCGGGTGTTGGATGTGTTGGCGAAATATTGCGCGGTCACATCTTCGGCGATCAGGCCGCTCGGCAGCCCAAACCCGCCTGCCTGCAGCGCGTCGATCGCCTGGTCGCCATTATAAATGCCGCCCAGAGTGATGCGGTGTTTCAGGGAAATTTGGTAGACATCTATGGAAATATGCAACGGGTCGATAGGGTTTAGGACGATGCCTGCAGAGTAGTTCATCGAACGTTCAGGGCGCAGGGGCTTTGAGCCGAGCAGAATGGCCGACTTCGAATCTACGGGAAGAATTCCGGAAGCCCCGGTCGGAGACACGCTGAGGTTGGAATAATGTTCTTCCGCAAGGGTGGGCGCGCGAAAACCATTGCTGATGGTGCCGCGAACGCCAACACGTTTGTTGAAGTCGTAGCGTGTCGAGGCTTTGCCGGTCTCGGTGTTGCCTGCGTCGGTGTAATGTTCGAAGCGGCCAGCCAGATCGATCTGCCAGTTTTTGAGAAGATGCGTCGAGACGTCGACGTATCCCGCTGTGACGTCACGGTAGTTTTTCGACGCAGACATCGGTGAAAGTCCGTCGTCCGCCGATGGCCCTCCTCCATAGTAAGACGCGGGTTCGCCTGCTCCGACCTGATACGTGTCGTAGCGATACTGCGCGCCCAGAGCGAAATTGAGCGGTCCCGCAAGAACGGGCACATCGAAACTGCGTCTGACGCCCGCATCGGTCGTCCATTGCGTATCGTTGAATGTCATCATTGGAGAAAAGCGCGTGGGCGTGTGTCCTGTCGCCGCGTAAAGATCGGGATTCACGGTATCGAACATGCCCACGTCTGCGACGTTGCCGCCATAGGTGGTGCTGAGGTCCCAGTCCCAACCGAATTTTTTTCCTCTGAACCCGGCCGTAAAACTGTAGTCATTTTGAGAAACGGAAATTTGTGGTGAAAATCCTTGAGGATAAACTTGGGGCAGGATCGAAGGCAGGCGGTAGTTCTGGTAACTCTCGCCATTCACGTGGCCGTATGATGCGAACGAGTAGAACTCGATCGCGTCCGTAATCCGGTAACCCATATTGTAGGAAATTGTCTCCCGCTGGATGCGTGGATTTCCCAAAACATGATTGTCAAATTGTCCCGTGCGGTTGTCTATGCCGCCCCGGTCTGTGTGGTCCATGTATTTGTATTCGGCGCTCAGATCGAAGAAGCCGCGACCGCCAAGATCGGTGCCCCAGTTTACGGACTCGCCCGATGTGAAGCCGTCTCCGGCGTAGTAACCGCCGTTGACCGCCTGCATCGTCAATTCGTTGGCTGAGTGCTTGAGAATGATGTTGATGACGCCTGCGATCGCGTCGGAGCCGTACTGAGCAGCCGCGCCGTCCTGCAGAATTTCCACGTGATCCACGGCGGATACCGGGATCATGTCGATGTCGACGGGAATGGAGCCTTGTTGCGGGCCGGTGTAGTCGGTCATGACGGACGTAGTGTGACGACGTTTTCCGTTCACCAGAACCAGAGTCTGGTTTGGCGTCAGACCGCGCAGCTGCAGCGCGTCGGTCATGTTGGAGTTGCCGATGTTCATCGTCGATCGCGTCAGTGACGGCGCAAGCTGAGTCAACGCGTCGCGCAGGTCGGCCTGTCCGGTTTGCTGCAACTGGCGTGACGAGACGACGAGAACGGGGCTGGTGCTCTTGCGTGCGGTCTGGTGAGGGTCGCGCGTGCCGGTGACGATCACCTGCTCGTCGTCCTGCTGCAGCGCCTGGGCGGTCTCTCGCTTGCGGGGTGTTGCTGCAGTCGTGGGGGCTGCTGTTGTTGTTCGCGTCGCCAAATGAGATGAGCGAGCGCCCGTTAGGGCAACCTGTTTGGTGTTTTGTTGCAAGGTGGAACTGCTTCCGGTCGCTGGCGCGGCGAGTGCGACCGTTGACTGCAGCAGGGGAAGCAACAGGGCGGCATGACCGACCTTGACGCCACGATGGCGTCTGGATGCATGTCTGCGCGCATAAAGCTCCATACGTCGCTCCTAGAAATGGCTCTGGACGGCGGCGTGGCCGCTGTTGCGCCGGGAATTTGTGGCGGTATCGATACGAACCGTGTTAGAGCTGGAGCGTCAGGTCAATACGGGATCGAACTGGTATCCGGAGAATTCCATATGGTGGAACGCGGGACGGAGGGGGGCGGGACGGCGAACGCGGTGCGCAAGGCTGCGCGGCTTCTCGCGGCGCTTTCAGACGCCGGACCGCAGGGTATGGAGTTGAAAGATATCGGGCAGGCTTGCGGGTTGCCGAAATCCACCACTCACCGACTGTTGGGCGCGCTATGTGACGAAGGGCTGGCGGCGCGCGTGCCGAGAACGCGACGGTACAGCCATGTCTGGCGCGCGCCGCGTCACGAGACGATCGGCGCCTTTCATCCGGCGGAACGTCTGGCTCAAAGCCGATGGTGGCGTTCGGCGGTCGCGTCGCTTCCGGTTCGCGAGCACGACGCGTTTTTCCTGCTTGTTCATGCGGACGATCGTGCGGTTTGCGTGGACGCATGCTTCGGTCGCAGGGTGATTCCGTCACTGACCCGCGGCATCGGCGGCCATGTGCCTTTAGGCGTCGGGTCCGGCGCCACGATATTGCTGTCGTTGTGCGAGGATCAGGCGGTGGAGGCCATCGTGTCGCGCAATTTCAATGCGCCGGCTCGGGGAGCCGTCAGGCGCGAGGTCGAGACGGCGCGTCGCGACGGTTACGTGATGGACATGGGGACCTGGATCGCGGGGGTCGGCGGCGTCGCCGTCTCGGTGCCGACCGGAACGCCGGGTTTTGGTCTTGCTCTGGGGGCGGCGTTTTACACCAACGAACACAGCGTCGGTTCGGTCGAGACGCTCGGCCTCAGGATGCGGGAGGTTGCGTCCTCAGTCGTTTTCTGACGGCGGGGGTTTCGGCTTTTCTCGCCCGTTCGATACGATTTTCAGCGCTCGCGTATCCTGACAAAGAATGCGCAGTGTGGCGACCCAGAGTTCCGCTGCAGGGACGTTGCTGACATGCAGTTCATGACGCGCCTGCCGTTCTGCGATATCGGGGGCGGAAAGGCCGTGTTCGCGTAACAGTGTTTCGGCCAGAGTATTGGCGTCAGGGCTGTCTTTCAAGGCCGCTCCCGTCAACAGAGACGTTCTTGTGGATTGAGGAAGACCCGGGCCGGAGCGTGCGCTTTCGGCGCTGTGGAGGCGCTCGGCGGGGCAAGATCGATACGCTTCATTATATGAAAATTCCGTTGCCGATGTTTCTCCGCGAATGCGGAGTGCTACAGCATGAAAAGCCATGCCCCCACAGCAGTGATCGAGTTTCTGACTGCCGATCCAGTGGGCGTGCCCATTCTCGCCAAAGCGCGATCCTGCCGACTCCTCTGGTCGAATACGCTTGAACGGCGCAGTAACAAGGTCGCCGACAGGTTATGGAGCCCTTGCCGCTGGGCGCAAGGGCTGCGGTATAGTGGCTCCCTGACTTGGAGGAGGCGCACTGCGGGGAAGGTGATGCGTGTTCGGGATTGGTCTCACATCACGGGTCGTGTCGGTCGGGATTTTTGTCGGGGCGTCGCTTTGGGGAGACGGCGGGGCGTGACGATCTCCAGCCAGTCGTCGCTCGCCGCCATCGACCAATCCATCGCGGCGTCGTCTTCCGCAATCTATGCGATCTCCGACGTGCGACTTGAGGGATTGGGACCCGAGCATGCGGAGATCATGTTCGAAGGACTCTCCGACCCTGCGGCCTATAGCTACATCAGGGAAGACCCTCCCGTTTCGGTCGAGGCGTTGCGGGCGCATTACATTCGCCAAATCGAGGAAGCGCCCGTCGGCGAGGGCGAGGCGTGGATCAACTGGATCGTCCGGCGCGCTTCGGACGGCGCCCCGCTCGGTTATGCGCAAGCGACGGTGGGCGGGGGCGAGGCGTTGCTGGGCTACCACGTCTTTCCTCGATACTGGCGGAGGGGCGTGGGAAAAGCGGCGCTCACTCTTGCGCTCGCCCGCTCTTTCGAAGACCCCGCCATTCACTGCGCGCGTGTGGCTATCTGCACGCGCAATATTGCGTCTCTGGAACTGGCCAGAAGCGTAGGTTTCGTTTTCGACCGGCTCGTCGAACATGCCGACTTCTTCAAGGGGGAGTGGAGCGACGAATACGAACTGGTTTTTCCACGTCCCGCTTCTGCGGCATCCCGTTTCGAGGGAACTGATTCTACCGGCTGACCGGGGCTGCCCGGCCAGAGCGGGCATGCGCCGCTCTGGCGGCAGGCTGAGCTGAGTGGTGCACGCTCTGGTCTCCGTGGCCCGCGCCAGCTAAGAACGAAACATGATCACGCGCACCCGACTCATTGGCATAGACCCCGGCCTGCGCTTCACCGGCTGGGGCGTTATCGACGTGGAGGGCAATCGTCTGATGCACGTGGCCGACGGCGTTATCGCCACTGATGGGGACGAGGCCGTGCCGGATCGCCTGCGCGCTCTGTACGACGCGCTGACCGCGTTGATTCAGACGCACAAGCCGCAGGAGGCGGCGGTCGAGGAGACTTACGTGAACCGCAACGGCTCATCGACCCTGAAGCTCGGCTATGCGCGCGGCGTCGCCCTGCTTGCTCCGGCGCTGGAGGGACTCAGCGTGTCGGAATACGGCGCGATGACAGTCAAGCGAGCCGTCGTGGGGACGGGGGCCGCCAGCAAGGATCAGGTCGAGATGATGGTGCGTCGCCTGTTGCCCACCGCGAAAATCAGTCGCGCCGACGCGTCTGACGCTCTGGCTGTCGCCATTTGCCACGCGCATCTGCGCGCCAGCGCCCAGCGGGTGGCGGTGGGGCGGGCGTCGGCCGAGAAGCGCGCGGCGTCGAGCGTCGGGCGATGATCGCTTCACTCGCGGGCCTGCTCGCGCAGGTCGATGCGGATCGCTGCGTGATCGACGTCAACGGCGTCGGCTATCTGGTCTTCGCCTCGACGCGCACGCTCTCCGCCCTGCCGCAGCCGCCGGAGCGGGCGCGCGTGCTGGTGGAGACCGTGGTGCGCGAGGACGCGATCCTGCTTTACGGATTCGCTGACGCCGCCGAGCGCGACTGGTTTCGCGTGCTGACCGCCATCCAGGGCGTCGGCGCCAAAGTCGCGCTCGGGCTGCTGTCCACCATGTCGCCGTCCGAACTGATCGCAGCGATCAGCAGCGCGGATAAGGCGAGCCTGACACGCGCGCCGGGCGTCGGCGGCAAGCTCGCGGAGCGACTGTTGACGGAATTGCGCGACAAGGCGTCGAAAATGCCCGGCGGCGGCTCGGGCACGGCGACAGCCTCGATCGTGGCGCAACGCGGGGCTGAAAACACGATCGAGAGCGATGCGCTGCTTGCGCTGGCGGGGCTTGGGTTCCGTCGGGCGGAGGCATGGCCTGTCGTCGGCAAGCTGATCGCGGAAGCGGGCGATAATGCGGCTCTGGACGCCATCATTCGTGACGCCCTGAAGGAGCTGGCGCGATGAAGGGACGCCCTGAAGCCGAGCGTGCGGTCGATCCCGCGCGCGGCGAGGAGGATCTGGGCGAAGGATCGCTGCGCCCGCAGACGCTGGCGGATTTCACGGGGCAGAAGGCCAGTCGCGAGAACCTAGCCATCTTCATCGAGGCCGCCCGCGCCCGAGACGAGGCTCTGGACCATGTGCTGCTCCACGGCCCCCCGGGCCTTGGCAAGACCACGCTGGCGCAGATCGTGTCGCGGGAGCTTGGCGTCGGTTTTCGCGCGACGTCAGGGCCGGTCATCCAGCGGGCGGGCGATCTGGCGGCGATCCTGACAAACCTGCAGCCGCGCGACGTGCTGTTCATCGACGAAATTCATCGTCTGCAGCCGGCGATCGAGGAAATTCTCTACCCCGCGATGGAGGATTTTCAGCTCGATCTGATCATTGGCGAAGGCCCGGCGGCGCGCTCCGTGCGAATCGATTTGGCGCCGTTTACGCTGGTCGCAGCGACGACCCGCGCCGGGTTGCTGGCGACCCCGCTGCGTGACCGGTTCGGAATTCCGCTGCGTCTGGTGTTCTACACCCCTGAAGAATTGCAACTTATTGTAAGCCGAGGCGCCAGAAAGCTGGGTTTCGCGCTGACGCGTGATGGCGCTGCGGAAATCGCCCGTCGGTCGCGCGGCACGCCGCGCATCGCCGGGCGTCTGTTGCGCCGTGTACGTGATTTTGCGTCTGTCGGAGCGGCGTCCGGCGTCGAGGCGGGGGAGCCGGTCGGCGCGGAGGTCGCGGATGCGGCGCTGACCCGGCTCGAGGTGGACAGTCTCGGCCTGGACGGCATGGACCGACGGTATCTGCGGCGCATCGCCGAGCACCATCACGGCGGCCCGGTCGGCGTCGAGACGCTGGCTGCGGCTCTGGCCGAAGCGCGCGATACGTTGGAAGATGTGGTGGAGCCCTACCTGATTCAGGAAGGGCTCGTGCTGCGCACCAGCCGAGGCCGGGTTCTCGGAGAGCGCGGCTGGCGGCATCTCGGGCTGACGCCGCCGGCGTCGGCAGGGCAGTTCGATCTGCTGGCGGATGACGGGATCGGATAGGAGGCGTCATGACGACCCACAGCATCGATTTCCGGATTTATTACGAGGACACGGACGCGGGCGGAGTGGTCTATCACGCCCGCTACCTTGCGTTCGCCGAGCGTGCGAGGACAGAGGCGATTCGGGCCCAGGGTATGGCCGCGATCGATTTGCTGCGGGATTACGGTCTGGCTTTCGTGATTCGTTCGGCCTCCCTCGACTACCTCATGCCGCTTCGGCTGGATGACGTCGCCACGGTCAGGACGCGCCTGCTGGAGCAAGGCGCCGCGAGTTGTCGGCTGGAGCAGATTTTTTTTCGTGGCGCGGACGTTTGCGCGCAGCTCGACGTGCGGCTGGCCTGCATTCGCGTCGCCGATGCCCGGGCTGCCCGATTTCCGCCGTCTTGGCGTGCTTTGTTGCTGGGACTGGCCGATACTGGTCAGTGAGGCGCCTTCTGCTTTGCGCGGGAAGTCAGTAAGGATCGCGGCGAGGTTCGGCGTTCCGCCGAGTCGCTGCGGGTTCGGCGTGCGTCATCACGGCGCGGCCGCCCGGGTCACCTAGAGCCGAAAGGGCAGGAGGCGTTTTTGGATCATGCGGTAGACGCGGCAAATCTCGGCGTGGCTGCGGCCGGGGATCTGTCGCTTTGGGGGCTGTTCATGCAGGCCTCGCTCGTCGTCAAACTGGTGATGATCGGGTTGATCGTCTGCAGTGTCTGGGTCTGGGCCATCGTGTTCGACAAGATCGTCACGCTGCGTCGGATCAACCAGCAGGCGACGACGTTCGAAGATAAATTCTGGTCGGGCGGCAGTCTCGACGATCTTTACGAGGCGGAGGGCGCGAAGCCCGCGCATCCCTTGGCCGCCGTTTTCGGTGCCGCGATGGGAGAGTGGCGGCGTTCGGCGCGCATTCCCGGGGTCGATCTGCTTCGTGGCGGCGTGCAGGAGCGCGTCGACAGGGCGATGTCGATCACCATCACGCGCGAGATGGAACGCCTTGAGCGCTGGATGATCTTCCTCGCCACTATTGGTCCGGTGGCTCCGTTTATCGGCCTGTTCGGCACGGTGTGGGGCATCATGCACTCGTTCAGCTCGATCGCGGCGATGCACAACACCAATCTGAGCGTGGTCGCCCCCGGCATTTCCGAAGCGCTGTTCGCCACGGCGATCGGCCTTGTCACGGCCATCCCGGCGGTGATCGCCTATAACGTGATCAGCAATTCACTGTCCCATTTCCAGGACCGCATGGAAGGATTCGGCACGGAGTTCGCCGCAATTCTCTCACGCCAGTCCGAAGAGAGGGCCTGACCTCATGGGCATGTCGGTCGGAGGTAGCGGGCGCGGTCCACGCAGGAAGCGACGCCCGATGTCGGACATCAACGTCACGCCGCTGGTCGACGTGATGCTGGTGCTGCTCATCATCTTCATGGTGACGTCGCCGATGATGACCAGCGGCGTGAACGTCGATCTGCCCAAGACCGACGCCAAGCCGGTGAACAGCGACACGAAGCCGATCACCGTCTCTATCAAGTCCGATGGAACGATCTATCTGGGCGACAACCCGGTCTCCAGCGATCAGTTGATCGATCAACTGAAAGCGGCGTCTGAAAATGACCCCACGCATCGCATTTTCGTGCGTGGCGACGCCCATATCGATTACGGCAAGGTCATGCAGGTGATGGGACAGATCACCGCAGGCGGCTTTACGCATGTGGCGCTGCTCGCGCAGCAGCCCGCAGGCGGACACTGAGGGGCTCGCGCCGTGCATGACCGCTCCACCGCCCCGGTTCTGTCGTTTGGCTTCGCGTGCGTGGGCGGGGGCGTTTCGCGCGCTTTCGCGTCCCGTCCTGCGTTCGCCTGAAGAGGGGAGCTGACACCCTCATGGTTCGGCCTCGCCGTTCCGAAACCGTCCTGATGCGACGTTCAGCCGTCATGTCGGGCTTGTTGCATCTGGCCATCCTGCTTGCGGCTGTGCTGTCTCTGCCGACGCCCAAGCCGCCGGAGCCTGAAGAGCCCCCGCCAGTCGAGATGCAGTTTGAAGGCGCTTCCGGCGGCGGCGCCCCCGCGCGCGCCGCGAAACCGGCGCCGCAGCCTGCACCGGCTCCCGCTCCCGCGCCGACGCCGTCGCCGGAGCCTCCGACGCCGACGCCGCCAAAGCCGCAGCCGACGGAGGAAACGCCTCCGCCTCCTCCGCCCCCCCCGCCGGTTCCTCCGCCGCCACAGCAGGAGACGCCGCCGCTGCCGGATACACCTCTGCCGCCGAAGGCCGAGGAGCCGACGCCGGACGCCGTGAAAACGCCGCCGTCGCCGCCCGCGCCGCCGCAGCCGACGCACGCGGTCGCCCCGCCGTCTCCGCAAACGCAGCCGACGGATGCTCTGCCGGACACTGCGATTCCGTCGCATATCACGCAGCCGAACAAGGCGAAGAAGGCGGAAGCCGACACGCATTCCCTGCTTGAGACGCTGGATTCATTCAGATCCGACACGAAGCAGACGCATGCGCCGAAGGCGAAACCGAATCCCGCGCAGGGCGGCGCGCCAAATGGCGGCGGTACGCCCGATGGCGACATCACTGGCGCGATGAGCGCGGGCGATCAGCGTGCGATCGGTGGGGAGGTGCGGCGCTGCTACGCCGAGGATACGGCTGCGAAGGATTACGCGAGCTTCGTCGCGCATCTGATCGTCACGGTCGACGCTACCGGTGAAGCGCGGCTTGTCGCATTTGCGCCAGAAACGCAGGCGAAAATGAACGCCGACCCGTCGTACCGCGCTTTAGCGGAGCGTGCTCGGGCGGCGGTGCTCAGTCCGACCTGTTCGAAGCTGCCGATACCGAAAAACCTGCTGGGTCAGACCCGGCAACTGAAGTTCGTCTTCCGGCCCTGATCCGGAAGAGCAAGGAGACACTGACCATGGGTTCGACTGAACGCGGCTATCTGTCCGACCGGGAGGCGGAAGCCTTCGCCGAACTGTTTTCGGCGCAGCGCGCCGGGTTCGGCGGCGAGGGACTGGGGCGTCGCGCCCTGCTGGGCGGCGGCGCCCTTCTCGGCGCGGGCCTGATGGCGACGCCGCTCGCCGCGCGGGCGGCTGATCAGCCTGCGGCGGAGATCACCGTCGATCAGGCGCGGACGGCGCCGATCCCCATCGTTATCCCTTCTTTTGGCGCCGGCGTCGGCGACCAGATCACCGGCGTTCTGACTGACGATCTGTCGAACACGGGGCTTTTCAAGGTCATCTTAGGCTCCACCGGAACGGGCACGCCGGATTTCGGCCCTTACAAGGCCATGGGCGCGCGCGCGGCTGTGACTGGCGCCGTAACGGGCGCGGGCTCGCTGCGCGTTGAGTTCCGCCTGTGGGACGTTCTGACCAGTCAGCAGATCCAGGGTACGGCCTACACGACCAGCGCCGCCAACTGGCGCCGCATCGCGCACATTATCGGCGACGTGATCTACCAGCGGATGCTGGGCGAGAAGGGTTATTTCGATACGCGCATCGGTTTTGTGTCCCGCTCAGGCGGCAGTCGCAACCCGCGCATGCGCCTGGCGATCATGGATCAGGACGGCGCCAACTACCGCGTGTTGAGCAGCGGTCAGACGAAACTGCCAGCTTTTAACCCTGTTCGCGATCAGATCGCGTTCCTGTCGTATGCGACGGCGACGCCCCGCGTTTACGTGTTCGACCTGTCGACAGGGCGCCAGCGCATCCTGACCGAATTCAATGGTGTGCCGCTTGGGCCGCATTTCTCCCCCGACGGCGGAACCGTGATCGTGCCGGTCGCACGCGGCAGCGGCTCGGAACTTGTGGCGGTCGAACTGGGGTCGGGCGCCAAGCGCCAGCTCACCAACTCCGGCGGGGCGATCAACGTCAGCCCAAGCTTCAGCCCGGACGGGTCGCAGATCGTGTTCAACTCCGACCGCGGCGGATCTCCTGCGCTTTATGTGATGAGCGCATCGGGCGGCGCGGCGCGGCGTATCTCCTATGGCAACGGCAGCTACGGAGACTCGGTGTGGTCGCCGCGCGGAGATCTGATCGCCTTCACCCGTATTTCCGGTGGGCAGTTTTCTCTCGGCGTCATGAACCCTGACGGCACGGGCGAGCGGATCATGACGCAGGGTTATACGGTGGAAAGCCCGACTTTCTGTCCGAACGGCCGCGTTCTCGCTTTCTGCCGCCGCACGGGCGGCGCCAGCAGTCGTGACACCATTGGCACGATCGACATCACTGGGTTCCACGAGCGCGTGATACCGACCCCGGAGGGCGGGTCCTCCCCGACCTGGTCGCCGCTGAACGTTTGACGGTGCCGCCGGTCGTTTCATTTATGCAACTCTGCCCCGAGGAAACGGCGGCGCCACGCTATTATCAGGCTTGACCGGGGCGAAAACCTGTGGCTATGGCCTGTGTAGTTCGAAAGCCAACTGCTTTCTGCGGCGAACGCTGTTCGCGCGGTTTCGGTTGGCTTCGGCTTACGGAGAAATCCGGCGTCATTTCCTTTACTTAATCTCTACATGTTCCCGCTGTGGAACTGATCTCAGGATCGAGACAATGAGACTGAAGTTTATCGGTGCGCTCGGCGTGGCCGCCCTTTTGGCCGCCTGCTCGAACGATCAAGCCAACACGGGCGCCGCCACGGGCGCGGGGGCGGCGGTGCAGCCGAGCGGCCCCGTTCCGGGAAGCGAAGCCGATCTGGTGGCCAATGTTGGCGACCGCGTGTTCTTCGACCTGAACCAGAACAGCCTGAGCGCTGACGCGAAGGCTACCCTGGACAAGCAGGCTGACTGGCTTGCGAAGTATCCGCAGGTTTCCGTGCAGATCGCCGGTAACTGCGACGACCGTGGCACCGAGGAATACAACCTCGCCCTGGGTCAGCGCCGCGCCAACGCCGCGCGCGACTATCTGACGGCGAAGGGCACGGCTGGCGCACGTCTGTCCACCATCTCCTACGGCAAGGATCGCCCGACGGCGACCGGCGACGGCGAAGATGCATGGGCGCAGAACCGCAACGCCATCACGGCTGTGCAGTAATAAGCAACTCGATACGTTTCTAAACGCGTCGAATTGTTGAATAGAGCCGGTCGGACCATTGGTGTCCGACCGGCTTTTTCATATCCAGAACCGGATTGCTCCAGAGGCGAGCGATTGCAGAGATGTCCGGACCCGGACGCCTCTGCGCGCTACAGCGAGGATACTTCGCGTCCTTCCGGCCTCTCGCGTTCTGGACCATCATGGTATTGACGTCGTCGCCACGCTTTGTTCCTGAAGCAGGGAGTCGAGCGACGCATGAACGCTAACGGCAGGGAGCCGCGAGAATGACGCGCATCGTGAAGCGCATCGCTGGGCAGTCATTGAAGTCTGGCGCAATCGGGATGGCGAGAACGCTCTTTCTAGCGTTGTGCGCTGGCGCTCCCGTCGTGATCGGCGCAGCGCCCGCGTTGGCGCAGGTCAACAGCCGCGAAGGCATCGAACTACAGAACCAGATCATGGAACTGCGCCAGCAATTGAGCCAGATGCAGTCTGCGGGCGGAGCTTCAGGCGCTTCCTCTGGTTCGCTACCGCCGCCGACGCCTTTGGGCGCAGCCCCGGCGGGGAATAGTGGAGACCTTGTCGCGCAACTGGTTGACCGCGTGAATACGCTAGAGGACCAGCAGCGGGATATGCGCGGTCAGATCGAGCAATTGACCAACCAGTTAAAAGAACAGAACGACGCGCTGACCAAGCAGATCGGTGACCTGGGCTTCGCGATGCAGAACGGGAAGGGGGGCGGCGTTCCGGCGCCTGCTAGCGCCCCTGCCGTCGAGGCGAGTTCGGGTGGTGGAGATTCCGACGCGCCGCACGCGCAGACGCCGGATGCCTACCTCAAGACAGGGAACGCGGCGTTGCTCAAGCGTGATTACTCGAGCGCGCAACAAAGCGCCGAATCGGCGCTGAAGACTGCAAAGGGCGGGGCGAAGGTCGACGCGCAGTTCCTTCTTGGGCAGTCGCTCGCGGGACAGAAGCAGTATCGTGACTCCGCCGTGTCATATTACGACGCCTACAAGCTGTCGCCGAAAGGCGCGCGTGCGCCGGACGCTCTTCTGGGGGTGAGTGCGTCGTTGATCGCGCTCGGCGACAAAAAGGCTGCGTGTCAGGCCCTGGGTAAGCTGAAGGCGGAATTCCCGTCTCCGGCGGCTCGCGTGTCGCATGCGTCCCAGATCTTCACGCAGCGCGCCGGGTGTTCCTGAGCGCAGCCTGGTGATGACGTCGGGAGGCGGATTGTGACGCCTCCTGACGACGCGCCTTCGGAGCATCCGTTCGACGAGGCTGGCGCGAGGCCGGTGACGCCCTCGTATTTCGCTGCAGTTATGGCGCGCCTCGGCCCGTGGTTGCCGGATGTTTCCGGCGCTCCTCCTGCCGCGCTGGCGGTTTCAGGCGGCGGAGACTCGCTCGCTCTTGCGTGGCTGGCGTCACGATGGCGTCGTGGCCTTCAGGCGTTCATTGTCGACCACGGCCTGCGTCCGGACTCTGCCCAAGAGGCGGCCGAAGCCGCAGAGCGGCTTGAAGCCATGGGGATCAGCGCACGAATCCTGACCTTGAATACGCTTCGGGCAGGACCCGGAGTGGCCGACCGAGCACGGGATGCACGCTACGCCGCACTGTTTGCCGCGTGTCGCGAAAGCGGATGCGTCGATCTTCTGCTTGGCCATCAGGCGGACGACCAGATCGAGACGATTGCGATGCGCCGTACGCGAGGCGAGGGTTTCGGCCTCTCAGGCATGGCGTGGATAACAGAAACGCCGGACGTGCGTCTGGTGCGTCCGCTTCTGGGCGTCTCCCGTGCGGCGCTTCGCGAGACGCTGCGCCATGCGGGCGTGCCGTGGGTGGATGATCCCTCGAACGACGATCTCCGGGCGGAGCGCGTGCGTGTTCGCCGTACCCTTCTGGAGGGAGGCGAAACGTTGAAGGCGGAACTGTTCGCGCTTGGACGCATTAGCTCGGTCACTCGTGCGGCGCATGAGAATGCGTGCGCCACGGAACTGGCGTTGACGGCGTCGCTGAGCGTGGGCGGTTGGGCGACGCTTGGTCATGACCTTCCAGGCGACGCCGCGCTTGCGGCGTTGATCCGTTGTGTGGGCGCAGGCGCTTACCCGCCGCCGGCCGATGCAGTGGCGGCGTTACGGCGGCGCGGTCGCGCCGGGACGCTCGCCGGGGCGCGGCTGCTGCGGGCGCGAACCGCTGCTGACGCAGGGCAGAGCTGGATTCTGGCGCGCGAGCCGGTGGCGATGGATGGACGGATCGAAGCGCGCGATGGCGTCGTGTGGGACCGACGCTTCGTGCTGCATTGCGATGCGGACATGGTTGGTCTGCGTGTGGGCGCGGCCGGAAAGGGGATCGACCGGCGCGCCAGAGGAGGCCTGGCGGCCGCGTTGTGCGAGACATTGCCGGCGCTATGGCGCGGAGAGCGTCGCGTGTGCATCCCTTATTTGGGGATATGCGAGGAGGAGGCCCTCGTTCGGGCTGAGTTTTCGTTCGCGCCGAATGTCGCCGCTGCGCCGGGCGGCGTGTGGGGCTGGTCCTGAGGTCAGACGCGCAATGAGGGGGCGTGTGCAACTTCGGCGTTTGAAAGGTCCCGGTTTGTTCGCATCGGGCGCGTTCGCGCGGGTCTATGGTTCTGTTTTTACACGTGTTCTATCCAAGTGATCTCGCCTGAATGGGTAAAGCTGCGGGCAGGGCTCCATCCTTCTGCTGAACGGGAGCCAAATTCCAGAACCAGCAAGGCCCCGACCGACGGTGATGAGATTGCTGGTCCGGCGGCGGGGTATAGCCGCGAAAATCCACGTCAACGGCCGAAGGCGCATGCGCGCGATACATACCGCCCTAAATTTAGCGGCCGCGCACTTTGAAAGCGCTGTCTGACCACCATGTAACCCAAGCAGGATTGCAATCGGCGGCCGAAACCTTTCTGATTAGGGTTCGGGCGGACGGGCGAGCCGCCTGCGGGAACAGCATGGAACGGATGCCGTGATCAATAACTTTGGACGCAACTTGGCGCTGTGGGTCGGCATCATCGTCCTGCTATTGCTTCTTTTTAATATATTCCAGCCCGGCTCGGTCCAGCACTCGGCTCAGCAGCTTGCCTACTCGGACTTCGTGGCCGACGTCGACAACGGTCGCGTGCGTTCGGTGGTGATTCAGGAGCACAACATCTCCGGCACCCTGACCGACGGCACCTCTTTCGACACCTACTCTCCGCAGGACCCGGGTCTGGTTTCGCGCCTGACCGGGAAGGGCGTCGAGGTGGTTGCGAAGCCGCTTGAGACCGAGGGCAACCCGCTCCTGCGTTATCTGCTGAACTGGGCGCCGGTGCTGCTGATCATCGGTGCGTGGATTTTCATGATGCGCCAGATGCAGTCCGGTGGCGGCCGCGCCATGGGCTTCGGCAAATCCCGTGCAAGGATGCTGACCGAAAAGCACGGCCGCGTGACCTTTGAGGACGTGGCGGGCATCGACGAAGCCAAGGGTGAACTGCAGGAAATCGTTGAGTTCCTGAAGGATCCGCAAAAATTCACTCGTCTGGGTGGCAAGATTCCCAAGGGCGTGCTGCTGGTAGGGCCTCCGGGCACCGGCAAGACGCTGCTCGCACGCGCCATCGCAGGCGAAGCAAACGTGCCGTTCTTCACCATCTCGGGTTCCGATTTCGTTGAGATGTTCGTCGGCGTCGGCGCCTCGCGTGTCCGCGACATGTTCGAGCAGGGCAAAAAATCGGCGCCCTGCATTATCTTCATCGACGAAATCGACGCGGTCGGCCGTCATCGTGGCGCCGGTCTTGGCGGCGGCAATGACGAGCGCGAGCAGACGTTGAACCAGATGCTCGTCGAGATGGACGGGTTTGAGAGCAACGAGGGCGTGATCCTGATCGCGGCGACCAATCGCCCGGACGTGCTCGACCCCGCGCTGCTGCGTCCCGGCCGCTTCGACCGTCAGGTCGTGGTGCCCAATCCGGACGTGAACGGCCGCGAGAAAATCCTGCGCGTTCACATGCGCAAGGTGCCTCTGGCGTCAGACGTCGATCCGAAGGTGATCGCGCGCGGCACGCCGGGCTTCTCCGGTGCCGATCTGGCGAATCTGGTGAACGAGGCCGCTCTGCTCGCGGCGCGTCAGGGCAAGCGCACCGTCGCGATGCGTGAGTTCGAGGATGCGAAAGACAAGGTGCTGATGGGCACCGAGCGCCGCTCGCTCGTCATGAGCGAGGAAGAGAAGCGTATGACCGCCTACCACGAAGGCGGTCATGCTCTCGTATCCGTTCTGACGCCGGGCACTGACCCGGTTCACAAGGCGACGATCATCCCGCGCGGTCGCGCGCTGGGCATGGTGATGAGCCTGCCGGAGGGTGATCGTTACTCCAAGAGCAAGGCCAAATGCCTGGCGGAGCTGGACCTTGCGATGGGCGGCCGTGCGGCTGAGGAAATCGTCTTCGGGCCGGATAACGTGTGCAGCGGCGCTTCGGGCGACATCAAGATGGCGACCGATCAGGCGCGCCGGATGATCACCGAA
This sequence comes from Acetobacter sp. DsW_063, assembly GCF_002153745.1. GTDB lineage: Bacteria > Pseudomonadota > Alphaproteobacteria > Acetobacterales > Acetobacteraceae > Acetobacter. Next base: position 2,633 of record NZ_JOPL01000011.1, on the reverse strand, counting down.
TGGGGCATGAGCGAGAAGCTCGGCATGATCGCTTATGGCGACAACGGGCAGGAGGTGTTCCTCGGCCACTCGGTGACGCAGAGCAAGAACGTGTCGGAAGACACTGCGCGGGAGATCGACGCCGAGATCAAGCAACTGATCGACACGGCTTACAACCGTGCTCGCACGCTGCTGATCGAGCATATCGACGAACTGCATCGTCTCGCGGAAGCCCTGCTCGAATACGAGACGCTGAGCGGTGAGGAAATCCGACAAGTTCTGCGTGGCGAGAAGATCGAGCGCGTGGTGATTGACGACGCGATGCCGGAAAACAGGCGCTCATCTGTACCGCCGGTGCTCGGTCGGAAGGATGATGGCGGCGTTTCCGTGCCGCCGACGCTGGGAGGCGCGACGCCTCTGCCGGGTTGAGCCGTCCAGAATAGTATGCGTTCGGGAAACGCGCCGTCCTTGTGGGCGGCGCGTTTTTTCGTGCGGAGCTTCCGGGTGTGTGGCGAAGGCCTCTCGGCAGACGCTGTTGATGAGGGATATCCGCAACGTTCGATACGGTGCGGTGGGGGAGCAACGAGGAACGGCCCAGTAGGGGGTGTTCAGGAAGGGACTGATGGACGCGGTGAAACTGGTTGAGCCCGCGGGGCTTTTGTATGGGAATGAGGCTGTCGCAACGGTAAAGGCTGGCGTCGCGTTGCCTCTTGCTGGCGGGCCCGCCGCTTTCGCATTGGCGTTTCTTTGGGATGGCGCTCAACGTACAGGGCCGGTCCCGGTGGAGCGTATCCCGGCCGGGTGGCGAGAGGCGATGAGGATGGTTACTACCGCGCCGCCGTCCTGCGGCCTGCCCGCCGGGACGACTGTCATGGGGATTTTGAACGTCACCCCTGACAGTTTCAGCGATGGCGGAGACTATGAAAGTACAGAAGCCGCAACACGTCAGATCGGTGTTTTGCAGGACGGGGGCGCGAGAATCATCGACGTGGGGGCGGAAAGCACGCGTCCGGGCGCAGCAGCCGTTTCTCTTGAAGACGAATGGCGAAGGCTAAAACCCGCCGTGGAACGTCTGCGACAGGCGGGCGCCGTGATCTCGGTCGACACACGTAACGCACGCACGATGGGGGCGGCTGTGGATGCGGGTGCGGCTCTCGTCAACGATGTTTCTGCGCTTCGTCATGATCGCGATGCGGCGCCGATGTTGGCGACCAAAGAGTGCGCGGTGGCGCTGATGCATATGCGTGGGGAGCCCGCGACAATGAATATGCTGACGGATTACCACGATATCGGCGTGGATGTCGTAAGGGAACTTGCGGCGGCTGTTCGTGATGCGGAGAATGCAGGAATCGACCGGTCTCGTCTTCTGGTCGACCCTGGCTTTGGTTTCGCGAAAACGAGCGTTCAGAATTACGAATTGCTCCGTCGGCTGCCGATTTTGGCGAATCTGGGTTGCAGGGTCCTCGTTGGCGTGTCGCGTAAAAGGATGATCGGTGACGTAACTGGCGTTGCCGAGGCGCGTCTGCGTGACCCCGGGACTGTGGCTGCGAATATTCCGGGCCTTGTGTTCAGCGATGCGATACTGCGTGTTCACGATGCGCAGGCCATGACGCAGGCGGTGAAGGTTTGGGAAGCTCTTTGCGCGACGGCCTGACAGCGAAACAGGGCGCGACCTCAACGCTTTATGGGGAAGGAAAGTCTTCTTTCTTTGACGTTTATTTTCTCGATGCCTGAAATGGGGACGATATGGACGCCCTGAAGCTTTCCCAGTTGCAATTTTTCTGTGCGATCATGGAGGAAGGGTCGATCGTCGCGGCATCGCGCCGGATGCACTGCGTCGCCTCCAACATCACGGCGCGTCTCAAGGAACTCGAACAAATTCTCGGGCAGGAATTGTTTCTGCGAGAAAAGGGACGCCTGATCGTCACCCCGGCTGCGCGACTTTTATACCGCGAGGTCACGCCGCTGGTTGCGGGGCTTGGACGTCTTCCTCATTTGTTCGATGCGGACAAACCGAGGGGGATTCTGAAAGTAGGGGCTCTGGATGTGGCGTTGCGTCATTTTCTTCCCGAGCGTTTGCCTGCGTTCGCCGCCGCATATCCAGGCGTCGAACTGACGCTTTTAACGCGGCCATCGTACACCCTTGAGCGCATGCTGTCTGATGGCGAGCTGGATCTTGTTCTCACCGACGGACCTATCCAGCATCCGTTGCTGGACAGCCGTTTTGCCTTCAGCGAAAGCCTGTCGCTCGTCACGCCGCGGTCCATAAAGGCTGTGGATGATATAGATTGGCTCACGACCACCGTTTTTCTGTTCAATACGGATTGCTTTTATCGCAACCGTTTTGAGGGATGGCTCAATGCGCGCGGGTTGGAGACGCCAGCGATTCAAACCATAGAGTCGTACGACGTGTTGCGGGCGTGTGTGGCGGCGGGCCTTGGCGTTTCGTGTTTTCCGGATAGCATGTTGCACGAGAGATCTGAGAACGATGGCGGGAATGTCCGTGTGTTCAGACCAGAAGATCTCGACCCGGGTCCGGTGTATTTTGTTTGGCGTCGTGAGGCCCTGAGCATTCCGGGGGCCCGTTTTGTGGAGCATTGTCTCGGTTCCTAGGTTCAGGACCTATTAATGTATTGAATTGAGCGAGAGGTTGT
>NZ_JOPL01000088.1 GCF_002153745.1 Acetobacter sp. DsW_063 | reverse complement strand
GAAGATGTTGTTCACGCCGACGGCCAGATGCCAGTTCTTGTTGAAGCGGTAGCCAACTTCGATATCCGTCAGCCAGTGAGGGGAGTTTTCGAACTTCTGGAACTGATTGACACTGTATTGGAGCGTCTTCGGGTAGGCCCAGTCCTGATAGGTCAGCATGTTCGTCGTCTGACCATAACGGGTCTGGCGAACGTTCACATCCCAGTTTCCAACGGTATAGAACGCATTCAGGATGATCTTGCTGCGCGGATAGGCCGTGGTAATGTAGCCGATGTTCTGCGCGTTCAGGAGCTGCGAACCTGTGGAGCCGATGCCGTTGTGATGCAGGCGCGTGCGGTTGAGATCAAGC
>NZ_JOPL01000087.1 GCF_002153745.1 Acetobacter sp. DsW_063 | reverse complement strand
GCCGATGCCGTTGTGATGCAGGCGCGTGCGGTTGAGATCAAGCGCCATTCTCAGCATCAGGTTGCCGTGCTTTTGCATGTGGAACGTGTAGTCGGATTTGATGTCCAGGCCCTGCGTACGGGTGCTCGCACCGTTCGCTAGATAATACGCACTGACGCCGCTGGCGCTGTAGCTGTTCGCAGGAAGGGAGAAGCCCATGTCCTGAATCGCGTCGATGGCGGTCTGGCCGTTGACTGTCCCACCCTGTACGATGCGGTCACGAATGTTGATCTGATAGACGTCAGCTTCGACATGCAGGCCATTGATCGGCTCCAGCACGATACCGCCGCTCTCACTAGTGGAGCGCTCGGGCTTCAGGCCCGGCGAGCCGAGCGTTCTGGCGGCGCTCGAGTTGGCGGCCAGCAGGCCCGAAGCGCCGGTGGGCGACACGTTCATGGCGCTGAAATGCTCTTCGGCCAGGGTCGGGGCGCGGAAGCCGGTGCTGATCGTCGCGCGGACGCCGATGCGCCTGGTGAAGTCGTAGCGCGTCGAAATCTTGCCGTTCTCGGTGTCGCCGACGTCGGTGTAGTGCTCGAAGCGACCTGCGAAATCCATTTCCCACTTCTTGGTGAAGTGGAAATCGCCGTCCATGTACCACGCCCAGATGTCGCGATACCACTTGCCTGCGTTCTGCGGCGCGAGGCCCGCATAGCCCTGCGTGCCGCCCAGAACGTAGGAGTACGGGTTACCTGCCCAGATCTGGTAGGATTCCATGCGCTGCTCCATGCCGAAGGCGAGCGTCATGGGCACGACATGGCCGATGTTGAAGTGGCGGCGGAAATCGAGATTGTTCGTCCACTGCGCCATGTTGTAGCTCTCGGCGCGCGCGGTGGTGGGGCTGGTGCCGCAACCAACGCTGGAATAGTACGAACTCGACGCGTCTGTCGTACAGGTCGAAGCAAGGACGCCGGTATTGATCGTGTTCTTGTTTCCGACTTTGTCATAATCGGCGCCGTACGTCGAAGAGACGTCCCACTCGAAACCAAGGAAATTGTCGCCCTTGGCGCCGACCGTCGCGGCGTAGTCGTTCTCCTCGATCGTCTCCAGAGGCGAGAAGCCGTATGGATAGATTGACTCGGCGACGCCGCCGCCCACGTTCGGCACGCGATAGTTCTCATACGCTTCAGAGTGGCGGTGAGCGTAGGTGATGCTGCCGTAGAACTCGACGTCGTCGTTCAGCGGCTTGCCCCAGTCGAGACCGAAATTCTCACGCGTTTCTTCCGGCGTGCTGCTGATGTGGTTGGAATCGCTTGGGATCGACTGGCCCGTATAGCTCGACGCGCCTGCGTAGGAGGGCTGGTTGATCAGGCGATGATCATGCACGCCATTCACATAGAAATGGTCCGAATGCGACATCTGCCCGAACAGGTGGATATAGCCGTCCTTGCCGAGCTTCATGCCGCCGTCGAGGTTGAGCTGATACTGCCAGCCCGACCCTGCGTAGGCGTTCGCGCCGGTCTGCGCGCTCATGTTGATGCCGTGATCGGTCTTCTTGGTGATGATGTTGATCACGCCCGCGATCGCGTCGGAGCCGTACATCGCCGCCGCGCCGTCTTCCAGCACTTCGATGTGGTCGATCATGTTGGCGGGAATCATGCTGAGATCGACCCCGGTCGCGCCGAAGTTCGGCCCCGAATCCGCGGTGATATTAGCGGTCGTGTGGCGACGCTTCCCGTCGAGCAGCACCAGCACCTGATTGGAACTCAGGCCACGCATATGGATCGATGACACAAGCGCAGCAGCGTCACTGCCCATAGGCTGCACGTTGATCTGGGGATAAGTGCGCGTCAGGGCGTCACCAAGGTTGATCTGACCAGAACGTTGAAGAACAGCGGAAGTCAGGACTGTCACCGGGCTGACGCTCTGACGCGCATGGCGATTGGCGCTGTGCGTGCCGGTTACGATGACGGCTTCGTTGGCGTCATTCGTAAAATGCGCCCGCTTCGCCGGAGCCGCAGCCGGCGTCACGCCACGCGTCTGAGCGGTCGTGCTCGCTGCCGCCGTCGAAGCGGCCTTCGCCTTGACCCCGTGCGCAGATGTTTTGCTGTGGGTTTTCGCGTGGGTCGTCGACGCGGGACGCGTGTCGGCTAAGGCAGACGCGGTGCTTCCCAGCATCGGCACGGTCAGAATAGTGGCGGCGAAAAGTCTGCGTCGAGATGTCATGTTCGGCGGAGGCTCCAGTATCGCGCGGCTTAGGCGCTGCGTCGTTATGGTTGAGATTTACGGTACACAGCGCGCCCGACAAAAGAGAAGATATCGATATCGTGTCATTCTGAACTCGAACTGTTGCTTACAAACAACAGAATCACCCAACAGACGTCGGTGGCATGGACTGGCGTTTATTTCTATATGGAAATATTTACAGGCCCCGAAACAATATTTTGATATCGTAATGTTACTTTGCGATTTATGCGAAGAAATATTATTAAATGTAAAAATTTTTAAGATTTTTTCTGGCGAAAATGAAAATATCATGTCGGAAAATTTACCGCGCCAAAGGCGGAACAGAGCAACACTCAGCCGCGTATGTAACTGCCCTGCATCCGCCTGAGCACAGGCTGAAGGACCAGAAGAACGCAGAACCCGGCGATCGCCAGAAGGGTGAAATCACGGAACAACCGTGCGAACACGCCCCTTACGCTCTCCTGCGACGCAGTTGCGGCCAGATCGTGCAGCGCGAACGCATTGGACAGTACGCCGCCCGCGTACATCGCCGTTCCAAGCGCAATATAAAATAGCGCCGTCGCTACCCCGTTGAAACGCAGAGGCACATATTCAGAGACGACAGCAAGCCCGAGGCTGTTCATCAGCAGGCCTGCGACCGAGATCAACGCATAACCTGCGGTCAGCCCCCAGGGAGACAGCAGCGCCCCGTCCTGACAGCGGATCAATAGCCAGAGCAGCCCGAACGACAGGACGATGAACGAAGAGCCGATCAGATATTTCGTATGAAGCGGAGGCTCCCGACCGATCTTGCCGAGCCGTTGGTACAGACGCGCGAACAACGGCGCCAGCGCCATCGTCAACCCCGCGTTGACCGCAACGAACTGCGCGCCCGACAGATGCGCGATCGTAACACCCCCGACCCGAAAATCGCTCCCGACGTCATGCAACGCAAACAGAATGAAAGTCGAGGTCGTCTGCTCGTCGAACAGGGCGTAGAACATAGCCTGCGCGATCAGAAGTAACGCGATCAGGACGCCCCTCCGCTCCCTCTCGTCACAGCGCGCCCATATCGTCGCCCAAAACACTGGCACCGCGCATGCAGTGACCTGAAACGCGTACCGCCCAAGCCGCAGGTCATTCAGCAGCCAAAACACGCACAGGACGGCGGCCGCGACGACGACCAACCCAATGGCGCCTCTCCAGCGCTGACCACTGTCAGGCTGGCGGTCAGCGCCACTTCGGGGCGCGAATATCCCCAGCACGACCATCCCGACAATGACACAAGACGCACACAGACCGAACGCTGCCGCCCATCCCTCCGTACGCGCGAGCCACGGCGCGACAAGAAACGCCAGCGCAGCGCCAAGATTGACCGCAAGGGCGTACAACGTGAAGAGGCCGTCCGCACGCTCTTCCGGCAACTTAAGGGCGCGCACAAGCGTGGCCACGTTTGGCCGCGTCAGCCCATTCGCCATCGCCACGGCCGCAAGAACGAAGAGAAAATAGCGCTTATCCGTCGCCACACATGCGGCCGCCAGAGCGCACCCCTGCAAGGCCGCGCCGACCAGAGCCGCCGCACGAGCGCCAAACAGCCGCCCGCCGATCGCGCCGCCCAGCAGCGTGCTGGCGTACGCGACCCCGCTGAAACTTCCCGCGATCAGATTGGCGTCGCTCTCCGGCATGTTCAGCGAGCGCGTCAGATATAGCAGCAGCAGGCCCTGCAAACCATAAAAGCCAAAACGCTCGGTGGCTTCGAACATTAAAACGGGAAACAGCGCGCGCCATGGGCGCCCAAGGATCGAAAGCGCCGCGCGGGACGTCATCGCCACTGCCTACGGGCCGCAACCGCTGCCCGACCAGCCAGTTGCGTGCATGCGCAAGTCGCCGGTTCCAGAGACCTGTCGATTTCGAATTTTGCGAAAATGCGCCCCCGAGGCGCCTGCGGAACCGCGCGGCGGACTTTTATCATCGTCTTGATCGGAAACGCCCCGTCGTCATGAATTCATACGAATTTGCAGGAGCGAAGATCGCACGGCGTCGAACCGGCCATCGGGGACCGCATTCGTAGCCCGCACGACAGAAAGTGGATTGTTACAGCGCGTCTTCGCCGCTCTCGCGCGTACGAATACGGATAACCCGAGCCAGATCGCTTACGAAAATCTTGCCATCGCCGATCTTGCCGGTATGCGCGGATTGCAAAAGCGCCTCCACCACCTGATCGACAAGCGCATCAGAGACCGCCACTTCAACCTTGATCTTCGGCAGGAAGCTGACGTGATATTCCGCGCCTCGGTAAATCTCCGTCTGACCTTTCTGGCGTCCAAAACCCTTCACCTCGGAGACGGTAAGGCCCTGAATTCCCAGTGGCGCAAGCGCGTCACGAACGTCGTCGAGCTTGAATGGCTTGATAATAGCCGTGACGAGCTTCATCCCCGATTCCTCCTCATGTTCCACCCCGCGCGTTCAGGCCTTCAAACCAAGGAACCTGACGCGCCCCGCAACCGGGACCGGCGACGGGATAGTATCAAGGCGTGAAGCATGCCATGAGTTCCGCGCGCATGGCAGGCCCGATTTCCAGAACGGGCTCCATAATTCCCCCCTCCGCGACGCCCTGACGCCGCGCGCCGGAAAGGAAAGATCATGACGAGCCCGGATACAGCTTCTCCTGTTTACGCCTGCGCAACAAGTCCGACGCACGTAGACGTATGCGTCATCGGCGCGGGACCGGTCGGGGCGACCCTCGCGTGTCGTCTGGCTCGCGAAGGAATCAGCGTCGGCATCGTCGACCGCGCGCCCCTGCCGCCAATGGAGCACCCCGATTTTGATGGCCGGGCTTACGCCATTGCCGCCGGACCGAAACGCCTTCTCGAGGAAGCCGGAGTCTGGGAGCGCCTGCCACAGACGCCCAACCCGATAGAATCGATTCTGGTGACCGATGGCCGTCCTGGCGAGCCGCCGTCGCCGCTTTCGCTCGAATTTTCGCGCGAGGACGCGACGCAGCCTTTTGGCTGGATGGCCGAAGCACGCGCCCTGCGCGTCGCGCTCAACGCGACGCTGAATGAATCCGCCAACGTCACGCTTCTCGCTCCCGCTGACGTGTCGATCACACGGACCGTGGAAGGCGCGACCGTCACCGCCAAAGACGGGCGCGTCCTTCATGCCCGCTTGATCATCGCCGCCGACGGGCGCGGCAGCCGCACCCGGTCACAGGCCGGCATTCCGATCACCCGCCTGCCCTACGGCCAGAGCGGCATCGTCTGCGCCATCGCCCACGAACTTCCCCACGATAACAGCGCACTCGAGCATTTTCTTCCGGGCGGCCCCTTCGCTCAACTGCCTATGAGCGGCACGGCGGAACACCCGAATCTCTCGGCTGTGGTCTGGAGTGAAAAGGACGAGACCGCCCGTCGTCTTTCGGCCCTCCCCGAAGCCAGCTTCACCCGCGAACTCAAACGTCGGCTCGGCGACCGTCTGGGCGACGTGACCCCGGTCGGGCGGCGCTGGGTGTATCCGCTCGCGGCGCAATATGCGCAGCGCTATACCGCGACACGCCTTGCGCTGGCTGGAGACGCGGCGCACGGCATTCACCCGATCGCCGGACAAGGCCTCAATCTCGGCTTCCGAGACGTGATCGCACTTTCCGAACTGTTGATCGAAGCGCACCAAAAGGGCGAAGATTCGGGTGCCCCGGCGCTGCTGGCCCGTTACCAGAAGCGTTGTCGGCCCGCGAACATGCTGATGCTCGCCGCGACGGACGCACTCGATCGCCTGTTCAGCAACAATAACCCGGTTTTGCGTCTGGGCCGCGACCTCGGGATCGCGGCAGTGCATAGAATGCCGCGCCTGCGACGCGCGTTCGTGCGGCACGCAATGGGCGTGTAGCGCGCGGTTATGTTTTTTGATAAAAGATGACATTTACTGAAAATTCCCATCTGGAGGAATTTTCAGTAAATTATGCGAAAATACCGAACACCGTGCTGCCGCCGTATAGAATGAACGTCACGATCAGATGCTTTCAAATAGTTTCTAGATATCCCGATACTTTCATAAAATTGGCAAAACCAGAAATACTCTAAAAATATCGCAATAAAGAAACGAAAATAACATCGAAAGTTTTGGCGTAAAAATACATTTTATAGTTAAAAAATTTTGTCACACGGCTCCATTTTCGACGAAAAACAAAAAATATTTCTAAATAATTTTAATCTTTTACTGAAACAGCCAAAAGATTGGCGTTACTCCAAAGCGAGGCTCCGTCCCCGGGATCACTCGTCGGCAACGCGCGCATAAGTTGCGAGAGCAGACTACTCAGTTGCGACATGGTCATCGCCGCAGCCGTAGCTGCAACAGCCAAAACACCATCGAGAATAGACACCGTTTGCCCGGCGATAACAGCCCCTCCGTCGGACGCCTGCCCCAACGTTTCTCCCGCCGGGCATATCCCGCGTGCATGAATCAACAGAGACAGCGACGCCGACGGAACAAGAAATGTCGTTCCCGTCGGCACATGACGTGGTCGAGTCCCCCAGACCGCAACCGGCGACGATGACGCAAGAGCGTCTGGGTACAACGCAAGGCCCGTTACGACGCCCCAATCCGCTTCAGCGACCCCAAAACTATACGACAGGGAAGTCGCGGCGCTTCGCGAACCGTCACCCAAAGCGCCAAAGACCACCGGACGCCGGGCATATCCCGCGCCGCTCGCCTCAAGGCCCGTCTCCGGCGGCCCGCCCACGATCAATCCCAGATAACCAACAAAAAAATCCACGCCACCCTCTCTTCACGCCAAAAATGGCCGACCAACGGAGGGAATTATGAACGTCTCCAGAGCAATGTCTGAAACAGGGTCACTCGCGAAAGGGCTGCCCGGTTCACCGACTCACTCGTCCGATGTGGCCAGCGGCCCACCGGCGCGCATCAAAGGCAAGACGCGCGGGCGAACGACTGACCCTTTTGGCGTCGATCAGGGTGACCGACCCCGCTGACGACAGCGTATGCAGCCCGTCCACCCACGGCGCGAACGCGTCTGGCATTGTCAAATGTCCCGTCACGGACGCCGAGAAAATCTCAGGCGTCAGTTCTTCAATAACAAGCAATGACACAGCGCCGCCGTATGTTCGCGTGCAGTCCTGCGTCGGCAGCACGATGCCCTGCGGCGTGACCAGTGGCGTGCCGCCAGGACGCGCCGACGTCAGGTCGCGACGCAATGGATTCCCGGGATGAAGCCGCCAGGGCCCGGCAAAGCGTTCGGCATACGCAGCGCACAGCAAAGACTGTTTTTCAACCGACGAGCCGGGCGGAGAGAAGAACATCCACCAGAGTCCGTCATGCCAGACGGGGGATGCATCGATCGCAGCCACGGGAAACGACCAGTCGGGGACAACTTCCCATTTGTCCGGAAACCGAACTGCGCGATACAGACGCAATGCTCCGGAGCGATAGGCTTCCGGCAACATCCAAATCTCGCCGTCGGCTTCGAAAACAACCGGATAAGACAGATGCCACGGTTCGCTGAGCACGATCTGACGGTCGAGAAGGCGGAAGTCGGAGTCAAACCGCAGGCAGTCGATACGTCCGCGCTTGTCTCGATAATCCAGCGCCTCAGCAAATACATGCAGCACGCCGTCACGCCAGCACCCAAAAGGGTCCGCCAAGAAGCGGAATGACCGTGTTTCGTTGAGCCAGCTGATTTTCCGGCCAGTCAGTGATCCCGCCGCAACCAGATCGGCCATCGGCGCATGAACAACCGCACAACGCCAAAGATCGGTTCGCATGAAAGGCATAACTGATTGCTCCAACGAAGACATGCGCCCGCGTAAGGCCGCGCCCCGTGCGCATTGCCCTATAACACCCGATCAACGACACGCCCCGGGTCGTTATTTACCGCGGCGTCACCTGTCCAAACGCTTTCGCCCAAACGAAATACGCCGCACAACCTGTGTCCATGCACGCAGACATATGCGCAAGCACTGACTTTTTCCTACACTGTATCGGCGCAATCCGCTCGATGATCGACCCAGAGCTTTATCCGGTTACGCTGGTCCGCTAACAAGGTTCCAGCCTGTTTCTTTGACGAACGTCTTTATCTGATCATCCAATTTCGTCTGACCAGGCAACGCCCTAAAGCGCGACCAGAGCCCCGTCACGCAACGTCACGACGCGATCCATCCGTGCGGCCAAAGCGTCATTATGCGTTGCGATCAGCGCGCCGAGTCCAGACCGTCGAACGGCGCTCAGAAGCTCCTCGAACACCACATCCGCCGTGCGTACATCGAGATTCCCCGTCGGCTCGTCAGCCAGAAGCAAAGAGGGCTCGTTGGCCAGAGAGCGGGCGATCGCCACTCTCTGCTGCTCGCCGCCGGACAATTTACCCGGAAGATGGTCCAGACGATGCGCCAACCCGAATGAACCCAGCAACGCGTCAGCGCGCACCCGCGCCTCGCCGCGCGCACGTTTGGCGATCATCTGCGGCAACATCACGTTCTCACGGGCCGTAAATTCGCCGAGCAAGTGATGAAACTGATAGACGAAGCCCACTTCGTGCGAACGGATGACCGTTCTCTCTCCATCCGAAAGACGCGTGGCGTCCCGCCCGCCTATCTCAACCGATCCTCCATCGGGCGAATCGAGCAAGCCTGCGACATGCAACAACGTTGACTTGCCCGTTCCAGAAGGCGCGACCAACGCCACGATCTCACCCGCATGCAAAGTGAAGTCTACGCCACGGAGAACGTTCAGACGCTCCCCATCACCACTGACATAAGATCGCTGCACGCCCTGAAGACGCAGCACAACATCGCCCGCGGATTTAGCCATGACGCAGCGCCTCCACCGGATCGGTTTTCGCCGCGCGCCACGACGGATACAGCGTCGCCAGCAATGACAGCGCGAGGGCCATCACGATCACCTCGACGACCTGGCTCCAGACCAGTTTCGCCGGCAGATGCTCCAGATAATAAACTTCCGGATTGAACAGGTTCGTGCCGGTAATCCGCTGCAAAACCTGCCGGATACGTTCAATGTTTTCACAGAATACGACGCCAAGTAGCGTCCCGAACGCAGTTCCCGTCACGCCGACCGAGGCGCCACACATCAGAAAGATGCGCATGATCGCCCCGCGCGTCGCGCCCATGGTGCGCAGGACCGCGATATCTACCGTCTTGTCCTTGACCATCATGATCAGGGAGGAAATCACATTGAACGCCGCGACCAGGATAATCAGCGTCAGGATCAGGAACATCACGTTCTGCTCGACCTGCACGGCACCGAAGAACGCGTTGTTGCTGTTCGTCCAGTCCATCACGCGGATGCGCGGATCGGCCAGCGTCTGCTGGATCGCTCGCGTCACCGGACGCACATTGTCGGCGTCCTGCACCATGACCTGAATCTGGGTGACAGCTTTTGGTTTCTGGAAATAGATTTGCGCCGCCGACATCGGCATGAACACATACCCGGCGTTATAATCGTTCACGCCCGCGTCGAAGATAGCGACGACATGATAGGCGCGCACACGCGGCACCGTGCCAAACGCCGTCGCCGCGCCATTAGGCGACACCAGCGTCAGCTGCGATCCGACCCCAAGCCCCGCTCGCTCGGCCAGAGTTTCGCCCACCGCGATCGCGTCGTCGCCTTCGAATTTGTCGAGAGAGCCAGCGATGATATTCGAGCTGATCGCCTTGAGGTCGCTCAACCCCTGCTTCGTCAGGCCATGCACGACACCGCCGGAACTGTAGGGACCAGCGCTGAGCAAAACCTGTCCTTCGAGCAGCGGCATTGCGCCCGTCACGCCCGGAACCCTGCGGACTTCGGCTGCGATGTCGTCGTAATCCGTGATCGAACGCGTCACGCCATACAGGCTGAGATCGCCGTTCAGACCAAGAATCCGCCCCATCAGATCGGCGCGGAAACCGTTCATCACCGCCATCACGATGATCAGCGTCGCCACACCGAGCCCAATGCCGACGAGCGAGAAGATCGCGATCACCGACACAAAGCGCTCGCCCTTGCGGGCGCGCAGATATCGTCCCGCAACCGCGCGCTCGAAGGGCCCGAACATCAGCGTCCGAGAACTTTCGCCAGCGCCTCTTCGGCGGGCAGTTCAAAGCGCTCGCCCGTGGCGCGGCGCTTCAACTCCACCGTGCCCGTCTTCGCGCCACGGGGGCCGACGATCATCTGCCAAGGATGCCCCATCAAATCCGCGTCGGCGAACTTCGCCCCGGCGCGATCCGATCGGTCGTCATACAGGAACTGCTCGTCGCCCGCCGCATACAGCCGTTCACAAAGAGCGTCGCATTCCGCATCCCCGACCTTGAGGTTCAGGATCGCAGCACGGAACGGCGCCACGCTGTCCGGCCACACGATACCGCCGTCGTCGTGGCTCGCCTCGATGATCGCGCCGACCAGACGCGACACGCCGATGCCGTATGAACCCATTTCCGGGTACAGCAACGCGCCGTCCGGACCAGTGACCGAAATATCCATGGACTTGGTATATTTCGTCCCGAAGTAGAAAATATGGCCGACTTCGATTCCTCGGCCTTCACGACGATTTTCTTCAGGTACGGCCGCCCACGCGGTCGCGTCGTGCTTCTCGTCCGTCGCCGCATAATAAGACGTAAGGGTGTTGAAGAACCCGGCGAGCGACGCGCTGTCGTCCACGTCGGCCGGATCGCTCAGCCAGTCCTTGCTCTCAAGCGCGCCGTCATAGAACACGCCGCTTTCGCCCGTCGGAGCCAGAATAAGGAACTCGTGGCTGAGATCGCCGCCGATCGGCCCCGTGTCCGCCACCATCGGCACCGCGCGAACGCCCAGCCGCTGGAACGTGCGCAGATAAGCCAGCATCATGCGGCGATATGTGTCGACGGCGGCTTCATACGAAGCGTCGAAGCTGTAGGCGTCCTTCATCAGGAACTCGCGGCCGCGCATCACGCCGAAACGCGGACGCACCTCGTCCCGGAACTTCCACTGGATGTGGTAGAGCATCTGCGGCAGTTCGCGGTACGACTTCACCGACTGCCCCAGCAGGTCCGTGATCATCTCTTCGTTCGTCGGTCCGTAAAGCAGATCGCGTTCATGCCGGTCCTGAATCCGCAGCATTTCGGGGCCATAGGCGTCGTAACGGCCGGAACGCTTCCACAATTCGGCGGATTGCAACGTCGGCATCAGCACTTCCTGCGCACCGATACGGTCCTGCTCTTCCCGCACGATCTGACTGATGTTGCGCAGCACGCGCAGACCCGCCGGCAACCACGCGTATATGCCAGAACTCGTCTGGCGGATCAGACCGGCACGCAGCATCAGTCGATGCGACGGGATCTGCGCGTCGGACGGCGTTTCCTTAAGTGTGGGAAGAAAACTGCGTGACAGGCGCATTGGGGCTTTTCTCAATGATGAAAGGGCGAAACCAGAATCCGGCGGGAACAGACCCACGGGAGCGCATCAAACCGGCTCATCACCGGATTAACCGACGCCTATCTCCTACTCATGCAGGGGATGCAAGCGATCCGGGCGACGGAACTCCAGATGACGGAGCGTCGGCAACGTTTTTGTGAACGCGCGAGCGCTTGCCCATACCTAAATTCCCGGATATATATACCTAACAAGAATAAGAAAAATAACTAAAGCTGAAGAATGAGCGGCGGCCGGGGCGACCCGACCGCCGCTTTTTCTATGCGGGACGGGTAGCCGAAGCCAAGGGTCCTCAGACCCTCAGCACATGGACGTCGACCAGTGGACGCTTCTGGATCTTGCGGCCAAGCGCGCGGCGCAACGCGGTCTTCGCGGCCTCACGGAAGGAGTTGTCGTCCATCCGCAGCTCGTCCGGAATTTCGTCGATGGCGCTTGCAAACTCTTCCTTGACGCGCACGCTCTCCGGTTCGTCTGCATCGAGCAAGCCGGGCGCACTGACCTTCGGTTCACCGATCACATAACCCTCGTCGTCAACCGCAAAGCTGCCCAGAACAATGCCGTTGAAGAGCATCTTGCGGCGCGCGGAAAGCACATCGCCATCCATCGCCAGCAGGCGATTGCCGTCGACCGCCAGACGACCGGTCGGCGCCGTATCCACGACCTCGACCTTGCCCGGCGACAGATTAAGGATATCGCCGTCCTCAAGCAGGATCGCTGAAATGCCCTTTTCTTGTGCAAGCGCCGCGTGAGCCGTCAGATGACGCCATTCGCCATGGGTCGGCACAGCGTATTGCGGACGAATCAGATCGTACATCGTCCGGACATCGTCGCCAGTCGCATGGCCTGAGCAATGCACCATCGCGTCACGATCCGTTAGGACCGTCACGCCGCGGCGGGTCAGGTTGTCCTGCACCTGCATGATGGCGCGCTCGTTGCCCGGGATCATGCGGCTGGAATAGACGACCGTATCGCCCTCGCCGAGCGAGACGTTCGGATGAACGTCGGACGCGATGCGCGACAGGGCCGAACGCGGCTCGCCCTGGCTGCCGGTGATAATCATGACCACGTTGTCATCGGCGAGGTCGTTGACCTCCTGCTCCGAGAAGAACGGCAGCACGCCCGAGAGGTAGCCGCACTCACGCGCCGCAACGTCGAGATTGCGCAACGACCGTCCGACCAGCACGACATTGCGACCCGCAGCCTGCGCCGCCATGGCGATGGTCTCGACACGCGCCACGTTGGAGGCGAAACACGTCACCGCCACGCGGCCCTTGAGCGACTGGATCAGCGCCGTCATGCCCTCGCGCACCTCGGCTTCCGACCGGGACGCGCCATCCGTCATCACGTTCGTGCTGTCGCAGACCAGCGCAAGGACGCCTTCGTCGCCAATTTCCTTCAGGCGCTTCAAATCTGTCGGCGGTCCGACCAGCGGCGTCGGATCGATCTTCCAGTCGCCGGTATGAACGATCAGGCCATGCGGCGTACGTAGCGCCAGCGCCTGCGCCTCCGGCACGGAGTGAGCGACCGGCACGAACTCGATGTCGAACGGACCTACGTTGAAGCGGCCCGCGCATTTGATCGTGTGGATTTTCACCTGCTGCAGCAGGCGCGCCTCGCCGAGTTTGCGGCGCAGCACAGCCGTCGCGAACGGCGTCGCATAGATCGGGCACCCAAGGCGGGTCCACAGATGCGCGACAGCGCCGAGGTGGTCTTCATGTGCGTGGGTGATCACCAGACCGACGAGCTTGTCCCGGCGTTCCATGATGTAGGTCGGGTCGGGCGTGAGAATTTCCGCTTCCGGCGTGTCGTTGCCGGAAAAGCCAATGCCGCAGTCAACCGCAAGCCACTTGTCGCCCAACCTGTACAGGTTGAGATTCATGCCGATCTCACCCGTTCCGCCGAGAGGCAGAAAGGCCAGACCGTCCTTATTTTCGTTCATTTTTAGATATTATCCTTCCGTAATCAAATCTTTGTCGTTTGTAAGATGTGGCTCGGGATTCCTCCCGGCCAGAAACCGAAGACCGTTGATGGTGAGTTCAGGATCGATGTGTTCAAACACACTCGTTCCCTCTGAGAAGAGCGGAGCCAGACCGCCGGTCGCGAGCACCTTCATCGGCGCCCCGAATTCCTGCCTGATCCTCTCGACGATCCCCTCGACCAGCCCGATATACCCCCAGAAAACGCCCGACCGCATAGCCGAGTTCGTATCCCGCCCTATGACAAGTCCGCCCGTCGGACGCCCGACGCCGATGCGCGGCAGGCGGGCCGCCGCCTTGTGCAGCGCTTCGACCGACAGATTAATCCCGGGCGCAATCACACCGCCGCAATACGCCCCGTCCACATCCACCACGTCGAATGTCGTCGCCGTGCCGAAATCGATGACGATCAATGGACCGCCATAAATCCTGTGCGCCGCCAATCCGTTGAGGAGCCGGTCGACGCCGACTTCTCCCGGATTATCGAGCGCAATACGAAATCCCCAATCCAGACGGGAAGACGCGATCAGCGGCTCGGTCTGAAAATACTGTCTGCACAACAGGCGCAGGTGATAGAGCGCCGCTGGCACAACGGTGCCGATCACCGCCTGACTGACGTCATTTACTGACAGCCCGGCAGCCTGCAGCAAGGTCATCAACCAAACAGCGTATTCGTCCGACGTGCGTTGCGGCTGCATCGAGACGCGCCAGCTTCCGCGCCATGTGGCGCCATCATGCACAGCGAAGACGACGTTGGTGTTGCCAGCGTCAACGACCAGAAGCATTTTGCGCTTCCATTTTTATTAACGCCGTATCGCCGTACAAAATTTCGCCGGTGACTATGCGCTTCAACTCCGGACCGCAGCGCAGAAGAAGTTCCCCGCCTTCGTCGATCCCCTCGAATTCGCCTTCAACATAGGTTTTTCCCCCGCTGACCACAAGGGGCGCGCCCCGATGCGGCCCCCGCTCCAGCCAGGCCTGCCTGATCGGGGCGAAACCCTCGCGCTCCCACACTGCGCGCCAACGCGTCAGCGCAGCCAGCACACGCCGTCCCACGACCGCCGCTTCCGCCTCGGGATCGTATTGCGCGAGACAGGCCAGCGTGCGGCCTTCCACCGCCGGTGCGCGCCGGATATTGGCACCGAAACCTATCACGACCCATCCGCCTTCGCCGCCGCTGGCTTCGACCAGAATGCCCGCCAGCTTGTGTCCGTCCAGCAGGATGTCGTTCGGCCATTTGACGCGTAGCCGCGGCGTCAGCACGCCGTCGGCCAGCGCGTCGTAATACGCCAGCGCGCTGATGAACGACCATGGCGCGCTGACCGAAGAAACGTTCTTCTCAGGCCGCATCAACACAGAGAGCGCAAGGCTGTCGCCGGGATCAGCCCACGTGCGCCCCCGCGTGCCACGCCCTTTGGTCTGACGGCGCGCCAGTAGCGCGAGCCCCTCCGCCTCTCCAAGATCCGCGCGCTCTATGCAGACGTCGGACGTCGAGGACAGCTCGTCATGCAGCTCGAGCCGCCAGCCGGAGACGTCCTCCCGGACGAACTCAGCCGACAAGAGCTTTCGCCGCTGCTCCAGCCGCTTCGCTCACCGGGCCAAGCGCCAGAAGAAAAAGCACCGTCGCCAGCCCCATGGCGGCGGACACGAACGCGATGGACGGCGCAGGTTTGTCGAACGGCGCGACCGACGCGTCAAAATACACAACCTTCACTACCTGCAGGTAATAGAAGGCGCCGATCACCGCAGAAAGCGCTCCGACAGCGACCAGCCCGTAGAGGCCCGCGTTCCACGCTGCGCCGAACACCATGAACTTACCGAAGAACCCTGCAAGCGGCGGCACGCCGATCATGCTGAACATGCAGATCGCCATCACCATGGCCATCGCCGGGTTGGTACGGCCGAGTCCTGCGAGGTCAGCGACCGTCGTCACCTCACGTCCACGACGGCGCATGGCCGAGATGACGCCGAACACGCCGACATTCATCACCAGATACGTCGTCAGATAGACCAGCGTCCCGCGCGTTCCCACCGGGGTCGCCGCCGCGAGGCCCATCATCGCGTATCCCATATGACCGATCGACGAATATGCCATCAGACGCTTGATGTCGCGCTGCGGGATTGCCGCCAGCGCGCCAAACAGCATCGACAACGCCGAAATCACTTCGATCAGAAGCTGCCAGCGCGGCGACATCGCGCCGAACGGCCCCATCATCACCCGCAGGATCAATGCGAACGCGGCGAATTTCGGCGCGCCCGCCATGAACGCCGTCACAGGAGTCGGCGAACCCTGATAGACGTCAGGCGTCCACATATGGAACGGCACGGCCGACAGCTTGAAGGCTAGGCCGACGACGATGAACACGACACCGATGACCAGTCCCACCGGCAAGGCGCCAGCGCCGTTGATTTCAACGGCGATCGGCGCGAACTCCATCGTCCCCGCGAAGCCGTAGGCGAGCGACGCGCCATAGAGCAGCAACCCAGACGCCAGGGACCCGAGGATGAAGTATTTCAGCCCGGCCTCCGCCGCCTCCACCCGATCCCTCTCGATGGCGCAGAGAATGTAGATCGACAGCGACGACAGTTCGAGCCCGACGAACAGCGTCATCAGGTTCGCCGACGACGCCATGATCATCGCGCCAAGCGTGGAAAACAACATCAGGATCGGCGTTTCGAACGGCAGGGCGCTCTTGCCGTCAGAATACCCGATCGACAACGTGATCGAGGCGACGCCGCCCGCGATCACCAGCAGTTTGATGAAGCGCGCGAAGGCGTCCACGACGAAAACATCACCGTAGCCGACGCCGCTGGAAGACGTCGCCACCAGAAATCCGGAGACGATCATCGCCGCAACACTCAGCGTGGCGCTGGGGAGGAACGCCTCCTCCTTGCGCATCAGGACGCCCGCGGCGAGGATCACGAGACCACTGACCGCCAGCACGATCTCCGGCAGGGCGAGTGTCCAGTTCATCGTCTCAACTCCATCGAACGGACGTGCGGGAGAGGCGCGCGGCCTATCCCCTCACGGTCCGGAAAAGCACGCAGAAAACACCCGGCAGAGCGACCGCCGCTCTCGCCGCCCGGCTTACGGAACGACAGGGCCGCAGGCATTGCGCCCGTCACTGGAAGAACACCACCGTCGTGACGAGCGCCACCAGACCGATCAGCATCGACAGCGCGTAGATCGCGATGGAGCCGGTCTGCGAACGCGTCGCCAGCACCGCGCCGCCCAGCGTCAGACGGGCCAGCTCGACCGGTGCTTTCTCGATTACGCCCTCGTCGTTGCGACGCAACAGGCGGGCGATCACGCGATACGGCCCCACGAAGATGCGGTCATACAGTTCATCGAAATACCATTTGTTCAACAGGAACAGGTACAGCGGTCGGAACGAAGAGGCCACAGACGCGGGCAATTCGGGTTTGGCGATATAGAAGACATAGGCCGCAGCGATGCCCAGAAGGCCAGCGACGCTCGGCAGCAGTGCGATGAACGTGGGGACCTCTTCGATCATGCTCATGATCGTGTTGCCCGGAGCGTTGACGATCGCCCCGGCCCAGAACATCGCCTGCTTCGAACCGACATAGAGCGGCGCCAGCACCGCGCCTGCGGCGAGCGCGCCGATGGACAGCAGCACGAGCGGCGCGACCATGACCGGCGGGCTTTCATGCGCGCCGTCATGCAGATGTTGGTCGCGTGGTTTCCCGTGGAACACCAGGAAAAGCAGCCGCCAGCTGTAGAACGCCGTGATGAAGGCCGTGACCGTACCCAGAACCCAGCCATACATGCCGACGCTGCTGCCCGACGCCCAGGCCGCGTTCAGGATCGCGTCCTTGGACCAGTAGCCCGCAAAGGGAAACACGCCGGCGAGCGCAAGACTGCCGATCCACATCACCACATAGGTGACAGGAATTTTCCGCCACAGGCCGCCCATACGGAACATGTCCTGCTCGTCGTGAACGGCGTGAATGACCGAACCAGCGCCTAGGAACAACAGCGCCTTGAAGAAGGCGTGCGTCGTCAGATGAAACACACCCGCCTGATACGCGCCGACGCCAATGGCGACGAACATGTAGCCAAGCTGCGAACACGTCGAATAGGCGATGGTTCGCTTGATGTCCGGCTGCACCATGCCGACCGTCGCGGCGAAAAAACACGTCGTCCCGCCGATCAGGACAATGAACTCCCGTGTGTACGGAGTGAACTCGATCAGCGGCGACATGCGCGCCATCAGGAACACGCCCGCCGTGACCATGGTGGCCGCGTGAATGAGCGCGGAAACCGGCGTCGGACCTTCCATCGCATCCGGCAGCCATGTGTGCAGGAACAACTGCGCGGACTTGCCCATCGCGCCGACGAACAGCAGCGTCCCGATCACCTCAAGCAGCGAATGCGGGCTGCCGAACAGCATATACGCGTTGCGCGCCTGATTGGGGACCAGCGAGAAGATATTGTCGTACTGAACCGTCCCGAAGGTGACGAACAGCAGACCGATGCCGACGATGAAGAACAGGTCAGCGATTCGATTCACCACGAAGGCCTTGATCGCCGCCGCGTTCGCGCTCGGCTTTTGGAACCAGTACCCGATCAGCAGATAACTCGCGAGGCCTACGCCTTCCCAGCCGAAGAAAAGCTGGATCAGGTCATTGGACGACACCAGCATGAGCATGGCGAACGTGAACAGCGACAGATAGGCGAAGAAGCGATAGCGCGGCATCGAGTCATGGGACATGTACCCGACGCTGTAGATGTGGACGAGCAGGGAGACCGTCAGCACCATCGCCGTCATCGTCGCCGACAGCGTATCGAAACGCAGCGCCCACGCCGCGTGGAACGACCCGGCGTCAACCCAGTGCGCCAGCAGCGCCACGCCCGGCATCGCGCCGGACGTCATGCCGCCGATCAGCGCGCCGTAGCTGCACAGAGCAGCCACGACCATGAACAGGATCGAGACGAACTGCGCCACGCCGTCGCCAAGACGCCGTCCGAAGAGCCCGCAGATCGCGGCGCCGCCCAGAGGAGCAAGCACAGCAATCGCGAAAAGGATCAATGCCGCCTGCATCGCCGGTCAGCCCTTCATCAACGCCACGTCCTCGACCTGGATCGAGCCGCGGTTGCGGAAATAGACGGTGAGGATGGCAAGGCCGATGGCCGCCTCCGCCGCAGCGATGGTCAGCACGAAGACCGTCAGGACCTGCCCGGACAGATCGCCCAGCGCCGCAGAGAACGCGACGAGGTTGATGTTGGCGGCCAGCAGGATCAGCTCCATCGACATCATGATGATGATGATGTTCTTGCGGTTCAGGAAAATCCCGAACACGCCGAGGACCAGCAGCGCCGCTCCGACCGTAAGAAAAGGCCCCAGACCGATCTGGGCGAAAGCGTCGTTCATGGCGCGTCTCCGTCAACCTTGCGGACCTCTTCGCGCGGAGGCTCCGGCGCGGCGGGCACGCCGTAAGAACCCGGAACCGCCGTGTCGTAATACCCCTTCGCCGGACGCAGGAACCCGCCATTGGCGTCGGTCCCGAAGCCCAGCGGCAGGGTCAGCATATCCAGCGTGTCCGCGCGCATGCGCTCGTGCTGCTTGCCGATCACCTGGCGACGACCCGTCGGCTTTTCACGCAGCGTCAGTGTGATCGCGCCGATCATCGCGACTAACAGCACGAGGCCGCAGGCCTGAAACAGCAGAATGTAGTGGGTGTAGAGCAGCGTCCCGAGCGCCGCCGTGTTGGTCATCGGACCACCCGGCTGGCCAAGACCGCCCGTGATCGGCTCCGGCATGACCGGCGAACTGGCCCAGTGCGCCGCCGCCATCGCCAGCTCGGCGAACAGGACGCCTCCAACGGCTGCGCCCAACGGCGCGTAACGCTGCAGCCCCTCGCGCATTCTCGCAAAGTCGATGTCGAGCATCATGACGACGAACAGGAACAGAACCGCGACCGCGCCAACATAGACGATGACCAGAATCATCGCCAGAAACTCGGCCCCGGCCAGCAGGAACAGCCCCGCCGCATTGAAGAAGCCGAGGATGAGGAACAGCACGGAATGAACCGGGTTCTTCGCGAAGATCACCATCGCGGACGACGCGATCAGCACCGCCGCGAAGACGTAGAAGACAAGCTGGATCATCATATCGGACTCTCCACCAGCCGGGGCTCAGCGATACGGCGCATCGAGTTCGAGCCTCCGCGCCAGCACGCTTTCCCATCTGTCGCCGTTGGCGAGCAGCTTGTTCTTATCGTACATCAGTTCTTCACGGGTCTCCGTCGCGAACTCGTAGTTCGGCCCCTCGACGATCGCGTCCACCGGGCAGGCTTCCTCGCACAGGCCGCAATAGATGCACTTCGTCATGTCGATGTCGTAGCGCGTCGTCCGGCGTGAACCGTCGTCGCGCGCCTCGGATTCGATCGTGATCGCCTCCGCCGGGCACGCAGCCTCGCACAGCTTGCACGCGATGCAGCGTTCCTCGCCGTTCGGATAGCGACGCAAAGCGTGCTCGCCCCGGAAACGCGGCGACAGCGGTCCCTTTTCATAGGGGTAGTTGAGCGTGACTTTCGGCTTGAACATCGTCTTGAACGTCGCGGTCATGCCGGCGACGATCTCGGTCAGCAGAAACGCCTTGAGGCTGCGGTCGAGGCCGGCCATCAGCTTACTCCCTGAGGCAGATTGCCCGTTGCGAGCAGGAACCCGGCGGTCGCGATCATCCACAGCAGCGAGAACGGCAGGAACACTTTCCAGCCCAGCCGCATGAGCTGATCGTAACGGTAGCGGGGGAACGTCGCGCGCACCCAGATGAACACGAACAGGCAGAACAGGATCTTGGCGATCAGCCAGACCGGACCCGGAATCCAGGTCAGCGGCGCGATCCCCAGCGGCGGCAGCCAGCCGCCAAGGAAGAGAATGCTCACCATCCCCGACATCAGGATCATGTTCGCGTATTCGCCTAGGAAGAACAGGCCGAAGGACAGCGACGAGTACTCGACGAAGAACCCCGCCACCAGTTCGGACTCGCCTTCCGGAAGATCGAACGGCGCGCGGTTCGTCTCGGCGAGGGCCGAGATGAAGAAGATGATGAACATCGGGAACATCGGCACGCAGAACCAAACATGCCTTTGCGCCAGGATGATGTCGTTCAGATTCAGGCTGCCCACCGCCAGAAGCACAGACACGATCACCAGACCGATCGACACCTCATACGAAACCATCTGCGCCGCGGAGCGAAGCCCGCCAAGGAACGCGTATTTGGAGTTCGACGCCCAGCCCGCGATCAGGATGCCGTAAACGCCCAGCGACGAGATCGCGAGCAGATACAGGATGCCGACATTGATGTTGGCGACCGCCAGACCGTCTCCCGTCGGGATTACCGCCCATGCCAGCATGGCGAGGGAGAACGTCAGGAACGGCGCCAGAAGGAACAGGAAACGGTTCGCCCCGCTGGGGATGATCGTCTCCTTGGTCATCATCTTGATGGCGTCGGCGAAGGCCTGCAGCACGCCAAAAAGACCGTTCACGTTAGGTCCGCGCCGCATCTGCATCGCGGCCATGACCTTGCGCTCCATGAGCGTCAGATAGGCGACGGCGATCAGAAGCGGCACCAGAATCGCCAGTGCTTCGAGCACCAGCAGGACGACGTGGCCGGTCGTCGTATGGAAGAAGAACTGTTCCACGTCGCTACTCCGCCGCCACAGCCGCGTGCGGGGCATGAACGCTGGCGCATTCCTGCATCGTCACGCTCGCCCGGCAAATCGGGTTCGTCAGGTAATAGCTGGCGCCGGAAGACGCGAACGGCTTGGAAAGCACGCTGTCGGACAGCGCTTCCGCCGCCGAACGCCGCGCGGTCACATGCCGCTCCCCTACCTGCAGCCGCTCGCGCAGCGCCTCGATCGTGTCGTAGGGCAGCGTATGCCCCAGCACGTCGGACACTGCGCGCAGGATACGCCAGTCCTCGCGCGCCTCGCCCGGCGGGAACACGGCCTGGAACCCGCGCTGCACGCGGCCTTCGGTGTTCACCCAGGTGCCCTGCTTTTCGGTGTACGCAGCCCCCGGAAGGATCACGTCCGCCCGGGCCGCGCCCGCGTCGCCATGATGGCCCTGGTAAATCACGAACGTGTCCGGCCCGATCCCGTGCACCGGGAAGTCATCCGCGCCGAGCAGCCAGAGCACGTCGACGCCGCCGCTGAGCATGCCGCGCACGCTGCGCCCGCCCTCGGCTGGCAGGAAGTCGAGATCCAGAGCCGCCACGCGCGAAGCCGCCGTGTGCAGGACGTTCAGGCCAGACCACTCATCCGTCACCGCGCCCACAGTTTCCGCCAGCAACGCGCAGGCCTTGAGCACCACCGGGCTGTCGTCACGCGTCAGCGCGCCCTGCCCGACGATGATCATCGGGCGCTTCGCCGCCTTCAGCTTTTCGAGGAACGGATTTCCGTCGGCCATCAGATCGGCCAGCGCCGAAGCGCCCGCGCCCAAGGATTCGTATGCCCATGTCGGGTCGGAGCCCATGTCGCCGATCACACCGATCGGAAGACCGCCTCGGCCTGCTTCGAGATATCTTTTACGGATACGCGCGTTCAGGACCGGCGCATCGTGACGGGGGTTCGCCCCGATCACCAACAGCGCGTCGGCCTCGTCGATTCCCGCGATGCCGGACGAGAACGTGTAGTTCGCGCGGTCGGACACGTCGTAATGCGCCCCGTCCTGACGGCAATCGAGATTGGGCGACCCCATAGAGATCATGAGGTCGCGCAGCGCCATCATGCTCTCGGCGTCGCACAGGTCGCCGACAATGGCGCCGATGCGCGAGCCAGGAACGCCTTCGAGGCGACGGGCGATGGCGACGAACGCATCCTGCCACGACACGGCCTGAAGCTTGCCGTGCACTTTCACCCAAGGGCGATCCAGACGGCGGCGCAGCAGGCCGTCGATGGCGAAGCGGCCCTTATCGGACAGCCATTCCTCGTTCACTTCATCGTTCACGCGCGGGACGATGCGCTTCACTTCGCCGCCACGCGTCTGAATCTGGATGTTGGTCCCAAGCGCGTCCATCACGTCGATGGCGTCGGTCTTCTTCAACTCCCACGGGCGTTGCTGAAACGCGCCGGGCTTGGAGGTCAGGGCACCGACAGGGCAGATGTCGATCAGATTACCGGAAAGCTCGGACGTCAGCGCCTTCTCGACATAGGTCGTGATCTCCATGTTCTCGCCACGCGACACGGCGCCCAGTTCGGGCGTTCCGGCCACTTCGGCGCAGAACCGGACGCAGCGCGTGCACTGGATGCAGCGCGTCATGACCGTCTTGACCAACGGACCAAGATTCTTGTCCGTCACGGCCCGCTTCGGCTCGTCGTACCGCGACACGCCGCTGCCGTAACCGTAGGCCTGATCCTGCAGATCACACTCGCCGCCCTGATCGCAGATCGGGCAGTCCAGCGGATGGTTGATCAGCAGGAACTCCATGACGGAGCGCCGCGCCTTGCGGACGACTTCGGTGTCCGTCTTGATTTCCATGCCTTCCGCAACGGGAAAACCGCAGGACGCCACCGGCTTGGGCGCGCGCACGACCTCGACAAGGCACATGCGGCAGTTGCCCGCGACCGACAGTCGTTCGTGATAGCAGAAGCGCGGGATTTCCTTCCCGGCGGCCTCGCAAGCCTGCAGCGCGGATGAGCCCGCCGGCACATCGACCGGCGTTCCGTCGACGAGAACCCTCACCATTCGCCTTACTCCGCCGCGAGGGTCGCGAGGGTCGCGGGCGACGGCGCATCAATCCGTCCCGCGCCGCCATGCAGCCGCTTGTAGTTGTGAATCCGCTCTTCCATCAGCGGTCGGAAATGCCGGATCAGCCCCTGAATCGGCCACGCCGCCGCGTCGCCCAGCGCGCAGATCGTGTGTCCCTCGACCTGACGCGTGACCTGCTCGAGCATGTCGATCTCTTCGATCTCCGCGCGACCTTCGACCATGCGGTTCATCACGCGCATCATCCAGCCGGTGCCTTCACGGCACGGCGTGCACTGGCCGCAGCTCTCATGCTTGAAGAACTGCGAGAAGCGCGCGATCGCCTTGATGATGTCCGTGGACTTGTCCATCACGATCATGCACGCGGTGCCCAGACCGGACCGTTCGGCGCGCAGACTGTCGAAGTCCATCAGCACCGTTTCGCAGACCGATTTCGGCAGCAACGGCACCGAGCATCCGCCCGGAATGACGGCCAGCAGATTGTCCCACCCGCCGCGCACGCCGCCGCCGTGCTTCTCGATGATCTCACGCAGCGGAACGCCCAGCTCCTCCTCGAACACGCAGGGCGTGTTCACGTGGCCGGAAATCGCCATCAGCTTGGAGCCGCAATTGTTCGGACGTCCCAGCCCTGCGAACCATGCAGCCCCACGCCGCAGGATGGTGGACGCCACCGAGATGCTCTCGACGTTGTTCACCGTCGTCGGGCAGCCATACAGACCGGCCCCCGCCGGGAAGGGCGGCTTCATGCGCGGCTGGCCTTTCTTGCCTTCAAGGCTCTCCAGCAGCGCCGTCTCTTCGCCACAGATATACGCGCCCGCGCCGCGATGGATGTAGAAATCAAAATCCCAGCCAGAGCCTGCGGCGTTTGGGCCGAGCAGCCCGGCGTCATACGCCTCGTCGATCGCGATCTGGAGGTGCCGCGCCTCGTTGAAGAACTCGCCGCGGATATAGATATACGCTGCGTGCGCGCCCATCGCGAAGGATGCGAGCAGGGCGCTCTCGATGAGCTTGTGCGGCTCGTGCCGCAGGATTTCGCGGTCCTTGCAGGTGCCGGGTTCGGACTCGTCGCCGTTGATGACGAGGTAACGCGGCACAGGCCCGTCGCCCTTCGGCATGAACGACCATTTCAGGCCCGTCGGAAACCCTGCGCCGCCGCGGCCGCGCAGGTTCGACGCCTTCATCTCGTTGACGATAGCGTCGCGGCCGCGCGCGATCAGTTCGGCCGTGCCATTCCAGTCTCCGCGCGCGCGCGCGCCAACCAGACGCCAGTCGCTCTGACCGTAGAGGTTGGTGAAGATCCGATCCTTGTCGCTGAGCATCGCGTCTTCTCCCTATCCCTGACCCGGTTCGCCAGCGTCGAGCAGCACCTTGCGACCACCCTCGGGCGCAGAGTTAAAGCGGTTGATCGTAGGCCCATAGGCCGGGCGCTCACCCTTGCGGAGCGCTTCGATCAACTGTTCTGTACGGGGGCCGTCGAGATCCTCGTAATAATCGCTGTCGACCTGAAGTATCGGCGCGTTCGCACAGGCGCCGAGGCATTCGACTTCCGTCAGCGTGAACAGCCCGTCCTCGCTGGTTTCTCCAAAATGTTGGATACCTGTGGCCTTCTTACAGGCCGCGACTACATCGTCCGATCCGCGCAGCCAGCAGGAGGTCGTCGTGCACGCCTGCAGATGGTAGCGACCGATCGGCTTCGTGTTGAACATCAGATAAAAGGTCGCGACCTCGTAGACGCGGATCGGCGCGACCTCCAGACGGGCGGCGATGGCGTCCATGGCCGCAACCGGCACCCAGGCGCTGTCTGTCAGGCGACCCATCTGCCGTTGGGCGACGTAGAGCAGCGGAATCACGCCACTGGCCTTACGCTCCGGCGGATATTTCGTCAGAATCGTCGCGATTTCCGCTTCGCTGGCCTCGTCGAACGCGAAATGAGCCGGCTGTTCCGGCGTCTGAGCGCTCATCGATCCACCTCACCGAACACGAGATCGAGCGAACCGATGATGGCCACCGTGTCGGCCAGCATGGAACGTCGTGACAATTCATCTATCGCCTGCAGATGCGAGAACCCGGTCGGACGGATCTTGCAGCGGTAGGGACGGTTGCTGCCGTCCGCCACCAGATACACGCCGAACTCGCCCTTAGGCGTTTCAACCGCCGTGTAGGTCGCGCCGGGGGGAACGTGATATCCCTCCGTGAAGAGCTTGAAGTGATGGATCAACGCTTCCATCGACTGCTTCATCTCTGAACGCTTCGGTGGGGAGAATTTCGGATCCTGCACCTTGATCGGGCCGGGTTTGATCTGCGCCAGCCCTTGCTCGATGATCTTCACGCTCTCGCGCATCTCGGCCACGCGGACCAGATACCGGTCGTAGCAGTCGCCGTGACGCGCCACGGGAATCTCGAACGAGACCTTGTCGTAATTGTCGTAGGGCTGCGAACGGCGCAAATCCCACGGCACGCCGGACCCGCGCAGACACGGGCCGCTGAAACCCCAGGCCAGCGCCTGCTCTGTCGTAAACACGCCGATGCCGACGGTACGCTGCTTCCAGATGCGGTTTTCTGTCAGCAGGCTCTCAAGGTCATCGATCCAGGAGGGGAATTCCTTCGCCCAGTTGGCGATGCGTTCTTCCAGACCAGCGGGCAGATCGCGCGCGACGCCGCCGGGGCGGAAGTAATTGGCATGAAACCGGGCGCCGGAAGCGGCTTCATGGAATTCCAGAAGTTTCTCGCGCTCCTCATACCCCCACAGGGCGGGCGTCACCGCGCCGCAGTCCAGCCCCATCGCGGTCAGGTTGAGAATGTGGTTCAGGATGCGCGTAATTTCCGCGAAGATCACACGAATCCACTTGGCGCGATCCGGCGCCTCGATCCCCAACAGCTTTTCTGTGGCCAGCGCGAACGCGTGCTCCTCACACATCGGGGAGACGTAATCGAGGCGATCGAAATACGGCAGCGCCTTCTGATACGTCTTGTATTCGATCAGCTTTTCCGTGCCGCGATGCAGCAGGCCGATATGCGGCACCGCACGAGCGACGACCTCGCCTTCCATCTCCAGCACAAGACGCAGCACGCCGTGCGCAGACGGATGCTGCGGCCCGAAATTCAGCGCATGGCTGTCGATCTCGACCGTGCGCCGCTCAGCCTGCTCGACTGCCTGTTCGGGCAGAAGAGACTCCGGCACGACCGCTTCGCCAAAGGCGTGGTCCAACGCTGCCTGCTCGATCGCATTCGTCATGACGGCCCCGTCAGCTCAGCTTTTTCATGATCTGGCGCAGTTCATGCGCCTTTTCGTCGCCGGGGAGCGTCAGGACGCCCTCCCACGGCGATACGAAATCGAAGTCGCGGAAATCCTGCGTCAACGACACCGGCTCCCGCACCACCTGCCGACGCTCGGGATCGTACCGAACCTCGGTATAGCCCGTCAGCGGGAAATCCTTGCGCAGCGGATGCCCCTCGAACCCGATATCGGTGAGGATGCGCCGCAGATCCGGCTGACCGGAAAACAGCACGCCGAAAAGGTCGTAGCACTCGCGCTCCCACCACGTCGCGCAGGGCCACAGCCCATGCACGGAGGGAACAGGCGTCAGTTCGTCGGTCGTGACGATTACTCGAACGCGCTGGTTCAGGCTGACCGACAGCAGATTATACACGACGTCGAACCGGTTTTTGCGCGCCGGAAAATCGACGCCGCAGAGGTCCATCATCTGCTCGAACCGGAACTGTGGATCGTCGCGCAGCAACGTCATCAGCGGGATAAGGACATCCCTGTCAGCGCGCACGACCAGTTCGCCACGTTCGACGGCGGCGGACGAAACGCCCGGAAAGGACGAGGACAGGGTGAAGGCCAGCGCTCCGAGCCTGTCTGCCGACGCGGCTCCAGCGAGACGTGTAGTTTCCTCAGCCACGCAGAATGGTCCCCGTGCGACGAATTTTTTTCTGGAGAAGCATGATGCCGTAAATCAACGCCTCCGCAGTCGGCGGACAGCCCGGGACATAGACGTCCACCGGCACAACGCGATCACAGCCACGAACGACGGAATAGGAGTAATGGTAATACCCGCCGCCATTGGCGCAGGAACCCATCGAGATCACCCAGCGCGGCTCGGCCATCTGGTCGTACACGCGGCGCAGCGCCGGAGCCATCTTGTTCGTTAGCGTGCCTGCGACGATCATCACGTCGGATTGACGCGGCGAACCGCGGGGAATCACCCCCATACGATCGAGATCGTAGCGCGGCATATAGGCGTGGATCATCTCGACCGCGCAGCAGGCAAGACCGAACGACATTGGCCAAAGGCTGCCGGTGCGGCCCCAGTTGACCAGCTTGTCGAGATTCGCGACGACGAACCCCTTCTCGCTGATCTCCCCGGTGACGCCACGCACGATGGCGTCCTGCTCCGGACCGGGGGGAACCATGTCGCGATTCCAGACGATCGTCTCCGATCCGCCGACCGCCTTACCGTCGTTCATGCTCATCTCGCGCCTCCGCCTTGTCTCGACATCAAAATAATCGACAGCAGCCCGTCAATCCCAGTCGAGCGCGCCCTTGCGCCATTCGTAAAGAAAACCAATCCCGAGAACACCTAGGAACGCGAGCATCGAGAAGAACCCGAACGCCCCGATCCGAGACAGACTGATCGCCCACGGGAACAGGAACGCGACCTCAAGGTCGAAAATGATGAAGAGGATCGAGACCAGATAAAATCGCACGTCGAAGCGGCGGCGGACGTTGTCAAAGGCTGCAAAACCGCACTCGTAGGCCGACAGTTTCTCGGCGTACGGCTTCTGGTGCCCTGCAAGCAGCGACCCGCCCAGCATGCCGGCAGAGATGACGACCGCCAGAACGCCGAAAATGAGAACGGGCAGGTAATCGTTTATCACCGAATGCAAAACCGCCCTCCGCTACCATCCACCCAGCCGACGACGCGCCGCTTGCGCGACACATCGGTCCGTCAGGCCCAACCTATGCCCGCAGTCCCGGCGTGGCCAGACCTGCCCAAGCCAAGCACGAGGCACTTTCCCGTGAAGGCGCGACGACGACGCACAACAACACCGTTCTCCGCCACCCGGTTCTACTGTTCGCCACTGCGGAAAAGACACAAAATGACATACATCAAGCGCTATATCGCACCGACGCGCGCCAGACATGCAAAAACAAATTTTCAGGGTGTATGCGCCGTGTCCGATTCTTCTTCCGGTGAGACCGGTGTGAATCATCACGGCGCCATGGTGGGCGATGACGGGATCGAACCGCCGACCCTCTCGGTGTAAACGAGACGCTCTACCGCTGAGCTAATCGCCCTCAGGGAGGCCAGTGCATAAACAAAATACTGCAATCGATCAATCGCAGTACGCCTCGGCCTTCAGGACCTCGGCGTTTGCGGCCCGATCAACCGGGCCGCGTGCGCGCCCCTACGGAGCGCGCACAACGCTTCAGACGTCAGTCAGCCTTAGCTAACGGCGTCCTTAAGCGTCTTGCCGGGCTTGAAGCGAACGGAGGTGGACTCCGGAATGTCGATCTCTTCGCCGGTGCGGGGGTTACGGCCCTTGGTGGCCTTGCGGTGCGCCGTGACAAACGAACCGAACCCGACGAGACGGACTTCCTGATTCTTCTTCAGGGCGTTCTCGATAGCGGTGAAGACCGCGTCGACCACTTCGCCAGCTTTCGCCTTGGGCAGGTCGACGTCGTCAGCAACGAGGGCCACGAGTTCCTGCTTGTTGAGCGGCTTGTCCATTAATACGCCTTTCTTTGTTCCGGCCCGACTTCCGCACCAGGCGGCAAGCGAGCGTTCCGGCGGGCACTATGAAGCCGTTTTTTCTTACGTCAACACTAACGAAGCGCCGAAACACGCCAAAAAAAACAACGGCGGGGGTTGCGCCCCCCGC
>NZ_JOPL01000086.1 GCF_002153745.1 Acetobacter sp. DsW_063 | reverse complement strand
CGCAGCAAGCTTCATCTTCTATCTTAAAGAATGAGTCCTGAGCCTAGAGACCGAAAATGACCTGAGTCACTGAATTCGTTTAAATTCAATGATACTACGAGAAAGCTTTCCTGAATCCCAGTTGGGCATTTTGCGCCAGGGAGTGATGACCTTTGCGTTTTCCCCATCGATAGAAATGGTGCGTCTTTGCTCTGTACCAACCCACTCTGGTGCCCAGGCAGTCTGCACACTGGTGACCCACTGATTTCCCTCGACTCTATAGCGGCCGATATATGCAACGAGAGTTTTCATAAGATGAGCGCGATCCTCATCCGTCTTCGCCGGTTGCCTGTTGCTACCTTCAAGATTGAATGCAACCCAGCCATCCGGGGTGAAAATGACTCGACCCCGAGGAGAAGATCCCATCGCATCAATCATTTTTCCTGTTTCTTTGTCTTCTACTTTGTAAGAAACAAGCCCCCAGACGCCAACGATATTCCTTTTCAGATTAGCGGTATCGACAGAGAACGCGGGAGTGTCATTTATGCCCTGTGCATGAACAGGAACCTCGATCATCAATGCGCTTATCGCACATGCTGCGAACGCTGCTTTAAACCACGAGGGAAGATTTTTTCTCGAAAACATTATTTTTTCTCTCATCTTCAAGTTCGAATACGTCTGAAAACGCCCCGGATACATGCCAGCGTTATGATAATCATACTCCCTGCCATGCCAAACCGGGTGAGCGCCAGTAACGGTGATTTTGCTCCCCCCTCGCGAATCATCTTGACTTGCGCGCCTGAGACGGAAACCTGCGGCCGTCCGTACGTGTTCAGGACATATTTTGTAAGCTTGGCTATTTCCTCGTCATTCAGTTGCGCGGCGTCCGACTTCCTGCCTCCGAAGCCGGGCATAAAGGCCTCGACACCAGAAACATGACGGTCGACGCCGAAGAGAATAGTAGCAATAAGGTTGTCTGCGTTGGAGGCCCCCGTTACGGAGTTATGCCACAATGACGGGTAATACCCGTCACGACTGCCTTCAGCCTTGAAATTATGGCATGAAGCGCAGTTGCCCATAAACAATTCCGCACCAGTCATATCGGAATTATCTTCCGAGCGGATCGGCTGATCACCCCGGACGCGATCCGCGCTGGAGGTGGCCCGACCAAGTGTGAAACGCGAGGTATTTCCGTCTTCGGGATCATGAACCGGCTTTACAGAGGCGAGGTACGTCGCCACTGCCTGAAGGTCGTCATCTGTAAAATGCTGAAAACTGTGTTCGACCGCTTCTCCCATTCCACCGGCCGCCTGCGCCAGGCCGTCAATATGGCCAGACTTCAGGTAGGTTTTGATATTCTCAGCTGACCAACTCCCTATACCGCTGATTTTATCAGACGTGATATTGGGTGCGTACCATGATCCAAGGCTCGCACCACCTAGACTCTCGGAAGGCTTTTCCTGCATGAGAAATCCACGCGGCGTATGGCAGGTTCCACAATGCGCTGGACCTTGCACAAGATACGCACCCCGATTCCATTCTTCGGATCGCGAAAGATCAGGCTGAAAGACCCTGTCATTACGAAAAAGTATATTCCAGAATATCATCGAACTACGAATATTCATTGGGAACGGTAGAGATGTTTTAGGGGGAGCGGTTTCTACGGGCTGAACGGATTTCATGAAATACACGTATAGGTCGTGCAAGTCCCGGTCTGTCATTTTCGAATACGCCGTGTACGGCATCGCAGGATAGAGATTGTTCCTGTCTTTTCGGATTCCCTTCCTGACAGCACGCGAGAAATCCGCTTCGGTATAATCTCCGATACCGAACGTCGTGGACGGCGTAATGTTCGTAGAGTACATCGTACCGAGGGGCGTTTTCATCGCCAGCCCACCAGCGAAAGGCTTGCCGTCCGGTGCTGTATGACAGGCCACACAATCCGACGTCACCGCTATATAGGCGCCCTGGTCAGTCGCGCCTTCGCTTCTGGCTGAAGCACTACTGCACAGGAACACCGCGCCCGAAAATGCCGCAAAGAATGATAACTTGGCCGACAACCTCC
Source organism: Acetobacter sp. DsW_063 (assembly GCF_002153745.1). GTDB lineage: Bacteria > Pseudomonadota > Alphaproteobacteria > Acetobacterales > Acetobacteraceae > Acetobacter. The sequence goes on along the minus strand of NZ_JOPL01000086.1, from coordinate 5,004 downwards.
TATGCATCAAGTTAGCCATGATTCAATTGCCCAACAATCGCATCCGCAGCTTTGATGGCCAATGCCGCCATGGTTATCGTGCTATTTCCGCTGCCGCCGGTGGTCATTGCGCCGCCGCCGGGCAGGAAGAGATTGTCATGATCATGCGCACGACAATCTGCGTCCACAACGGAATCCGCGGGATCATTGCCCATGATAGTTCCGCCCATGATATGGTCGCTGTGTAAAAATTCCGGCGAGATCTTAATGTCTGTCGCGCCAAGAGCGATCGCCAGCTTTTTTAAAAGTGGCACTGTGTATTGCGTGGCGCTTCGACGCACATAATCACCGACATCGTAGTAGATGCGCGGACGGCTCAGACCCAGCCAATCCTTTTTGTCAGAAAGAGTCAGTCGGTTAAATGATAAAGGCAGTGGTTCATGCTCAACGGTCAGACGCGCCGTGCAAGCCGATAGCCGTCGAATTTCCTGATCGAGGGCCTTTCCGTATAGACCTTTTTCCAAAGCAGCTAGACCGCCGAGCGTGCTCCGCGCCATATTTTCCATACGGAACATCGCTCCCGCGTAGTCACGGCGAAAATCGCCCTGGCTGGTATTCATGATACTGCTGCTCTGGACGGGCCCTACTCCGGTCCAAAGCGGCTCCGTCATTTCCACATCTGCCACCAGTTTTGGTTGGTCCATCATGTTGCGACCAACCTGATCCGAACTATTTGCGACCCCATGTGGGTTCTTTTCATCCGCGGACAGCAGCAGAAGTTTAGGCGTTTCTATTCCGTTGCACGCAAGAACGAATATCTTCCCCGAAACGGAGTGGGAGGTCTTGTTTGGGTCGAAGTAATGGATTGCCTCGATTTTCTTCTGAGAATTTGTTTCAACACGATACGCGACGGCGTTCGTGATGATCTTTCCGCCTTTTGCCTCGATACGGGGCAACGCCGTTGCCGCATCGTATTTAGCGGCGATTGGGCATACCGGAAAACAGTTGTTGTTTCCGCAGCAGGGGGGGCGTCCATCAAACGAAACGCCACTATTGCGTGCCTGGGGCGCGGGAAGGTTCTGCATGCCGATGGTTGCCGCGACGTCCGTCAGTCGTTGTTCGCCAGGGCCGAAGGGTATTGGACCCATCGGGTAGGGGCGCGAACGGGTCGTGTTCGGGGGCCACTGTAAAGCCGGATCGCGAGGGCCACACACGCCCATCGCATGTTCCGCACGCGCGTAGTATGGCTCCAGCACATCGTAGCTGAAAGCCCAATCCCGCCCCACACCATAAAGGCTTTTCAGGCGTAGATCATCGGGTGTCATGCGCCAGCAGATTCCTGCCCAATGCCAGGTGGCGCCGCCTGCGTAACGCACATAGCCCTGCTCGTACGCCTTGGCGTTCGGACCGGTCAGGTCGAGATAAGACGCTCCCTCACTTTCCGTGCGCGTTTCGAGATGGGGAGCCCACGGCTTTGGGGGATAAGGCGCATTCCAGTGGTTGCGCAGTCTAGGCGGCAGGTTTCGGTAGTTTTCAACGATTGTGTCACGGCTGACCCGAGGACCAGCCTCAAGCATTAGAACCGAGAACCCGGCATCAAGAGCCTGCTCGGCAATCAAACAGCCCACTACGCCGGTGCCGACAATGATGACATCGCTACTAAGATTTGAAAGCATGAACAATTTTCCAAAACAATTTTTAAAATGAAGGCATGTTCAGCAAGGAAACTGCAGTCGAGTTCCACCCATTGGGAGCGGACTTTGCGTAGGAAGGTATCGTCATGACATCGTTCGTCACTTTGTACATGAGAGAACTTTCAAAGCCTATTATATGATCTTTCGATTTTCCATTAATAACACCGGAATACCACGCCGATATTATCTTCATCGCCGTATTTTTTTGTTTTATATCAGTCAACGTGGGCATGAAATGCTCAACATCTACCGAGGATGTTTTTATTATCAAATCCTGAAGTTCTTTTATTTTATTATCAAAATCCTCTTCGATGTCACTAAGTGCGCCATGAATTCTATGACCGACAAAGCGATCTAACTCATGAGGAACGAGAATCCTCGATACAAACATAAAATGTGATACAGGATCAGTCTGACTGGGTGGTCCCGATGACTCCGCAAGACCTCTGGACTGCGCAAAGCTCGCTGCAGTAGCGAGGGCGCTCATACCAAGAAGCAGGCGGCGCCTATTTATTTTTAATTTTGTACAAGGTGACCCCATTTTCCTTTTCCCTTACGCATTGTATTTATGATTTCCATATCATTATGTATTTTTTAAACTATCAAACGCTACCGAACGTCGTTGTTACTGACGGCACTGACAGGAATTCGGACGAAACAACCAACTGCACATGCGAAACTTGTGCGCTCCACCGTGTGGAGCGATAAAAATTTACGACGAAATCTAGATCTACATCTCCGATATTTCGATGAGTGATGCTATTACGTAGTATTACGGGCTTGCCCTCGGGCGGCCATCTGCCGCAGCATGCGAGCGGAGGACGTCATTGAGGGACTTCTGGGATCTGCCGCCCCAAGAAATCACTGCGCGACCATACCATCGCGGTCTCGCAACTAGCTCTTTAGCCGGGCTCGGGCTCGTCATACTGGGCACGCTCATACGTTTCCTGATCAACCCGTTTCTGGGCGGCAGGACATTGTTTCTGTTATTACTCCCGGGGGTGCTCGTCGGCGCAGCGACCGGCGGCCTGCTGCCCGGTTTAGTCGCAGCCACCCTCGCGTCTGTGCTTGGCTGCCTGCTACTCGCTTACGACGGCGCGCCGCCGATCGAAAACTGGGTCGAGACACTTCTGTTCGCTACACTCTGCGTCCTGATCACCTGCGGCGGCGAGTGGCTGCTGCGCGCCCGTCGACGCACAGTCGCTATGGCTCAACGCATCCTCGAACGTGAGGCCCATCTTAGCTCCATCCTCGATGCAGTTCCCGACGCTATCATCATTCTGGACGAACAGGGCCTCGTGCAGTCGTTCAGTCACGCGGCAGAGACACTTCTGAGGTGGGGTGCGGTCGAGGCCATTGGGGTGAACATAGCGACCATCCTCCCGGAACTTGGAGTGGCTCCCATCCCCGAGCGGCATGGGTTGTCGGCAGTCGCCCGTCGCAAAGACGGGACGACGGTCCCTGTCGACCTGTCTACCGGACGCCTGAACTCGGGAGGGAGCTCCTTCACGATAGCCTTCCTTCGAGACCTCACGGAGCGCGAAGAGGCGTATCGACGCGTGCGGCAGTTGCAGGCCGAAGTCACTCATATCTCGCGCCTGTCCGCCATGGGCGAGATGGCGGCGACACTGGCTCACGAACTCAATCAACCTCTGACTGCAATCGCAAACTTTCTCAACGGTGGCCGTCGTCTCCTGCAACTCGAGAGCGGGCAGAGTGCCCGCGTACGGGAGGCCATGGACAAGGCGGCCGCGCAAGCGCTGAGAGCAGGTCGGATCATACGGTCGCTGCGCGACTTCGTGTCGCGTGGAGAAGGGGAGCCATACCTGGAAAGCCTGCGGGCGCTTATCGAGGAAATGGCGCCGCTCGCATTGATCGGAATCGCGGAGCGCGGGATCGAAGTATCCTTTCAGCTCGACTCGGAGGTTGATCAAGTTATTGCGGACAAGATCCAGATACAGCAAGTCCTCCTCAACCTGATCCGTAACGCTGTGGAGGCCATGGAAGACTGTGACGAACGGCGCCTGATAGTGGCGATCGACGCCTTCGAAGGCATGGCGCGAGTCCGCGTGACTGATACCGGCCCCGGTGTCAGCCCGGCGATCGCTAGCAGGCTATTCGAACCTTTCTCGACAACGAAGGATCATGGCATGGGAGTGGGCTTGTCAATCTGCCGCACCATCGTGGAGGCTCATGGAGGACGCATCGGAATGCAGCCGGAACCGGGGGGTGGAACGTGCTTCCTCTTCACCTTGCCTTGCGCCCGGACAGAGGAGTTCGGCTAGTGAATCCGGATAGCATCGTCCATGTGATCGACGATGACGAGGCCGTACGTGAATCCCTTGCTTTCCTGCTGGTGGCGTCGGGGCATGCTGCGCAGACCCACGGATCGGCGGATGAGTTCCTCGCCATCCTGAAGGAGGTTGAGCGTGGCTGCGTCATTACGGATATCCGAATGCCCGGCGTGGACGGCCTCGATCTCGTCTGCCGCCTCCGAGAGAGTGGCAAGGCCCTTCCGGTCATCGTGATCACGGGGCATGCCGACGTACCTCTGGCGGTGCAGGCAATGAAAGCCGGCGCGCGCGACTTCATCGAAAAACCATTCGACGATCACACCATCCTGGACGCAGTGGCCTCCGCTTTGCAGTGCGGCGAAGAGAGCGACGCCGAAAGAGCACGAGCACATCTCATTGGGCAACGAATCTCCGCCCTAACGAGGAGGGAGCGACAGGTTCTTCGTGGTCTCGTCGACGGCCAATCGAACAAACTCATTGCTCGGGATCTTGGAATAAGCCCACGAACGATCGAGATTTATCGGGCCAATCTCATGACCAAGATGGAAGCTCACAGCCTGTCTGAACTGGTGCGGATGACGTTGACGGACCCGGAGCGACCATGGCAATCACCTTGATGGTCGGCGCCTGCGCAAAATACACACGCCAAGCCTTCTCGGCTGTCTCCATCTTCAGTATCGCATGACAAATCGTTACGTCGTCACAGGGAGCGGTGCGAACTCATGCATAAGAATGCGGGGACATTTTCCATGCCGATCCATAAAAAGGGTGCGTTTTCCGCCGGGGCGGGAGCATGCTTATAGACGGGTGCAAAAGGAGACCGGATGGCAAGCCTTCATCCAAGACACGCAAAGTAGCATAGATAATTTCGAAAACTGGACATGCTCCGCTCGCATATCCTACATGGGTGCTGTCACGTTAACTGGCGTGGGGTATTTAAAGGCGTTTGAGAGATTTTTCAGGCGCAGAGAGCGGTTGCGCTATCGCATTGAGCGAACGCCCTGAGACGGTGCAGATGTCGGGAGATGGCGTTGTCG
>NZ_JOPL01000085.1 GCF_002153745.1 Acetobacter sp. DsW_063 | reverse complement strand
TGAGCGAACGCCCTGAGACGGTGCAGATGTCGGGAGATGGCGTTGTCGATTGAGGCTAGCGGGACGAATCCATTTCGCACGGTGGAGAAGATCGAGACGAAGCGCTGCCAGCCTCCCGGCGATCGAAACCTTTGCAGGACGCGTTCACGTTTTCGCAGCGGCAGATGTGAGTTCTCAGCCCTGTTGTTCAGACCTTTATGAGACCGGTGTTCCACGCACGGCATGACCTGACGCCTGGCTGCTCCGTATGATTTCAGTTTGTCTGTAATCATGCGTTTTGGTCTGGCGCGTTGCTTCCTGAGAAGCCGCGTCAACACCCGCCTCGCCGCTTTCGTGTTGCGTCGCGTCTGCAGGATTTCATTGAGAACGTAGCCGTCCTGGCCAACGGCGCGCCACAGCCAGTGAACCTGG
>NZ_JOPL01000084.1 GCF_002153745.1 Acetobacter sp. DsW_063 | reverse complement strand
GTGCGGCGGCCCTGCTCGATGATCTGCCCAAGGCGCAGTGGATGCTAGCCGATCGGGGCTATGACGCGGAGTGGTTTCGGGACGCGCTCGAGCAAAAGGGGATCAAGCCCTGCATTCCCGGGCGAAAAACCCGCTCGCTGCCCGTCAAATACGACAAGCGTCGATACAAGCGCCGCAACCGCATTGAGATCATGTTTGGCCGACTGAAAGACTGGCGCCGCGTGGAAGCCCGCTACGACCGCTGCTCGACCGTGTTCTTCTCTGCGCTCGCCCTGGCAGCCACCGCGCTCTTCTGGCTGTGATCAACGAGTCCTAAGCCTAGAAAAAAAGCGACTGAGTTCCAGTCTGGAAAAGGATATTTTAGCCTTTTCACGAACCTCTCGAACGCTCTTCCGACCATTCGAACAACGCGTGGGAGAACACGCTGCCCGCGTTTTGCTCCATGCTCCGTTGAGGACACGCTGCGTCGAAAATCTTGTCGAACACCCTGGCGTCATGAACGCCCGTCAATCCAAGGCCGCCGATGACTACTGACGGCACTCCATTGATCCCGGATTTTTGCGCTGCGACGTGGTCTGCGATGACTGTCCCGGTCAGGGTCTGTCCGGCGAGGAACTGCAAGGCGATATCCCGGTCGAAGCCTTCTGCGGCAGCAAGGTCCGCGAGCGTCATGTGGTCGGCGATATCGGCGCCATCCCTGAAATACGCGGCAAAAATCGCACGAGCGAGATTGAGGCAATCGCCTCTTGCTCCGGCCCAGGCGAGCAGGCGATGCGCGTCGATGGTTGGCCTGACGCGAGAGATCCTTTCGAAACGTATGTCCAGCCCGGCCTCGTGCGCCTGAACAGCTATCAGGCTACAGATGCGTGCAGAACGCTCGTCCGATCCGTGACGAGACCGGAGGTAATCGGCGAAGCTCACTCCGACGGCGGGAAGAGAGGGATTGAGCAGGAATGGCCGCCACCTCAGGCTGCAGTCCACGTCGTCGCGTTGCTCAAGAGCTGAAACGAGTTGCTCGATCCCGATGTAACACCAGGCGCAGACGAAATCGAAGACGATTTCGACCTCTACCTTGGCGTGAACGGGGGTGAGCATGTTCATGGCGCGATCATAGGGAGATCGCGCCCCTTTTGCCCACCAAAAAAGCCTTCGTCACGCAGCCTGAAAAACGCGCGGTGCGTGCGGTCAGGACTGCGACTGTGTTTGACCCGATATTTCGATTGCAGGAGCGGAGACAGGCCGAGGAGGAGGCCAGAAGGCCTGCGCCACGTCGGTTTGCACATCCTGCAATTGCCGTTGCACCCAATCGAGGAACTCGTGGAGACCGCGCGTGATGATCTGACCGACGGTCTGGTCATCCAGCCCGGCTCTGAGGAACTCGATCCGCTCGACGATGCCGCCAGCATCCCTCAGACGATAATCGCTGCGCAACCGGCTGACGTTATTGTGCAAGTGCCTGAGACTGCACACGAGAGAGCGGGGAAAGGCTTCGCTCTTCAGCAGGAAACCGACGACGCTCGAAGGCCGAAGGTCGCCCGCCATCACACGACGGTAGGCATGGTAGCCTGCCGCCGAACGCAGGACGGAGGTCCATTGGCTGATGTCGACTTCCGAGCCGACCCCGGCAGCGACAGGCAACAGGGTGTGGTACTTGATGTCGATCAGGCGGGTGATTTGGTCGGCCCGTTCCAGTTGGCGTCCCGCGTTGTAGAACAGGCTCGCCTGATCGCGGTAAAATGTGCCTTCGGTGATGCCTGTGTGGGTCTGGCACTCCTGCTTGATGCGGGCGCACAGCTGCGAAATCTCGCTTGGACGGATGTCCTCGGCGCGCAGGCCGCGCAGAAACTGTGTGAAGATGTTGAGCTGGCTCCACATCTCGGTCGAAATCAGCGGACGCAGCGCGCGCGCATTTTCGCGGGCGGCGAGAGCGAGCGAAGTGATCGAGGTCGGATTTCCCGCGTCGATAACGTAAAAGGCTATGACCCGGTCGGCCGTCGCTTTCGAATGGGAGGCGTAAAATCGCTCCTCGTCGGCGTTGATTTGCACGATCGCCCGCCAGCCATCGGACGCGCCGGAGCGGACGAAAATTTCGGTCACGTCGATGATGCGCGCGAGATTTTCGATGCGTTCCATATATCGCGCCAGCCACATCGAGCATTCGGCGTATCGGGAGAGCAGCGGGTGGGGCGATACCGTCGCTACGGGATCAAGTGACATGCTCATGACGCCAGCACCCACGTATCTTTAGAGCCGCCGCCCTGTGACGAATTCACAACCAGAGACCCGCGTTTGAGCGCGACCCGCGACAGGCCGCCAGGAAGCACCCATGTAGACCGTCCGGTCACGGCGAACGGACGGAGATCAACGTGGCGCGGCTCAAGGCCCGTTTCACAAAGCGTCGGAGAGACAGAGAGCCTGACCACTGGCTGGCTGATGTAATTGGCTGGATCCGCTCGAAGTTTTGTACGGAATTCCGCGAGTTCCTCGCGTGTGGCGTGGGGACCGATGATCAGGCCATAGCCGCCGGACTCGCCGACCGGCTTGGCCACCAGATTTTCCAGATTGGCGAGCGTGTAGGCGAGGCCTTCAGGCTCCGCGCAAATATGCGTCTCCACGTTCTTCAGGATCGGTTCTTCCGAAAGGTAATATCGAATGATGCGCGGCAGGTAGGCGTACACAGCCTTGTCGTCCGCGACGCCCGTTCCCAGCGCGTTGGCTATCGTGACGTTGCCTTTCCGGTAGGCCGAGACCAATCCGGGCACCCCAAGCATGCTCGATGGGTTGAAGGCGTCAGGGTCGAGAAATTCGTCATTCAGACGGCGATATATGGAGTGCACGGGCCGCAAGCCCGCGGTGGTGCGCATGTAAACCTTGTCGTTCTCGATGGTCAGGTCCTGCCCCTCGACCAACGGCACGCCCATTTCACGGGCAAGAAAGACATGCTCGAAATAGGCGGAGTTATAAATTCCGGGGGAGAGCAGAACCACCTGCGGGTCGTCCACGCCCTCTGGCGCGACCTCCGCCAGCGCCCTCTGTAGCTGCACCCCGTAATCGTCGACCGGCAGCAGGTCTATCCCGGCGGCGACGTCGGGCATCACACGCAGCATCGTGTGTCGGTTCTCGATGACGTAGGAAACACCAGAAGGCGTCCGCGCGTTATCCTCAAGCACCAGGAACGTCCCGTCGTCGTCGCGCACCAGATCGGTTCCGCTGACGTGGACATAGGTTTTGCCGGGCACGTCAAGACCGATCATCTGCGGACAGTAATTCGCGTTCCCGACGACGAGTTCCCTTGGCACGACGCCATCCTTCAGGATCGCCTGATCGTGGTAGATGTCCCACAGGAACATGTTCAGGGCAGTCACGCGCTGACGAACGCCGGCTTCGACATGGCGCCATTCAGGATTTGTCAGCACGCGCGGCACCAGATCGAACGGAAGGATGCGGTCGATCGAGTTGCGTTCGGAATAGACGGTGAAGGTGATCCCGAGGTTGTAGAGCTCGCGCTCGGCGTTGGCCGCGCGGTTGCGAAGATCTCCAAGCTCCAGGGCGCCGAGCCGTTCGCGGAGTTGCAAGATGCGGGGATCCGGTGGACCACCGCTATTGGTCAGTTCGCAGAAGAAAGCGTCGTTGAGGTAGCCCGAGAAAAGACCTTCTCGATGTGAAGGCGGTGACGCCGCGTTCTGCGTCCCGTGGTGTGTGACGGATTCGTCTGCGCTATCGCCCATTCGCGTCCCTTGTGCCTGACCGCCGACGGCGTTCTTGCCAAGGCGGATTGTTGCAGCCAAGCAAGAATTGAGACGTTCGCCAAGTGATTTCGCCGCGTGATGCCGTCTATGACTTTAAGTCGGCGTTAACGATTGGGTTTCATCCTGCTCTTTGGAGTTTTGGTTGGCGCGCGTCTTGTCAGTTGACCAGTCGTCAATCGGGTTGCGCAACGAAGCGATTGCACATCGGAGTCCAGCACCTCGCGGGCCATAGTGTGACATCCCTCGGGCGCGAGAGAGCCGCCGTGGCGAAGGAGCAAAGGGCATGAGCGGAACGGTCTCGGGGCTGTCGCCAGTAGCGACATATCTCCAAGCGATGACTGACGAGTCCGAGTCAGCGGCGACATACGCGAAGACCGACGGCGTCGAGCAGAACTATATCTCGACCTTCGAGGAGGACGCGGTCAACATTACGTCCGCATCCAGCTTGATGAGCAATTACAAGGCGTTGGCGGTTGTTCTGGGCGCATATGGTTTGAGCTCGATCCAGAACGAAACGGCGCTGGTGAAAGACCTGCTCACGCAGGATCCAAGCTCCGCGAGTTCCGTCGCTGCAAAGTCGGCCAATCCAGCATGGCAAAAATTCGCAGCTGCGTTTTCAGTCTGGAATCAGGCCAGTTCGTCGTCGAGCGCATCGTCGTCGTCGCCCTTCAGCGACGCCTCATCGATCTCATCCATCGTCACGAATTACGAGGAATCGAAATACGAGTCTCACCTGAACGACAGCAGTAACGGGTCCGGCATCGGGAACGCGCTATATTTTACACGCGCCATGACGACCGACATGACTCTGTCGCAGATCATGTCAGATTCGACGCTTCTCAAAGTCGTCGAGACGGTGTCCGGCTATGACCCGACTGAATTTGGCGCGTTGGATTATGATCAGCAGGTCCAGATGCTCAAGAAGAGCGTCAATCTGTCGGATTTTTCGAGCACAGAAAAAATTCAGAAATACGCTGAACGTTATCTCGCAATGTTACAGATCACCCCCCAGACGTCCTCGCAACCTGCGACGCTTCTTTCCCTCTACGGATCGGACGGAAGCAACACGAATGTCGCGCTCAGCGTGTTTGGGATTTCTTCCGCCAGCACATCATCGTTGATCACAGCCTTGTTTGGGTGAAACGTCTGCGGTCTGGTGCATTCATGTTGCACGAACGGGTCATGATCTAGCGGCCGGTTTCACCGACGCGTCTTGATTCGGTCTGCCGTCCGTGCGCGCCTGCGAGATGCTCTGGCCGCCTTTACGGCAATGCAGAAAGGAACTCTTCAAAAGCTTTACGGACTTCGCCCGGAGCTTCTTCCGTAAGGAAAAAACTGGCGTCGAGAGCATGGCCGGACACTGGTCCGTGGGCGACCTCCCGCCATAGGGTCGGCGGATCATACCACCCGCCGATACGCCCTGCCTTACCCCAGAGGACCAACAGAGGGCATTGAAGCGACAGTTCGCCCTGCGGCCAGTAACTCGACGTCGAGTGGGGCCACAGCGCCACATGGGTGTAATCTGCGACGGCCTCTGGCGCAAATATGCTGACCTGCCCGCCGGGCGCACCCTGCCATTCCGGCGGGGTCTGGACCGCGCCGGCTTCCGGCTTTGGGTGCAACTGACCGAACCAACAGCTTTCATACTGGGCGAGAGAATACGCCATATCGTCTCGACCGACATGATTCATGCCGGGCAACGCTTCCAAAGCGATCACGCCAGCGACTCGTTCCGGCGCCAGGGCGGCAATCTGACAGGCAATCTGCGCTCCAGCGTCCTGTCCCCCTAGAATAAGCCGATCATGCCCCATGGCGGTCGCCAGTGCGAGAAGGTCCTCGGCCTGTCGTTGCGGCGGAAGTTCAGGATGGAGATCAGGACAGATAACGGAGTACGTATTCGTAAATGCAGGCGCGACCGCATGCCACGCGGCGTGCGTTTCCGGTCGGCCATGAAGCAGCATGAGCGCAGGCCCTGCGCCACCGGAGCGGAGGCGCCATGCGGTGTTGTTCACCATCAGCGTCGTGAGAGTGAATCCACTGAAGAACATGACTATTGGCTCATCCTCAAGACTGCTGACGCGTCACAATAACAAGGCGCCGATACGCCGGTGACTCTACCGCGCTTGCGACGTCTTTTCAAAACGACGCCTCCCATGCCTTCACGGTGAGCGACCTTGTCTCCCCGTGTTCGCATCTTAGCTGAAGACGTCTGGTCTGCCTTGAAGACGACGGCTGGCGCTTGCCTAAGGCGCCTCTCGTTACTTGTCATGTGTGCGAATGGTCTTCCCACCACGATAAGATCATTTCGTATGACAAGTGGGTTGCGAACAGCTTGGCTCGACATCGTTCGGAGAGGCGCGCCGGGCTCAGCCATGATGTGACGACCAAAGCGACGGATTACGTGACGGAGGATGCGGGAAGCACTTCGTCAGCAAGTTGAAGCCTGCATCTGTGGATACCTTCCGTCGCCGTTTCTGGAGGCGTTTGCCTCGGCACGGTTGCGCAGGCGGGGAGAGAGGTTCACATCGGCCTGGGCCGGTAACAGGGACCGCCATTGTGGAGAAGAGACGCATGAACGAGCCGCCAGCCTCGACGCCCGGGCATTCGCTGGACCCGCGGAGCGAGCAGGAATGGACCGAGTTTCGCTCTCAGGCGCACCACATGCTGGATGACATGATCGACGATCTGGCGACGCTGCGCGACGGACCAGTCTGGCGGCCTCTTCCTGAAGACCGCCGTTCGGCCTTTCGGGCGGCGCCGGTTCCGGGCGAGGCTGGCTCGTTGGACGATTGGCGGCGGTCATTCCGCGAGGACATTCTTCCTTACGCCACCGGCAACCGGCATCCCGGCTTCATGGGGTGGGTTCACGGCGGCGGCACGCCGGTTGGCATGGCGGCCGAGATGCTGGCGGCGGGGTTGAACGCCAATCTCGGGGGACGTGATCATGCGCCGGTCGAGGTTGAGCGCATGGTCATCCGTTGGGCCGCGACGCTGATGGGCCTGCCGGAGAACGCGAGCGGGCTGCTGGTGACAGGCTCCTCCATGGCGAATTTCATAGCCGTGATCGTGGCGAGCCGCGCGACGCCGGATGGTCTGTCACTACGGACGGCTGGCCTGCAGAGCAGGCGCCTCATCGGATATGCAGCCAAGACTGTGCATGGTTGCGTCAGTCGTGCGTTCGATATGACCGGACTTGGGTCAGAGGCGTTGCGGTTAGTCGACGTCGACAAAGAGTTCAGAATGGACGTGGCGGCGCTGCGGCGAATGATCGAGGCAGACCGCGCCGCCGGGTTGGAGCCGTTTCTCGTCGTCGGTACGGCTGGATCAGTGGATACGGGTTCGATCGATCCTCTCGACGATATTGCGGATGCCGCAAAAAGCGAAAGGCTGTGGTTCCACGTCGACGGCGCGTTTGGGGCGACGGCCGTTCTGTCCGAAACGATCAGGCCTTGCCTGGTCGGGTTGGAGCGAGCTGACAGCATCGCCTTCGACTTCCACAAATGGGCGCAGGCCCCCTATGACGCCGGGTGCGTTCTGGTACGCGATCCAGCCCGTCACGCGGCGGCTTTCGCGCAGAGCCTGACCTACCTGTCGCGCGAAGACCGGGGCCTTGCGGCTGGCGCGCCGTGGTTCTGCGATCTTGGTCCCGATCTGTCGCGCGGTTTTCGGGCTCTCAAGGTGTGGGCGACGCTCTCAGTGTACGGCACGCGCCGTCTGGGAGAGATGGTTGATCGGTGCTGTGCCGTGGCGCGCCGTCTGGCGCAGCGGGTGGAGGCGGAGCCGACGCTCGAGCTTATGGCGCCGATTTCGCTCAATATTGTCTGTTTCAGGGTTTGCGCGTGGGAACGCGATGACGTCGAGAACGACATCCTGAATGGTGAAATCGTCAAGGACTTGCAGGAAAGCGGCATAGCAGCGCCGTCGACTACGGTGATCAACGGGCGCAAGGTCATCCGCGCCGCCATCGTGAATCACCGAACGGAGTATGTCGACGTCGAGCGTCTTGTTGACGCGGTTCTGGCGCGCGCCTCTTCCCGCTCAGGCCGCGCGTGAGCGGGGAGGGCCTCGGTCCTCGTCGAACAACTCCGACAACTTCTTCATCATCGTGCCGCCGAGCTGCTCGGCGTCGGTAATGGTGACGGCGCGACGGTAATAGCGCGTCACGTCGTGGCCGATGCCGATGGCGATCAGTTCGACCCCACTGCGTCCTTCGATCATGGCGATCGTCTCACGCAGGTGGTCTTCGAGGTAGGAGCCTGCGTTCACCGACAGCGTGCTGTCGTCGACCGGGGCGCCGTCGGAGATCACCATCAGGATTTTCCGCTGCTCGGGCCGCACCTTCAACCGGCGCCAGGCCCAGAACAGCGCTTCGCCGTCGATGTTTTCCTTCAGCAGCCCCTCGCGCAGCATAAGCCCGAGATTACGACGCGCACGGCGCCATGGCATGTCGGCGGCCTTATAGATGATGTGCCGCAGATCGTTCAGGCGTCCAGGATTCTTCGGTTTTCCTTCGGCTGTCCATTTCTCGCGGCTCTGTCCGCCTTTCCAGGCGCGTGTGGTGAAGCCGAGGATCTCGACTTTCACGCCGCATCGCTCCAGCGTTCTCGCCATGATGTCGCCGCACATGGCCGCGACCGAAATCGGGCGACCACGCATGGATCCGGAGTTATCGATCAGAAGCGTTACCGTGGTGTCACGAAATTCGGTTTCCCGCTCGCGCTTGTAGGAGAGGGAAAGCATCGGATTGACCACGATGCGTGAAAGGCGGCCCGCGTCGAGGATTCCTTCCTCCAGATCGAACTCCCACGCACGGGTCTGCTGGGCCATCAGCTTGCGCTGCAATTTATTGGCCAGACGCGAAATAACGCCATGAAGGCTGGCAAGCTGGAGGTCGAGTTGCTGGCGCAGGCGCCCTAATTCCTCGCCGTCGCAGAGGTCTTCTGCGGCAATTTCCTCATCGAATTGGGTCGTGAAAGCGTGGTAGCCGCGCGCCGTATCGCCGGGGGGCGTGTTCGTCGGCTCGCTGGGGCCCGCAGGATCCCCGGCGCCGTCTGCGTCGCCGGCTTCTCCTTCGGAAGTCTCATCGGGCTCTCCGGCTTCACCTGTGCCCTCCATGAGCTGGGGCTCCAGGCCGCCTTGCTCTTCGATATCGGAAGGGGTGGGCTCGTCCTCGGGCGCAGGAGGCGGCTCCTCGGCCTCATCCTGTGTTCCGCTCTCATCGCCGTCCGGATCGTTGCTGATTTCCGGAGTTTCGACGTCAGCCTCAATCAGAGAGCAGGCAGCCATCAACTGCCGTGACGCTCTGGCGTAAGCCTCCTGATCTTCCTGTACCGCCGCCAATCCATCGAGCGCCTGTCGCGCCACGTCGGGCAGGGATTCACGCCAAGCATCGACCAGATCGCGCGCCGACGCCGGGACTGGCTGGCCGCTCAATTTCTCGCGGGCGAGCAGCCCGAGCGCCAGAGAGGGAGGCATATCGTCTTTCGACGCCATCCGCTCCACGCCCGCGTCGCGCAGTTCCTGATCCATGCGAACGGCGAGGTTCGCCGCTACGCCGAGCATGTGCCGTGAACCCAGCGTCTCCACGCGGGCCTGTTCAAGCGCGTCGTAGACAGAGCGGGCGGATTGTTCCTGCGGCTGCCGGGAAAGGTGCAATTCGGCGTCATGATGGCGCAGGCGCAGGGCCTGCGCGTCCGCCATCCCGCGAATACGTGCGGCTTCGTCCCGGTCGAAGTGCCGTGAAGGCATGGGCAGCCGTACCGGAGCTTCCTGATCCAGACCGCCGATGGGGATCGCGCCGCTGTGGAAGCTCACTTCGGTGTTGGCGCGTCCGCCGATGGCGCGCAGCGCGCCGACCGTGGCGCGACGGAACGTCTCGACGTGATCGTTGGCGTCGGGCGACGAATTTCGCGGCGGGCGCTGCTCGGCCATTGTGATCTCCGTCCTGCGCTAGAGCATAGTCCCTTTAATCATAGCCGACGAAAAGGGATATGTGACTGAAGCGCGCTGCGGGTTCGATCTGTCGCAACGTGCTTCCGAGAGTTGTTTCAAAAACGTGTTCGGTGTGGAGGAATGCCCCCTCACACGTACACGTCGCCGTAGGCGCTCAAAAATGGCGGCTAGCGCTTCGTGGAAAGCAGCTCTTTCGAGGAACGGCGCTTCTCATCCGGTCCCTTCAATATCTGCCCCTAAACGAACACGTGAACGCGCCGTCAAAGATGTGGCGCGCGCCGCTCCAGGAAAGGACCAGTTGTCGCCTCGCCGAAGCGACACGACTGACTGCTCGGCAAACGTGCGCACTTTAGCGCGGCCGTTTGCCCATGGGATCCGCGTTGAAGCAGCGCTGGTAGTATTCGGAAACGATGTCGCGCTCGGCTTCGTCGCATTTGTTGAGAAACGTCAGGCGGAAAGCAAAGGCGAGATCCTTGAAGATGCGCTCGTTCTCAGCCCAGGCGATGACAGTGCGAGGCGACATGACGGTGGAAAGATCACCGGCCATGAAGCCCGACCGGGTCAGCCCGGCGAGCGCCACCATGTTGTCGATCGTCTGGCGCTCTTTCTTGTCGTCAGGGGAGATGCCGAGTTTGGACGTCACGATCGCGACTTCCTGCTCATGCGGCAGGTAGTTGAGCGAGGTCACGATGTTCCAGCGATCCATCTGCCCCTGATTGATCTGCTGCGTTCCGTGATACAGGCCGGTCGTGTCGCCGAGGCCCACCGTGTTTGACGTGGCGAACAGACGGAAAAAAGGGTTTGGACGGATCACGCGATTCTGATCCAGCAGGGTCAGGTTGCCGTCGACCTCAAGCACGCGCTGGATCACAAACATCACGTCCGGGCGTCCAGCGTCATATTCGTCAAATACTAGCGCACAGGGGTGCTGAAGGCACCACGGCAGCAAGCCTTCGCGGAATTCCGTGATCTGCTTGCCATCTTTCAGGACGATCGCGTCCTTGCCCACCAGATCGATGCGCGAGATATGGCTGTCGAGGTTGATGCGCACGCACGGCCAGTTGAGGCGCGCGGAAACCTGCTCCACATGCGACGATTTGCCTGTGCCGTGGAAACCCTGAACCAACACGCGTCGGTTGAACGCAAATCCTGCGAGAATCGCGAGTGTGGTGTCGTGGTCGAAACGATAGGACGAATCGATAGGCGGCACGTGCTCGGTGCGATTCGAGAACGCCGGAACCATCAGGTCGCTGTCGATGCCGAAAACCTCGCGGGCGGAAACCTGAATGTCGGGCACGGCGAAGGCGGAAGTAGGGGCGAGTTCGGCAGTCGTTGCGGTCATTTCGTTTCCGTCCGTCAGTGTCCGGTAAAGTGTGGCACGGTCAGGCAGTCTTTTCGAGACCGCTATCCACATTAGAAGCAAGATGCGTGCGCAGGGTGGAGTACGCCACGTTGATCGTCTTGAGGCGTTCCTCCGCGCCGCGGTCGCCGTTGTTGGCGTCCGGGTGGTGCTTCTTGGCGAGCGCCTTGTAGCGCGCCTTCACCTCGTCGAGCGAAACCGGCCATCTGAGACCCATCGTATCCAATGGCTCTCGCAACGGATCAGGGGCCCTTGGCGCGGCGCTCTCCCGACGGCGGCGCGCCCGCTCGGTCCGGGACGCGCCCAGCACGTCCAGGGGATCGAGGACATCTTCCTCGTTAAACGGTTGTCTGCCGATGGAGCCCAGCTTCCAGGACGGACGATCCCAGGAGACGTCGGCTTTGAGCTGCGCCTCGATCTGCGCGGCGCTCATGCCCTTATAGTAATCCCACCGCGCATTGTACTCGCGCACGTGTTCGAGGCAGAACCAGAAATACTCATTCAGGCTGGTTCGCGATCGCGGCGCCCTGTACCCCGCCGACTGCGTGCAGCCGGGCGCGTCACAACACCGCCCCGGCGCGTCCGGGTCGGGATCGAAAGCCCGGTGGCGTGTGTTCCGTTTGATCATGGGCCCTGTTATGTGTGTCTGCGGTCCCAGGGCGCAAGAGGCATCTTGGGCCGGGCGGGTATGAATGCGGCGCGCCGGAACTCTGGCTCGATGCGACGCCGATAGCGGAAACCGGGAGAAAACTTGATCATGGCCAAAGAAGCGACAGGTCCCCGGGCTCAGCGGATCACGGAGTTGCTGGAAAAGAAGCTCGCTCCGGTCCGCCTTGAGCTGACCGACGACAGCCATCGTCACGCCGGACATATCGGACGGCCCCGCGGTCCGGGCGAAGGCGTCGAAGAAACCCATTTTCGCCTTCTGATCGTCAGCGAGGCGTTTGTCGGCGTAAATCGCGTCGCACGATCGCGCCTCGTGCATACCCTGCTTCAGAGCGAATTTGACGCTGGATTGCATGCGCTGTCATTGACCCTCGACACGCCTGCGGTCGCTCTCGACGGTACGGCGGCTGCGGAGCCGACGGCGTGAGCGCACCGCCATTTTTGGGGCGCCGCGCAGCCCTGCTGCTCTCCCTGTCCGCCGCTACTACAGTCGCCGCCTGCGCGGGCAGCGGTTCGACAGCGCTGTCTCCTGCTGATCAGGCTGATGTCGCGAGGGTGGAATCCTATCTGAACGGGCTGTCCACATTTTCAGCCGGCTTCTCGCAGGTCTGGCCCGACGGTGGGGTAGGCGAGGGGATTCTGACCTATTCACCGGGCGACCTGAAGCTCGATTACACCTATCCGCGTGGTCTCAGCATGAAGGCTGCGAACGGCCATCTGGTCCTGCGCGACGATCGCAACGGGTCCGTGACACATATGGGCCTGTCGCATAATCCTCTCGGCCTGCTCCTTGCGGCGCCGATCCGGCTTAGCGGCCCTATCACCGTTACATCCGTTCTGAGAGGGCCGGAATTCCTTCAGGTGTCGCTCGCCCGAACGGCGATGCCGTCGGACGGTCTGCTGACGCTGCAGTTTCGCGATCATGGCGGCGCGCTGGCGCTACAGGGGTTGAGGTTGGTCGACGATCGGCGCCGAACGACGACATTTCGTATTCAGGGGTAGCGATAGTCGTCTGAAGAGAATTTCATAATGCCATGTTTTTATGAATTTTTCGCAGGCGGAGGAATGGTCCGGGCAGGACTTGGGGCCAAATGGTCATGCCTGTTCGCCAATGATTTCGACGCACGAAAGGCCGCTTCTTACACCACGAACTGGGGCGACGCGGGAGAATTCAGGCTCGGCGACGTCGCGGAACTGGTCGCCGATGATCTGCCTGGCGTGGCAGACCTCGCATGGGGGTCGTTCCCCTGCCAGGATCTCTCCTTGGCAGGCGCGGGCGCTGGGCTTGCCGGCTCACGGTCCGGCACGTTTTATCCGTTCTGGGGCGTCATTTCCGGATTGATCGCGCAAGGACGCGCTCCGAAAATTGTCGCGGTCGAGAATGTCTGTGGCGCACTGACGTCGCATGCAGGACGTGATTTTCAGGCCATCTGTCAGATGTTCGCCAAAAACGGATACCGCTTCGGCGCTGTGGTTGTCGACGCGGCGCTGTTCCTGCCTCAGTCACGGCCCAGACTTTTCGTGATCGGCGTCCGGAAGGGCATGCCAATGCCGACGGCTTTGCTGTCACGCGGCCCGCAGGCGCCATTTCATACTGACGGGCTTCGCGCCGCCGTCGCAAGACTGCCGGATACACTGCAAACCGACTGGATCTGGTGGCGGCTGCCCGAACCTCCCGCGCGGCGAGTTGGTTTCAGCGACCTGATGGAGCCGGAGCCTGCAAGCGTCAGATGGCGCACGACTACTGAAACGGAAGCGCTGATTCGATTGATGTCACCGTTGCATATGGGCAGGTTGCAGGACGTCAAACGCTCGGGCCGGGCCGTCGTCGGATGCGTTTATCGACGCACGCGCAAAGACGCGCGGGGCGCGAAAGTCCAACGTGCTGAAGTCAGGTTTGACGATATAGCGGGGTGTCTGCGCACACCATCGGGCGGCTCCAGCAGGCAGACGGTCCTGATCGTGGAAGGTGAGCATGTTCGCTCCCGTCTGGTCTCTTCGCGCGAGGCGGCCCGGCTGATGGGGCTGCCAGATAATTATGTTCTGCCCTCTGTCTATAACGAGGCTTACCATCTTCTCGGCGACGGGGTCGCAACGCCCGTCGCACGGCATCTGGCTGAGCACTTGTTTGAGCCGATCCTGGCTGGCGTCGCGGGCAAGGGCAGGCAGGCGGCTTGATCAGGCCTGACGCGAACCGTTCGCGCACCATGCGGGCCGTGAAGTCCGCCAATACGGCGCCCGAGCTTGCTGTCAGAAAACTGCTCTTCTCGTTGGGTTATCGATATCGGTTGCATCGCAAGGACCTGTCGGGCTCTCCAGACATCGTATTTCCGGGGCGCCGGAAAGTAATTTTTGTGCATGGGTGTTTCTGGCATGGTCACGACTGCAAGCGTGGCGCGCGGACGCCCAAAACCAACGCCGAATATTGGCGGACCAAAATTACACGAAATATCGAACGGGACCGACGTAGCGCCGCGACGCTACGCGATCAGGGATGGCGCGCGCTAACCCTATGGGAATGTGAGATTGGGGACCGAGATAAGTTGACGACGATACTTCGCGATTTTCTTGAGTAGATGACGCGCTATTGGCTTGCCTCTGACAGAGCGGCGAGCGGCATCTTTGGCCCGCCATGTAGGCGGGCCAACATCATACGTACAGCGCATGCCAATCAGGCTACGCCCGAAATTCACGCGGCTTGAGCGGCTCGCGCTTCCTGTAAATCTTTCAGAATATACTGCGCCGTGGCTAGGACCTGTACGCTTAGCATTGCAGGACCTTCTACCTTGCGCTCGGGCAGCGTGATGACGCCTGCGCCAGAAGTCCAGCGAGCTTCAAGTGATTCCAGACCGTTCCACCCGCTCAGCTCTGCCTGCGTCAGGTGCTCGATTATTTCCGCTTCGATGGCGCCTTCGAACAGGTTGATTTTGCCGACCAGCACGCCAAATTTCCGACGATCATCCACGAACGGCCCCACCATGTCGCTCGGCCGGCTGAAGCGGGACACGAGCTGCACGCTCTCCAGACCTGAAGGCAGGATGAAGACGACGCGGTCTTCGTCCACACGGATCGGGCGGATGATCTGGCCATTGCCGGTCAGCAGGCGAATGTCCGCATCGGTGGTCACGACGCGCCGCGATGTAATGGCCTTGGCGAGATTCATCTGCGCGGCGCGGGCATTGAGGCTGTGGAAAAGCGGCTCGACGAAGCTCCGCTCAGTGCAGAGAGGCGCGCCGCTGTGGTCGTCCCAGTTCAGGGCCCGGACGGCTCCGAATTGCACGACCTGACCATGCTGGACGAAAGAACCGCGGTTTCCGGTGTCGAGGTAGCTTTCGGTGTGGACGCCGTCAGCCACGATGACAGAATGATCCGTCGTCTCGATATGGTAGTAATCGTACGACGTGAAGGATTTGTCGTAAAAAATCGAACGCCCGTTAACGAGCATACGCGCAGGCACGAACTTTCCTTCAAAAAACAGGCAATGCTCCGCTGTGATCAACATGTCCTTGTAGGGGACGCCAACCGCGATGGCATCCTTGAGGATACGGACCGGGTATCCCGCCTCATCATCCGGCAGGCCTGGCTTGACTACGGCACGGGCCTTTCCAACCCAGACTACATTGCGCGTGACGTTCTCACCGCGACGCCAGTCAAAAGCGACAAGGCTGTCGCCAATCCGAATATCCTGAACCGCAACCTCGCCATTGGCCGTCGCGATCATGCTGTCCGCCAAGAAGCAGACAACAGCTTCGCCGTTCACGGCCGTCACCGTTTGTGTCCCGGTTGGCACGTCAGATGCGAACTGAATGCCAGAGTACGTGTAGCTCGAACCGTCGCTGGTGGTTAAAGTGACACTGCCAGAGCCGTTCGTGTTAGTATACGTCGCGCTCGTCACAGTCTTGCCCGCGACGCCGATCTTGTCCGTCAGTTCCACGCCGGAAATCTTCAAATTGCTTTGAGCAGCACTTCCCGAGAGGATAACAGTGTTTCCCGAACCGCTGCCCATGACAACGGACGCGCCGCCGTTGTAGTTGCCGGTTAGAGTCAGTGTCGAGCCGCCATTGACAGTAACGGCCGCCGACAGGTTGTCTATACTGATGCTTGATTTGTTATTTAATACTACGGAACTTCCACTATTGAAGTTTCCGCTGAAGTAGGACATTGTCGTGTTGTCCAGCTCCAGAACTGCGTCGCTGGAGAAATTCGCGTTTGATAGAGAGTAGTTAGATAAACCGCTAAGCTCTATAGTGCTGCCGGACCCCGAAGCGGCAACGTTCGTGAATGTATCATTCACACTCTCGATAATCGCCTTACCCGAGGAGGTCACGGCAAGGTTGACATTTGATGAGGAAGATCCGGACCCAAACGTAATAGTTCCGCCATAAGCGTGCACATTCTGCAGACCGTTGACCGACCCGACAATAGTTGCGGACGAACCTGAATCGACTTCTATGGTGTTGGCGGAAACGCCACCGGGTATCGTAAGAGTGACGTCTGCAGTGCCGCTCGCCGAACCGATTATCGCCTGAGAATTCTGGTCAGGAACTGTCCCGGCGCTCCAATTGCCAGCAGTGCTCCACGCGCCACCTGCGGCTGCGCCAATCCATGAGTCTGTCGACATTTTGATTTCCTAAAAACCGCTTCGAACTTTAAAATGTTTGTGTTTTTTTAACACTTTGGCGCTTTTAGGTGTTGCGGCAACAATTGGCCAGAAGTTTCATGAATTTTTATGGTATTTATTATATTCAATATATGAATAAATTTAGCCCTCAGAAGCTACGATTCCATTCTTGTGTATTTGAAATGCATTGAAAATCGCGCCGTGCGTTTGGGGCGAAAGTGGCGCGCCCTACTGGATTCGAACCAGTGACCCACAGCTTAGAAGGCTGTTGCTCTATCCAACTGAGCTAAGGGCGCCCAAGTCGAGCGTGTCTGCCCGAAAAATACAGCGCTGTCACGAGCGCTGCTTGTAACTCAGTGGGTCCAGTTTTGTACCCGACCGGAGGCGAAATTGTCGGCGTAAACCTTCGGCTTACGGGCGCGTGAAGGCGCCGGCTCTTCAAGCTCGTATGCGATGGCGTGCAACTGGGCATACCCGAGGGCCTCGTCGCGGCTGCCGAATTTGAGGCGAAGCTGAGAGCGCGTGTCGCGGCTTCCGGTCCATCCCATAAGGCCGCCAGGGCGATGCGGTGATGACTGACCGTATTCCAGAATCCAAGTATGAGTCTGACTCTGCCCGGACTGCCCGGCGCTTTTCGGCTGTCTGTAAATACGTGCCGTCATGCCCGTTTCCTTCGCTACGGCATTGCCGTCTGGCGTAGTGGTCGGGGCGACAGGATTCGAACCTGCGACCTCATGTACCCAAAACACGCGCGCTACCAAGCTGCGCCACGCCCCGAAACCGGACCGGAAGCTAGGAGGCTCGAGGTCCGCTGGCAAGTCCCAATTCGTCTATCATTTGGAGGAAGGGGCTTTTCCGGTCGTCTTTGTTCGTAAATTTCCACGAAAACAGGCGCTTTTGCCTCATATGGACGGCCTGCTGTCAGGCAGGCCGCCACAAGGTTTGTTAGCCTGTCGGGGTTTCTGATTTGCGGGCCAGTGGCGGAACAAACAGGGGTGCGGTGTCCCAAGGGAAGAGAATCCACGTATCCTGCGGCACTTCAGCAACGAAGAGGTCAGTCAGCGGCTTGCCGGCTGGCTTTGCGTAAAGGCAGGCGAACACCGCCTTGGGAAGGCGTTCGCGCACGATTCGCGCGGTCACGCCCGAATCGACCAGATCGTCGACCACGATGAAACCCTCTCCGTCACCCGCGACGTCGGGCGCCTTGATCACGACCGGCTTGCCTTTTTCTTCTTCGTCATATGTTACGACGGAGATGGTCTCGATCAGGCGGCAATCGAGCTCCCGCGCTACGATAGCGGCCGGGATCAAACCCCCGCGCGTTACGGCGACCAGCCCTTTGAAGGGGCCTCTTGGCATCAGATCCGTGGCGAGCAGGCGGGCGTCGCGGTGAAGTTGATCCCAGGTGACTGTCGCGTAATTGGTGGCCATCGTGCCGATATTCCCGTTTTGTGCTCGACTTCCTCTACCCGACGCGGCGCGTTCACGGTTTGGTGGATCCGTAAAAAACGTCCTCATTCGGACGAAAGCGCTGGGCGGATTGCGCCCTATTGCTCTACCGACTGCGGTTTTGCAACGGACGCGTTCAATGTCCTCGGGCGTTGGTCTTGCGTCTGTGCATGAAACCCGTTCGCCTACAATCGCATATTGACGGGAACGCGGGTTTCGGCGACGAAAATTTTTCTATTACGTCACTCTTGAGCCCAGCATGTGTCGTTATGGCGCTGTCGGGTCAGGTGCGCCGACTTCTCGGGAAATCATGTCCGCTTCGTCCGTTCTGAAACAGCCCGGGCTGATCGCCTACCTGATCAGTCGGAACGTGTCCGCTTTCGCCTCGCAGGTTCAAGCCGTGACGGTCGGCTGGCAGATATACGCGCTCACCCACAGCGCAGCGGCGCTTGGTTTCGTCGGGTTGGCGCAGTTCGCGCCGATGATGGCGCTGGTCTTTCCCGCTGGGCACGTAGTCGACCAACACGACCGCCGCCGCATCGTAATATGCTGCCAGTTCATCGAAATGTGCGCAGCGTTCGCCATCATGACCGCGACATGGGCGGGCGCGCTTGCCCCGTGGGGGATCTATGCGCTGGTCGCCGTGTTTGGCGCCTGTCGTGCATTTGAAATGCCTGCGCAGCAGACATTCCTGCCATCACTGGTCAGCGCACCGGACTTCCCGCGCGCGTCGGCCATATCTTCATCGCTCTTTCAGGTTGTCTCTATCGTTGGCCCGTCTCTTGGAGGCGTGCTTTACGGCTTGGGGCCGGCGGCCTGTTACCTTGTCTGCGGAAGCGCCTTCGCTATGGCGATGCTTGGCACGACGCGTCTTCGGTTACGCTTTCCGGCCAGGGCGCGTCAGCCGCTCTCCCTTGTTTCAGTATTTGGCGGAATAAATTTCCTGCGTCGAAAGCCGGCGATGCTGGGCGCCATTTCGATGGATCTGTTCGCCGTCCTGCTTGGCGGCGCCACAGCGTTGCTGCCGTTGTATGCGGATAACATTCTGCACGCTGGTCCATTCGGGCTTGGATTGCTTCGCGCAGCGCCCGCATTGGGTGCGGTGATCATGGCCGCTGCGATGGCGCGCCATCCGCTAAAGCGTAGCGCCGGCCGGATTATGTTTCTCTCAGTGGCGATCTTCGGCGTCGCCACCATCGCATTCGGACTTTCGCGTTCTGTTCCGTTATCCGTGGTCGCCCTGATGGTTCTGGGCGCGGCGGATGTGATCAGCATGGTGGTCCGTGACGCCCTGGTTCAGCTGGGCACGCCGGACGAGATGCGGGGCCGGGTGTCGGCGGTGAACATGTTGTTCATCGGCTCCTCCAACCAGTTGGGCGAATTCGAGAGCGGCATGCTCGCAAGCCTCGTGGGAGCCGTCCCCGCGGTCGTGATCGGCGGGGTAGGGACGTTACTTGTGACCGTATTGTGGATGCGCTGGTTTCCGCAGCTGGCCGCACTGGATCGTCTTGACACAATCACGGCCGACTGAAGTGAACGAAATCTCGCCTCGCGGCGCTGTCCTTGCAGTTTTGCGTCGATCCGACGATGGCGCTTTCCTGTTGGTTCGACGAGCCAATCCGCCTGATGCTGGCTTGTGGGGCTTTCCAGGCGGGAAAATAGAACCCGGCGAAGGGATGTTCGAAGCCGCCTGTCGAGAGTTGCGAGAAGAGACCGGCGTCAGCGCACATGGGCGTTCAGTGATTACGGCGTTCGATTCCGTAACTCGCGCTCCCTCAGGCGCGTTGCTCTTTCACTACCTGATCGCTGTGATCCTCTGCTCATCGGACGTCGTGCTGGCCGATGTGTCGCTGCGCGCTGAAGACGACGCTCTGGAAGCGGATTGGTTTGACACGAAGGGCATTCGCGCGCTCGGAACCCTGGCCAGTGCGCGGTGCCTGGAAATTGCGCTGGCCGCAGAGCCGAGCAACCCGCAAGGTATCTGATCCTTATCTCCGCGATGGTGAGGTCAGGGGGACAATGAGGTCGGGCCGCTTGCGTTCGCGCTGCGTGTTGTTTATCGCGCAGCTATGAACAGGATCGAGCGGCCTGAGCAAATTCACCCAGAGACAGCGACGGGCGACTCTCCGGCAGACCCGCTGCAGGATGCAGGCGCCCGCGCCCTTCGAGCGGAAATAGGCGTCAACGGCCCCGAGCCGGTGATGGACTTGCGGCCGGAGCGTGGACTTGCGCACAGCGTTCACGCGATCAAGGACACACGGGACGGTTTTCGCCTCTTCAGGCTTGGAGGGACGCTCGGCTGGCTGGACATAAAACTGCGTTACCGAGGGTCAATGCTCGGTCCATTCTGGATGACGCTATCCACGGCCATCATGGTCGGCGCGATGGGATTCCTATACGCAGCGCTGTTCAACATAAATTTGCGCGTATACCTGCCGTTCCTGTCGTTTTCGTTGATTTTGTGGGGCTACCTCAACAGCGCCGTGTCCGAGGGATGCAGTACATTCACAGGCTCGGTCGGGCTGATCCATGCGCTACGCATGCCGTTCAGCGTGCATGTGCTGCGGGTGACAATACGCGGGCTTTTGACTTTCCTGCATAGCGCAGCCGTTGTTGCGATCGTTTTCGTGATTTTCGGAATCGCCCCGCGACTGAATTGGGAGGCTCCGGCAGGCGTGTTGCTGTGGTTGGCTGATATGTACGCCATCACGCTTCTCTTCGGGGTCCTCGGGGCGCGCTTCCGGGACATGCCCCCTGTCAGCGCCAGTGTCATGCAGATTCTGTTTTTTGTGACGCCGATTATCTGGAAGCCCGATCTCATTTTCACAGGTCGTCAATATCTGCTCCTCGACCCCTGTTACCCGTTGGTGGAAATCGTTCGAGGACCGTTAATGAATCAGGAGGTCCGGCCGTCGATCTGGCTTGCTGCAGTCGCTTATAGTGGCCTGCTGTGGGTCGCAGCCTTCGCTTTGTTTTCGCGTATGCGGACGCGTCTGGCTTACTGGGTCTGACGACAATGGCCACTATAGAAGTCACTGACCTCGCCATCTCCTTTCCTCTCTATCATGGTGACGCGAGAAGCCTGAAGAAGACAGTTCGTCGATCGCTTGACGGTAAGCTCTCGGGCAGGTTTACGCAGGATCGGCGCGAGCGGGTTCTGGTGCAGGCCCTGAAGGGGATCAGTTTTTCGCTCCAACGCGGAGAGAGGCTAGGGCTGATCGGAGGCAACGGTGCGGGAAAGACCACTCTGCTGCGCGCTCTGGCTGGAATATACGAACCACTGGAAGGGCAGGTGCTCGTAAAGGGTCGCGTTGGCGCGCTGCTGGATACGTCCCTGGGCATGAACGACGACATGTCCGGTCGGGAGAATATCCGCTTACGTGGCCTGTTCCATGCTCTGGGCGAAGTCGCCATTCAGGAGATCGAACGAGACGTCGAAACTTTTGCGGATCTTGGTCCCTTCCTCGATCTGCCAATCAAGACTTACAGTTCGGGAATGAGAGTTCGTCTGGCATTCGGACTGGCGACCGCGATTATGCCCCAGGTGCTGATCATGGACGAGTGGTTCATGGCGGGTGACGCCTCGTTTCGCGAGCGGGCGAAGCAAAGGATGATCGGGTTGGTCGAGGGGGCCGAAATTCTGGTGGTCTCCAGTCACCAGCCGGAGATCATGCAGGAGTGGTGCACCCGACTGCTCTGGATGGATCAGGGGCAGGTGCGCATGGATGGCCCGACCGACGACGTTCTTGATGCTTATTTGTCCACCGCAGGCTGATGCAGAGGGCGTGATCGCCTTGAATGGCGCCCAGATTCCGTGTTGCGTTGGTCGCGAATTGGTAGCCGGGTCTTAAACTGCGACGCGCGCCGTTTACTTATTAGCTGCGCGTATAAAATTTGCGAATATATCCGTTAATTAAGCGTTATTTTTTTGCGCAAACCATGTTCATGTCACCTCAAAATGTAAAAACCCCAGATTTTCAATGGAATACATCGTCAATTCGTGGGCCGGGCTTTTGTAGAGTCTCCTTATGCGTTATTGAAAGGTAAGAAGCGGATGCGATGTCTGCCCTGACTGGCTGAGAAGGCGTTTGGCGGGAACGTCGGCGTGAGTGAATGGCTGTAATCTACAATACGAATTACACTCACAACCCGAATTATTATCTCACGTTAGCAATTGAGCGGGCGGCCAAGACTGTTCTTGGCGATGATGCCGTCGTTGTCGCCGACAACATGACTCTCGCCGGCATCGCGGCCTCGGGGCGGCATGACGTTCTGATCTGCATTGACGGACAACGGATCAACAGCGAGTTGATGAAGCGGGTGCGTCCTGCATTCAAGATGATGATTTTCTGGGCGTTTGAAGACCCGTTTATGGTCGAATTCAACGTCAACAATACCGGCATATTCGATTACGTCTTCACCAACGATCCTTCATGTGTCGGCGAGTACAAGACGCCGGCGTTCTACCTTCCGCTCGCGGCCAGTGTTTCTATTCACGAGCGCAAGGTCCGTGCCGCCAACGAACTCGACTACGACATCTTTTTCGCTGGCACGATGTGGCCGAACCGAGTGGAAACGCTTCGCCGCGTGATCGCGGCCTTCCCTGAAGCGCGACTAAAATTGATCTGCCCAGGAAACGAATATCTGCCGCCTTTGCCTGCCGATATCGCCGAACTCGCAATTCAGAGACCGGTCAGCCATGAGGCGTTCATCGACTTCGCCAACGCGAGCACCGTGACGCTGACGATGTTCCGTGACTACGCCAGTCATGGAGACGTGGGGCAGGCGACGGCGCCAGGGCCACGTTTTTACGAACTCGCACTGGCAGGCGCCGCTCAGGTGGTCGAAATCGGCCAGTCGATGCGTGAAAGCTATCTGACCGAGATCAACGGAATCAATGTCGCACGAGACGCAGACGAACTGATCGGGCATGTGGCTGCGTTGCTTGGCAACAAGTCGCTGCGTCGCAGACAGGCGCTGGCCGCCCAAAAGTCCGTGTCGGAAGCCCATCTCTACGAGCACCGCATCCGGCGGATGATCGAGACGACCGGCGCTAATTTTGGCCGCAACGCCCCGTCGCCGACTAATGTTCCGTCCCGCAAGGGACGGCTGCGTGTCCTGATGTGCACGCATTCGACGATCTACGAACAGAACTGGGGTGGCGTAGAGGTTTATCAGCGAACGATTTCGTCCATGCTCCTGCGTGACGTCGAGTTTTTCTACTGGCTCCGGCGGAACGGCTCGTGTCGTCTGACTGACGCCAGCGGAAGGGAGATCGAAAGTTTCGACGTGCCCGACGTCGGCTGGCTGGACGCGCTGTGCGATGCGCCGGAAGAAACAGCGTTTTCGAGCGCCTTAAGTCAGTACAACTTCGATATCGTTCATTTTCAACATCTCGGACATCACACGATGTCCTTGCCGATCATTGCGAAGGCCAATGGCGCCGGCGTGGTGTTTTCCGCGCACGACTTCCTGCTCGTGTCCGCACACTACAACCTTCTCAATCATGAAATGCGGTATTGCGAGGAGGACGTGAAATGGGTTCTCGCCGCCGACATCATGCTCAAGCGTTCGGAAAATCTTGAGTTTGGGGCTGAGCAGACGCGACGGGCTTTCGTCGCGACGATGCTTAACTCAGTCGATGCGATTTTGTTCGGCACGGAGCACTCGCGTAATCTGACGCATACGATCTACCCGCGTCTGGACAACAAGCGCAGTCTTGTTCTGGGAATACCGTCGCCCGAGACGACCGCGCCGATCACGCCGAAGGCGTATCAGCCCCTCGACGGACGTCGTCTTTCAGTCGCCATCATCGGAAACTTCCTGCGGACGAAGGGCGCCGACACGGTCCTGAATGCGATCGAAATAGCGAATCCTGATCTCTTCGAGTTCCATATTTTTGGTTATGTGCATCCCGAGTATCAGGAGGTTCTGAACAACCTCAAACGCGCCAACGTGCACGTCTACGGGCGTTATTCGGTCGGCGAGATCGCCGCATTGCAGGTTGCGGACGTCGCTCTCAATCTTTCTATATGGCCCGAAACCTATTGCATCTCCCTCTCGGAGGCGTGGCAGAACGGGCTGATTCCCATCGTGACCGACGTCGGCGCTCTTGGCGACCGTGTGATCGATGGCGTCAATGGCTTCAAAGTGCCGATCGGTGCGCCTGCCAAAGTGCTCGAACGTCTGGAATTAATCCGTTCCTGCGAGGCCGTGCGTCAATCTTTGATGGCCAATATCGGCCCACATCTATGGACAAACGCACAGGAATACGGCGCAGCGCTTCTGAGCCTTTACCGGGATGTGGCGCCGCGCAATGGTCTGGGCAGCAGCAATGTGCAGTTCGACGCGGGGCAGGTGAACCTGCTGCCGCATCCTTCATGGAAGCATCAGGCCCCGCCACGCCACATCTTCGATCCGCCGACGACACGCGACGTTTCGATCGAGCTGCCCGAAATCGTAACGGACTGGCATTCGATTCAGGGTGCGGAATATTACATCGACGACGTGTGCCGCCACGTCTTCGCCGAGGCCGACGACGAGGAATTCGTCATCGCCAGTGAATTTCACATTCGGGGCTGGTATGTGGCGCCGGGAGTGTCTGGCTCCGGTCAGCTTTACGCTGTCTTGATTGGTCAGGATGAGGCGCCCCCGATCTTCATTCCGACGCAACGCGAAGTTCGCTCGGACGTGACCGGGTTGTTCCCTGGCGCTCCCCGTCGCTCCGGTTTCGCCGGTCAGGTCGCATTGCGTGGAAAGTGGTGCGAAGGCGTATTTCGCATCGGTCTGGCGAACATTGTCCATGGACGCGGCGCATTTCAGTTAACTGGCGTGCAGATCGAAGTCGCGGATGGGCAAATCATCGGTATCGCTCGCGTCCCGCCCTCCAACGGACAGATTTTGCGTGACTTCGAGCGCGTTTCGGAAAGCGACGGCGTGCTGCGGGGCATCAAGCTGTCGACGCTCCCCGATGGACCGCGCCACGTCTACTCTGGGGACCTCGAATTCTACCTCGATCACGTCACGGGTCTCATCGAAGATGGAGGCCAGCATGAGAGAGATGTTGAAGGAAGTGACCTGATCGTAAGGGGCTGGGCCTTCCTTCGCGGACTGTCACGCGCCGGGCAGATTTTCGTCGTTCTGGTGAACGAGGCTAATGCCAACAGCATAGCGTTCGGCACATCCCGTCTAATTCGTCAGGACGTGCAGACGATCTTCCATGACGCGCCTCTTTGCGTCGGCTTTGTCGGCAACCTGAGCCTCAATAGGGGGTTCAACGAAACGCTCGACGGGGCATACCGTCTATGTCTGCTCAATGTCGTCGGCGATGAAGCCGGAATGCGCCCCACTGCGGTTCGCCTGACCAGCAAGGACGGAAAGATCCTATCCGTTGAGGATTCACCGCCCAGCGAAGCGGTTCTTGATAAATGCCGCGAAGCGGCGAGCGGATTCTTGAGCGCCTGATGCACGCGGCGTCTGTCGCAAGCATTAAGCGACGGGGATGCGAACCGTCGTTTGGATATCGCGCAGACACGCGGGTGGGAGAGGTGCGATGACACTATCGCCTTCCGACGAAATTCTTGGCGCGGGCGCTGCGCCTGTTGTGGCGCACCCCGCATGGGCTCGTTTCGAGGCAAGTTGGTACAGACGCACATATCCGTTCGTCGCCGCAGCGCTTGCAGACGGACAATACTCCAATGAATATAATTATTACGAATCCATTGGCGCAGCGTTAGGACATTCTCCTAATCCATGGTTCGATGAATTATGGTACTTATCCACCTACCCAGAGGTCATGCGCGCGGTAAAGCGTGGCGAATGGACTTCAGGTTTCGATCATTACAAGCAGGTCGGTTATACGAAACTTTCCCCACACTGGCTGTTTTCTGAGCAATACTACCGGCGCATGAATCCCGACGTGACGCACCGTGTCATTGCCGAGAAGGGGAAGCTGAACGGGTACGATCATTTTCTGTCTGGTGGGGAGGCAGGTTTTCGTAGCGGTAGCCGGTTCTTCGATCCGCACGTGGTGGCGATCCACGCATCGTCCTGCCCTGCCGCGAACGTTCGCGTGTCGGGACGTGAGTCAGGCTGCGCGGATACCTGGTTTTCATTGCTGCTTGATGTCCAGAACGGCCTCCTTGATGGCTGCCGTTCGTCCTGGTACTTCGATCCGGTCTGGTATCTGCGCCGTTATCCCGAAGTAGCCGAGCAGATAAAGCAGGGTGAGTTCACCTGCGCGCTTCATCATTACCTCATGGTGAACGACGCAAACGCCTACGATCCGCAAGAAGCGTTCTCTGAAGCGTTTTACGCGGAGGCATATCCAGACGTTGCTGCGTCAGTAAAGGCTGGGCATTTTCGAAACGGCTTCGATCACTTCCTGCGGGCTGGCGCCCGCGAGGGGCGGTTGCCAGTGGCTGGCTGTGATCTCGAGCAATATGCCACCCGGGCAAGCGTTCGCGCAGATATCGAGAACGGGCTTTTCCTGGATCCTTATGCGCACTGGGTTGCGTCACGCTCTGCAGACGCCACGTCTACGCCTCCGGCGCAAACAGCCGAGACTTACGCCAAGGCGCATTTCATCGATACTGCGCGATCGACGACCACGTTTCTCGGTCGTCGCCCCCTGAACTTCACCTGCGACGGACCACCAGTGGTCAGCGTCATCATCGTGCTGCACAACCATTTTCCGCTGACCATGGGGACCCTGGCGTCTTTGCGGGATAATTTTGGCGGCAATATTGAGTTGATTCTGGTGGACTCCGGCTCCACTGACGAAACGAAACATATCGCCCGATACGTGCGTGGGGCGCGCATCATATCGCTGCGTTATAACGCAGGGTTCGTCCGCGCCTGCAATCTTGGTCTTGCGGAAGTCACCGCTCCTGTCACGCTCTATCTTAACAATGACGTTCGCTTGGCGCCGGGCGCGCTGACCCATGCGTTGAAGCGTCTGGCTTCGTCGCCGGACATTGGGGCCGTCGGCGGAAAGATCGTTCGCACCAATGGGCTTCTACAGGAAGCTGGCTCGATCATCTGGCGCGACGGGTCGACCTTCGGTTACCTGCGTGACGAAGATCCAAATTGCGCCGAGGCGAATTTCGTTCGCGATGTTGACTACTGCTCCGCGGCGTTCTTGCTTGTTTCAACAGCCGTGGCTAAAGCGCTGGACGGTTTCGATAAAAGATACTGCCCGGCATATTTTGAAGACGCCGATTTATGCGCACGTCTGATCGAGCGGGGGCTGAGGGTCGTTTACGACCCGTCTGTAATGATCGAGCATCTAGAATACGGCTCCTCCAATTCCGGCGCCTCCCACGCGCTCATGCAGCGAAACAGACGGGTGCTCGCCGCATTAAGGGGCACATTTCTTCGCAATCAGCTGCCTGCGCACAGCCGCAACGTCATTCTGGCGCGCACCCGCAAGGGTGCCGGAACGCGCATTCTGTTCATCGAGGATCGCGTTCCGTTGCGCGGCCTCGGATCGGGCTATGTGCGTTCAAACGACATTGTGCGCGGGCTTGCGGAATTGAGACATCAGGTGACGGTGTACCCGGTCGACAATCACTTCCACTCTGTTGCGCGCATTTACGCCGATTTCCCTGATACTGTAGAAGTTCTCTTCGACAAGACCGCCGCGCAGCTCGATCATTTTCTGGAAGAACGAGCCGGGTGTTTTGATGTCGTCTGGATTGGCCGGACACATAACCTCAATCGCGTTCTACCGATCCTGCACGGTAATCACAGATACTTTACAGGATGTGACGTCATCCTCGATACAGAGGTGGTAGCTGCCCCGCGTACGTTGTTGCGGGAGCAGGCTCTCGACCTGCCGGAAACGATCTCAGACCTTGATGCGGCGCTCCGCGCCGAATTCGAAAATGCCACGTTCTGCAAGCAGATCGTCGCCGTTACCGAAGCTGAGGCCGGGTTGATCAGGCGCTCAGGACATACGAACGTCAATGTTCTGGGGCACGCCCTACAAGTCGCGCCGACTCCCGCGTCATTCGCCGAACGGTCAGGGCTTCTGTTTGTCGGGGCGATCACGGATCAAGATTCTCCGAACCTTGATTCGTTGCTCTGGTTTCTTAGTGAAGTCATGCCGATTATCGCAGAACGGCGACCCGAGATCGCGCATCTGACTGTCGCCGGGTATCAGGGAGCGGACGTCGATATGACGCTCCTTTACGAATTCGACAACGTGAGGCTCATCGGGCGCGTGGATGATCTCTCGCCTCTTTACGACGCACACCGGGCGTTTATCGCGCCGACGCGGTTCGCAGGAGGCATCCCCTACAAGATTCACGAGAGCGCATCACGCGGGTTGCCAGTCGTGGCGAGTCAGTTGCTCATCGACGAACTGGGATGGGTCGCCGGGCGAGACATCCTTTCAGGTGGCGCACCGGACGCAGAGACTTTCGCGGGCGCAGTCATTACGCTTTACGATGACGAATCCTTGTGGAGCGGCGTCAGGCAGGCGGCGCTGGACCGCATCTGTGACGACTGCGATCCCGCGCGCTTCGTGCGCACGCTTTCGGACGTCATCGAAAAGGCTCGCGAATGACAAACTGCGTCGTTTGCGGGAAGCCCCCGCTGGGAGAGTCCTCCCTAGTTGTGTATGAACATTTCTCGCACCCTGGACTGGAAGAGCGGCATGGTCAAAAGCGCTGAAAAGACAGAAAAATACTCGGGAAAGGTCCTGATCTGCAGCGGCGGGCGCTTTGAATCCCAAGCCAACGCTCAGATACGCGAGTCCATCATGGCAGGCTGGGCCGAGGTCTTTGGCGAAGAAAACGTCATCGCTGCGAACATCAACGGCGCAGCGGCCTCTATTCAGTATCTCCGGCCGACGATCGTCTTCGCCATCGGGTCCTACCTCCCTGAGAGCACCTATTTTGGCGAGGTTTGCCGGGAGGCGCGTAAGGTCGGCGCCGCGACGGTTTTCTGGGCGACCGAAGATCCCTATGAGCAGGATGCGTCTTACCGCATTACGGATGAATTCGACGTCGTCTTCTCGTGCGAACGTTGGGGTTCGAATTTTTATACGCGACCGAACGTCTGGCATCTTCCGCTCGCGGCGTGCCCGAAGCTGCATTATCGGCCGATCAATGAGACGACCGAGCGCACGATCGACGTGCTGTTCTGCGGCGTTGCCTTCACGAACCGCAAAGATATCGTGCGTGGATTGCTGCCGACGTTGCGCAATCTGAACATCAAGATCGTCGGGCCGGGCTGGGGCGAACTGGGCGTTGGCTTCTCGGACGCGCGCCTTGAGAAGGAGCAGTTGGTGCAATTCTACCAATACTCCAAGATCGTTCTGAATCTCGGTCGCAGCCTGAGCTTCGAGAACAAGCGCTTCATGATTTCGCCGTCGACTCCCGGCCCCCGGACCTATGAGGCTGCCGCGGCAGGGGCGATGCAGATATTCCACGAAGATACCTACGAAATCCGCCGCTATTATACGAAAGACGAAATTCCGTCCTTCTCCAACAAGAGAGATTTCGATCGACTGCTCGACGTTTACCTCGACAACGGCGCGTTGCGATTGGAAACGACGAAGAAGGCGCAGGCGCGCACGATGGCGGAGCACACGTATGGGCATCGTATTCGCGAGGCTTTGGATATTTTGAACAAGGGCGGTTTCTTGCCGTGAATCTTGTTCTTGGAATGTGCTGTCCGAATCTAGTCGGACGCATACTTCCGATATTCTGTACATTCAGCTTGTTGAGAGAGATCAGCATCAAGTGAAAATGGTACATTTACTTAACTGATTTGATTGAATTATATTAGGGCCTGTTAGGTCTTGAGATGATCTGCCGTTGCTGCAATGCAGA
>NZ_JOPL01000083.1 GCF_002153745.1 Acetobacter sp. DsW_063 | reverse complement strand
CATTCAGGCGGCGCTGGGACGTGTGGCGGCGATCGGACGCGATCCTTCGGGAGTGCTTGGCGCGCTGGGCGTCGCGGTGGTGCGGAACACACAACGACGTATGGAAAGGGGCGTCGATCCACGCGGCGTCCTTTGGTGGTCTTACGCACCGCTCAACCCACTCTACCGCAGCACAAAAGAAGGTCCGTCAATCCTGATCGGGCGCGGAGGCTTCCGCGATGGCCTTGCCGCGAGCATTGTATCTCAGGTGCGTGGCAATACGCTGGTCTGGGGGTCGAAAAAGGAATACGCCCGCATCCACCAGCTTGGCGGATGGATATTTCCCAGGACAGCCCCGGCGCTCACATTCTCGATGGGTGGTCTTCGCTTTCACGTTCAGAGCGTGTTCATCCCCGAGCGTCCCTATCTCGGATTTACGTCAGAGGACCGTGACGCGCTGCTGGGCGAACTGGAGGAATATCTCGCGCGGGCCATGCGTGGGTGACGCCCCGGCGGCTAAGATAGCGTTTAAGAGCGGCTAAGAGGGGGCTG
Source organism: Acetobacter sp. DsW_063 (assembly GCF_002153745.1). Classification (GTDB taxonomy): domain Bacteria; phylum Pseudomonadota; class Alphaproteobacteria; order Acetobacterales; family Acetobacteraceae; genus Acetobacter. The sequence goes on along the minus strand of NZ_JOPL01000083.1, from coordinate 5,173 downwards.
TGCGGGTTTAAGGGCTTCGCGCCCCCCATCGTAGCGATCGGTCTGTCGGCGGCGGCTCTGTGGCGATTGTGCGCGGGGCGCAATTTCTGGCATCAGGAGCGTGCGGAATCGCTCTCGGCGGGGCGCTCAAGGATTTGAGCATTAGCGCCAGTTTTCCGTTCCGGCAGGTTGGCCGCCATGCCTCCCCTTCTTCAATACCACGCAATGCTCCCGGTCGGGTCCGCTGATACGGCGCCCGAATGGATTCATTTGCTCCCGGCCGGAGAGTTCCGGGGAGCGGACGGGCGTGGTCCCTATCGCGTGGAGAACGCCAATGCGCTGATCCTGCATTCGATGCAGAGCGGCAAGCTGCTGCTCGACGAAAATCATGCCGCCGATCGCGCGGCGGTTACGGGCGGCTCCGCTCCGGCGGCGGGGTGGATTGTCGAATTGCAGTCCCGCGATGACGGGATCTGGGGGCGCGTCGACTGGACGAGCGTCGGCTCCGACATGGTCGCGGGCCATCTCTATCGTGGGGTCAGCCCCGCTTTCGCGACCGACGCCAGAGGCTCGGTGACGCGGATCGCACGGGCGAGCCTGACGAACCTTCCGAATCTCGACCTCACACATCTTCACTCATCACAGACGGAGAACACGCGCATGGATCGCGCTGAAGTCGCGCGTCTGCTGGGTTTGCCAGCAGATGCGACGGAGAACGACGTCACGCAGGCGCTGACCCGCGCGCGTGACGGTCTGTCGCTGCACGCCCGCGCCGCCGAACTGGCCGGCGTGCCCGCAACCTCTGGGGCCGAGGCCATCGTGACCGGGCTGCGGGCGCGACAGGAGGGCGTGAGCACGCACGCCCAGCAGCAGATCGAGGGTCTGCGCACGCAAATCGAGCAGCTGACGAAAGCCGGATCGGCCGCATGGGTCGAGGCGAAAGGCCGCGAGCGCGTCATCTCCGACCAGCTCCGCGACGAACTGGTCACGTTGCACGCGCAGAATCCGGATCTGGCTGAAAAGATCGTGTCCGGTCTCGTCCCTGTCCCTGACGCGAACGTCGTGATGCACACGCAGGGCGGAGCCGCGCGTGCGACCACGCAGGGCGGCGTCGCGGCGGAGCTGCTGGCGAAAATGGACGCCGGGCTCGGCATCAAGGCCGACGCCGGTAAGGAGGGCAAGTAAATGCCGTTGACCTCTGACGCGGTCTATCTCGAAAAAAAGGTGCCGCACGGACCGGAATTTCCGCACACGGTCGCATCCGGCGTGAAGGTGTTTCGTGGCTCTCTCTGCGTCGTTTGCGATGACGGCACGGTTGTGCTGCCGCAGACCGCGTCCCCTGCGTCGCCCATGGTTGCGATCGTCGGTCTTGCTGACCGTCAGGTGGACAATACGGGCTCGTCCGGTCTGGCGCCGGCCGTCGGCATCGCGCCGTCGCTTTGGCCGCAAAAAGGCTGCTGGGCGCTGACGTTCGACACCGCCCCGACCTGGGCGAGCGTCGGAGAGCCCGTCTACGCGGTGGATGACGCGACGGTCTCGCTCACCGAAACCCCGTCGGGCGGAACGGCCCGGCTCGAGGTCGGCACGATCGCCGGCATTGACGAGGCGGGAAACGCCTTCGTCCTGATCTCCTGAGGCGACTGACATGGATATCAACGCGGGAAACGTCAACGCGCTGACGACGAAGATCAACACGTCGTTCAACCAGTATCTGACGGTCGCGCCGTCGCTGTATCAGCGATTCTCGATGACGGTGGCAAGCAGCGCGGGCGAAAACTTCTATCCGCGCATCGCCGAGATCGGCGGCCTGCGCGAGTGGGTCGGCCAGCGCGAGATCGAACGGCTGAAGGTCGGTGGCTTCCGGATCACGAACCGCACGTTTGAGCAGACGATCGCCATTCGTCGCGAGGATCTGGAAGACGACCAGTTCGGCGTTCTGACGCCAGCCATCGAGCAGCTGGGCTACAACGCTTCGGTCATGCCGGACGAGCTGGTGTTCGACGCGCTGATGGCTGGCAAGACGACGATCTGCATGGACGGGCAGAACTTCTTCGACACCGACCACCAGACCTGGGACGAGAACGGCAAGCCCGTCGCGTATTCGAATATCGGCGCGTTGGCGTCGGGCGAGACGGCCGGGGCGCGCTGGTATCTGTTCGACACGACGCGTCCGCTCAAGCCGATGATCTTCCAGACGCGGCGTCCGTTCGTGCTGACCGCGAAAACCCAGCTTTCCGAGGGCAACGTTTTCAACGGTAATGAATTTATCTGGGGAACCGACGGCCGTTGCGCCGCAGGCGTCGGCATGTGGCAGCTGGCCTATACATCGAACCGGCCGCTTTCCGCGGCCTCGTTTCAGGACGCGCTGACGGCCATGGCGTCGCTGCGCCGGAAGGACGGCACTCCCTATGGCATCCGTCCGAATCTGCTGGTGGTCCCGAGCAATCTGGAAAGCACGGTGCGGCTTTTGCTGAACGCCGAATTTGTGCCCAGCACCGGATCGTCGACGACGGTGACGGTCAGCAACCCATGGCGCGGAGCGGCGGATTTCATCGTCGCGCCTCGTCTGTCTCTCACGGCTGGAGCGTAAGATGGCTGTTCCTCCCAAGGCGAAAGCCGAAAACTCCGCTCCGGACGCTGGGGGCGCGCGCGTTCTCGGCCATGGTGGCGGCATCGAGGCGAAAAGCGGCGACGTGATCGTCGTCTGTCGCATTCCGGACTTTCGTCGTGCGGGCATCACGCATAAGCCGCTCGCGGTCTATGCGGACGGCGAACTGACGGACGGGCAGATCGACGCCATCGCGGCTGATCCGCAGTTCGAGGTCATCAAGGTAAACTGATGGCCTACGCGACCGTCGCAGACATGATCTCGCGCTATGGGCTCGACGAGCTTGTGGCGGCGACGGCGTCGCGGGACGAACCGCTGGACACGCTCAATCAGGGGCGTGTGGAGCAGGCGCTCGATGATGCGTCCAGCCTGATCGATTCCTATCTGATCCGCCGCTACGTGGTGCCGGTTAATCCGGTTCTCCCGGTTCTGAAGCATGCCTGTTGCAAGCTGGCGCGTTACGCGCTGGCGACGTCCGACCGGCTGACGCCGACCGACCAGATGCGCGCCGACCGGAAAGACGCCCAGACGTGGCTTGCGGATATCGGCGCTGGTCGCGCGACGCTGGACAATGCGGTTGCCGCCGATCGCAGCGGCGAATGGTCGCGGTTCGCGGCGCGGCGACCCGGGTTGTCCGATACGAGGTGCTTCTGATGGCGCTCTCAGAGGAGGCTTATCCCGTTCTCCTGCGCGACGGAAACGTCATCGCGAAGGCGGCGCGCGCGCTTCGGGCGAGGCTGGAGCTGGCGTTTCCGCCTGCATATTTCCGTCACCGGATGATGCCGCCGAGCGCGTCGAGGAAGACGTGGGAAGAGGTCTTGCGCGTGGATCAGTCGATCCTGATCGCGTTCCAGTCATGGAAACCGAGCGCGCGCGTCGGGCAGACCTTTCGTGGGAACCTGTCGTTTCCGGTTTTCGGCGTGGTTCGCCATACCGATCCCGAGGCGCTGTTTTTCGGAACGCAGCAGCTGCGCGGAATGGGCGTCGCAGGTGTTTCGGCCATTCTTCCGGCCTTTCTGCATGGCTGGACGCTTCCGGGCGTCGGACGATGTGTCGTCGGCGATATTTCTCTGCCCGAAGCGGCCGACTGGCTCGACGATCGGTGCGCGATCATCGGCGTGTCGGCCGTGTTCGAGGATGTGGCGCTCGATGACGCGGAAGCTATCGCGCAGCTCGATGATTTTCTGCGCCTGGGCGAGACGTGGAACGAGGCGGGCGAAGACATGCCGCAGACCATTTTCAATGTGAGGGACGACGCATGATTACCGTGACGCCCGCCGAGGGTCGAAAGGTGAAGGACCAGAGCGGCCGGGAAATGACCGGCGAGTTTCAGGTCGACGAAAAGAACGTGTTCTGGGCGGCGCTGTTACGATGGAAGGACATCGTGCCGGTGAAGTCTGAGGCAAAGCCTGAAGTCGCGCCCGTCGCGACGTCAGAGACCGAGAAGAAGGCTATCGCGAAATGAGCGGCACGATCTCATTCAACGAAATTCCGTCCGGCTGGAAAGTTCCGGGCGCATACGCGGAAGTCGCCAACGGCACGTCAAACAATTCGGTCACGGGCGTGCCGCTTCGGGCGCTGATCATCGGTGTGCTCGGCTCCGGTGCGGGCGTCGCGGGCGCGGTCTATCGCAACGTCACGCCCTCCCTGGCGTCCGTGCTGGCGGGGCCTGAAACGGTCGCCGCGCGCGCCGTCAAGGCGTTCAACACCGATGCGCCTTACACCGCTCTTGATCTCGTCCTCGTGGCGTCCGCGAGCGGCAGCGCCTCGGCAGTCTGGACAGTCACGCCTGTTCTCTCGACGTCAGCGGTCGCCGGACAGGTCGCCCTGCAGGTAAACGGCGTCCGGATCGCGACGGCAGTGACTGCGGGAATGACCGCAGCGGCGCTTGGGGCAGCGATTGCGGCCTCCTTCACGGCGGCGCTGCAGACGCAGACGGGGGTAACGTGCGCGGTGTCGGCCACGACCGGAGCGCTGACTTTGACCGCCACGGAGAAAGGCGGGTGGACGTCGGATATTGACGTGCGACAGAGCACGCTTTCCGAGGATACGACTGCGGGCGTGTCGTTCACGATTGCGGCGACCACGCCTGGCGCCGGGTGGCCGGATATGAGCCCGGCGATCACGGCGACGTCGCATACGTGGTACACTGATATCGCGTCCTGCCTATACGATCAGGCCAATCTCACGACCTTCGCGACCGAACTGTCCAGGCGTTTCAACGCAATGGTGAAGCTGGATGCGCAGGGTTACGTCTCGACGCGCATGACATACAGTCAGGCGCTGGCATTGGGCGACACCCTCAATTCCCGATTCCTGACGGTGTTGCCCGCGAACGGCGCTCTGTTTGAGCCTGCGGTCGCTGCTGCGTCCTATGCGGCGGTCGCCAGCGCGGCCCTGAATACCGACCCGTCGCGTCAGTTGCGCGGGCTGGAGTTGACGGCGCTTGCGGGGCTCGGTCCCGACGACGCCGATCGGTTCGATATGGACATGCGTCAGCAGTTGCTGTCGACCGGCATGAGCACGTTCCTCGTCGGACAGGACGGAACCGTCACGATCGAGCGCGCGATCACCACAAACCAGACC
>NZ_JOPL01000082.1 GCF_002153745.1 Acetobacter sp. DsW_063 | reverse complement strand
CAGGACGGAACCGTCACGATCGAGCGCGCGATCACCACAAACCAGACCGACGACAACGGGACGGCGGATAATCGCTGGCTGAACATCATGGTTCCGAAAACCGTGACGGCCGTGCGCTACGATTTCAACACCTATATCGAGCAGACCTATCCGCGCGCGAAGCTGGCTCCCGACAATTCGTTACTGGCGAATTCTTCGTCGGCCAACGTCGCGACGCCGAAGGTGCTGACCAATTCGTGGAACGGCCGCTCGGCGCTCTACGAGGGAACGCAAGGCTGGCTGGAGAACACTGCGACTCTTGGAAAGCAGGCGTTCTTTCAGATCAACGCGAGCGACCGCAACCGTGCTGACGGGTTTCTTCCGATCCAGGTGATCGGCGCACTGATCGTCGTCGCGACATCGATCCAGCTGGAGAGTTAAGACATGGCCGATTCTCTTGGCATCCTGACGATCTGGTGGCTGGGCACGAGATATGACTGCCAGAAAGGCAGCTCGTTGCGCCTGCCCGCCATGAAGAATGTGACGCAGGTCGCGGGTTATACTGCGCATAAATCAAAAGAGTTTCAGGCAGGCGAAGCGAAGGCGACGCCGCTACTTCTGCAGGGGCAGAGCCTTGCGGCGTTCAATCCGGGTGATTCCGGAGAGCTGCAGATATTGGCCGACACAGGCCAAAGCTGGACTTTCCCGGACGCCTA
>NZ_JOPL01000081.1 GCF_002153745.1 Acetobacter sp. DsW_063 | reverse complement strand
TGCATTGCAGCAACGGCAGATCATCTCAAGACCTAACAGGCCCTAGTCATGATGCCAGACGCCTCCATTTTCTTTTAGAACACATCGATTTGTTAGCCCGTAATCGGTATTATATAGAAATGCGATCGCGGGATCATTATTATAAAACCACCTAGTAAACTGCAAATTTTTCCAATACTCCTTAATTTCGATACAACAAAAAATATGAGCCCGGGACATTATTGGTTAAAAAACAAAATCTGGAATTTATGTGAGGATAAATTCCAATAAAATACAGCGAGAAGACCGCATCATCGAAATGAAATCTATCGCAATGCAAATCGATACGACGTCGAATTTATTGAAATTTTCAGGATTTTACTTAAAATAGAGAAAATTATTTTTCATAATATCGATCGAAAATATTGATACATTACATATAACGGTTTCGGCCTTGCGTAAAACTATTGCCAACAACCGTCTTGTGGTTACGCATCTATCGATAAAATAATCACTACGTCGGGTATTCCGGGCGGCGTTACATTTACAGGTTAGCCGAGCATCGCTAACTTTTCGGTCGGAAGCGTATCAACGACCAAAAAAGATAACGTAATTACCTCCAATAGTAGCAATCTAAAATCCTGCGCCACTCGACAGACAACACATGAGACGCGTTCATTGCTCGGGACGAGCAGGCGATTGCAATCTGAAGCGATCGTGGCGGTCGATCACCTTCACCCATGAAGCATATGGATTTGAGGTTACTCGAAATCCGTCGCAAGTTCGGGATTACGCCGATGCTCAAACATTCGTGATATCTGACCCGACGTCACGCGCCCCACCGAAAGATCACTGGGGACGCAATCCTGAGTAAACCACCCGACCTCAGACGTCTCCAGACTTGTCGTAGCCTCACCGCCGAGCAAATCGCACAGGAAGAACACCTTCGCGCATGAGAAGACACCGTTGGGATGTCTTTGTCGCGTGCGGTCCCACAATGCGGCAAGTTTCGTCACACCGACGCGATACCCGCTCTCCTCCACAACCTCCTTGATCGCATTCTCGGCGGTGGTGAGGTTTACGTCCGCCCAACCGCCGGGCAGCGTCCAGCGGTGATGGTCAGCAGCTTCCCGCACCATCAGCAACCGATCGCTCTCATCAAAGACAGCCGCGCGCACGTCGATCTTCGGCGTCGCATACCCGGTTTCGCCCTCGAATAGCGTCTCGATACGCTCTGCAAGCGCGCTCGTTCTCGCTGCGAAAATGCGGGCTGAAAGGGCGCGCAACGCCTCGTAACGCTCTCGGTCGTAAGGATTTTCCGAGAAGGTCAGGCCGGTTTGCGCAATAGCCTGAATTTCGCGCGCCCAGACGAGCCAGTCGGGTTCAACGTCCATAACAGCCCTCTTTCGTACGTGCGACCAGGTATCTCAGATCGGCGCGATCTCCATCGCCTGTCGCGAGAGAAATTCACGATAGGGGCCATCGCGACGCTCCAGTTCGCCGGGCGACCCGTCCTCGACGATCCGCCCCTTCTGCATCACAACAATCCGATCGAAATCCTTCAGCGTCGACAAACGGTGCGCCACGGCGATCACCGTGCGTCCCACCATCAAACGCGACAAGGCCAACTGCACGTGATGCTCGCTTTCGCTGTCGAGGGCGCTGGTCGCCTCATCAAGGACAAGGATGGGCGCGTTACGCAAGAAGGCGCGCGCAATCGCGAGACGCTGTCGCTGCCCTCCCGACAATTTTACGCCCCTGTCTCCGACTTCGGTCGCGAATCCTTCCGGAAGGGCCATAATAAAGTCGGTGCATCCGGCAGCATCCGCAGCGGCCCGAACTTCATCGTCAGTAGCCTCAGGCTTGCCGTAACGGATGTTGTTGCCCACCGAGCGACGCAACAGCGACACTTCCTGCGGCACCACCGACATGCACGACCGCAGCGCAGTTTCGGTCAGCGCGCCGATATTTTCGTTGTCTATAATCACTGCGCCGCCTTGCACGTAACGTTGTCTCTGCAGCAGCGCCAACACAGTGCTCTTGCCCGAGCCCGAGCGTCCGACAAGGCCGACGCGCGAACCCGGCGCAACATGAAGGTGGAAATGCTCCAGCACGTTCGGGCCGCCGGGATAGGCGAACGTCACGTCATTGAATGTCACCTCGCCCTTTTGCTCCTGACGGAAGCCGACCGCATCAACCTGATCGCGCATTTCGTGGGTGAGCAGAATGGTGGACAACGTTTCGCCGAGTCGCGCCAGATGCTGGATCATCTCCACAAGCGCCACCGCAAGGTCGCGCGTGCCGTGAAGGATCATAAATCCGAGCGTTATGACCATCACGACATCACCGACGCTGGCGGAGGCGTTGCGCCACAGCAGAACGACCCACACCAGCAACCCGGCAGTGAGAATCGCTGTCAGCGCAGCGTGAACGAGTCGCAACTGCTCCAGATAGCGTAGCGAGCGGCCACGGGACGCCATCTCGGTTCGAAGCACGGAGGCAAGTCGTCCTCGCTCGTAACCGAGCATCCCGAAGGTGCGAACCAGCGGCAGGTTGCCCACGACGTCCTGCATTTCTCCATCCACACCGGCCGCGTCAGACGCGTATGTCGCGTGCAATTCCCGCCCGGCCTGCGCCATGCGAAACATCAAATATGCAAGGGCGGCGGACAGAACGATGATGACCCCGCCCATCAAAGGGCTGACGGTCAGCATCAGCGTGATCGACAGCAGCACGTTGAGGCAGGGGGGCAACACGTTCCATGCCAGCAGGCTCTCCAGCGTGAAGCTGGCGTTGCCCGCTGTGGATATCCGCGCGGCAAGCGCCGCGGGCATCCGATCCGAAAAATAGCTCGTAGAATGGCCGGTGAGATACCGAAACAAATCCCGCCGGACGTCGCCCGTCACGTCGACAAAGGTCTTCGCCGCAAACCAGCCCGCAACGCGCCAGGACATGTTGTCGGCGGCGATCACCACAGCCAGCCAGGCGACAGCGCGCCAGACGGTCAGCATATCGCCATGCTGGCTGGCGTTCATGGTGTCGACCAGATGGCGGATTGCATAGGAGGAGAACACCGCGCAGGCGACGGCGATCGTCACGAATCCGAACACCATCGCATGGGACATCGCGTGGCGGCGCGCATAACACGCAATGAATCGGCCCGGTCGGCCCGCGTATTTCGGCAGTTGTTCGTCGGAAACCGTAATCCCGTCGTCGCGCTTCAAGCGTGACCGTCCATGCGCTCGCACCTCTCCAGTCAACTTTCTGCCCTTGTAAACGTTCGTGACAGAGGACGGAAGCGCATGCTTCGCTTTCTCTCTCGATAGCCAGTTCGCCATAACCCGCTTGTCTGCGGAGGCCTACGCCGATAGGCGTTGTCGGCAGTAGTAATATTCAATCACAACTGATGGAGTCCTCCGGTCAATGCGTATCGCCCAGATCGCGCCTCTCCATGAAGCCGTGCCCCCCAAGCTGTATGGGGGCACTGAACGCGTGGTTTCCTTCCTCACCGACGAACTGGTCGCCATGGGGCATGACGTCACCCTGTTCGCAAGCGGCGACAGCGTGACGAAGGCGAATCTGGACGCTGTATGGCCGCGGGCCTTGCGTCTCGACCCGGCGATTCGCGATCCTATCGCTCCGCATATGTTGCTGATGGAACGGGTCGCGCGTCTGGCGGATCAGTTCGACGTGCTGCATTTTCACATGGATTACTGGCCCTTCACATATTTCAGCCGCCAGAAGACGCCGTTCGTCACGACGATGCACGGGCGACTGGATCTGATGGAACTGCAGCCAGTGTTCGACGCGTTCCCCGATGTGCCGATCGTCTCGATCTCCAACAACCAGCGCCAGCCACTACCGCAGGCCAACTATGTCGGGACTGTCCTCCATGGCTTGCCTGAGAAGTTACTGACGCCACAGTCGGGACCACGCGATTACCTCGCGTTCCTCGGACGCATCTGTCCGGAAAAGGGGGTCGACAAGGCGATCCGCATCGCGCGCGCAGTCGGGCTGCCGTTGAAGATCGCGGCGAAGATCGACCGGGTGGACGCGGAATACTTCGAGAAAGAAATCGTCCCTATGCTGGGCGAGGGCGTCGAATTGATTGGAGAAATCAACGACGCGCAGAAGCCAGCCTTCCTGTCCGGCGCCAAGGCCCTTCTCATGCCGATCGACTGGCCGGAACCGTTCGGGTTGGTCATGATCGAGGCGATGGCGTGTGGAACGCCGGTTGTCGCGTTGCGTCGGGGGTCGGTACCGGAGGTTCTCGAAAACGGCCTCACTGGTCTGATCGTCGACAGCGAGGCTGAAGCCATCGCCGCATTCCCGCGCCTTGCCGAAACGAATGCGCAGCAGATTCGCAAACGTTTCGACGAGCGTTTCACTGCACGCCGTATGGCGGAAGACTACCTGAAGATATACGCCCGACTCGGCGAGCAATAGGCGTCACTTCGACGCGGCGAAACATCTGCGCCGCGTCGAATCTGTGTGATATGAACAGACGGCCATAAGCGTCTGTTTGGCCAAGAGCGGCACGGCGTTAGGCATCGTAGCGTCGCGCAGGGTGAGGCGAGAGTTGTCGGTTCCGAAGCTCCCCGTGAAAATCCGTCCCGGGATGATCCGTCTGGGGCGCCGCTCGTCCGAGGACCGACACCTCGACGGTCGTCTGTTCGCGGCAGCGCTTCTGATTCATATGGCGCTTGTTCTCGCGTGGATCGCCACACACAAGACGCCGGAAGAAAAACCTGTCCCGTTCGCTCTCGCGGATGTTCAGGTGCTCTTCGACCATGGTCAGGCGTCGATTGATCCGATCCCTGCGCCGCCACCGCTGCCGGACGCGGCGCCGCCTGTTCAGGCGCCCGCGCCCGTCGCCGATGAACTTATTCCCTGGCCGGGCTCTGGCGAACCCCTCCTTCCCTTAGTGCCACCGCGTCCAACAGGTTCGAAGGATCCGAGTCTGTCCGGCGCCAATCATATGGCGACCGTGCATGTTGGCGACGGTCAGGACTCAGCGAGCGTCCTGACCCATAAAGTTCCACATGCAAAGGACGCGCCTGCGAAAGACGCAGACGTCGCGAGCCCGAACGGGACGACAGGCAAGCGTCTCAGTGAGGCCAAGACCTCGGCCGGGCAGGGCGGTTCCAGTTTCAGTGACGGCGGCGCGTCGTGCGCGACTCCAGCGAAGATTTATCCGCCTCTCGCCCGCCAGCGTGGCGAGGAAGGCATTGTGTACGCGGGCTTTTCGCTTGCAGCCAATGGCTCCGTGCGGGACGTCCGTATTCTGCGCGGCAGCGGACATCCGATCCTGAACGATTCGACGCTCAGTTTTCTACGCGGACTGCGGTGCTCGCGCCCACCGTCTACGCCGTTCAAAGTCGTCATCATGGTGACCTTTAATCTGATTACGCCCTCGGGATCGACGATGTCCTTCAAACCGGTGGCTCATCAGGCGCCAGCGGCGCCCTCGGACGCTGGCACACGAGAGAATGCTGACGCCTCGGCAGATTCGGATGCGGCGGAAAACGCCGATTCCACTGCAGGCATCGACCAGAGCGGCGGTAGATAACGCGCGTCAGGCGAAAAGCAGGGGCGCAAACCGGAGCCTTGCACAGCATGTGTGCTCCATGGTTCTGCAAGTGTGGAACTCATGGTCTGCAGGTTATCGTCCTTGTCTCTGGGCGAGACCTTCAGCAGAAATTCCCGTCGGAGAAAGTGAAGTCGTGAAGCGCATAATGCCCCATTCTCTACTGTCGCTGCTCCACGCGCCGCGCAAGCTGGAAAAAGCGATGGAACACTCCCCGGAGGCAGGCGCGGTCGTTCGCTTCAACGACTGGCTGGCCGTTCGGATGACGGTCATTTTCGGCAGTATCTGGTGTGTTTACGCATTTACTCTGTTCTCGCTCATCCCAATGGTCGCTCCTGGATGGCAGAACACACTTCTTTATATCAGCAATGCAATTCAGCTCATCGCGTTGCCCGCGCTGGCTGTTGGGAGCGCAATACTCGCAAGAAGCAGCGAAGCACGCGCGGATGCCGATCACGCGGCTCTGGTCGAAATTCTCGACGACGTGCGTCAGGAACTGATGGAGTTGCGATCCCTGACCAGCGGCATCGCCGCAAATCAGGCCGAGGACGCAACGGGAGGCACGACCATGAACGTGTCAGCCGACACGTTCATCGCGGTCGATAACATCGCGCCCGACGCGCCGGGCCAGAGATGACGGGATCATCGAACGCCTGGCGTTACGATTCTCCCAGAAGGTGCAGCACGATTTCCCGTCTGTGCGGCGAGGCCCTGTGTTCGAAAAGGTAGAGGCCCTGCCACGTCCCAAGAACGGGACGTCCCTCGGCCACCGGGATGCTCATCGACGTATCGGTCAACATGGTCCGCAAATGTGCGGGCATATCGTCAGGCCCTTCGTCGTCATGAACGTAACGCCCGTGTTCTTCCGGGACGAGCCGCTCAAAAAACCGGCCGATATCATGGCGCACCGTCGGATCGGCGTTCTCCTGAACTGTCAGAGAGCAGGACGTGTGCCGACACCACAATGTCAGCAACCCCACATCCACGCCGCTTTGTCCTACCCAGTCGGCGATCGTCCGGGTGATCGGCGTCAGTCCTTTGCCACGTGTATCGACGGTCAGCCGATAAAGATGCTGACGCATGAACAACTCCTCCTACCTTTAATGGCGCATCGGAAAATGGTGGCGCCATGAGGGCTTACGGTCGCACCCCATACCCGCAATCTCACGAACTGCTTGCGGAATCTACATTCAGCAATCTACTCGAGCCGCCATCATCTCCTCATATTTCGCGGTTTCTGGATAACCTTATCCTGATTGGGCGGGCGCTGTTCGGGGTGACGGCTCTGCTGTCCACAACGCACCACTCGGCCGAGGCGGCCGCAGGCGACGATCTTCACGGGTGGTCAGGGATCAAGGATCGTTGGCGACAGGCTGGCGTCAACATAGATATCGGCGACAGCGAAGAGTTTTGGACCAACCCCATTGGCGGCTCCCGTTCCTCGACCAATTATATCGGGGCGACGGTCGTCGACGTCACGCTCGATCTGGCGCGCCTGTATCATGGCGGGGCGGACAGGGAAGGGCAGTGGGGCGAACTGGAAGTCAGCGGCGTCGATATTCGCGGACGTCCCTTCAGCAACGTCCCGCTTTACGCCTTCAATCAGACCTCCACGAGCGAGGCTGATCCCAACCTGCGTCTCTATGAACTCGCTTATTCCTATCATCCTCCCGGAGACGCGGTCGAGGTTCGCATAGGCAAACTGGATCTCAGTCGCGACTTCATGGTCAGCGAAACGGCTCAGGACTTGCTCAACGGGTCTTTCGGTTGGCCGATGATGCCCAGCAACAATCTCTACGATCAGGGGCCAGCCTCACCCCTCGCGACGCCAGCGGTCAGGCTACGATATGACGTATCCGACAACTGGACCTTGCTGGTCGCTGTGGGCGACGACAACCCGACAGGAGCCCGGACGTTCAACAATCCGAATGACCCCTGGAACCAGAATCAGGATCCCTCAGGCACACGCTTCAACTTTGGCACTGGCACATTGGCGATGGCTGAGGTGCAACACAGCGTCAGCATCGGGAAACTGCTAGGCTCCTACAAGGCTGGCGTGATTGTGGACAGCGGGACATTTCCACTTCAGGCCGACGCGAGCACACAACGCCGAGGCAATTGGCTGATTTATGCAATCGCTGACCAAACCCTGTTGCGCGATCCTGTCGTCGGACGGTTGCATGGATTTGTTCGCTGGCAATATACGGGACTGGCTGATCGTAACGAGATCGTCTCTGCGCTGGACGCTGGGCTGTCGCTACATCGACCGTTCGGTCGGCGACACGACCTTGTGGCGCTTGGGTTCGGTTACGCTGCGCCCAGCCGTTTCCTGACCACGACCGAACCGTCAGGGCGAACAGAAGCTCGGCAGAACGAGTACCATCTTGAATTGACCTACCGCGCGCAGCTCTCGTCCTGGCTGTCTTTGCAGCCGGATTTGCAAGGGCTGATCGCTCCAAGTGGTGGTGTCTACGTTTCGGGTCGCCGCGTGAAGGACGCACTCATTCTCGGCCTACACGCGGGGCTAAGCCTCTAGAGCAGAGGCCTGCTCAGGTAGGTTTACCTGAACAAAAAATTCTTCTTAAAACAGTAAGGTAGAGAGGATTTTTTCAGCTGTGATTTCGTTGACCATATTCAAGGGAGCGCAGTTCAATCTTCCTTCGACTGATGCTTGGGGGCTTCTCCCTTGTGGCCGTCTGGAGCGACCGAACGAAGAAATCGCTCCGCCAGCGCGCCGTAAAGCGGCTGCTTGCAGATCATGCGCGAAACGCCGAACGCTAGGAACGAGCTGGCCAAAAGCGCGAGCGTCACCTGCTGATTGTCGCACATTTCCATCACAATGACTGTGGCGGTCAGCGGCGCCTGCACGACAGCAGAAAAATACGCCACCGTGCCCAGGAGCACTACGGCGCCAGGCGTCGTGTGAGGCAAAAACTGCGCGATCCAACCACCGATGCCTGCGCCAACTGACAGCGATGGAGCGAATAGCCCGCCCGGAATGCCCGAGCAGTAGGAAATGATGGTGGCGCAGTATTTCAAAACGAAATACGAAGCGGGGTAATGCTCGTCACCCTGAATGATGGCGCGGGCCTGCGCGTAGCCGGTGCCATACGTCATGCCGCCGGAAGCCACGCCTATAATCGCCAGCGCCAAGCCGCAAAGCGCAGCGAACAAAATAGGCCGCTGGGCCACGAAGCGGCCGAATGCCCCAGGCAAGCCAGATGAAGCTCGAATCAGTATCGCCGAGAATGATCCACCGGCGATCCCGCCGAGCAAGCCGCAAGCAAGAACGGCGAGCCAACTCACCCCGACCGGCACGATTACATCGGTGTGCCCAAAATACGAATAATTACCGACCAACGCTATTGCCGTCACGCCTGAGAGCACGACCCCGGTTAGCAAAGTGCCGCTGGTCCGGTGCTCGAACGAGTGAGCCAGTTCCTCGATGCCGAACACTATTCCGGCGAGAGGCGTGTTGAACGCGGCGGCAACTCCCGCGGCTCCTCCAGTCATTACCAGCGCACGGCGAGACGCAATTTCGCTGAGCCGAAGGAAACGAGCCGCAGCATTCATGATTGCCGCGCCGACCTGCACCGTCGGCCCCTCACGGCCGATAGAAGCGCCCGCGACGAGCCCCAGACAGGTCAGGCAGATTTTCGCCGCGGCGATGCGGATCGAAAGCACCCGATCGACCACAGCCAGATCGTTGAGGTGCATGCAGGCGATCGCCTGAGGAATGCCGCTGCCTTGCGCGCCACGGAAGAAACGTCTGGTCAACCATATCGACAAGGCAAGGCCAGCAGGCGTCACTAAAAGCATGAACCACGGGTTGTGCTTGATGACGTCGCTTCGGAGCGCAGCCGCCTTATCAGCCAATGCTGCGAAGCTGATCGCCACGATGCCGACCGCGATCGAACTGCCCCAGTAGATCAGCTTCCGCCGCCACTCCACTGTCGTCATACGTGCGGTGTCACGAAAGTGCCTGATCCGGCCGACTTGGGTCGAGGTCGTCGTATGCATCGGTTCTTCCTGCTGCGGCGGGTCTCTTCAGCAATGGGAGACAGCGCGCAATATCGTCCCGGCCTTACGCCTGCCGGGCGATCATTCCAAGTCCTAATCCCACATATCGGCCAAAGTGTTTCGTGGGGCGGCGTCGCCTGCCGCAGTGTCGGTGGCAAGGCCGCCGTAATTCTCTGCGGCCGCCGTATGTCATACGACCGGTGGAGACGTGAGCAGGATGCCCGTGTGCTTGGCCTTCGCTTCTGGCTCGACATGAATATTGATCAGCGCGCGCCCGATCGCTCGCCGAAGGCCAGCTTCTATCCGGTCGCAAATCTCGTGCACGACGCCGACCGTCATCGAGCCCGGCACCACAAGATGAAATTCGATGAATGTTATGGCGCCCACGGTGCGAATGCGGATGTCATGCGCCTCGAGCGCGCCGGTCGCCGTTTCAGCGATTACTTCTCGCAGTTTGGTAAGGGTCGCAGAATCAGGGGCTTCGTCCATCAATCCCGACACGGATTGCCGAAGCATCTCCCAGCCAACCCGCAACACGTTAAGCGCAACGAGAGCAGCCAGCGCAGGGTCGAGCCAGACCCACCCTGTCAGCGGGATCAATGACAGGCCCGCAATCAGGCCACATCCTGTCCACACGTCCGAGATCACATGGTGACCACCTGCGATCAGCGCGGGCGAACGTTCCGCTCGTCCTTTTCGGAGCAGCGTAAGCCCCCACGCGAAATTCAGCAGCGTGGCGACGCCGTTGAGCCCGACGCCGATCCACGGCGCCGTCTCAGGATGCGGCCTCAGAAATCCTTCCACTGCCGTTTTGCCGATGGCGTAAGCGGTGACCAGCACCAGCGCGCTCTCGACGATCGCCGAAAGGTATTCCGCCTTGTAATGCCCGTAGGTGTGGTTGTCGTCGGCCGGCCTCTCAGCCACGCGAATGGCCCACAGGGCCGCCGCCGCCGCGACGACGTTGATGATCGTCTCGAGCGCATCCGCCTTCAACGCGACGCTGCCAGTGCTGACCCAGGCTGCGTATTTCAGTCCGAACGCGGCGATACTGACAGCAAAACTCGCCCATGCCAGTGCGAATTTCCGGTCTGGCTTCGGCGCGTCCCCAATTGGGGCGGCGTTAATCATGACAGGCTCACACGTGCAGCGCGTCGTCGAGGCTGCACCCGCCACCGCATGGCGAGACTTCGATCTGCAACGTCGCGTGCTGTACGCCGAAACGCGCGCGCAATTCCCGGCCCGCCGAGAGCAAAATCGCGTCGTTGGGAACTGCCGCATTTTCGCTGCGCACGAGATGAACGGTGAGCGCCGTTTCAGTTGTGCTCATTGGCCAGACATGAAGGTCGTGAAGGTCGGTCACGTCGGGGAGATCGCGCAGGAAGGCGTCGACGCCATGGATGTCCACACCCTTTGGCACCCCGTCGAGCGCCATATCCAGCGAGTCCCTGAGCAGCCCCCACGTCGTAAGAACGATAAGCGCCGAAATGGCTAGGCTCGCGGCCGGGTCCAGCCACGCCAGCCCCGTCAACAACACGAGCGCGCCAGTGGCCACGACGCCGAGGGAGGCGACCGCATCCGTCGCCATATGCAAAAAGGCGGCGCGCAGGTTCAGGTCATTTTTCTGACCGCTCATGAAGAACAGCGCAGTGACTCCGTTCACCACCACGCCCAGCGCCGCCACGATCATGACGCTTTTTCCCGCGACGTCCACAGGATGGAACAGACGCAGCACGGCCTCCCACGCCACGCCGCCGGTAACGAGCAGCAAAGCTACGGCGTTGGTCAACGCAGCAAGAATAGAGGAGCGACGCAGACCGTAGGTAAAGCGCGCGGACGGCGCTCGGCGCGTCAGCCGCTCCGCAAGCCAAGCGGCGGCCAAGGCAAGCACGTCGGACAGGTTATGACCAGCGTCGGCCAGAAGCGCCACGGAGTTCGCCAGCAGGCCCCAGACAGTTTCGCCGACCAGATAGACCATGTTGAGGGCCATGCCGACCGCGAAGGCGAGCCCGAACGACGCTGGCGCATGATGGTGATGCCCGAAAAGCCCATGATCATGGTGATGATCGTGTCCGTGACCATGCCCGTGCCCGTGCCCGTGCCCATGGTCATGGTCGTGGTCGTGGTCGTGGTCGTGGTCGTGGTCGTGGTCGTGGTCGTGGAGGCTGCCGCGTCCGCTGTTTTTGTCACTCCCGATTTCGGCATGGTCGTGGTCGCCACACGCATGGCCGGCATAGGAGGGTTGCACGCTTATATCGGTGTCACACTTCGGTCCGCCCGTCGCGTCGTCGGGGTTATGTACGCCGCATGCGCCTTCGTCGTGAGCATGATCGTGTGCATCGGAAGAATGGGTGTGTTCATCTGGTGAACCATGGCGGTGACCGCCAGGAGTGGAGGACGCGGTCATGTCGCAATCTCCTTGGTCGGCCTTGCGCTACAGGTCATGGTCGACAGGACGTCGTCCCGAAGACTTGATTCCCGCGTCTCATAGACCATACCGCCCGTCTGCAAAACGGGAAGTTTACAGTGTCGCCGCCGGATGGGAGCAGTGCGCTCTCTATTGCGCCACGCAATGAGTCCACTTCTCTCGTGATCGCCGATCTGTCGTGATATGAGCCGCCCGATTGCGGCTCCTGTCAGGGGCCAGCGGCGCCACGCTCGCATGCTCGCCGCCATGTGGAGACGCGTCAGGCGTCTGAAGCCTAATGGAGAACTCATGATCCGTTTGACCGAGGTGAGGTTGCCGCTCGACCACGCGCCGGAAGCGCTGATCGCCGCCGCACGCGCAAGGCTCGGCCTTACGGACGCCGACGCGCTCGATGTGCGCGTCGTGCGGCGCGGATACGATGCACGTCGTCGTGGCGGCATCATGTTGGTCTACAGCCTGGACTGCGCGGTGGCGGACGAGGCCGCCGTTCTGGCGGGGGCGGGCGAAGATGCGCGTATTGGCCCGTCGCCGGACACCAGTTACCGCCCTGTCGATGTCGAAGGTCCGCGGTTGGCCCGAGGCGACGCGGCTCAGAGACCGGTTGTGATCGGCGCAGGACCGTGCGGGCTGATGGCGGGGCTGATTCTCGCACAGATGGGGCTGCGGCCGCTGATTCTCGAGCGCGGAAAGGCTGTCCGCGAACGCACGGTCGACACGTTCGCCCTGTGGCGGCGGTCGATCCTGACGCCGGAAAGTAACGTGCAGTTCGGTGAGGGCGGAGCCGGGACGTTCTCCGACGGCAAGCTCTACAGTCAGGTCAGCGACCCACGCCATCTGGGGCGCAAGGTGCTGGAGGAATTCGTACGTGCCGGAGCGCCCGAGGAAATCCTGTTCGTCTCGAAACCGCATATCGGCACTTTCCGGCTCGTCTCGATGGTCGAGCATATTCGCGCCGAGATCGAGGCGGCAGGCGGCGAATACCGGTTCAACGCCCGGGTCGACGAACTCCTGCTCGATGAGCAGAGAAGCGTGCGGGGCCTGCGTCTGTCCGGCGGAGAGGAGGTCGCTGCGTCGCATGTCATTCTCGCGATCGGTCACAGCGCACGCGACACATTCAGCATGCTTGAGGCGGCAGGCGTGGAGATGCAGTCCAAGCCGTTCTCTATCGGCG
Source organism: Acetobacter sp. DsW_063 (assembly GCF_002153745.1). GTDB lineage: Bacteria > Pseudomonadota > Alphaproteobacteria > Acetobacterales > Acetobacteraceae > Acetobacter. Next base: position 7,966 of record NZ_JOPL01000081.1, on the reverse strand, counting down.
TGCGGATCGAGCATCCCCAATCCCTGATCGACGCCGACCGTTTTGGACCGCAAGCTGGTTCGCCGCTGCTGGGCGCCGCCGATTATAAACTCGCCCATCACGCGTCCAACGGGCGTGGCGTCTACTCCTTCTGCATGTGCCCCGGCGGCACAGTGGTGGCCGCCACGTCGGAGGAGGGGCGGGTGGTCACCAATGGGATGAGTCAGTATTCGCGCGCCGAGCGCAACGCCAACGCGGGCATCGTCGTCGATCTGCGCCCCGGCGAGGACTATCCGGACGAACCGCTGGCAGGCGTGGCGTTCCAGCGGCATTGGGAGCGACAGGCCTTCCTCGCCGGAGGAGGCGACTACCGCGCCCCGGCGCAGCGCGTGGGCGATTTTCTTGCGGGCCGCGCCTCCACGTCGCTCGGCTCCGTGACGCCGTCCTACCGCCCCGGCGTCACGCCGACGGATCTTTCTGCGTGTCTGCCTGATTTCGCGGTCGAGGCGATCCGGGAGGCTCTTCCCGCATTCGCGCGCAAGCTGCCAGGGTTCGCGATGGAGGACGCAGTGCTAACGGGCGTGGAGACGCGCACGTCCTCTCCGCTGCGCATCCCGCGCGGTCAGGACGGGCGCAGCCTCAATACAGGCGGTCTGTTTCCTGCAGGCGAGGGAGCCGGTTACGCGGGCGGCATCCTGTCCGCCGCGATCGACGGCATTCGGATTGCGGAAGCCGTCGCGTTGTCTCTGGCGGGGCGTGAGGCTACGGGACTTCTCCGTGGTTCCGCCGGCAAGGAGCAGGCTGGCTAACGGACCTTCGCTGCTGTTCGATTGGCGCGTATAGCTAGACCCGCATTAACTTTTGTGCTGAGGGACAGTTTCTCAGGCCGTGACGCGGGCGTAACGGAACCGAATCGACCCCTAGCACGTCACGTCCGCATCTTCATTCTCCGGCTATGCCGCAGGAGCAGAAGGGCGCGGCATGACCCGGTTGTGGATACTTTCTGATCTCCATCTAGAATACGCACGTTCTCCGGATTCATACGATCCACCACGCCCCGCATTCGACGTGCTGGTGGCCGCTGGAGATATTCTGGAGGGGAACCCAGAGGGCGCAATTGAGACCGTCGCCCGTCTGGCCGCCGGGCGTCCTGCTGTATTTGTCCTTGGCAATCACGAAATCTGGGGCGGCACGCTGTCGCAGCAGCAAGCACGCGCGCAGGAGGCTGTGCGGCGATTTGGCGTCACGCTACTCGATGAGTCAGCCAGTGTCCTGCGTGGCGTCAGATTTGTCGGGTGCACCCTATGGGCGGACGGGCGTCTCTCCGGGCTCGACGTTCGTCCCCGGCTTCTTACCGGGGAAGGTTTTCTGAGACCGGACGGCCGTGGCGGCGTCAGAGTGGGCGATGAGCTTGCGCAGCATGAACGTCAGGTCGCGCAACTCGACCGGCTGTTGGGGGTCGAAAAGGCGCGCGGCACGGCTCTGGTCGTCGTGACGCACCATGCGCCGTTGCTGGACTGCGTGCCGTCGCATTTGAGAGGCGAACGGAATATCGGCCTCTACGCTTCTGATCTTTCGGATATTTTCTGGCGTCGAGACATAGATTTATGGGTTCACGGCCACATTCACGCCGTTGGAGACATGCGGCATCCAGGCGGCGCCCGTATCGTCTGCAATCCTGCAGGCCCGCGCTTCTCGACGCCGGGCTTCAGGAACGATCTGATCGTCACCGTGTAAAGCGTGCGCGCTGAGAGGCATATATTGCCGTAGCCGGATAGAAGGTCGTTTATATTGAGCACATGCTCGCCTTGATCGGCGCCGCTTCCCCGTTGTGGCTCCGTTTGCCGCAGTAGAGCCCAAACACGTAGCAGCGGATCGTGGACACACTACCTTGTGACCGGAAGGCGTAATTAAATAATCGGGTCAGCAACCGATTATCATCACACCTGTTAGACTTTATATTACAAACTGCAGCCTTCATCCTGACCAACACTCCCGACAATTGATCTTGAGGAGAATGTTGTGAGAGCATCGATTTTTATCGCAGTAATCCTGACCTCGCTTTGCGTCTCAAGCTGCGCGAATTACGCCGACACGAATGACCATTTTAACTATGATCAAGACATTACACGACGATCACGTCTTGGAGGCGGTCAATCCCACATGTAAATTCGGACTTGATGCGCGCATCTAAAATTTGGCCATTCGCTTTGTTCCAGCGCGCAATATCCTGATGAGCGAGTGGCGTCGGGCCCATTTCGCCGGACGGTGTAAACGCAACCGGATTCTCATACGCTTCAATGAAGCCCTTTCCCCTGACAGAGGCAGAACACGGAACCAATGATCAGGGCTTCATATCCGGGAAATTATGAGCAGCGGTTGAATGCGCGAGGCAGGTAGTTAATTTCACGCAACTTCTCCAAGTCTCCATCAAAAAATTTCATATTCCGGAAACTTTCACCGAAGCGTGTCCACTATTCGATACGTAGTTCTGCAACTCTTCGGCCAGATGTTCGGCATGTTCGATCCGATATTTGACGAGATCGCCAATGCTGACCAGGCCGACCAGACGACCGTTGTCCACGACCGGCATATGGCGACAGTGGGTGCGGGTCATCCGTCGCGCCGTATTGAGGCTGTCTTCGTCGGGCGTCGCAACCGGCATGTTCGCCGCCATCACGTCGCGGGCGACCAGGGCGCCAAGGCCGGCGGGATGAAGCGCCACCGCTTCGACGATCTTTCGCTCCGACACCAGACCAACCAGACGCCCGGCGCCATCCAGAACCGGAGCGCCGCCAACTCCATGTCGCGCCAATGTCTCGCAGACGCGGGCCAGGGGATCGGTATCCAACACGGTAATGACGTCCCAACCTTTCTCGGCAAGGATGCTGTGCAGGGGAGTAGACATGACGCGAGTGTCCTTTTTCTTGATTGGACTGCTGCGTCGCCTCGACGCCCGGCGTTTAGACGACGAGCATAGTCAGTGTGATCGATGTCGGTTGGCTGGCGTCGACGCGCAAGGCCTTGCGCGAGGGAAATTTGACGGAAGCGTGTTCTGCCGGGCTGCGGCGCCCGGTGAAGAAGTTTATTTTGGATAATAAGCGTCGGGGGGAGAAATGCTTGACGCGTTCCGCAAAGCTGCGCGCGAAGGGAATCCGGCGAATTGCGATATCCTGTTTCCAACCAAAAATGGCGCCCCGAAGGGCGCCATTTCCGTAACATCAGTCAGAAGGAGACGGCCTTACGGCCGTCATCCTGTCGTGACTTATCAGGCGTCCGTGTTGCGGCGACGGATCGCAGCGCCAAGGATATCACCCAGCGACGCGCCGCTGTCGGACGAGCCGTATTCGTTGATCGCTGCCTTGTCTTCCTCGACCTCACGGCCGCGGATGGTCAGGGCCAGCTTGCGGGCCGCGCGATCAACCGAGACGATCTTCGCATCGACTCGCTCGCCAACTGCGAAGCGCTCCGGACGCTGCTCGGCCTTGTCGCGCGCCAGCTCTGCGCGACGAATGAAGCCGGTCAGAACGTCGTCCACCTTCACCTCGATGCCGTTGCTCTGCACAGCGGTGACGATGCAGGTGACGACGGTGCCCTTCTGGACGCTCGACAGCGCGTCGGCCGCCGGGTCTTCCTGAAGCTGCTTGATGCCGAGCGAGATGCGCTCTTTCTCCACGTCCACGTCGAGAACCTTGGCCTGAACGACCTGGCCCTTCTCGTAGTGCGTGATCGCGACTTCGCCAGCTTCGTCCCAGGACAGGTCGGACATGTGAACCATGCCGTCGATGTCTGCGGACAGGCCGATGAAGAGGCCGAACTCGGTGATGTTGCGGATCTCGCCTTCGACCGTCGAGCCGATCTTGTGCTCTTCAGCGAACTGCTCCCACGGATTGCGCTGAACCTGCTTAAGGCCAAGCGAGATACGACGCTTGCCGCTGTCCACGTCCAGAACCATGACGTCGACTTCCTGCGAAGTGGCGACGATCTTACCCGGATGGACGTTCTTCTTCGTCCAGGACATCTCGGAAACGTGCACCAGACCCTCGACGCCCGGCTCGAGCTCAACGAACGCGCCGTAGTCGGTGATGTTGGTGACGCGACCGCTGTAACGTGCGCCCGGCGGATACTTGATCGCCACGTTCTCCCACGGATCAGCCTCAAGCTGCTTCATGCCGAGAGAAATGCGCTGCGTGTCCGGGTTGAAGCGGATGACCTGCACGCGAACCGGCTGACCGATCTGCAGGGCTTCGGACGGGTGGTTGATGCGCTTCCAGGCAATGTCGGTGACATGCAGGAGGCCATCGACGCCGCCGAGGTCCACGAACGCGCCGTAGTCGGTGATGTTCTTCACCACGCCGTCGAGGATCATGCCTTCCTTCAGGCCCTGGATCAGCTCGCTGCGCTGCTCCGCACGGGTCTCTTCGAGGACCGCACGACGCGAGACGACGATGTTGCCGCGAGCGCGGTCCATCTTCAGGATCTGGAAGGGCTGCGGAACGCCCATCAGCGGGCCGACGTCGCGCACGGGGCGGATGTCGACCTGGCTGCCGGGAAGGAACGCCATGGCGCCGCCGAGGTCGACCGTGAAGCCGCCCTTGACGCGTCCGTAGATCGTGCCGTTGACGCGCTGGTTGGCTTCGAAAGCCTTCTCCAGGTTCGTCCAGGCCTCTTCGCGACGCGCCTTCTCACGCGACAGGACGATCGTGCCGTCACGGTCTTCGTAGCGCTCGACGTACAGCTCAATGACGTCGCCCGGCTTGACCTCGTGGGCGACGCCCTGCGGGCCGAATTCCTTGAGGGCGACGCGGCCTTCGCTCTTCAGGCCGACGTCGACGATGGCGAATTCGTCGGTCAGGCGGACGACATGCCCCTTGACGACGGAACCTTCAAAGCCCGTGTCCAGGCCGAGGGTCTCGTCGAGCAGAGAGGCGAAGTCTTCGCCGCCAAAATGATCGGTTGTGGTGAGTGTGGCAGAAGCCATGTGAAACGATATTTCCCTGCCGACCCGTTTAGAGCCGACAATTCCTGCGCGTCGCGGTGAGGCGAAACGACTTACCCCGGTCTTCGAAGATATCCGAAGACATGCGGGATCGACGGTTGAAATCGGTCAGCGCCCCGTAAAAGGGGTCGAAACCGGGCCGTAGACAGCACCTCAAACCGCAGAGTGTCAACAAGAAGCTTGTGGCGGCGCAGTTATCCCGGATCTCTACGTATGTTTTCTGCGCCGAGCACGGTCAGCGGGCGGGCCAGCAGAGCGGTCGCGATTTCCGCCCACTCCTGCTCAAGACTGCCGGTCGGCGTCGGACGGCCCGCACGTCGATACCAGTAACGCGCGTTGCCAAGGTCGCCTTCCTTGCGATGCAGCCATGCGTGCGCCCAGTCGCAATCCGGGTCGCCTTCATTGGCCTGAGCGCACTCATGCGCCCGTGTCCAGTCTCCACGCCCAGCCCACCAGATCGCCTGTAGCGCAAGATCTCCGCCTTCCGGAGGGTTTGCGGCGGAGAGCGTTTCCCTGAATTCGTCTAGCGCGCTCATCGGCAGTCTCCTTCACGAAAAGCGATATAGTCGAACGTAACACGGTCGGCTTCATCGCAAGATCGGAATTCCATCCCGCAAATCGTATCGTTCCGGTATCGTCGTTATGCGCCAGAGTCTCGCGCCCGCCTGTCGCATTGATATGGAGTTTGGCGTTAATGGTTGTGGCTGGTTGGGCATGGCTTTCGCGCCGCATTGCTTACGCATTCATTGTTTTCTCTGGCGCTATCCTTCTCGTCAGCCCTGTCCCCACGCTTGGCCTGCTATGGGATATGGCGATGCTGTGCGGTTTTTCAGCGTTGTTTGTACTGTTACAGATGTTCGCGCTGACCGGTCGTCCACTCTCGACGCCGTTCTATGAAGGTAAATTCTTCATCCGCTTGCATGAATACGGCGCGTACATACTGCTCGCCTTTGTCGCCTGCCATATCGGTTTCAGTCTCTGGGCCGAACCGCTACTCCTAGAAGACATGCTGCCCCCGGTCACGGGCGTTATGCAAACGGGAGCCGCTACCCTGATGCTACTCGCGGTAGCGACGTTCGCCAGCTTGCCGCCTGTTCGACGCACAGCGTTCGGAACGGCCAGGCTGTTTCGGCGCTGTCATTCGGTTTTCGCGACGTTGTTGCTATGCGCGGCTGCCGCTCACGCGTGGCTGGCTGGGCTACGCCTTGATGGTTTCTGGTCGTCCGTGGCGTTGGCTGTGCCTGTGGGCGTCGCGTTAACGCTGCCCTGGGCGGCCCGCTGGGCCGCACGCCCTCACCGAACTCCAGGAAAGCGCGCGCGCAATACGGCACGGTTCGCCGCTCCGGTCGCAATGGCAATGCTCTCTCTTGGCGCCGCTTTGCCGCTTCTGGGCGCCGCGCTCCTGCATTGGCGGGCATGGTGATCGGCCGCCTGATCGCTTCGTGGCGCGCGGTGACGATAATTGTCATCGGCGCACTTTGTGGGGGTGCTGCGTTGTGGTGGGCGTTATCCGGGGCTCCGCACATAGCGGCGACGCGCCCTCTTATGCCCCTCGATTTTCCGCACAAAGCCCATGTCGCGTTCAATTGCGTCACATGCCATCACAATTACACCGAAGCCAGACTCGCTTCCTGGCCGTTTCAGGGATGCATAGCGTGCCACAAAAACACGCCATCGCTCTCGGGCCACATGGAGGAGCAGTTTCATGGCCAGTGCGAAAGTTGTCATCTCAAATTCGCGGAGGAGCATCGCAAATCAGGTCCGCCGCGTGCGTGCCACGTCTGTCATATCGTTGGGGGCATGACGCATTTTTAGAGCAGGCGTGCATTCATGTGGTTGCCGGGATACTGTTGCCGGGACGGCAGGCATCGATATTTGTCCAGCCATCAACTTACGACGCGGTATGTGCTACACGCAGCAGAACCACAAAGCACAGGTTTTCATTTATGACGATTAGACGCCTCGCCCCTGAAGAACGTCTCAGCGGAGCTTCCATCTGCGGCAATCTGGTTTATCTGGCCGGACAGGTCGCTGATGACGCTACGCTCGACGCCGAGGGACAAACCGCCGACATCCTGCAGCAGATAGATGCGCTGCTGGCCGAGGCCGGAACAAGCAAAAGCAATATCCTGTCCGTGCAAATCTTTCTTACCGATATCAACGACATCACGGCGATGAACCGGGCATGGGACGCCTGGCTTGATCGCGGCAACAAGCCTGCCCGCGCTACGGTCGAGGCGAAACTCGCCAATCCAGACTGGAAAGTCGAAATCACGGGTGTCGCGTTTATTCCGTAACGTTGGCGACGCATTTCAACCTGTGAGAGGGGGCTGCGAAGCGTAGTCGCACGAATGCGCTTCCTTTGGCTCGAATGCGACCCGCCCCCTGAGACAGGGCTGCGCAAGACGAATCATACGAGCGGGAAATGTCGGTGCTGCCTTTCCGCAGTCCTCACCAACTGCCTCAAAATAAGTCAGGCGACATATTGAAACGAACTGACGGAAATATCCTTGCATTCTCCCTGTTAACAACGGGGATCGTCATCGTCGCTCATGCCGTCGCTTACATGACACATGAATTTTCCCACACGTTCAGCGCCTGGGCGCTGGGTTACATGCAGAATCCTTTTGCTCTCGATTACGGGACAGTCACGCCAGCGAACGTCGTTCTCCTCTCGAACGTCGATGATAACGTGCAATACGATCCGATTTTTAGCAGCGGCCATAGATGGGCGGCGGCGGCAATTGCACTCGCCGGACCTTATGTCGGTAACGCTCTCATTTATATTTGTCTGTACGCGGCTGTCAGCCGTCTGAGGCGAGGCAATGGAGCGACGAGGACGTTTATTTTCTGGCTCATGCTAATGTGCGCTGGAAACGTATGGAGCTACGTACCTGTCCGGGCAATTACGACGCATGCCGATATCGCGGTTGCACCAAATGGAGGGATCGAAGAGCCGTTGATTGATGCGCTTGGCCCGTAATTTCT
>NZ_JOPL01000010.1 GCF_002153745.1 Acetobacter sp. DsW_063 | reverse complement strand
TGCATTGCAGCAACGGCAGATCATCTCAAGACCTAACAGGCCCTAACACAGCGGACTTAACGTAACAGCAGCGCCTACCCCGCTCGCAGTAGGGCGAGCAAGGCAGGCCTCAGAGCGAAAATATCGATGAATAATATAAAACATTTGAGAACGAGAATAAATATTCTCTAATCGTGATGATTTGCTTTATTTACCTCTTGTGTGTCTGATGCAGGTAAAGGTGTAGCTTTGACCGTTCGCCGAAGCCACTCCAACCGAAAGGTCGGCGCTTCTCATAGTAAAACTTGACGTTCCACCAGCCCTATAGCAACTTCTGATCGCCTCAGGAATTGCCTTGTCCGGCACGCTAACTGCTTGGTCGCCGTGCCCAGACATCAAGCTGCTAACCCAGCGCCAAGCGCCTTGAATTAACCCCCCAACTCCTCCGCCGGTGCTGTCACATTAACTGCGGGGCAGTAGACTGCCCTGCATGAGAGTTCCTCCTGTCAGCTGGAGGGTTCGAAGAACCCCTGGCTCTGAACTGCTGGCTGTGATTCCATTCTTTCTGTGGTGACTGGGGGAATGGCTGATGAAGCAGTCCGGTTTCTTTGATGTTGAGGAGGGTCTTGCTCGGCTGAGCGGGCTTGGTGATCAGCTCGAAGCGTTTTCCCGGGCCGTGGATTTTGAGGCGTTCCGCCCTAATCTGGACAAGGCTCTGGCTTATTCAGAGGGGAGCAAAGGTGGCCGTCCCCCGTTTGATCCGGTGCTGATGTTCAAGATCCTGGTGATCCAAACGCTGAACAATCTCTGTGACGAGCGGACGGAATACCTGATCAACGACCGGCTGTCCTTCATGCGCTTCCTCGGCCTGGCGTTATCGGACCGGGCGCCCGACGCCAGAACGGTCTGGCTGTTTCGCGAGCGTCTGACCCAGGCTTGCGCGATTGAAAGACTGTTTGACCGGTTTGACGCGACACTGCGGAACGCCGGCTATCTGCCGATGTCCGGCCAGATCCTGGACGCCACACTCGTGGCGGCTCCCAAACAGCGCAATACCAACGGGGAGAAGTCTGATCTCCGTGCAGGACGCATTCCTGAAGGCTGGCAGGACAGGCCGGCAAAACTGTCCCACAAGGACCGCCATGCGCGATGGACACTGAAGTTCACGAAGGCCAGACGGCACGATGACGGAACGCTCCCGTCCACCGATCTCGCCATCCCGTTCTTCGGCTACAAATCTCATATTTCCATCGACCGGAAGTTTCGGCTGATCCGCAAATGGAAAACGACAGACGCCGCAGCCAGTGATGGTGCGCGATTGAGAGAGGGCCTACTGGATAAAACCAATACCGCCGCAAGCGTCTGGGCGGATACGGCGTATCGCTCAAAAGCCAATGAGGACTTCATGGAAAAGCATGGCTTTATCTCGAAGGTTCACAGGGAAAAGCCGCACCTCAAGCCTATGCCACGGCATATCCAGCGGTCCAATGCCGGGAAGTCCGTCATCCGGTCCCGTGTCGAGCATGTCTTTGCCGATCAGAAATCGCAGACGGGACTGTTCGTCC
>NZ_JOPL01000080.1 GCF_002153745.1 Acetobacter sp. DsW_063 | reverse complement strand
AAAAAGCTGGGCACTTCGCTCCGTCATTCAAGGCATAACAGGCCCTAGGCGATGTAATTAGTGAGGCGGACATCAGTTCATCTGCTCGAAACTTCGCAAGAGAACTGGACGTAACGGTCTGCCGAATTTCGACGATCGAATTGAGTGATATCGGTAGGTTACATGCGTCGAGAACTGCTTTTGCCACTATGCGGACACGGGACTGGCCCCATGCCGGCTTGATGGTTGGGCGTTGCCGTGTCAGAAGCTGACCGAACGGATCGGTCAGCCGCCCGAGCGACGGCCCTGACCGAGGAAAATCGATTCGAGCGCGCGGAGACGGCATGGCCGACGAGATTCATGATCACGACAGCCCCGGGGCAGGCGCCTCAGGCAGCACGCAACCCGCCCCCAAGAAGAAACGTAATCCCATCGTCCGGATACTGCTGATCGGGCTGCTGGTTTTGGCGGTGATCGGGTCCGCGTTCTACTGGTTCCTCCATCGTTTCGACGTGGAGACCGACGACGCGTTCACGCAGGGAAGGGCGATCACAATCGCGCCGCATGTTTCCGGCTACGTGACAGAACTTCTCGTCGACGACAACCAGTTCGTGCGCGCGGGGCAGCTGCTTGCGCGGATTGATCCGCGCGACTGGCAGGCCGCACGCGATAAGGCCGCGGCCACAGTTTCGCAAGCCGAAGCGACCGTCGCTGCGAACCAGATGCTGCTGCAGGTCGCCGAGAAAAACTTCCCGGGCAGATTGCTTGAGGCTCAGGCTACTCTGGCTTCGGCCAAGGCTCAGGAATTCCGCGCAGAGACCGATTACAAGCGGCAGCATTCCGTCATGCGTGACGCGACGTCCCAACAGGACATCGACTACTCTCAGGCCGCACTCGACGCCGCCAAGGCTCAGGTCATGCAGGCGCAGGCGCAGGTTGCGATCGCCGAACCCGTGGCGCCGAACATCGGCAACGCTCGCGCGCAGGTTAATAGCGAAGACGCCCAGCTTTCCAGCGCCAAGGCGTCGCTCGTTCAGGCGGATCTGAATCTGCTTTGGACCGAAATCCGCGCACCGCATGACGGCTGGATTTCCCAGCGTAACATCGAACGCGGAAACTTCGTCTCGTCAGGGCAGACCCTGTTCTCGATCGTGACGCCCGAGGTCTGGGTTATCGCCAACTACAAGGAAACGCAGATCACGAGCATGCGGCCCGGTCAGGCCGTTGACATCACTGTCGACGCCTATCCTGACCTGAAGCTGCACGGACATGTGGATTCGTTGCAGAAGGGCACGGGCGCCACGTTCAGCGCGTTCCCGCCCGAAAATGCGACCGGCAACTATGTGAAGATCGTGCAGCGCGTGCCGGTCAAGATCCGCATCGACAGCGGGCTCGATCGTGACGCTCCGCTCGCACTCGGCCTGTCGGTCGTGCCTACGGTTCACGTCGACACGAAGGCGGCGCGCTCGTCGAACGGTCGCGTGGTTGATCGAGATGCCGGTTCAACTGGCGACAACGAGGCCCCATGAGCGACGCAGCGGCGGCCGGGAGCGGCGAAAACGCCGCAAAGCCCGAGGAGTGGAAGCCCAAGAACAACCCGTGGCTGATCGCTCTGGTGGTCACGCTCGCGGCGTTCATGGAGATTCTGGACACCACGATCGTAAACGTGTCGCTGCCGCATATCGCAGGCAGCCTATCCAGCACCTATGACGACGCGACATGGACGTTGACGTCCTACCTTGTCGCCAATGGCATCGTGCTCACGATCTCGGGCTGGTTGGGCAAGCTGTTCGGCCGCAAGGTCTACTTCATGGGCTGCATAGCCATGTTCACTGTCACGTCGTTTCTATGCGGCGTGTCCACCAGCCTCGGTGAACTGATTATTTTTCGCCTGCTGCAAGGGTTCTTCGGCGGTGGTCTGCAGCCGAACCAGCAATCCATCATTCTCGACACCTTTCCGCCCGAAAAACGTGCGGCCGCATTCGGTCTTACCGCCATTGCGACGGTGGTCGGGCCGGTGTTGGGCCCGACACTCGGCGGCTGGATCACCGATAACTATTCGTGGCGCTGGATTTTCTTCATTAACATTCCTGTCGGTATCTTTGCGACCATCGCCGTCGGCATGCTGGTCGAGGACCCGCCGTGGGCGAAAAAGCGGCGCGAGCGCATCGACGCTATTGGCATCAGCCTGATCACGCTCGGTTTTGGTTGCCTTGAAGTCATGGTCGACCGTGGGGAGGACGACGACTGGTTCGGATCGCGCTTCATCTGCATCATGGGCGTTCTCGCGGCGATAGGCATTATCGGAGCGGTGATCTGGCTGTTGAAAGCCAAATACCCGGCGGTCGATCTGCGGGTGTTCAAGGATCGCAATTTCGCGGTCGGCACGCTGCTGATGGGAATGATGGGGGCTCTGCTCTACTCGTCAGCGATCATTGTGCCGCAATTCGCGCAGCAGGTGATTGGCTATACGGCGACCCTGTCCGGCCTCGTTCTGTCTCCAGGCGGAATTGCGGTGATCTTTCTCATCCCGATTGTCGGCAAGCTGATGGGAATGTTCCAGGTTAGGTTCATCATCGCATTCGGCTTCGCGAGCATGGCGGTGGCGCTGTTCTGGTCCGGTCATCTGGTTCCGTATCTTGACTTCAAGCACCTCGTCTTCTTCAGGATGAGTCAGACCGCGTGTCTAGCGTTCCTGTTCGTGCCTTTGTCCACCGTTGCTTATTCGACATTGCCGAAAGAGATGAATGCAGACGCATCGGCCTTGTTCTCGATGGCGCGAAACTTCCTCGGGTCTTTGAGCATTTCGGGTGCGACGGCGCTGATTACGGAGCTGAGGCAGAAGCATCAGGCGAACATGGTTCACTGGATGACGCCGTTTCATCAGCCGTACAACGAGTATCTGGCGCGCGGACGACAGTTTGCGCTGGATCATAGCCGCGCCCCGTCGACTTACGACGTGGTAGCGCAGCACAGGTTGTTCCAGAACTTTACGACCCAGATCGCGATGCTCGCCTACAACGAGGCGTTCATGATTTTCGGTCTGGCGGCGCTTGCCGTGGTACCGTTCTGCTTCCTGCTGTCGCCGATCAAAGGCGGTGGCCCTGCGCGCGGAGCGCACTAACGAGCCAAATGAAGGCCGGCAGGCTCCCCAAGTGTGGGGGCTTGCCGGCTTTTGTAACGTCTTGCTGAGTCCGTTGGGGGCCGTGATCCGCTGATCCGGTGAACATAAAACGTCCAGATATCGGAATTACGGATCCATCCACCTCTCAAGCGAGGCGCGGACCGCCAAGCTTTACCCGTCTACGCTTGCTTACGAACACACCTCCAGATGGCTGTTGATTCATCCTGCGGCACGATGTTTCAGCCCTGCTCGACCTCAATCGGCGCGATGACTGCTGGAGCGCCACGGCGCGGCAGGAAGGCGAGAATGTTGCCGCTCAGAACAAGGGCGACCCCGCACAGCATGGCTGTCGTCCAATGCAAGTCCTCGAAAAACCCTGACACGCCGAGGGCTATGACAGGCGAAATGATGGTCGTGTAAGCGGCCCTGTCCGCGCCAATGCGGTGGATAAGAGACATGTAGGCGATAAAGCCCGCCACCGACGCCGCTACAGACAGATACGCAAGTCCACCGATCCAGCGTGCAGTTAGCGGGAAAGCCAAGGAATGCCCCGACGACAGGACATCGCACGCGAGAAGCAGAGAGCCGAATGTCATCCCGTAAAACACGGCGTTTGTGAGGCCGAACCCACTGCGAGCGATTCTTCGCGTGATCATGTTGCCAAGAGAAAAAATCGTCGTTCCGACAAGCGCCAGAGCCACGCCCGATAGCAACTGCTCACGCGTGACGGCAGTCGCTCCGGCCCCGGAACTCAATAGCAAGGCGACGCCTGTCACGCCGAGGACTCCGCCCGCTACGACCCGGATGTCGGGCCTCTGACGAAAAAATATCCACAGATTGGCCGCGTTAAGGATCGTCGACGTGCTGAAGATGACGGACACGACGCCGCTTGGGAGAATGCTCGCCGCGCTGTAGATGCCGAGGAAATTGACGGAAAACAGGCTCATGCCGAGTAAGGCGAGCCACGGTACCAGGGCGCGCGGCGGCGGGCGCAGCTTTTGCGTGGCCGCCAGCCAGCACCCGAGCAAGCCCGAAGAGATCGCGAAGCGCCAGAAAATCGCTACGTCCGACGTTGTGCCACCGACTTGCAGATGTATGGCGAACCAGCTCAGGCCCCATACGATAACGACGGCGGCGAACAGTAGCGCGGTCATGATGTGACGAGCTCCCTTGGCGGGCGTTCTTGAGTGAGCGCCACCGGTCGGACATATCGCGACTCTCGACGAACGCAATGGGCGGCGCCGATCTGGCGCATCATTGGGAACGGGGGAATCGATCGCGCGGGCAGGGTTACTGGCTCGATGAGGGTAAATCCCCTGACCCGTGAAGTTCAGACCCGCCGACGCCGAAACTCCCTGGGCTTGCCAGATCGGAGGAAACGACGTTCGATCTGTCAGAGGAAACACGCGCCGCGCATATGACGGGAACCCACATGGACAATCATTCCCCTGCGGAGGGTGCGCGCGGCGACATTCGACGTGCTGAAGAAAGAGCCGCCACAGCGGCATTCTCCAGCACGGGGCCGTCGGGTCATCGCTCTCGCATGCGGGAGCGCGTTCTGGCGCGTGGCGCTTCAGCTCTCGCGGATTACGAGATTTTGGAGATGTTGCTTTTTTTGGGAATAGCCCGCCGCGACACCAAACCGCTCGCGAAAGCACTGATCAATCGTTTCGGGTCGTTGCACACGGTGCTGGAGGCGAACCAGGACACACTTGCAAAGGCCGGGCTCAGCGCGGCCAGCGTAGCAGCCTTAAGTCTCCCCTTACTGGCTGCAACGAGACTGGCGAGCGCTGAGGCGCGTTCTCGTCCGCAACTTGGCGATTGGGAGGCCCTGCTGGTTTATTTCGATACGGCCCTCGACGGCGCCGTGCCGGGGCAGTTACGGATTTTATACTTGGACAATCGGAACAGATTGTTGGGAGACGAAGCCGTCAACACCGACACGTCACGCTCGGCGCCCCGTGTAGAGAGCGCAGCGATACTGCGCCGGGCGCTGCAATTACACGCAACGGCCATGATCGGCGTACGGCTCTGTGGCGATGCGGACGTACCGGAAAAACGAGTTCTTGCAGATGCGGCGTTCGCGTCGGAGTTGTCGCGCTCAGGCGCGTTACTGGCGATCGCGGTGCATGACTTTTTCGCATTGAAGGGCGGAGCGTGGGCTGGTTTGCGGCGTCTGGGCAAACTGTAAACGCACGTTGGGCGATCGGATTCCAATTGCGCTGATCGCGAAGATCGAGTTTTTTATAAAAATATTAGAATTTCTTGAATATTTCTTGATTTTTGGCGGAGGATACCATATCAGATCGAGCGTTTACGAGGCTCCCGACTCTACCTAAAAACGAAATGCTACGCGCTGTCCTTTCCTTTTCCGAAGGAGGCCCAGTCCTTGGCGACTTCACCTCGTGAGGAATGATACCGCGCGTCCGCGGCCTCGATAATGGCGCGCGATATGTCCGGCGTGCACTTTCGTGTAAACAACGCGTCGCTGACGAGAACTTCTGCAAGATCATTTGCCGTCAGACGTCGGAGATCCACGGTTCCGGCAAGGCGTTGACGCCATGTTCTGCGCATGGGGGTCTGTTTGCGGATGAAATGTCGCCCCTGAACATGGGCCCCGGGGCCGGTCATGGTCAGACGATTACCGGCCTCTCGTTGGCGTCTGACGAACAGTGTCGTGAAAAAGATCTCGTCTGGCGCCAGAGCGTGACGCAGTGTCGTCACAAGTTCATTGGGCGGATAGGAGCACGTAAGCGCCAGCGCGCGATCGAAGACGAAGAACTGCGATCCCTTCCACAAATCGTCGATTTCGACCCGGCGTTCGTAAGGCAGTCGGTTGTTGATCGCCTTGAACATATTCCACAATCGGTCTCGAAGGGGACCGCGCTTGGGATTGATGAACGTCACATCGAGCGGATGGGCTTTAGTCACGACGTAACGTCCTAATCCCTCGTTACGTGATAGAGATGCGTCAATTTTTCCCCAGACCGCAACGCATGCGGGCGCAGCGAGCAGCGCGTCTCCCAGAGCGGGCGAGGGGAGCAGAGGAAAGCACGATCCGCTGAGTAAGACGAAGCGTTCGTTCTTAGGGTCACGTACTGCCATTCGCAGCAAATTTTGCGTCGCACGAACAATGGAGAAACCGCCCCAGTTTACGATTTCCCTGTTTCGCAAAATATGTAAGTTGGGTCGAGATTCAGAATCCAACCATTTTAGATCGGCAGTTTTCCGGTCCATATGAATATAGACGGAGGAGCGGCTGTCCTCGAGAAGCCTGTCGATCAGCAATCGCAGTTGTTCATCGACTGCATGGGCCATGACGAGATAGGCGATTTTCATGCGCCGTCATCCTTGTTCGCTATTTCAGCCAGAAGCGCTCCTCCTCCACGCCACGCGAGTGGATTGAATAAGCACGTTCTGTGGAATGTTGAATCACGATTTTGTCAAAAAAGCGGATCTGGCGAACAAAAGATCAGGGGGTACGTGGTGACCCGTTCGCCATGCGTTGTCACTACGGGTCGATATTTCTCACAAAATATACAATTCTTTGTTTAAGTTTCACTCGACATTGATCCGCGCAAGATTCGACGGACGTATAAAATTTGATCTGACAGCGGGACCGGTTCATGACGAAGGGCTCGTGTCGAGAACACCCTTTCCAGCCGACAATCGGTCGTAAACGTCTTCAAGTTTTTTCGTGCAGTGCTTGCGATCATGTGCACGTTCAATGAAAGAACGGGCTGCCTGACCGAAGCGATCAGCCATCTCGCTGTCACTCAGAATCACGATCAGATGGCGCGCCATCGCCTCGACATCGCCTTCGGCGAACGCAAACCCGGTTTTGCCGTCCTCCATGCCCTCGGTGGCGCCGCCGCTGGCCGACGTGACCACAGGTACGCCGCTCGCCTGCGCCTCAAGAAGCACGAGCGGGAGCCCCTCCTTGTCGCCGCTTTTCGCCGTAATGCTGGGAAGGCAGAACACACGAGCTTCGGCCATAAGGGCCCGCACGCGATCTTGCGAGACCGCGCCGGGCAATGTAACGCCGTCTGGCGCCATAGCCTCGATTTCTGCGCGCTGCGGTCCATCGCCAGCAATGACCAGCCGAGCTTCGGGTAGAGCCTCACGGACTTTCGCGAACGCTTCGACCAGTAGTTTTGCGCCTTTCTTTTCGACCAGACGTCCCACGAAAAGAATGAGTGGCGCTCGTTTGCCTGCCGTTTCTCCGGAGGGGACGAAGCGGTCGACATCGATGCCGATATGACAGATCGTGACGCGATCCGAGGGAATTCCAACCGCGAGCGCCGCGTCCCGAATGGGACCTGATACTGCGACAAAACCGACGTTCCGCACTTTGGCGAGGCGCTGCAGGCGCAGCGGATAGCGTTTCCAGCGTCGTCCCGCCCGCCCCTCGGCGAACCATTTCATGTGGGTTGTGATGTCGGAGCCGTGCAGCGTCACGAGCAGGGGCACGCCGAGGCGCTTTGCGATCGGCCATGCTTCTACACCGTCGAAGCCGAAATGCGCGTGAATCAACTTCGGTTTGACGGCGCGTGCGATTTTCAGAACTCCGGGGGACGGAAGATCAAAGCGTCGCAGCGCGGCGCCGATGAGGCGCTCCGCAAAAGTCGCGGGGCCTGTGTGGCAGGTTCGCGCCTCCAGTCCCTCGAGGGGAAGTTTGTCTATTGAGCGTTCTCCGATCAGTACCGGCCGCCAGCGCTGCAGCGCCAGAGCCTGATCGCGTACAAAGGTTTCGGAAAGTGGCAGGACCTCGGTTCGGTAAATCGCCGCTACAGGTTTATCGCTCTGCTGCTCCAGACGATGCTCGGGGAAGCGCTCGGGATACAGCAGGCGATCAACCACTTCGCTCCAGTCCGGAAGGTCCACGGATATGGGAGTCGTATTCGCCAACGCGCCGTTGATCGCCGCGGTGATGGATGCAGCTTCACCGGGCTTGTAAGCGAACCGCCCGGCGTCGCCGCCTGCCGCGAAATCGGGACAGACGGCAGGTTTGCCAAAGAATGCGAACTGCCTGAGTTTGAGAGACGTGTCGAGCAGATATCGCGGCGTGTCGGCGTCGCGATAGGGCGCTACGCCGAAGGCTGCGTGCTGGATGTAACCAAGAGTTTCTTCAAATGGCGTCTCCGGCAGCACGATGATATTGGTACGCTTGTCGAGCGCCTCCGCCGCGCGACCCGCACCGATGACGTAGAAGTCGATGTCAGGGAAGGCTGGCGCCGCCATATTGAAGAACGACGCGTCGAATAGCATGGACCCGACCGAGACGCAGGCGCGACGGTCTGAAAAAGGCGATGGGCGGGGCCGTTCCATGAGAGCGCGGTCGACGCCCTGGGGAGCGAATATGGCGCTGCGGGCATGCGGCATGCCGGAGCGGAGGAGCGGCGAGGGCAGGCGGACGAGATCAATCGCGTCGAAATTATCGAGAAATCCTTGCCGGATCGTGCGCGCTGCGCCGATTACGCCGAGATCGTCCGAGGCGAGGTAGACGATTTTTGCGCGCGGGTTCAGCTTCCGTATGTCAGGCACAAAGATCGCCGCCAGCCCTGATTCGACAAAAACCGTGTCGGCGTCTTTAATCCATCGCCTCAGGATGCGCGGTTTCAATAAACGGTAGAGCCGAAACATGGCCGCTTCCGCCGGTTCCAGAGCCGCGAGATTCAGGCGGAACGGATGCCAGAGCTCCCGCTGCAGATAGCATTCCACGCCGTCGGAAAGCTCGACACTGTTTGCGACGGAGGCAAGATCGGCTCGTGTGTCGCCACGATGCTCGGACAGGCGACTGAGGCCGGTGGAAAAGAATCGCGTGCGACCTCTGCGAGCGAGTTCCCGCGCAATGAAATGCACGCTCGCCTTGCGACGTGAACGAAAATCGTGAACCGAAATGACAAGTGAATCTGTCATGCAGTCTGGGCTCCGCGCCGGTGAGAGGGACGGGTGAACGGAAAGCAGACGCTGCTTCGCTCAGAAGTGGGGATGGATTTCGACCGCAGGAATTCCGCGATGGCGGCGACATATTTACCCGGCTCGACATCCCGATCAATGGCCGGAAAGCGATTGTTTCAGAATATTGGTGCGCTTCATTATGTTTACACAATCTCTTTCTTTGCACTTGCGTTCGGGATTGCCGGCCATACAGTAAAAACACTCCTCAAAAGGTCGTGTTTTGGACGTTCGGTGTGTGACATTTCCGGGCGCCGGGGTCCTCGGGATTTCGATTGACTCAGGACTGGCGCCGAAGGGCGCAGGTTTCGCGTGACGTCATCGTTGGCCGGTGGTTCTTGGGATGGAAGTTCTGAAAATCTGTTTTTTGTTTAGATGTTTTTTGTTGTTTTTTCGAATCCTGTTCGTTCCGTCATTGCTGCGGTAACGCCGGGTCTGGGGGCGCGCCATGGACACGGTAGTTTCTCCGTTCACACGGACGGCCGGGGCGGAAAACGCTGCGACCGGAAAGTGGATCGTGGTGACGTCGCTTATGTTCAATCTGGGGCTATGCTTCTTGCAGACGCGCGGTTGGCTGCATGCTTCCAGCGCGACGGTGGCGATGATCGAATTACTGGTTATTGGCGCTGCGGCTTGGTGTGTGCGACGGCAGGTGACTGAGCGGGTCGTGGTGATCGCGGTGCTGACCACGGGCTATGTGGTCGCAGCCAAAATGATCAATCCGGCGGAGAGTCCAAAGATTCTCCATGACCTTTTCATTATGTATGTTTTCTATTGTCTCGGACGCGGCTCGGGCCGCCCTGCAGCCCAATGGACGGTCTGGGCGGCGATGGCGCTCGTCCTGACGATCGGATTGTTCGAACTGCTGGCCCCTGATTTCTACGGTCAACTTTTCAACGTGTGGCAATATTATGTTGAGAAGGGCGTCTTGTCGCAGGATACGGTGAATTATTCCGGCACCACGATGTTTGTAAGCGGCAATCGAGGGGAGGGGGCGCGCACGTTCCTGCCGTCGTTGCTCGGATCTCATCGCGTGTCGTCGGTCTTTCTTGAACCGGTATCGATGGGCAATTTCGCGGCGCTGGTGTTCGCATGGTGTTTGGCTGTGTGGCGCAATCGTCCCGGCGGCCGCCAGATCTTCCTGATCGTTCTTGCGATGGTGTGCATCGTTCTGACAGATTCGCGTTTTGCAAGCGGGTGCTGCGTCGCGATGCTGCTTGTTCGAATCTCGCCAGTTCGACGCTCGTCGCTATTTGTTTTCCTGCTGCCGATCGGGGTTGTCACGGCGTTGACAATCGTTGGCGCGCTGCATGAAATTCCTGGTGCGACGCCGTCGATCCTGACTGACAATCTCAAGGGACGGCTCGTTTTTTCAGGACGACTTCTCGATTACTGGACGCTTTCGCCGTGGTTCGCGTTCTCGGTCTCGCCAGTCTACACGGCGGACACCGGCTATGCGTATATTTTCAACACCCTGGGCGCGCCGTTGACGCTGCTTTATGCGCTGATATTTGCGTTTCATCGGAACGCCAGCCGGGATGCCGCTGTGATGAAGACGATGCTTGCGGTGTATTTTTCCTGCTCTCTCTGCATCGGCGCAAATTCCGTAACTATCAAGACCGCTGCGCTTCTGTGGTTCCTGTATGGGGCCCTCGATGCAGTTCCTGCTATGGGGTGGCGTCAGGTGCGCCGTCAGAAGGCGCCTGCGTCGCTTTTTCCGGTAGGGGCGGCGGCTTGCGAATGAGGGGGGGCAACCCATGAAAGCGCGTAAGCTTTTCCACGCGGCCGTGGCGATCCTGGCGGCCCTCGGCGCGTCTACGGGGTCGCGCGCGGCGGACCGTATTCTCTCCGGCGTCAATCTTGCCGGGGCGGAGTTTTCCTCCGGGCATTTACCCGGGCGTTACGGGTGGGATTACTCGTTCCCCAAAAACGAGGAAATCGCGTACTACACCAGCAAAGGCATGAGCCTGTTTCGCTTGCCGCTATCGTGGGAGCGTCTTCAACCGAATCTCTCAGGCGATCTCGACCCGAGTTATCTGTCGCGCATCCAGTCAGCGGTCGCCGCTATCGAAGGCGCAGGTGGCGAGGTGATTCTCGATATCCATAATTACGGAAAATACCACGGACAACTGATAGGATCTCCCGATGTTCCGGTTGCGGGGTTCGTGGATCTTTGGACCCGCCTTGCGGCCATTTTCGGCAAAGACGGCAAGGTCCTTTTCGGCCTGATGAATGAGCCGCAATTGGCGTCCGCAGCCGATTGGGCGCAGATCGAGCAGCAGGCGGTGGATGCGGTAAGAAAAAGCGGCGCGGTGAATCGGATTCTCATCTCGGGTGTGAATTGGGATGGCGCGCATAATTTCGTCCAGGTCAATGGCGCAGCATTGGCCAGCATACGCGACGAAAAACGCAGGCTGATTTTTGAGGCCCACCAGTATTTCGACGCTGATTCTTCCGGGCGATCAGATGTTTGCGTGGCGGAGGATCAGGTCGTGCCCCGGTTGTCGTCCTTCGCCGACTGGCTGGTGGAGCATCATGCGAGGGGTCTTCTCGGTGAATTCGCCGTGGGACGGAATGCGCAGTGCCTCGACGATCTGAAAACAGCGATGGCTTACATGAACAGTCGACCGAACGTCTGGTACGGCTGGACGTACTGGGCGGGTGGAAGCCGCTGGGGCGAGTACATGTACACGCTGGAACCGACGAAAGCCGGTGTTGATCGGCCGCAAATGAGCGTGCTTACCGGTCGCTGATCCCAATGCGGCGGCTTTGTATCCGTTGGCTTTAGCCGGGGGATTTTTATAAGAAAAGAGACAGGGAGCGACGATGACGGCGGTGCGG
This sequence comes from Acetobacter sp. DsW_063, assembly GCF_002153745.1. GTDB lineage: Bacteria > Pseudomonadota > Alphaproteobacteria > Acetobacterales > Acetobacteraceae > Acetobacter. Next base: position 17,717 of record NZ_JOPL01000080.1, on the reverse strand, counting down.
GCGAGGGATGCCGGTGAAGCGGGAAAAGATCTTAGCCGCGCCGCGACGAGCGGTTTTGTATGGCTGCTCGTTCAGAGCTTCGCCGCTCGCGGGATCGGGTTTTTCTCGCAGTTGATTCTGGCCCGATTGCTGCTCCCCGCCGATTTCGGTGCGATCGGGCTGGCTTACACGGTCACAGGTGTCGCCAATTCGCTGGTCAGCTTCGGTGTCGATGACGTGCTCCTCCAGCGCCAGAAGAGTATTCGGTGGTGGTCGACGCCTGCCTTCTGGTTGTGCCTGGGGCTCGGTACCCTTGGCATGGTGGTGATGATCGCGGCGGCGCCTTTTGCAGCGCGCTGGTATCACGCTCCCGAACTTGTGGGGCTTATCGCCGCTATCGCCGTCGCGACGCCGCTGCGGACGTTGGCGACGGTTCCTGCAGTGCGCATCCGATCAGAGATGGATTTCCGCTTTCTTGCTACCTTCAATACGTTCGACATTTTCGCGCTGCAGGTGTTGACCATCGTGTTCGCGGCCTGCGGGCTTGGCGCATACAGCTTCGCCATTCCGTTTCCAATTCTCGCCGCCGTGCGCGCCGTGTGGTTCTGGCGTCGGTCGCCGCCCGAAATACGCAACAGGGCGCGGGTTGTTCAGTTGCGATATCTGATGAGCAACAGTTCGGTGGTTTTCCTGACAAAGACGTTGATAGAAATCGTCAATCAAGGCGATTACATCGTTCTTGGGTTGATTGCGTCTCAAAGTATCGTCGGGTTCTACTTTTTTGCGTTCCGCTTTTCGGTGCAGCCTGTGCGAATGCTGGCCGGGAACTTCACCAACGTTCTTTTTCCGGCCCTTGCTCAACTTCGATACGACCCGGCGCGGCAGACGCAGGCGGCGGTCAAAGCCTGCCGTCTTTTGGCTTTCCTTGTGATGCCGTTCTGCTTCCTTCAGGCGGCGTTGGCTCATCCTGGACTGCATTTACTGTTTGGCGAACGGTGGATGGATGCGGTCCCATACGTGCAGATACTCAGCATAGGACTGCCGTTTGACGCTATCAGTTGGATCACCGGGGCGCTTCTGAGCGCGCGCCGCGAGTTTCGTCGCGCATTCGTTTACGCTCTTGTTTCGACGCCCGCATTCTTCGGGCTCGTTTTGCTGGGGGCGTGGCTGGGGCAGGCTATGGGCGTAGCGATCGCCGTTGGCGTGTATTATTTCGTTTATCCGCCAGCCACGTCATTTCTGGTTCTGTGCAAGAGCGGCGTGCCGTGGAAAGCGGTGGTCGACTTTTACCTGTCGCCGTCGGCGCTCGCTGCAGTCGCTGTCGGGGTGGGGCAAGTGGGCGCGGCGTCACCCGCTTTCGCCGGTCACGACTTTGCTCAATGTATGGTGATTGGCGTTGCGTGCTGCGCGGCGTATCCGGCGCTGGTGTTCGTTTTCAAGCGAGACATGTTCGAGCAGATCGCGCAGCGATTCCGCAACATGGGCGGAAAGCTCGGCAAGAAGCTGTCTGCCGCGTGATTGTTTAGCTGGCCGCTTGGGCCGAAAAATATCGCGTTGGCGCAGCTTCTGCGCCCGGCGAGCATCCCGCGACGCCTTGCAGGCTGGCGTCAGGGATACGCACTGCGGGAATGATCCACAGTTACAAAGGCCTACCGTGCGCCCGATCGGGCGCTTCATGGCCGTCGTTACCAACGGGTCGGCGCAACACGGGCTGCTGGACCCAAACGAAGTTCAGGTCGCGCCACTCCGTACGGTCGGAACCCATTTAGTTGGTGACGCGGTCTGAAAGGGCGGTGGCGACCATCAGCACGCCAACTGCGGGAACAAACGCAAAGACAGGGATCGAAGCCAGTGTGGTGACGGGGTTCGAAAGAAGCATAAACGCAGAATGAATAAGCATAGTAGAGACTCCATATGAATTGGTCGGCGTGAAAAAGCGCGTCTTCACGTTCGGTGCAACCAGATGCATATGCTTATCAGATGTCGAAAAAACACATGATGATGTTTTTATTGCTGAATTTCTTACGAAATCATTAGGCCGCGTTGACGCATTTGATTAAAAAAAAACCTCAGCCTGATTTTCCTGTAAGATTAGAATGTTTTTGCTCATAAAATAATCAAAATATCCCTCTTTCGCTTAAAATATGACCTGAAAATTTGCTCAAAAAATGATCCGGTGATGATGCGTTGTGGGCCGAAGTGGGGGCGAAAATTCCAAGATATGCATTTTATCTCATTCGACATGCATAGGGCGCGTGTCTTCATCTGCCCCATCGTCTTCGCCGTGCAAAGCCACATCGCCTCTTGCACGCAGCGCGCATCATTCCATATCGTATGCAAGCGGTCGCCATGTCGGGGCCGCTTCCCCGTCTCGCTCATTGGAGGAGGCTGCAGTGTCAGGCAGAGTTTTTGGGTCGCCCATGTTCTTAGGTTTCGATCATCTTGAAACCATGCTGGAGCGCGCGTCGAAGTCGTCGGGCGATGGTTATCCGCCCTATAATATAGAGCAGATTGGCCCGTCAGCGCTTCGCATTACGTTGGCCGTGGCCGGATTTGTAATGGAAGACCTTCAGATTACGCAGGAGGATAACCAGTTGGTTATCCGGGGTCGTCAGTCCGACGACTCGCAGGGACGGGTGTTCCTGCATCGGGGCATCGCAGCGCGGCAGTTCCAGAAGGCGTTCGTCCTTGCTGAAGGAATAGATATCGGCGGCGCGTGGCTCGATAACGGCCTGCTGAACATTGATCTTTACAGGCCAGAGCCCGAGGTGCGGGTTCGACGTATTGACATCACCAAAGGCGCTGCGACGAATCCACCGGCTAACGACCCGGCCGAGCGATCGACACGCACGATACGCGCGATCTCTGACGATTGAGCATCATTCAGGAACGTTGGGACGTCATCGCCCGTTAGAACATAGGGGGCGCTCCCTTCGCGTCCTGCGTCGTTGACGCAAGGAGGAAGCATGAGAAGCACGGCTATTAACGGAAGATCAGCAAAAACCGACAGTACGGCGAACGCTGTCGACATTCGCAACTTGTCGGACGATGAATTTCTTACTCTGGGTGTTCCGACCTTGGTTTATGTGCGCAAGGGGACGTCTGACGGGCAGGACGTATTCGCAATCCATGCGGCGAACGGGCAGGTGGTAGGGCTAACTGAAGACCCCGAGGCTGCGTTTACGGCCATTGCGGAGCACGACATGGTGCCGATGACGATTCACTGAGGCACATGCCTGCTAACTATTGAGGTTGGCAGGCTTATGCCCCTAAAGCCCACCTGCTCAGGCGCGTCCGTTTTGAGGGGCAGCATATCCCGGATGACGCTGACTGTAGCGCCTTCACGGGACTTGCGTTCGGTGAGGTAGCTCCTAGCGGGAGGGTTTTCTTGCCGCAACTGTGAGATACAATACTTCTTCAAGAACGTTATTTTATATTTTTTCGCTTTTTGTCGAAATCCAATGAAAATTGTATATATTTATAAAATTCCTCGTGTCGCCCAACAAAAGTAATTTTTTGTTGATGGAGGCGTAGTGTAAATTTGCGCCAAAGCGCGGTCAGCCCCGGCAATTTGCTGGGGCTGACCGCGTTTCGGGTTACGTAGGAGTGGGATCGACCCAACCAATATTCCCGTCGTCGCGACGGTAGACGATGTTGATCTGTCTGCTGACGCTGTTGCGGAAGACCAGAAGATTTCTGTCCGCCAGATCAAGACGCATCACAGCCTCGCTCACGCTCAGAAGTGCGATTTCCGTCGGCTGCTCGGCTATGATGGTCGCATAAGGCCCGTCGCTTTCGTCTGCTGTCTGCAGCGAAGTCGCCGACGGTTCCGTTTGCCGCAACACATAGGTGCGCCCGACTTCCGGCCCCGGATGGCGTGCCGAGGCCCGGGAGTGGGTCTGCACCCGACGACGATAACGCCGTAGCCTGCGGGCAATATGCTCGGCTGCGTCATCGAATGCGCCATGCGCGTCCGATGCTTCGCCTTCTCCGCGCAGGGTCAGCCCACGACCGGCGTGGACGTTGATGTCGCAAGTAAAAAAGGATCGGGCGCGGCTGAACGTTACGTCCGCTTCCAACGCCTGATCAAAATATCGGTCGGCAATGCCGCCAAGATGGGATGTCACGCGTTGTTTCAGCGCGTCCGACAAATCAAGTTGTTTACCGGCCACATGAATGTTCATTCTGACAGGCTCCTTTGTTGAGGAAACCGGTCGCCTGGTCGGTCTGACGGTGAGTGCGCGCCGTCAGACTGAGGCGGCTTTCTCCCTTTTTCTCTGCGTTGAGCACGCTATGCGCAACGCATCCCGGTATTTGGCCACGGTTCGTCGCGCGATGTCTATTCCTTCTTTGCGAAGTTTTTGCACAATGGCGTCGTCGGACAGAGTATCGGTCGGATTTTCGCTGTCGATCATTTTGCGTATTTTGAAACGTATGGCCTCAGCGCTTTGAGTATTTTCAGCGCCACTGCCTCTGACACCTTGTGTGAAAAAATATTTCAGTTCGATGACGCCGCGTGGGGTCTCGATATATTTCCCGCTGGTCGCGCGGCTGATCGTGCTTTCGTGCAGGCCGGTTTCGACAGCGACGCGCTGCAGCGTCAAGGGGCGTAGACCCATGGGGCCTTCGTCGGCAAACCGACCTTGCACGCGCATGATTTCTGCTCCGACTGTCAGCAAAGTTCGAGATCGCTGGCTGATTGCACGCATCAGCCAGTTTGCCCGGGCGCCTTCCGCGCGAACGAAAGCGTGATCGGCTCGAGAGCCGGAAGAGAGCGAGCGGGCCATCAACGCGCGGTCCAGTTGAAGACGAGGAGCCGCCTCTGGATTGAGTTCGACGCGCCAACTTCCTTCCGGGACTCGGTATGCCCGAAGATCGGCGATACGCACGGGGGGCGTCTCAATTCCCAAAAAACCGGGCTTCGGGTTCAGGCGTCGCAACTCCGACAACATGTCTGCGAAGTCTTCCGTATCGACGCCGCATATGGCCCTGACGCGAGCGTATTCATGCGCGCCGAGGAGATCGAGATTGTCGATCATCGCCGCCATAGCTGGATCAAAACGGTTTTGTGCGATTAATTGCGCTGCGAGGCACTCCTGAAGACTGTGCGCGAACAGTCCTGTGGGTTCGAATCCCATCATAAGAATACGAATTTTTTCGACGACAGCGGTTTCGACGCCAAGGCGTGCGGCGATGTCCTCTGTGGGGAGTGAAAGGCGTCCGACCGGATCGAGAAGTGTGATCAGATGCCCGCCTATAAGGCGGTCACCCTCGCCAAGATGGCGCGCGAGGCGCAGTTGCGCGCCGAGGCTTTCGTGCAGGGGCACTGTAGCAGGCAGGCGCTCCAGCCGTTCGTCCCACCAGTCATGCACGGTTTGTGCGGTTGCCGTTCGCGCGCCGCCAGATCCTGCGACAGGGGCGCCGTCTCGATCATAACAGTCGTCGAAACCACCAGCTTCCGCCATGTGAATGAATTCTGCGTCGAGCGGCGAGGCGTCGTCCGGGGGAAGCGTGGTTTCGATCAACGCGTCGGAAGACGTGCGAGGTTCCGAACCGCCCGAAATCTGGTCGGGCGCAGGACGCTCCCGCGGTAGATCGCCGTCGTCTGGCACCCGTGACAGCAACGGATTGCGCTGCAATTCATCGTCTATGAGCGCGGTCAGCTCCTGACTCGTCGCATGCAGAATGCGGATGGCCAGTCGCAATTGCGTCGACATGACCAGATTGTGTGTTTGTCGAAGATGAAGCCCGGGGACCTGCGCCATGCGGTCAGTTTAGAGAGAGAAACTTTCTCCAAGGTACACGCGGCGCACGTCTTCGTTCGCGACGATCTCTTCCGGCACGCCCTGCATCAGCACCTGACCGCCATGCATGATGTAGGCCCTGTCGATGACTTCCAGCGTTTCACGGACGTTGTGGTCGGTGATCAGCACGCCAATTTCGCGATCCTTCAGATGCGACACAAGATCACGAATTTCGCCTACCGCGATGGGATCGATGCCAGCCAGCGGTTCGTCGAGAAGGATGTAATGCGGCTGGCTCGCCAACGCGCGCGCAATTTCAAGCCGTCGTCGTTCGCCGCCGGAAAGGGCGAGGGACGGGGAGCGGCGCAGGTGCGAGATGCCGAACTCCGCCAGCAACCCGTCCAGCATCGCGTCGCGGCGATCAGGATCCGGCTCCACGACCTCAAGGGCCGCCATGATATTCTGTTCGACGTTAAGGCCTCGGAAGATGCTGGCTTCCTGCGGCAGGTAGCCAATGCCAAGGCGTGCGCGGCGATACATTGGCAGGCGGGTGATGTCAGCGCCGTCGAGTGTGATGGCGCCAGTGTCGGGCTGCACCAGTCCGACGATCATATAGAAACTGGTCGTCTTGCCCGCGCCGTTCGGGCCGAGCAGGCCGACGGCCTCTCCCCGGTGCACCTCGATGGAGACGTTTTTCACCACTTCGCGTTTCTTATACGACTTGCCGATGCCGTCCGCGAAAAGTCCATGCGTGCGGTCTCCGCGCGCATTCAGGGGCGAGGGGTGGCCGGAAAACGGCTCCTCGGTGGCCTGTGTTTGTTCTGTGGTCATCAATGGCCGCCGCCGCCGTTATTGTTGTTGGGTACGACCAGTCCGTTCACGCGCGCGCCGGGACGTTCCGTCATGGTTGCAATTCCGGTGTGCATGTTGATGATCGCCGCCGAGCCCTGAAGCTGGTTCTGGCCACGAGTGATATGCACGTTGCCGACGATGCGTGCGATGCCCGTGTCCGGCACGTATACGCCGCGATCGCCAACGACGACTTCCGTCGGGGTGCGGACCCAGACATGGCCGAAGGCGTTGACCTTCTCAAGCTTGCCAGAACCGTTGGCGATCGGATCGCCTCCGGCTTTCGGCGTGGACGTCGTCGTCGCCGCCGTTGGAGGTGGGGTGTTGTCGGGAGGGGCGCTATAACCGACCAGAACGTCGGCGCGCACCTGCTTGCCTTCGTTGGTCGTCACGATGGCGTCGCCGCGTCCGATGGAGATTCGCGGCTGGGAATAATATTCCATCGAATCGCGCGCCGTCAGGACGTCCTGCGGCGTGGTGATCTTCATGGCCTTGCCGTGCATCACCAGAACGGCCTGATCGATGTCGTAGACGGCCTTGTCGCCCCATCCCTGATCGGTGGCGGTGAAGATATGCACGTGCCCGATGGCTTCGAGGCGGTAGATTTCGTTCGACCCGGAGCTGTCCATCCCTCCGGTCGGACCGTTCCCCGATGCGGTCGGCGCCGTTCCAGGCGCCGGAGCCGCCACGGGCGCGGTTGGCGGCGTGACCATGGTCGGCGCGCTGCCGGGCGTTGAGGCGGCCGATCCCGACGAAGGAGCGCCTGACGCGGGGAGCGCGCCCTTCGCATCCGCCGCGCCGGGCTGGGCGGCTTTCTTGCGGTAATAGGCGATCAGCTTGTCCGCCGTGACGGTGACGTCCCCGCGAACAGCCTGCGCCTGATCGTAGGCCGTGACTTTCTGTGCGTTCTGGTCCCAGTCGAAGCCGCCGAGCGCGGTGACCGTGATCTGGCCGCCGTGCGAGAGGTCGATAGCCTGCGCGCGCGCCTGCGGCGCGAGCGCGGTCAGGGTCACGAAACCAGTAATGACGCTGGCGACGGCGCCAAACGCGGCGCTTGCCGGTCGGAATACGCTCGCAACGGAAAGTGGCGCGAGGTCAGGAAATCTATGGGGCGCCATTCAACTCGCCTTGCCGTGGCTGGGACTGCGGTCGTCGTTCAGTATCAGGCGGCCCGGCCCACGGAACTGAGCCACGCCGTCATGTTGCGACAGCCAATACGACTTCGCGTCGAGGACGCCAAACGGTCCCTCGACGCGGACCCACGTGTTGGAGGCGACGACGCCGGCACGCATATCAATGTCGGCCGTCGGTCCTCTCATCATCAATCCGTCGTCGCGGTACAGCCTTACCTCCCCGGTGAGAGCGAGCGTCTGCTCTTTCTGCATATATACTCCGGTCTCGGATTGCAGATAGAGCCATGCGCCGCTTTGCGTGATCGTATCGGCCGTCGGCTGGACCAGATCAATACGGTCGTCGTCGACCTGATGTGCGGTTACGGCGGTTATCATGTAGGGCCGTCCATGCGTGTCGACGCTACGATAGACCGCTCCGGCCAGATTGCCGCTCTCAAGGCGCAGCCGCGTCGCTTCCGTCAGCGCCGAGCGGCTGGCGTTCATCAGTCTCTGAATTTCCGGCCACACGGCGATAGAACTGAGCAGCAGCAGCGCCGTCGCAGGCAGCACCCATTTCGCCCACCGAACCATCGCCTGGCGGCGCGCGATTTCGGCGCCCGACGGCGCCTTGCGCGCGGCGACGGAGGCAGCCTGCATTGCGGCGCGTTGCTGACGAACGTCTTCACCCGAACGGTTGAAATCGTGCCGTTCAAGCCGAGCGGAATCGTCCTGGGGTGGTCTATCGCCGGTCATGCGACGCCCGCCCGCAACAGGTCATGCACATGCACGACGCCGACGACCTGACGCTCCGGCGTGAGCACGAACAGTGACGTGATTGGCTTGTCGCGTTCGTTCATCAGACGCAACGCCTCGGCGGCGAGAATGTCCGACGCCACCGTCAGCGGTGCGCGGTTCATCACTGCGCCGGCTGGCGTAGCGTTCAGATCGCGATCGAGCGCGCCGCGAAGATCGCCGTCGGTGATGATACCGGAGAGCTGGCCGTCTTCCCCAACGACGCCGACGCATCCGAGGGCCTTGCGGGTCATCTCCACGATCGCGTCACGCAGCGATGCTTCCGGGGTGACGAAGGGCAGGGCGTTTCCTGTCCGCATCAACTCCCTGACCGTGCGCAGGCGCGCGCCGAGTCTGCCGCCGGGATGAAACACTCCGAAATCGCCCGCCGTGAAGCCGCGTCGTTCCATCAGGGCGATGGCCAGCGCGTCGCCCAGAGAGAGCTGCATCAGACTGCTGGTGGTTGGCGCCAGACCGACGGGGCAGGCTTCCGGCACCGCCGGGAGCAGGAGGACATGGTCTGCGGCGCGCCCAAGGCTTGATTCCGGGCGCGCGGTCACCGCTATCAGTGGCAGTCCGAAACGCAGACTATGCGCCACCATGTCAGCCAGTTCGGCCGATTCGCCGGAATTGGAGAGAATCAGCACCGCATCACCTCGCGCCAGCATCCCGAGATCGCCGTGGGAGGCTTCCACCGGGTGGACGAACAGGGCAGGGGTGCCGGTGGAACTAAGGGTCGCCTGAATTTTGCGTCCAATATGACCGGATTTGCCGATGCCGGTGACGACGACCCGCCCCTCCAGCGAGGCGATGACTTCAACGACTCTGGAAAACTGTCCACCCAGCCCGCTGCCGTCGAGCATAGCCTCGGCGAGCGCATTGAGCCCGACCGTCTCCTTTTCGATAACGTCGCGCGCGACTGCCGCCGCCGATCGTCGCGAATCGCCCGGCGGGCACAAGGCCTTGCCGGTGATGTCGGGGAGGGGGGACCCGGAGGGGGCGGGGTGCGTCATGTCCGGCTTCTATCATCCCGCACGGGCGTGCGGTCAATCATGCCGTCATGCGCGAACGCGCCGAAGTCAGCTCCGGTGGGAGAAGATGTCCGGTTCTTCATACCCGAGAATGTCCAGTCGCGCGCGCGCCGGAAGAAAATCGTAGCAGGCCTGCGCCAGTTCGCGTCGGTTTTCGCGCACCAGCAGGGCTTCCAGTTTTCCCCACAGGGCGTGGAGATACAGGACGTCGGACGCTGCGTAGGCGAGCTGCTCCGGCGTCAGAGACGGGGTGCCCCAGTCAGAGCTTTGTTGCTGCTTGCTCAGATCCACGCCGAGAAGGTCCCGGCACAGGGCCGCCAGGCCATGGCGATCCGTGAACGTGCGCACCAGACGCGCGGCAATTTTCGTGCAGGCGACAGGCGCCACGGTCACGCCGAACGTGTGCTGAAGCACGGCGACGTCAAATCGCGCAAAATGCATCAGTTTGAGCACGTCGGGGTCGGCGAGCAGGCGCTTCAGATTGGGGCAGTCAGCAGGCTTTCCGCCGGGCGCGTCGGGGCGGATCTGCACGAGGTGCGCCGTGCCGTCGCCAGACGACAACTGCACGAGGCAGAGGCGATCGCGGTGGGGATTGAGGCCCATCGTCTCCGTGTCGATTGCGACAACGGGGCCGAGATCCAGGCCGTCGGGCAGATCGTCATGATGAAGGGTGATGGCGCCATCGGAGGATGTGTGCCGACCGTTCATGACTCGCCTTGCTTTGAAAAAGAAAGAGTGGTGCCCAGAAGAAGACTCGAACTTCCACGACCTTGCGGCCACAGGTACCTGAAACCTGCGCGTCTACCAATTCCGCCATCTGGGCAAGATGACAACCGGCGAACCGGGTGTGGAAAGGGCGTTTAAACGGGGCTCGTCCCCCGGTCAAGGGGGCTTTCGCAGCCTTTGTGACGTTTCTTTTTCAACAGCCGGATTTGTGGTTGCATTGGCGGATCACTTCGATCGGAAAAAGACACATGCGTCATATGCGGCTTCTCGCCTCCACGTTGCTTTGCGGAGCGGCGCTCCTGCTCGCGCCCGAATCCGGGCGCGCCGAAGCGCCGTTCTCCTTTGCTGCGACGCCGGGGCAGTTGCCGAAAACCGTAACCCCCCGGACTTACGACATCGCGCTTGTCACCGACATGGCGAAGCTTACTCTGTCAGGAGAGGAGCACATCACGCTGGACGTGCTGACGCCGACAGACACGCTGGTGATGAATCAGGCGGGACTGACGGTCGGCGCGGCGAACGCAGACGGACTTGCAGCGTCGATAAGTCACGATGAAAAAGCCCAGACCGTAACGCTACGTTTTCCGCACAAGCTCGCGAAGGGCGCGCATCGCCTCACGTTGTCTTACTCTGGCCCGATCATAGCGACGCCGAACGGTCTTTATTACGACGACTACAAGGACGCGACCGGCGCGCAGAAGCGCATGCTGGTGACGCAGTTCGAAGTCGCCGACGCCCGCCGGATGTTTCCCTGCTGGGACGAACCCGTTTTCAAAGCGACGTTCAAGCTGACGGTCACCTTGCCGAAGGCCTGGACGCCGATCAGCAACATGCCAGTCGAAAAGACGGAAGCGGCAGGCCCCGACGCGCAACGTGTGACGTTCGCCGTTACGCCGCGCATGTCGACCTACCTCCTTGCGCTGATCGCAGGAGACATGGCCGCATTGCACGGTAAAAGCGGCAATACGCCGATCAATGTCTTCGCTCCGACTGGGGAGGAGTCGCAGGGCGCTTATGCGCTTTCGGCGGCGTCTGAAATTCTTCCTTACTACAATGACTATTTCGGAACGTCGTATCCGCTTCCGAAACTCGATCTTGTCGCCGTCCCGGGGAATTACGAGGCGGGCGCCATGGAGAACTGGGGCGCCATCACGTTTATCGACGAGGACCTGCTCTTCGACCGCGCACATAGTGCGCCACGCACGAAAGAACTGGTCTACCTCGTGGTCGCGCACGAGATGGCGCATCAATGGTCCGGCGATCTCGTCACCATGGCGTGGTGGGACAACGTGTGGCTGAACGAAGGTTTCGCGACATGGATGGAAACGAAGGCGCTCGATCATTTCAACCCTGATTGGGAAGTCTGGCCGCGCGAACATTCCGGCCGTGAAATCGCGATGGCGCAGGATGCGCTTTCGACCACGCATCCGATCCAGCAGGTTATTGCAGACGCCCGAGATGCGGATCAGGCGTTCGACCGCATAAGTTACCAAAAAGGCGAGCAGGTCATTCGCATGATCGAGACCTGGCTCGGTCCTGACGTATTCCGCGACGGCATGCGCAGTTACATGAAAGCGCATGCTTACAGCAACGCCACCAGCGCCGATCTATGGAATGCGCTCTCCGGCGTATCGAAGCAGAACGTCGGCGCCGTCGCCAAAACATTTACGGAGCAGCCGGGAATTCCTCTTGTGCATGTCGCGCGGCGGTGCGTCGGTGGCGAAACGGAACTGGAGCTGACGCAGAGCCGCTTCGCCATTCACGATCCGCAGGCCGCCGCGTTGAAGTGGCGCATTCCCGTCGTCATCGGGGGACCGGGCGTTACGACGCAGAAAATCTTGCTGACGAGTTCGCCCGCCACGGTGCGTGTCGCAGGTTGCGACAGCGCGGTGAAGGTGAACCTCGGCGAAGGCGGTTATTACCGTACGGTTTATGACGACGCAGGATATACAGCCCTGCGAGCCGCTTTTGCGCGTCTCGATATGACGGACCGGGTCAATCTCCTCGGCGACCAGTTCGCGTTGTTTCAGTCGGCTCAGCAGCCGCTCTCGCATTATCTCGATCTGGTCGCGCGGCTTTCCGATGAAGGTGAGACCAGCATCGCCGTATGGCAGGACACGCTATCGCATCTGCGACAGCTGGATGACCTGGAGCGCGGCGCTCCAGAACGCCCGGCGTTCCGCGCCTTCGTCCGTTCACTGCTCGCGCCCCAACTCGTGCGTTTGGGGTGGACGCCGAAGTCGGGCGAGAGCTTCCTGAACTCCATGCTTCGGCCCGAGCTTATCGAGATGCTGGGTCTGCTCAGCGATCCCGAGGTGACGGCGGAGGCGCAGAAGCGTTTTGCCGCGTGGCGCAAAGATCCATCCTCACTCGACGCCAGCCTTGTAGAGCCGGTGACGCAGATCGCAGCGCTCCACGCCGACGCCACCACATGGGACGTGCTTGCCGATGCGCTCCGCAAGGCGCCGGATACGGAGCGGAAACGGCGTTTTTTCGCGGCTCTTGCGAGGTCGCAGGATCCGGCGCTTATCAAAAAGACCTTCAATCTGGCTTATAGCGGCGCAATTCCGAATGGACGGATCGTCCGTTCTCTCGCCGTGTTGGCGAGCAACAGCGAAGCGCCGGATATGGTCTGGAATCTGACGCAGGCCGATCAGTCCGCGATCCGCAAGCGTCTGACTCCATGGTCGCAGACCGAGTTGCTGCCTTCGGTCGCCTCGGCGTCGCGGAGCGCCAAGGTGTCCAATGAAATGCTGGCTGATCCGGCCAGCAGCGAGTCAGCAGGAGCCAAGCTCGCAGCGGCCCGTGGCGCGGAGCAGATCGCGGCGGCGGCGGAGTTGGCGGACCGCACCAGAGCGGCCGTCGCGGAATGGCTGACGACGCGTGGCGGCGCGAAGTGAGGCGACGCCGTCTTTTCCGTTTCCAGGACTTTTCCTGGAAACGGCAGGGTATGTTCATGCGTGGCGTCGTGTGTGTCGTCGTGGTGGCCGCAGCCGCTTTGGGGGGGTGTTCCCCCGAGGCGACGAATGCGCCGCCAGCGAACTGGGTAGCGTCTCTGCGCGGGACGTGGCGTATCGATATCAGCAGCGAGGATCCTGACTTCACGCAGGACCTTGCCCGGAAATTACGGAACGCACTGGAAATGCGGCTCGTCTCCGCCGGGCTTACGGCGCAGGAAGGTGGGGCTGTCGACCGTGTCCTGACCGTCAATCTGACAAAAGTTGCGATTGCGGAAGAGGCTGATTACGTCACAATCGGGTCTCCGACGACGCGCGACGTGCTGGATGCGAAAGAAACCGTGCAGATGAAGACGGTCGACGGGTTCAGTTCGGTTCAGGCGTTTTCTGTAGGAGCCAAATCACCGCATAGCTACTTCAATAACGAAGCGTCGCTGAACGATACAATCTCGCTGCTTGCGCGCCGCAGCGTCGCAGCTCTTCATTCGGAGAAATAGCGAGACGGAAGAGCTATTTCTGGCCGGATGGCGTTACCGTCCATGCAGGACATGTTGCGGAATGCGCGAAGGACATCGCTCACGATTGCGCTGAGCGCGCGGGATCGGGAAATCGCCGCGCTGTAGTTCTTCAGTGTGGTTTGGTTTTCATACGCTGCGGCGCAGATGATTCCGGTGAGATTGCTGGAGGTTCACCTATCCCCGCGTGACGGGGCGTGATGCGGTTCCAGACGTCCAGCGCTGCACTTTTGTAGGCTTCCGCGAACGTTGGATAATTGAAGGTGGCTTCGATGAAATACTCAAAGCTGCCACCGAAGTTGAGCACAGCCTGACCGATATGGATCAACTCGGTCGCCGCTTCGCCGACGATGTGCACGCCCAGAAGCTTGTGCGTCTCCAGGCATACGATGATTTTCAGAAACCCTTGAGTTTCGGCCATAATCTGACCGCGCGACGTCTCCCGGAAACGCGCGACGCCGGCCTCGTAAGGGATTTTCTTTTTTCGCGCTTCTTCCTCCGTGATGCCGACAATCGATATCTCGGGCACGGAGTAAATGCCGTACGGGAAAAATTTAGGCGCAGGCGGCACCGGTTGCTCGCACGCGTGACAGGCGGCGATCCGGCCCTGCTCCATGGACGTGGAGGCGAGCGCCGGAAACCCGATGACGTCCCCCGTGGCGTAAATATTGGGCGTTTTGGTCTGAAAAGTTATCGGATCGACCTCCAGCCGTCCTCGCTCGTCGGCTTCCAGTCCTGCGGCTGCGAGGTTGAGATCACCCGTCGCTCCCTGACGTCCGCCGGTGTAGAGCAGGAGGTCCGAGCGGACTCGTCGACCGTCTTCCAGAATGGCGACGGGTTGCCCGGCTTCGATCGCGATGGATTCCAGCGCACCGCCGAGGCGAAAATTGACGCTCTGGTCGCGAAGCTGGTGGATGAAGTCGTCGACGATCTCCCGATCGATGAAGTCCAGAATATGCTCGCGCTGGTCGATGATCGTGACGCGGACGTCAAGCGCGCTGAAGATCGTGGCGTATTCGATGCCGATGACGCCGGCGCCGACCACGGTGAGAGAGCGGGGAATGCGATCAAGATTGACCATGCCGTCGCTGTCGATCACACGTGTCCCGTCGAAGGGAATGTTGTGCGGGCGATGGGGTGCGGAGCCAACGGCGACGACAATCGCTTTTCCGCGTACGCGGCGTGAGCCGCCTGCAGGATTTTCGATTTCGATCGTATGCGCGTCGACGAATTTTGCTGATCCGTATTCGACGGAGACCCCGTTTCTCAGAAACTGGTGCTCAAGCACTTCGACTTCGTCGTCGAGCGTCTTGCCAAGCCGCATGTTGAGGTCTTGCGCGTCGATATTCTGTTTGACGCGGTAGTTCATTCCGTAAATCCCGCGCTCCCGCCAGCCTGTCAGGTTGAGCACGGTCTCGCGGAGTGTCTTCGACGGAATGGTGCCTGTGTGGACGGACACGCCGCCGACCTTGCCCCGGCGGTCCACAACAAGGACGGAGCGGCCGAACTTCGACGCCTGAACGGCGGCGCGGCGGCCGGACGGCCCGCTGCCGATGACGATCAGGTCGTAATCATAATGTTTCGTCACCCACTTCCTCCGGTTCAGTCTTCGCGTCCAAGCACAGACGCGCCCGCTTAAAGGCAGTTCCGCCCGCTCAGGAACAGTTGACGGCGCTATCCATCCAGCGACTGTAACTCATAGAGTCGCCGGTAGAGCCCTCCCTCGCGCTGGATCAACGCTTCATGGGAGCCGTCTTCACGGATTTCTCCATGCTCGAACACCAAAATCCGATCGAGACCGACGACGGTCGCCAGACGATGGGCGATCACGATCACCGTTCGGTCCAGCATCAGCCGCTCGATCGCGTCCTGCACCAGAGCCTCGGACTCCGAATCAAGACTGGCGGTGGCTTCATCAAGGATGAGAATTCGCGCGTCGGCGAGGAACGCCCGCGCGATGGCCACGCGCTGGCGCTCGCCGCCCGACAGCTTCACGCCGCGCTCACCGACCAGAGTGTCGTATCCCTGCGGCAGGCGCGAGATGAAGCCCGACGCGTTCGCCAGCTCTGCGGCGCGCTCGATCTCCGACTGAGTTGCGCCAGGGCGGGCGTAGGCAATGTTTTCAGCCAGAGAGCGGTGAAATAGAATCGGCTCCTGCTGCACAATCGCGATTTGCGAACGCAACGACGATTGTTGAACGGAGGCAATATCCACGCCGTCGATCAGAATGCGTCCGCCGTCGATATCGTAAAGCCTTTGCAGCAGTTTGGTGAAGCTGGACTTTCCGGACCCCGAAGGGCCGACCAGCCCGACGCGGCCACCCGCCGGGATCGTGACGTCGAGGTCTTTGAACAGAGGTCTGTCCAGACCCTGATACCGGAAGAGAACATGGTCGAACCGGATCTCGCCCCGCGAGATGGCGATGCGCCCGGCTCCCTGCCTGTCCCTGACGGCGGGCGGCTGGTCCCAGATCGCGACAAGCTCTTCCATTTCGTTCACTGACCGCTGAACGACGGAAACCTGCTGCCCGATATCGCGCAGATAGCCCTGCACGAGAAAGATCATGGTCAGGACATAGGCCACGTCGCCGGGCCCGGCCGCGCCTTTCCACCAGAGCCACACCGCCGCAGAGGCGAGCGTCAGCCGCATGGCGGTAACGGCCAGATTCTGCGCGTTGCCGCTATTCGTGCCGCGAACCCACGAACGGGCGGTGCGCAGGCGCCATATGGCCAGCGTTCGGCCAAGGCGCCGCTCTTCCCGTGCTTCGGCGCCAAACGCCTTGACCAGCGGGTTACAGGTAATCGCATCGGCCAGAGCGGCACCCACTCGGCTGTCCCAGCGGTTCGCCTTTCGTGCGTGCGGGGCGACATAGCGTAGCGTCAGGGCGCAGGAGAGGGCGACGAATGCAATCGACATTCCAGCCAGAAGCGCGCCCATCAACGGCCAACGCCAGCCGAGCACCATCGTCGTGCCGGTCAGCACCAGCATCTCAGGCAGCAGCATCAACAGCAGATTGTCGTTCAGCGTATCCAAAGCCCACATTCCGCGCGTCAGCTTACGGACCGTGGACCCGGCGAACGTGTTGGCGTGCCAGTCCGTGGAGAATTTCTGCAGACGGGCAAAGCTCTCCTGCGCGACGTCGCGCATGATGTTGATCGACAGGTGAGTGATGCCCAGAAAGGACGCACGCCTGCCAGACACGCTGACCAGACCAAGAAGGCCGAGCGCGCCCAGCATCCACATCGCGTCGCCGCGAGCCGCCAGAGCGGCCGCGTTTGCCACCGTATCTCCGGCCGCTGGAGGCGGGTGCGCCACGTCCTCCACGAGCCGACCCGCGACGAGCGGCGTGGCCACGTCAGACAACGTGGCGACGGCCATGCCGGACAGCGTGGTCGTCAGGTATCGTGGCCAGCGCGTCCACTGGCGGATCGCGAAGCTCAGGGCTGCGACGAACGGGCTGCGTTCGGACGCCGCCGCTAAAGACGCGCCATCGGCTTCGTCTTCGGATGCGTCGCCGTGCGTCGAGTGGACGCCTGCGGGGTGCGCTCTGCACATTGCGGCGCTCTCCGACGAGGCCTCTGCCGGGGCGACATGTGCGGGGCGGGAGGGGAGGCCATTCTGCTCCGCAGTCTCGTCGATTGCCGAGGCGGTGGGCGATTGAGGTGATGAGTTCATGCGGAGCCCACTCTAGCCAGTCGCGCAGTGTCCAGCCAAGCGCGTTGTCGCGTTTCGGCGCGCATGATTACTGTAGTGGATGCGATGTGGACGGACGTAAGTTGTGAACGGCAGACAGATAAAATCAAACTTCCGGTTGATTGTTTCATATTTAATTAATGAATTGTTTTAATTTACATTTTTTTCAGAGACATATTTGTATGCTGGTGTGTTTATTGTGAATTTTGAGTAAAAAATTAAATGTTACGGTATGAATTTTGGATTTGTATTTGAGAAATTCTGGATAAGTAGGTCCAAGGTCCAAGGTCCAAGGTCCAAGGTCCAAGGTCCAAGGTCC
>NZ_JOPL01000079.1 GCF_002153745.1 Acetobacter sp. DsW_063 | reverse complement strand
GAATCACACAGAACAGGTCAGAGCCAAGGGGCTTTTCAAACCCTCCACCTGCCTCCTGCACCGTGCCGTCCACGCGAACGCTCTCTACTAGCCATCGCGGGGTAATAACACAAAACCCACATTATCTTCTGAAGAATTACGATTTCGAGATTTGTATCATGGCCTTCGACGGATTTCTCCGATTTTGACCCAATATGGCACTGATCACCCATAGCAGTTCAACGCTGCCATCTATTACCTGTTGGTATAGCTTCCGCCAGCGGACCTACTTCCGCCCGATCATACCTGCTTGCAGGCGTCAGCAGAGATTCCACACCCGCTGTGGGGATGCCCCGACTTTCTTTACTCAGACGCCGCCACCACCACCCAACTCTCCCCAACCGCCCGCCGCAACGCCGCATACACCCCCCGTCCCCCCATCTGCCCGACATTGAACCGCATGGAGTCCGATAGCGTGCGCGACACGCTGAACACGTCCCCCGGCGCCAGCACCAACCTGTCCCGCAGGGCGACGCGGGCGAGCATCGCAGCGTCCACGCCATCCGGCAGCGCGCACCAAAGATAGAACCCGCCGCGCGGCGTCAGATGGGGAACAATTCCGATTTGACCAAGATGTTTCGTCGTCTCGCGTCTGGCCGTGATCAGCCTGCGCCGCAGCGCCTCCATATGCTTGCGGTACCCGCCGTCGCTCAAAATCGACAAAGTCACCTCGGCGGCGACGGGACACACGGCGCTGAAGCAGGTCGCGACCTGCAAATCCGTCAGCGCCTCGATCCACTCCGGCGTGGATACGATATAGCCGCAACGTAAAGAAGCAGACAGGGTCTTGGAAAAGCTGCCTATGCGGATGACGCGCCGCAGACCGTCCAGCGTCGCCAGACGCGGCGACGGTTCAGGTTCGAAATCGGCGAAGATATCGTCCTCCACGACGATCATGTCGTGTTCCGCCGCGATGTTCAGGACACGATGCGCCACGCGCGGCGAGATCGTGGCGCCCGTCGGGTTATGCAGCGCCGAGTTGGTGACGTAGAGCCGGGGCCGCGCCGCCGCCGCAATCTGCGCGAACTGTTCGACGTTCGGCCCGTCCGCCTCATAAGGGACGCCGACCACGTTCGCGCGATGCGCCCGCAAAAGCGCGCGGAAATTGAAGTAACACGGGTCATCGACCAGCACCGTATCGCCCGGACGCAGCAGCAGGCGGCACACAAGGTCCAGCGCCTGCGACCCTGAGCCAATCAGAAGGATCTGGTCCGGCGCGACGGGCAGGTTTTCTGCCGCGAATTGCCGTGCCAGCAACCGCCGCAGTGGCAGGGATCCCCGCGCGGGGCTGTATCCGGCCAGCAGCGCGTCATCCCCGCGCGCCGCAGCCCGCATGGCGCGCCGGATCGCATCGCCCGGCATCCACTCCGCCGGGAGCCAGCCGCAGCCGGGGCGGGGCGTATCCGGCGCCGCGTCCAGCGATTGCCGGGACACCCAGAGCGGGTCGATCTCCCGGTTGAACTGCGGCCCCGCCTCCGTCAGCACGAGTGCGGGGGCCGCGCCTGCGACGTAGAACCCGGAGCCTGCGCGGGCGCGAATGACTCCTTCCGCAACCAGCCGGTCATAGGCTTCGACCACGGTCGAGGGGGACACGCCCATCGCGTCAGCGCAGCGCCGGACCGACGGCAGCCGGTCTCCCACGCCCAGCGCGCCGCCGCTTATGCGCGCGCGTATCGCCGTCACCACGTCCGCCGTGCGGGAGCCTCGCGCCGTCATCGTTTCCAATCCGTATGGTAAAAAGTATCGGTACAGTTCTTTGCTATTGTACTGAACTGTTCCTGTCGCCGCCAGCGCCGGATCGCCTACTGTTCCCGGAAATCGCGGGGGACTTCATGAAGACGTCGACAGAAGGATTCGGCAGCGGGCTGCTGGGCGTCCTGATTTTCAGCGGGTCGCTGCCTGCGACGCGCCTTGCGGTCGCCGGGTTCTCGCCCCTGTTTCTGACGGCGGCGCGCGCGCTGATCGCAGCGGCGCTCGGCGCCTTGCTGCTTGTGGCGCTGCGGGAGCGACGCCCCGCGCGGAGAGACCTGCCGTCGCTGGGCGTCGTGGCGCTGGGTGTGGTCATCGGTTTTCCGCTGCTGACCGCGCTGGCCCTGCGTCATGTCACCTCCGCCCATTCGCTTGTCTTTATCGGTCTGCTGCCGCTTGCGACGGCGCTATTTGGCGTTCTCCGCGGCGGGGAGCGCCCCGGCGCGATCTTCTGGGCGTTCTCCCTTGCTGGGGCTGCGAGTGTTGCGGGCTTTGCGCTGACGCATGGCGGCGGAGGGTCTGTCGCGGGCGACACGCTGATGCTCGCGGCCGTGGCGTTATGTGGACTGGGATATGCGGAGGGAGCAGCACTTTCGCGTCGTCTTGGCGGCTGGCAGGTGATTTCCTGGGCGCTCGTTCTGGCGTCCCCGGCGATGGCGGCGCTCGCCCTCGCCACCGAGCCCGGCGGCTGGGCCGCCATCGGGTCGTCCGCGTGGGTGGGTCTCGCCTATGTTTCGGTGTTCAGCATGCTTGTCGGGTTTATCTTCTGGTATCGCGGGCTTGCGCTCGGCGGCATCGCCAGCGTCGGACAGTTGCAGTTGCTGCAACCGTTTTTCGGCCTGATCCTTGCCCATGCCGTGTTGGGGGAGGCCGTGTCGTGGGCGATGTGCGGCGTCACGATGATCGTCGTCGCCTGTGTGGCTGGCGCGCGGCGTTATGCTTGAACCGGCGTTTGACGTGTGATGGAGAGCGTTGGTTATGTGCCGACGTTCTTCCTTTTCCGACGGGAAAAAGAAGAACGTTTTTCCAGTTCGAGGGCAGACCTGCGCTGGAAAGGATCATTCTGACACAACAGGCGTTCGGCGCATGACGCCTCTCACGCCCACAGCAGGGTCTCAGGGAAACCACCCGTAATACCGGACAAGAAATCCCGCCTGTGGGTGGGGTTCGTCACGCAGCATGGTCAAGCCGTGGCGTTCGTAGAACCGCTGGCCTGCGAGGTTGCTCAATGGCGTGCGCAAGGTGAAGCCGTCCGGCATCAGCGCCTGTGCGTGCCGCAGTAATCTTGCGCCAACGCCCTCGCCCTGTACCGACGGCACCACGAACAACTGATCCACGACGCGTTCTCTTTCGCGCAAGGCGAGAAAGCCCACGATTTTGTCTTCGTTTTCTGCAACCTCGATCAGCCATCCTTCCGACTGAAGCCTGGCGCGCAACGCCTCCACGTCGTGGACCCTCGGCGCGCCGCCGTCCATGCTGATCGTGCTTTCCCGCCATAACGTGGCGATCGCCGTCAAATCGTCCTGCGTCGCCGCCCTGATCTCCGACGCGCTCAACTTTGCGGCCCCTGCATCCGCCACCCGCGACGGCTCAGCACCAGCAGGTAATAGGCTCCGGCTCCCAGCGCCACGAACAGCGTCAGCACCAGACTTGGGCGTCCGACCTGCGCGTCCATCCAGTTCATTCCCGTCACGCCGACCATCGCCAGAAACGCCAGCAGGGGCGGTAGTGGAAATAGCGGCATCCGGTAATGCCCCCCTGCGGTCAGCCCGTTACGCCGCCCGACGATCACCGCCAGACAGAGCGCCATATACATTATCAAAATTCCGCTGCCGGTGATGATCAGCAGCATCTGCTCGCTGATCAGACACGCAGCGCCGGAGAGCGCTCCCGCCACGAACGTCGCGCCCCAGGGGGAGTGGAAGCGCGGATGAATCACCGTCAGACCGTCGCTCAACCGCGCAGGCAGGATGCGGTCGCGCCCGATACTGTAAAGCTGGCGGGAGCACATCAGCAAATTGGCGATCACAGCGTTCAGAATCGCCAACACGAGACAGAAGCTGACCAGAACGTTTGCGACCGGCCCTGCGTAGGACAGAAAGATCACGCCCATCATGTCGTGCGATGAAAAGAACGTTCGCAAATCCGGCGCGCCCAGAAGAACCGCAATGACCGGCACAATCTCGCAGATCACCGTCACCAGCAGCGCGAGCAACACTGTCCGACCGATATGGCGGGACGCGTCATGCGTTTCCTCGCCGAAATACACGGCTGAACCGTAACCGTTGTAGGAGAAGATCGACAGCGACACCGCCATGGCGATCAACGTCGGAGACACTGCGGACAGTGTTCCGGTTGTGTCGAGAAACACCGGATGCAGCACCACTTCGCTCAGCGGCCGCGCGGCATGAAAGAACCCGAGCGCAGCCAGTGCGGCCAGCGCCAGCAACTCGACGGCCAGAAACGCCCCTGTCACCACCGCGCTGGCCCGCAGATGCAGCACGCATACGCCCGCCGCCAGCGCTACCGTCAACACGGCGGCGGCGACCGGCGGCGCACCGGGGATCAGCACGTCAAGATAGACGCCAATCCCCACCGCCATGACCGCTGGGATAGCGATCAGTTGCATCACCCCCACGCCCAGCACGACAAATCCCGCGAACGGGCCAAGGATACGGCCGACGATCGCATATTCGCCGCCGGAAAGCGGAAAAGCCGAAGCCAGTTCGGCGTAGACGAAAGACATACACAGCCCGACCAGCGCGCCTACGGCCATGGCGATCAGCGCGCCAGAGCCACCCGTCGCGAAAATACCCGGCACTATGATGAACACGGAGGACGCCGGAGAGATCGCCGACAGCGTGATCAT
The DNA here is from genome assembly GCF_002153745.1 of Acetobacter sp. DsW_063. GTDB lineage: Bacteria > Pseudomonadota > Alphaproteobacteria > Acetobacterales > Acetobacteraceae > Acetobacter. Next base: position 12,168 of record NZ_JOPL01000079.1, on the reverse strand, counting down.
CAACACGCCGAGCAACCCCATACTGCGCTTCAGCCCGGACGGTTGGCCGCCCGCGCCGTCGACCGGCGCGACCGCGTCGCCTTTTCCCGAAATGGCGGCGTCCGGCGTTGCAAGATCGGTCATGCGGCGCCTCCCGAAGGAACGCAGACCAGTGACTTCAACCGCTCCGGGTCGATCGCCCGCACCAGCCGCCCGCGCCGTCCAACCATCGTCTCCGCGCCAAGCATCGCGTTCAACACCGCTTCCTCCACAGCCTCGACCGCAGCCATGAACACGTCGTCCATCGCCTCGTCACTCAGCGCCTCTATTCGCTTCAACGGCGCGCCCGGAAAGGCGCCTGAGTCGTTAGCCGTGCTGAACGCCAGAAAAATGTCGCCGGAATTATTTCCCGAGGGCGTGCCTCCGCGTCCGATGCCGATGCCGACCCTCTTCGCCACACGCCGCAACTGCGTCGATTCCAGCGGTGCATCGGTTGCAAGGATCACGATGATCGACCCGCGTTCAGATGGCCACAGCGTATCTTCCGGCATGGCGCGCCCTGCCGCCGCGCCGCAAACCGTCAGCCACGACCGCCGCCCGTGATTGGCCTGGACCAGCGCGCCGAGCGTATATTCGCCAGCCTTCGTCCGCACGATCCGCGACGACGTGCCCGTGCCGCCCTTGAACTCATAGGCGATCATCCCCGTCCCACCGCCGACATTCCCTTCCGACACCGGCGTGAAGGCCGGGGAGGCTGCGGCCGCTTCGATCGCAGCCAGAACGTCGACCTCCGTCACATGCTGCCCGGCGATGTCGTTCAGCCACCCGTCGAACGTTTCCCCCACCACAGGGAGGGGCCAGAGGGTCTCTCCCATCACGTCGGGGAACGTCTTCAACATCCATCGCGCCATCGCGTGATGCGCAATGCCCAGCGAACAGGTGTTGGTCAGCGTGATCGGGCCCATGAACCATCCAGCCTCGTCGATCCAGTGACAGCCAGTCAGTTCGCCATTACCGTTCATTGAAAAACTGCCCGCAAGAACGGGGTGCAGCAGATCATCTTCCGCGCGCGGCAGGATCGCCGTCACGCCTGTCCTGATCGCATGCTCGCCTTCACCCGAGATCAGCGTCTTGTAGCCGACCCGCACGCCCGGAACGTCTGTAATCGCATTCAGCGGGCCCGGTGCGCCAGGAAGAGGCAGGGTTAGTTCTCTGGCGCGTGGACGGCTGGGCATTGCAAAATCCGAATAGTGAGCGTGTGCCGGGAGTTAAGGACGCCCTGCCCGGGCGCGCAAGACTGTTACGAATGTGAAGCAACCGCCTGACGCACGATGGACACGGACGAGTTGCTCTATCCTCCCCGGTCTTCGGCTCGCCTCTCCGCACGTCGGATCGAGCCATCGCCGTATTTCCGGAAGCTTACCCACTTACGGCATTTCGTAGCCGCGACCCATTGTTCTGTTGTGCATCTTTTACCCGCCCGCGAGACGCATCAATGGCGCACCGCGACGTGCCCTGTCGCGGCATTTTTCGCTTCGTTCGCCAGATAGGCGTGGATGTCGCCCGCGTCCGATTGTGTCAAGATATCGGAAAAACTCGCCATTCCGGCCGCGGAAAGCGCACCACCAAGAACGATCTGGTCAAACGCGCGATGCGTCGACTCTTGCATCGTCAAAAGATTTGGGGCAATACCGGCCTTTCCAGGAACGTGACATCCCGAACAACGCGCGTAGTCAAAAAGACGGGCTCCGCGCGCAATCATCTCGGGCGAAGTCCTGATTCCAGATGGCGGCGATATCGCGACCACCGAACGATCGACCAACGCCGGGGTCGGCACAGCGCCGCCGTCCAGCGCGAAGACCACAATGCGCCCTGCGTTTCCATAGCGATACCCTGCCGATTTTTCTGGAAACTCCCAGGCGGACGCTCCACCGAGGCCGGCCATAACTGCAATGTACTGCCGTCCGGCGACGGCATAGCTGACAGGCGCGGCCATGATTCCTGTCCCGACGCGAATATGGCTGAGCGGCGCTCCGGTTCTGGCGTCGTATATGTTCAGAAATCCGGTCGCATCCCCTTGCGCCACGATATCGCCGCCCGTCGAAAGCAAGCCTCCGCTTTGCTCGGGATCCGTGCTCGTGACCACGGACCATGCCGCCCGCTGATGGACCGGGTCATAGGCCTGCAACGTATCGTGGCGAATGACCGGGATATCAGCTTCGCCTTTCTGTGCACGGGATATCGCGGCGCGGTCCGTGACATCCATCGAATTGTCCGTGCCGCGATGGTAAGCAAGATCGCGCGACAGTGAAAACACCATCGGGAAATCCAGGGTTGGGATATAAACATATCCCGTCCTGTGGCTATACGACATCGGCCGCCAGTTATGGCCGCCCGCCTCCCCGGGATAAACCAGTTTCGGCTCGCGCGAGTAATCCCCCTGAGCCGTAAACACGGGCCGTCCGGTTTTCATGTCGATATGATCAGCCCAGTTTACGTCGGTATATTTTTCCGCCGAGATCAATTCTCCAGTCGCCCTGTCAAGCACATAAAAAAATCCGTTTTTCGGCGCCTGAACCAAAACTTTCCGCAACTTTCCAGATATCGTCAGATCGAGCAACGTCATCTGCTGCGTCGCGGTAAAATCCCAGCTATCCTTGGGTGTCGTCTGATAATACCATTTCATGCGGCCGGTTTTTGGATTGAGCGCGAGAATCGAAGACACGAACAATGTGTCGCCTCCCCCCGGGCTGCGGACGAACGCCGGATGCGGAGACCCGTTGCCTGTCCCGACATACAGGAGATTCAGCTCCGGATCATACGCCATCGCGTCCCAGGCGGCCCCGCCTCCCCCCACGTCCCAACGACTCTTCGGGCCCCAGGTCGGCGCCGCTATCGCCAGTTCAGGATTCTCCTGCGGTTTGGACGGGTCGGCCGGAACAATGAAGAAGCGCCATGCAAAAGCGCCGGTCTCGGCGTCGAAAGCAGTGAGGTAACCGCGCACGCCCATCTCGGCGCCCCCATTGCCGATGATGACGTTGCCTCCGGCGATCTGCGGCGCGCCGGTACTGGTCAAAAAGCGATCATGGTCGATAATCGTACCGCGAACCCATATTTGTCGCCCGGTCCCGGCGTCCAGCGCAAAGAGCCGTCCGTCGAGCGCTGCGACATAGACCCTGCCTTTCCATACGGCCACGCCACGATTGACAATGTCGCAACACGCCCGCCTGGCCCATCGTCCGTCGACATGTGGATTGAATGTCCATAGCTCGCGCCCCGTCGCCGCATCGAGAGCATAGACCACTCCCCAGTTGCCGGTCGCATACATGACCCCGTCGATCACAACGGGCGACGCCTCCAGACCACGCGTGGTTCCGGTATTGTATTGCCAGGCAAAGCCAAGCCTCTCGGCATTGGAATCATTGATCTGGCTAAGCGGGGAGTAATGATCGGCCGCAAACGTCCGGTTCGTCGCGTACCAGTTTTGCGGTTCGGCATCCGCCTGCGCCATGCGCGCCTCGTCAACCGCGCCAGGCTGCTTCGGAGATGTTGGCTTGAGGCTCTCCGCATGGACCGGATCTCCCGGAATATTTCGCGAAGCGACGCCACATACGGCGAGGAGTATAACAGGCAGGAGCAGCGTGATGCGGCGTGAGATACACATTTCTGTATCGTAATTATGAACGTGATGCTCAGCAAGACGATACCTTGCCCCATATGATTCATCCGGGCGATGGTTCGGATGAATCATATGAGGAAGCCGATTATGGCCTTTGTAAACATGACGGATATTGAAAGCAGGTGAGGCGCCTGTTTCTCTCGACGCCTCAAAAAAAACATCGACATGAATGCCTGAAAATATCCGTAAACAATATTCACATTGCCATATGAAAATTTCTCAGCATTCGGATTCCCGACCACAGGTGCAATCGAAAATCCGAAATTTCTTCAAATATAAAACTTCAGGATTTCTTGACCAATCGATCCTGAGTTTTGGTCTCGAAATCCGAAGCGTCATGCCGTTCATGGAGCTGACTGGCCGGTTCTCCGAATACACGGTTGACCATGCGTCCACGCTGTACTGCAGGCCGCTCCAGCAGCCGATCCGCCCAGGCTTTGAGGTGGGGATAGTCCTGTACGCTCAGGAACGTGGCGGCGTCATTATAAAGCCAACCTTCCACCAGCCCGCCATACCACGGAAAGATCGCCATATCGGCAATAGTATACTCATCGCCCGCAATGAAAGGACTCTCCGCAAGGCGCCGGTCGAGCACGTCCAGTTGGCGTTTGGCCTCCATAGAAAAACGATTTATCGCGTATTCTATTTTTTCTGGCGCGTACGCGTAAAAGTGCCCAAAACCGCCGCCGATGTAGGGCGCACTTCCCACCTGCCAGAAAAGCCAGTTGAGGCATGCTGTCCGGTGGGCGACATCTTTCGGGATGAACGCCCCAAATTTTTCCGCCAGATACAGTAAGATAGAGCCGGACTCAAAAACGGCTATCGACTGTTCATGACTACGATCGACAAGCGCCGGAATTTTGGAATTCGGATTAATTTCCGTGAAACCTGAGCCGAATTGATCGCCATCACCAATACGGATGAGCCAGGCGTCATATTCCGCCTGCTTGTGCCCTGCGGCCAGCAGCTCTTCGAGCAGGATTGTGACCTTCACACCGTTGGGCGTACCCAAAGAGTAGAGCTGAAGGGGGTGTTTGCCCACAGGAAGCGGCTTGTCATGGGTAGCCCCCGCTGTCGGACGGTTTGTGCTGGAAGCTTTTCCGCCATCAGGCGCTGTCCACGTCCAGACTTTAGGAGGCACGTAGTCCGATGGTCCGGTCATCATGATATCCCTTTTGACAATGCTGAGAACTGGTCCGACACAAGGTCCCGTGCGCGTCTTCGTCTATAAGACTGTTGAGTCGCCGCCCGTTCCTGATGGCACGATCCCGGTCAGCAGCCGAGCGAACGTCCATCATCTTCATGATGCGCGCAAGCGCCAGGTCGACATTCACCCGGCCAGCCCACGCCTTTCATGACAAGCGCCGTCCTTTCGGACCACTCTGCACAGATATGCCCGCACTTGCTTAACGATCAGCGACGCTAAAAGATTGACCGTCCAGACGAGCGTCCGCGTCTCGAATATTTCGCGCAGCCTCATGGCGCCATTACCCGATCAAAAGTCGCGCACAAAGCGCCGGGAACAGCGCAACAGGCATTGCCACAGCCCCTACCTTCAGGAATTGCAAAAACCCGACATTTTCGCCGCCGCGACGGATCACCTGCAGCCAGAGAATTGTGGCCAGGGACCCCGTAACGGAGAGATTTGGACCGAGATCGACCCCGACCAACAGATTGTCCACCACCAGCCGCGACGCGTGAGCCTGTGCTATTGCCTCACTCGCGATCAACCCGGCCGGCAGATTGTTTATGATGTTCGAGACAACCGCCAGAATGGCGCCGGAACCAAACGCCCCAATCGCAGGGGCAGTGTTCGCGGCCTCCTGAAGCCAGAGGGCAATCTGCCTGACCAGCCCGGTACTTTCGATCGCTCCCACCTGAACGAACAATCCGGCCACAAGCGGTAGAACGCCCCAGGAAATTTCCCGCAGGAGCGTTAGCGGCGAAAACCGGGCTATCGCGGACACTCCCAGAGCCGTCGCAACGCCCGCAAACGCCGTAGGCATTCCAAGAGGCTGGTCGAAAGCGGATACCGTCACGAGGAGTAACGCCGTCAGGACAATGCCACCAAGGGCCGCCTTGCCACCCAAGGTAAGTCGCACCGTTTCGACCCGAGAAGCGCACGGCGGTCTCAGGCGCTTCAACTCCATCAGACGCACCACGAAATATGTCGTCGAGATCGCGATCAATGACGGCAACGCGAATGAAGCCATCCACGATCCAAGAGCCGGGAGTGCGCCATTATAAAGGACCAGATTAGCCGGGTTCGACACGGGCAGGACAAAGCTGGCGGCATTGGCGACGAGCGCACATGCGAACAGCATCGGAAGCGGATCAGCTTCCGCCTTGGTCGCCGCCGCGAGCACCGCAGGCGTCAGGACAACAGCCGTTGCGTCGTTGGACATGAATGTCGTCACAACGACGCCAGCAAGATACACCACCGTAAACAGTCTGACCGTAGAACCCGCGGCGTGATTGACGGCCCAGGTTGCAATCCAGTCGAAGAGGCCGTTCGCCCGTGCCGTTTCGCTCAGCAGCATCATGCCCGTCAGGAAGAGGTATACGTCTCCCCCCTTCCAAATGCCGGCGCAGGCCTTGGACAGCGGCGACAGTCCCGTGAGCACCAGCAGGGCCGCCCCCGCCACTGCCCATACCCATTCCGCGACCCGAAACGGCCGGACAATAATGCCTGCGGTTGTCATTACGGCGATCGCCCAGATCGCTCCATGGTGAAACGTCATGCAGGGACTCCGTCAGCGGAGCGCATTGTCGAAGCCGCGCAGATCCATAGCCCCAGCGACATGATTGCAAAACAGCCCAGAGTATAAAAAGCTGCGGAATAACCGAGGTCCTCGGCAAGCCAACCACCCAGCGCAGGAGAAAGGCTTGCTCCCACTCCCTGCGCAGTCATGACGACGCCCTGCCCGACATTGATCCGCCCGGTTCCGCTAAGAAGACGCGCCACCAGCCCGGGCACGGCGACGCTCTGGAGGCCGGCGCCGATTCCGTCAAGAAATTGTACGGGCCACACGCCCCAGTGCTGAATGAAACTCCCCGCGACCACGGCGCGTAACGGCAAGGCCGCAAACGATATGAGCAATACGATCCAGTAGCCACGTTCCCTGACGAAGCGTATTGCCAAAAGACTAGCGATGATCATCACGGCCTGAGCAACCATTACTGTCGTCGCGGTGAACATTGCCGGATCGCCTTTGCCTGCGCTGACGACCGCCATGCCGTAAAGCGGCAGCATTGCAGCATTACCAAGATGGAAGAAGCAAAGACACGCCGCCAGTATTAGGACGGGCTTATGCCGTAGAAACGACCTCAATCCCTCGATCTCACCATCCTCATGATTCTCATGATTCTCATTAGTCTGCAGCCCACGTGCAGCATTATGGTCGATGGACTTCTCCGGGATCGTGAGGACAGCCGCAATGGCGAACAGGCCAAACGCGACTTCGAGGCAGAAAATCGCTGACAGACCAAAACGCCAGCCCAGCCAGCCGGAAAGCCCGGCCCCAACCATGTTACCAGCATGGTTCCACGCCTGATTACGACCTATCTGCACACCGAACCCTTTCTGGCGCACAATCCCAAGCGTTACGCCCGTCATCAGAGGGCCGATCCCGGCGCCAGCCAAAGCCGTCGCAAGCTGGCTGATCGTCACGACAAACGCCGATTGCGAACTCAATAAAAGGAGCGAGGCGGAAATGGCGCATAACGCCGCCACGATGACGAGCAAACGTTTTTTCGTGGTATGGTCGACGAGCGCACCGGCCGGAATGGTTGCGATCATTCCGGCAATGCCGCCCGCAGTCATGACAGATCCGATTGGTCCTGTCCGCCAGCCATGGTGCTGAAGAAAGACCCCCAGGAAAGGGCCTATACCCGCCTGGACATCGGCCATGAAAAAATTCAGTGCGCATAGTGCGAACAACGCGCGGTTCAGGCTCGGGGAATAAAGATTACCATCAATGCTAACAGAGACAGGGGCGTTCTTTGTCATCGGGCTCTCTTCATCAGCCGCAATGCTTAACCGCTCTCTGGCCGATAAGTTACGAAAACATTTTTCGTTCGTCGCTTTTTTAGCTGGCGCCGGATCAGCTCATCGTGGGCGCCGCCGTGTACGGATGAGGGGACGAACAGAATGCCGTCTGCTGCAGAAAAAACATACGAAAAGCCAAACATTCACCGGGCGAAGGCGCGAACGATTGTATTCGCAAGCGTTGAACCGCCACGAGAAATCTCGTGCGACGAGAACGGGCGGACCTCCACCATGAAGGAACGCCAGTTCTCACGAGATGATGATCCCCACCTCCTGCCAAGGCGTGCTTCATGACGGGTCAAAGATACAAACGAGGCCAAACCCTTGCATCATCTAACGGCGTGGACCGCCAACGACACCGGCGTCATCATCTCCTGCGCGCTCGCCCTGCTGGTCATCGTTCTGACGATCAGTCTGGCAAAATTGCCTCCATTTCTCGCGATCCTGCTGGGCGCCATCGTTTTCAGCGCCACGGCGGGTCTCGACACAGCGAAAGCCATCGCATCCTTTCAGGCAGGAGCAGGTCATTTACTGGGGGACAGTGGCCTCATCATCGCGCTGGGCGCGCTTCTGGGCGGGATGGTGGCGGGCAGCGGCGCCGCCGAACGATTGGTGACGGCGCTCCTGAGTCCGGGCGGCCACCCCCTTTCCGCGCGCGCGCTTCCGTGGTGCGTGGCCGCCGCCGCCATGCTGGTGGGGTTGCCGCTGTTTTTCGAAGTCGGGCTGGTGATCATGCTTCCGCTCGTCCTCGGCATCGCCCGAACCGCGCGTCAACCGGTGCTGCGTATCGCTATTCCCGCCCTTGCGGGCATGACCGTACTCCACGCGCTGGTCCCGCCGCATCCGGGGCCTCTCATCGCCATATCCGCCCTGCACGCCTCGCTGGGAACGACCTTGCTGCTTGGACTGGCAATAGCTGTCCCGGCCGTCGTTCTCGCAGGGCCAGTGTACGGAAATTTCCTTTCCGTCCAGCCAGAATACCGAACCATCTCCACGCCGACGCCAACGAGTTTGTCTTCTCCCGGCGACGTGCCGCAGGGACGGCAGCCCTCTCTGCTCGCCGCCGCGATGACGATCATGCTTCCTGTCGCGCTGATGCTGGCGCGCACGGCGTCGGAGTTATGCCTGCCCCAGAACGGTATGGCTGCACATATTCTCGACACTGTTGGCGAGCCCTTTATGGCGCTCCTGCTTTCAGTATTCTTTGCTGTAATCGTTCTCGGATGGCTGCGCCGCCAGCCGCGTCGTGAAACAGGCCGCATGTTGCATGACAGTCTGCCGCCGCTCGCCGTGCTTCTGCTGACCATCGGCGCCGGGGGCGGGTTAAAGCAGGTTCTGCTCAGCGGAGGGATCGCCGAGACGATCAGTAAAATCGCGGAATCTTCGCCTTTACCTCTCGTCATTCTGGCGTGGCTGATCGCGGTCTGCCTTCGTCAGGCGACGGGATCTGCGACAGTCGCGACTTCAACGACCGCAGGGCTCATGGCTCCGCTTCTCGCGACAATGGGGCTTTCGTCCCCACAGACATCACTCATCGCGCTTTCAATCGGAGCAGGTTCCGTTTTCTTCTGCCACGTCAACGATGCCGGTTTTTGGATGGTTCACGAACTGTTCGGCCTGACGCTGAAACAGACCGTGATGGTCTGGTCGGTTCTCCAGACGATCGTATCCCTGACCGGGCTGGCACTATGCAGCGCGATCTGGGTCTTTCTGGCGTCATAATAGACAAAACGAACGTTACGAGGCGGATTCCGCCTCTCTCGCTTTGCAAAATCCTTTTCGCGAACACTGTGGTTTTCTTCGTCTGCGACCGGAGCGCAGAGTCTCCCCTGCTACGCGAGCGCCTCAGGCGGCCAATGGCGTAAAGCGAGCCGTACTCTTGTCGCAGTGATACAGGGTTGCGATTTCTGCGGCGTCCCGCGCCAGTTCGTCCACGGCGCCAATGATGAACTGCGCCTTCTGGTCGTTGAGAAGCACGCTCAGATTCAGGCGCGTCCAACCCGGTTTTTCAATTTCTTCACCGCTTAGAATTGAATTTCTTAATTCCACAGAATGTTCACGCCCTATGCCGAGCAAATCGTGCGCGTACGGTCCCGCGCAGGCGCAACCGCCGCGCGCCTGCACGCCGTAGCGATCGGACAGCATGCGCGTGAAAAGCTGCTGATGGATAAATCCATCTCCCTGCTTATCGCGCACCCTGATGGAGAATATCGGTAATGCACGCGCCGCCGCGCTGTTACCCAGAATTTCGATCCGGTCGTTACGTCGCCAATACTGCAGCGCGCGTTCGCGCAACTGCGCATGGCGAGCGTCCATTCTGGCCTGACCGATGGCGTCCTTGACCAGAAAGGCCAGCGCGGCGCGGATATCGCCGATCACGTTCGGCGTGCCGGATTCCTCGCGGCTGATGACATTCGCCGAATAATCATGTCCCCATGGCGAGACGAAGCGCACGGTGCCGCCGCCGGGGCAGACCGGCCGTTCAAGCGTGACGGCCCGCCTGCGCACGACCAGCACGCCGGAAGCGCCCGGCCCGCCGAGAAATTTGTGCGGTGAAATAACGATCGCGTCTTTCTGGAATTCCGTTCCTGCACGCATGTCCACAGACAGGTAAGGACCGCCTCCCGCGTAGTCCCACATCACAGCCGCTCCGTGGCGCCGCAGCATGGCGCTGACAGCGTCCACGTCGGTCATGACGCCGGTGACGTTCGACGCCGCCGAGAACGCGCCGACCTTCAGCCGCTCCGGTCCAGCCGCCCTAAGCGCCGCCTCAAGGACGCCAAGATCCGGTCCTCCCTGAGCGGCTTCAGCGATGGTCACGATCTCAGCTCCGGACTCGCGCCAGGGCAAGATGTTTGAGTGGTGCTCATACGGGCCGATAAAAACGACCGGGCGAGATGTCCCTTCGCGCATGGCCGAACCCACACCCAGCAGTTCCACCAGCCGGTTGATCCCCGCAGTAGCGCCGGAACCCACGAAGATTGTTGCGTAATCGTCCGTCGCCCCACACTGGGCGGCAATAATCCTGCGCGCAGCTTCCCGAGTGCGCGTCATGTACATGCCGCAGAACGAGGCCTCGGTGTGGCTGTTCGCGTAATAGGGCAGGACATGCTCGAGAATAAAATCCTCGACCTGCCGCAGGGAGCGGCCGGAGGCGACGTAATCTGCGTACACCAGAGGATGGACGCCGAAAGGTCCCGGGACCGGAGCGCCCTCACCGATCAATCCTTCGCGCAATGCAGACAAAACGTCGCCTGTGGCGAGAGAGGCTTCGAAACGGTCGAACGGCGCACGATCGGCAATCATGGTTTTGGCTCACCTGAATGATGTCATGGTGATTCGACCACGATCGACGCGCGAATTCCAACTCATATTCTGCTTTGAAACACAAATTTTGTTGTCATATGATCTGACATGGCCGCTGATCTTGATCATATCGATCGCGCATTGCTTCGCGCATTGCAAAAAGACTCTTCCCTCTCTCAACGCGCCCTCGCGGACGTTGTCGGACTGTCGCAGAACGCCTGCTGGCGACGTCTTTCGGCGCTGCGCGAAAAGGGGTTTCTCGACAGGCAAACCCTGCGGATCGACCCGGCGGCGCTCGGGCTCGGGCTGGTCGTGTTCGTCATGGTGCGCACCCGCCACCACGACCAGCACTGGCTGCAACGATTTCGGGCGCTCGTGCTCGGCCTTCCGAACGTGACCGATTTCCACCGGATCGCCGGAGATTACGATTACATGCTCAAGATCGTGGCGAAGGACATGAACGCTTTTGACACGGTCTACCGGCAGTTGATCGAGAAGATCGATCTGGACACGGTCACATCCTACATCTCGATGGAGACAATCGCCGACAGCCGGGACTTGCCCGTGTGACGTCGCGCATACGCCGCCATCCATAATAATCGCGCGTCTACGGCTTTCTTGCGCTTTATCGCTCGCCCGCTGCCGCAGTTTGCGCGCGGCCACGTCAGGCACACGTTCTTCGACGTCCGCGACACTGGTAGCGCCGCAACAACCGAACGAGGTTAATCCGTCACCGAGACCGCCTCCGTTCCAGCATGCCTCGCGCGAAAGCCACACGTCAGAACGTTATGGTCGGGGCGCCCTGCCCCAGTTCGACGAAACCTCCGAACGGCGATCATGCCCCCCTACCGCAACAAGCCCCTGACAACGACGCGCAGCCGGTCCCCAAGTCCCCGCTCCTGCCCCATTTGGACTGAATCACGCCGCAGGTCGCGGGCGGCCAGCGCCGCAGGCAGGGACGCCAGTCGCAGGGCGTGACGTTGCGACCCTGTGCTGCGCCGGGAGCCCAAGTCCCCTGACGGCAACAACGCCGCCCCCTCCGTGCGCAAGGAAGCGGCGAGAAGCGCCAGCCGCTTCGGCTCGAGTTTCGCGAGCCCGGCGCGATCTTCAGGATCGAGGCCGGCGGCAACCAGCGCCTCGGACGGTAGCGCTGGCC
>NZ_JOPL01000078.1 GCF_002153745.1 Acetobacter sp. DsW_063 | reverse complement strand
GCGGCATGAGCGGCATGAGCGGCATGAGCGGCATGAGCGGCATGAGCGTGCGATCGCCGGGTCGGACTGCCCCTGCAAGCATCGCCAACACGCCGGTCCATTACATCAACGGCGTCATGCCGGTCATGGATCAGAACCGCTATTTCCATGGCCTGCTTGATGAATTCGAAGCCCGTTATAGTGGCCGCGGCGGCGAGTTCCGTTATGACGCGCAGTCCTGGTACGGCAGCGATTACGACAAGCTCTGGCTAAAATCCGAGGGAATGGTCGGGACGAACGGACGCTTCGGCGATGGCGATCATGAGGCGCTCTACGATCACGCGATTTCCCGGTACTTCGACCTGCAGACTGGAGTGCGCGTCGATATCGACAGCGGCCCCACACGCGTCTGGGGCGCAGTCGGCGTGCAAGGGTTGGCTCTCTATTTCTTCGATCTGGAGGCGACAGCCTATTTCAGTGATCGCGGCGCAGCCGCCCGGCTTCAGGGGTCCTACGATATCCTGCTGACCAACCGTCTGATCCTGCAACCTCAGGCGGAGCTGAATTTCTACAGTGAGTCAGATCGCGCGCGAGGCGTTGGAACCGGTCTGTCGGACATCGATGCCGGGCTACGCCTGCGCTACGAATGGCGCAGAAAGTTCGCGCCCTATATCGGCGTGACCTATTCCGGTGTTTTTGGACAGGCTGCAGCGATGGCGCGTTCGGGAGACACCACGGTTCACAATGTTAACTTCACATTCGGTGTCCGCACGTGGTTTTGACAAAAAATAAATACGAGCATTTAAACTTATTATTCGAAATTTTCTAAAATACCCCTGTCCGCAATTAACTACGGACAGGGGCAACTGACCTCAGAAGTTCATGCCAGCCTGCAGGAAGAAGTAACGGCCGTTGTAATAACTGCCATACATGCCGCCGTCGCTGTTGTCAGTCGCGCTGGCCACAAACGGGGGCTTCTTGTTGGCGATGTTCTGAATGCCGCCTGTAAACGCCCATCTGTGGAAATTATACGTCATGCTCAGATCCTGCAAATACATGCCGGGTGTTTTGATGCGCTGCGTCCCAACAGATTGCAGATTGGCGGTACCGTTGTTCCAGCGCATGCCACTGATGTAATTGACCATATAGCTCACGGACAATGGTCCATGCTGCCAGGACAATGTCAGGTAATCACGCGTGATGGGCACGCCTGACGTCTCACCAGCCGTATTTTGATACAGCAGAGAACCCATATAGTTATACCACTGGCCGCCAGCCGTATTTTGCTGCTTGTATGACAGCAGGCGCTGGAAGTTGTTTTCGATGGAAAACACATCGCGCGTGGTGACCATGAGGTGATAACTCAGATCCCAGTCAATGCCGCTGGTGATCATGTTCCCCAGATTTTCGTCAATGGCGTTGACGTTGGTGAGCTGACCGCCGGAATTACGTGTAATGTACGAACACTGACCTGAGTCGGCGCCGGTATAGCACGAGTCCAGAATGTATTGCGTTCCCAAGCTGTTGATCATGTGCTGCAGCGTGTAGTGCCAGAATTCGACCGACGTGGAGAACCCCTTGATCCAGCGGGGCGTCAGGACAGCTCCGAACGTGTAGGTACGACCGGTTTCCGGTTGCAGCTTTGTGTTACCACCTGTTGTTGTGGCAACCTGTCCGCCTCCAGCCTGAGTAAACGTCGAGGTGTTTTTGACGCCGTATTTGTGGCAGCTTGCCTCAACTGCGCCGGAAAGCGTGCCATAGGACGAAACCTGTGCGCATGGATCCGTTGCGGTTTCATAGCTGAGAGCCTGACCGCCATACATTTCATACACATTCGGTTGACGGAAAGACGTTCCCAAGGTGGCCCGGAAGCTGATGTCCTGAGTCGGCGCCCAGTTGATCGACGCTTTCCAGTTTTTGGTGCTGCCGAATGTGCTGTAGGATGAGTAACGGCCCTGCGCGTCAATCGTCAGATCACGCGCAAGAAACGCGTTGCGCAGTAATTCAAGTCGACCTTCAAGGTACCCTTCCGTCACATTGAACCCACCGGACGTAATCCCCTGAGTGTTAGTCAAAGTATTACCGGAAACAACGTTCGGGTCCGGGGTATAGTTCAGGGACTCGCCACGGTGTTCCATGCCGAGAGCAAGGCCGAACGAACCGCCGTTTTTCCAGGGCATTTTCGCGACGTGGTTGTTGTTGATGCGCAGGTTCAGGTCGCGAAGCTGGTAGAGAGAATGATTGATGGTCGTGTAATTGGAATACGCGGCGCCCTCTTTAGACAGCGTAGAGAACGCGCTGGACTGTTGGCAGCCAGCGCTACCGGCGCAACTGTTGGGGTTGTAGGTGAACGTCGTGCTCGGGTCCTGGAGATTTCCAAGGTTACTAGGCTCAAGCCCCCACTCCTGAAGAAGCTTCAGGTAGTTGCCTGCACCTTCCATCTGGTCCGTCTCGCGGCTCATGCCGTAAGTGTAGGATACGTCGTATTTCCAGTCTCCGACGATATCACCTTTGAGACCAGCCATGCTTGTCCAGGTGTCCAGCGCCGTTTCGGAGCGACGATTTCCCCACTCCATCATACGCTTGTAGACCTGCAACGCTTCTCCGGTCGTGTTGCCCGGATAGTCAGCAGGGAGGAGGATTGTCGTGGGGCTGCCTGCGACAGGCTCCGGCGCCATATAGTAGTTCGATGTCTTATGAGAGTACCGAGAATTCATATAAAAGTCGAAATGATGATTCAGGGCGTAATGTGCATCGACCGACATCGTCGAGTTTTGCAGAGCGTTTTCCAGAGACTGCGCCTGTCCGTACTGGTAGCGCTGACCGTTATAGTCGGTCACACCATTGGAGCCGTTGCCGGAGTATGCGTTGCCCGACGTGTTACCGTAAAACAGGCCATTTCCCGTGATGCTTGAACCATGCAACACATCTGAAGACGCTGTCGGATTATTGGTCTGTGCGTTTTCAGCCCATGAACGATTGCGCTGCAGAACGCCGCCCTGAGTCATATAAGACCCGAAAACGGTAATATTT
This sequence comes from Acetobacter sp. DsW_063, assembly GCF_002153745.1. Lineage (GTDB taxonomy): Bacteria > Pseudomonadota > Alphaproteobacteria > Acetobacterales > Acetobacteraceae > Acetobacter. Next base: position 18,079 of record NZ_JOPL01000078.1, on the reverse strand, counting down.
CCCTTATCGTGATCGAAGTTCCAGCCTTTGTAACCGGAAATCTGACCCGTAAGGTTGTCGCCCTGCCCGGTCACACCGCCTTTGATGGTGATGTTGCCACTCGTCAGGTCGTGGCGAAGTTTGATATTGATAACGCCAGAGACAGCGTCTGCGCCGTAAAGTTCGGAGCCGCCGTCTTTCAGGATTTCGATGCTGGCGATTTGCTGAACAGGAATGGTGTTCAGGTCGACGCAAGCCGACGCGCCATTCAGGGACGTGCGCTTTCCATCGATCAACACCAGCACACGGCTTTGGCCCAGATTACGGATGTCGGTGCATGATGCGCCCCCGCCCCCGTTGGTCTGCGAGTTGGTGGTTCCCGAAGATCCAATCGACGGCAGGCGTTGCAGGAAGTCCCCAAGATTCGTCATGCCAGTTGCATTGATCTGCTTGGCAGTTACGATCTGGACAGGATTTGCGTTGTGATTTGCCGATGTGCTCAAGGCGGAACCGGTAACAACGACGCTTTCGTTGGTATTGCTTTCAATCGACGGCAATACGGTGGGCGCAACAGTTCCTAGTCTAGCCTGAGAATACTGATGCGACGCAGGAGCGTTTATCTTCGCAGGAGCACTTTGAACCTTTGATGTGGGCGCAGGATTTGCCCTTTTCTTCGTAATCCTGTGTGACTTTCCAGATTGTGTCTGGGTCGACGATGCGGCGGCGGCAATTTCGCTTTGTACACAAAAACTTCCCGTCGCCAGAAAAGAAAAACATAGAAATATAGCTTTTCTTTGGTGTGTCATATTTTTCGCCATGTATCGGGTTCATCACTAAGCGCAACATGTTTTTGTTGAACTCGTGTGTCCACGGCGAATTCAAAATTCGCTTCCCAATTGCCACAGCCTGTTGCGAAATTAACACTAAATTAATATGATTATTACCAGTTAACGTCAGATTGTAATTTCTTGTATCGTTTATTTATTTTATATTTGTAACATAGCAAAATCGAAACATGATGATTTGGACTCAAAATATCTTTTCAGAATCCACGCCAACCCGAAAAGCTGTTTCTTTTTTTGTACGACGCGGCAGGTTGTATATTACCACCTGCCGCGCTAGCCGGACGGGCGATCAACCCCTTCGCGTCACGTTATGATCGGCTCGCAGGCGCGACGCTGTCCCCGGAATCGAACACCAGCATAACCTCTCCCGCGATCGGAGATGGCGTGCGGTCTTTTCTCAACAGCGCACGAAACCTGCCGTCATAGCTCGCGGCCTGCTCGTACTGGACGTCCAGCAACCCATGCCTGTCGAGAAACACATTGAACGCCGCAGGAACGCGCACGCATCCCTCTGAACCAGTATGACCCAGCCGTCGTTCAAGGAAATCGGGGTCCGTAGCATGCATCTCCAGACGGATGTCGCCGGTCTCGCCATCGGTTCGCCAGCCCTTGACCGCGTTCCGCCAACCGAAATCCCAGACCCGCATTCCTTTCGCGCCAATGCCACGAATACCGTTTTCGTTCTTGGTGCCCTCTGCGCGATAACCCAGCCGGTCGGTTGTGTTGTCGAACACGCCTGTCGGCGTGATGTAGTAGTATTTGCGTCCCTTGGTCCCGGTCGAAACCTTGACGCCGCCGATCACCTCCCAGTCGTCGGAGTCCGGCAATGCGAGCACCAGAGCGAGCCTTTGCACGGCCGGATTGCGGTCCACGACGACCAGAACCTGCGCGCGCGTGATCCGGTAGCCTCCCTGCTCGACGCCATTTCTGGCGGCGGCCACCCAGCGGGCGCGCTGTTGGGCGGTGAATGATTGCAAATTCGGCACTTCCCGCTTCAGCGCCGCCTGCAATTTGCCCGCCTCCTGCCGGGCGGCTGCATCGTCAAGCGCAGGCAGTGGAGGAATTTCAACAGCGGGGGCGAGATTTACAACCGGGTCGGACGACGTCGCGGGCGCCGGAATCGCCGCCGTAGACGGGGTCACGCCTGATGCGCCTGCGGTCGGTGCGGATGGTTGCTCCAGGCCGCCAGGCGCGGGTTGCGCGGCAAGTGCTGGCGTGGACATCAAGAGCACAGCCGCAATGGACGTCGCGATCAGTACGGAGTTCATCGATGGCGCCGATCCCGCCCTAGGCCATGCTTTTACGCTGCGCTTCAACGCCAATCCCCCCCGATACGTCCCAAGCCAGTAAAGCGTATGTCACCGCGAAGACAATAGCCAGAAAATCGCCTTTTTTATCAGGAGCGAACGGGTATTGACGAGCAGTCCGCCGTGTCCCCGCTCTGACTGCACGTCACAGGCAGCGCCAGATACAAAAAACGCGCGACCAGCATTGCCGGTCGCGCGCTTCAAGCGGCAGGGGGCTGCCCCTGCCGCGTCTCTCTCTGTGGCTTAGATATTCAGAGACATGCCGTTGACGCCAAGCGCCGCTTCCTTGACCGCTTCGCTCAGCGTTGGATGCGCATGGCAAACACGGCCGATATCTTCGGAAGACGCCCCGAACTCAATCGCCATGGTGCATTCGGCGATCAGCTCTCCCGCGCCCGGGCCAAGGATGTGGACGCCCAGAACCCGATCGGTCGTCGCATCGGCAATGACTTTCACGAACCCGTCCGTCGTGCCCAACGCGCGCGCACGACCGTTGGCCATGAACGGGAACTTGCCGACCTTGTAGGAGACGCCCTTTTCCTTGAGCTGCTCCTCGGTGAAGCCCACCGTGGCCAGTTCCGGCCATGTGTAGACGACGCCCGGAATGGCGTCATAATTCACATGCCCCGCTTGCCCGGCGAGGATTTCGGCGAGGGCCACGCCCTCCTCCTCCGCCTTGTGCGCCAGCATCGGTCCCTTGATGACGTCGCCGATGGCGTACACGCCCGGAACGTTGGTGGCGAAATGCTCGTCCACCTCGACCCGCCCACGGTTGTCCACCGCGATCCCGGCTTCTTCCAGACCAAGATTCTTGCTGGCCGCGGTGCGCCCGATGGCGAGCAGAACGACGTCCGCCTCCAGCGTCTGCGCGTCGCCGCCCTTGGAGGCCTCGACCGTCAGGGTCACGCCCTTCGCGGTCTTCTCGGCCTTCGTCACCTTATGACCGAGCTTCATCTTCAGACCCTGCTTGGTCAGGATCTTGCGGAACGCGGCCTCGACCTCGTTATCCGTGCCTGGAACCAGACGGTCGAGGAACTCGACGACCGTCACTTCCGCGCCCAGACGCTGCCACACGCTGCCCAGTTCCAGACCGATGACGCCGCCGCCAATCACGACCAGACGCTTCGGCACAGCCGAAAGCTCAAGCGCGCCAGTGGACGTGACGATCACCTTCTCATCGACGTCAACGCCTTTCAGGCCAGCGCTGTCACTGCCCGCAGCGATGACGATGTGCTTCGCCGTAACCGGCTTGCCCGCAACCGTCAGACGCCCGGTTCCCTGAACCTTCCCCTCGCCCTTCAGCCAGGTGATCCCGTTCTTCTTGAACAGGTATTCGACGCCCTTCACGTTGGCTTCGACGATCCCGGCCTTACGCTTCTGCATCTGCGCGAGGTTGAGCTTCACGCTGGCGATATCCACGCCGTGAGCGGCGAAGTCATGCGCAGCGGCATGAAAGTTCTCGGACGAATGCAGCAGCGCCTTCGACGGAATGCACCCGACGTTCAGGCAGGTGCCGCCAAGGGTCGCACGCTTCTCGACGCACGCAACCTTGAAGCCCAGCTGCGCCGCACGAATGGCGCACACATAACCGCCCGGACCGGCGCCAATCACCACGACGTCGTAATCGGTCTCGGCCGGAGCTTCCGCCGCCGCCTTAGCGGGCGCAGGCGCTGCCGTCTTCGCAGGGGCGGGCGCCGCCTTCTCCTCAGGCTTCGCTGCAGGCTTGGCCGCCGCCTTGCCACCCTCGGCCAGAAGCGCCAGCACCGCGCCGACCTCGACCTCGTCGCCTTCCTTGACAACGTGGCTCTCAAGCACGCCAGCCGCAGGAGCCGGAACCTCGACGCTCACCTTGTCGGTCTCCAGCTCCACGATCGGATCGTCCACCGCCACAGCGTCGCCCGGCTTCTTGAGCCATTTACCGACCGTTGCGGAGGAGACGCTCTCGCCCAGCGCCGGAACCTTGATCTCGATAGCCATATTTTCCCGTCCCGATTGAAGCCGATGAACGTCGAGCATACCGCCCGTCACGTTGATCGCCCTTGTGCGCCTCCCTGCAGGAAGGCCACCGCGTTTCCCATGCGAAACGCCGTTAAATCGTCACGCGCCCCGCGCCACATATATGGCGCGGGGCGCGACGGATTATCAGAGGCCGAGCAGAAGGCTGCGCGGGTCCTCGACATACTTCTTCACGCTGACAAGGAAGCTCACCGCCTCCTTGCCGTCCACGATGCGGTGATCATAGGACAGCGCAACATACATGATCGGCCGGATCTCGACCTTGCCGTTCACCGCGACCGGGCGGTCGACGATGTTGTGCATGCCCAGAATGCCGGACTGCGGGGCGTTCAGGATCGGCGTCGAAAGCATCGAGCCATAGATGCCGCCATTGGTGATCGAGAACGTGCCGCCAGCCAGATCGTCGATCTTGAGCGTGCCTTCCCGCGCCGCCTTGCCGAAGCCCGCGATGCGCTTCTCGATCTCCGCGTGGCCAAGGTTTTCCGCGTCGCGCAGCACCGGCACGACAAGGCCGTTCGGGCCGCCAACCGCGATGCCCAGGTTGATGAAGTTGCGGTAGATGACGTCTTCGCCGTCAATCTCGGCGTTGATCGCCGGGAACTCCTGCAACGCCGCGATGACCGCCTTCGAGAAGATCGACATGAAGCCCAGCTTCACGCCGTATTTTTTGACGAAGCTGTCCTGAAACTCGACGCGCATCTCCTTGGCGGCGGTCATGTCGATTTCGTTGAACGTCGTCAGCATCGCCGCGGTGTTCTGCGCGTCCTTCAGGCGGCGCGCGATCGTGCGGCGCAGGCGCGTCATCTTCACGCGCTCTTCACGCGGATCGTCCTGACGCGGGGCCTTCGGGGCGGCCGCAGGCGCACTGGCGGCAGGCTGCGACACGAACGCCAGAACGTCGCCCTTCGTGATGCGACCATCCTTGCCCGTGCCCGCGCCGACCTGCTCGGCTGATACACCTTTTTCGGCCATCAGCTTGCGCGCCGCCGGAAGAGCTGCTGCGGCGTCAACCGGAGCAGATTTCACGGCTGGAGCCGCAGCCGCCTTGGCGACAGGAGCGGGAGTCTTCGGGGCCGCTTCCTTCGGGGCCTCGGCCTTGGCGGGAGCCGCCGAGGCCTTGCCGCTCGGGTCCAGCGTGATCAGCAGGGCGCCGACTTCGACCTCGTCGCCCTCATTCGCCGCGGGCGTCCCAAGCACGCCAGCCTGCGGCGCCGACACTTCGACGCTCACCTTGTCGGTCTCCAGCTCCACGAGCGCTTCATCAGCGGCAACCGCCTCGCCAGCTTTCTTCAGCCACTTGCCGACCGTCGCCGTGGTGACGCTCTCGCCCAGTGCCGGCACCTTGATCTCGACAGACATCTCGCTTCCCACTTCCTTTTTATCCCACGCGCCTGCGACGCTTCAACCAAGCGCCACAGTCACGCTACGACCGGCGACATACACCGCCGGAGCATCTCTGGACGCCGCCTGTCCTCCCGTTCGCAAAATTACGAAAGGGCGACCTGCAAGACGGCGTGTTGAGCGGTCACGCCACCGGGCGCGGCCGCTCCAAACTCCCGACGTCAGCCCAGACCGAGCGCCGACTTGACCAGTGCAGCCTGCTCCGCCGCGTGAATTCTGGCCAGACCTGTCGCAGGACTCGCCGCCGCCGCGCGGCCGACGTAGGCCGGACGCGTGACCTTGTGCCCGGCGACGCCAAGAGCGCCTTCGATCAGGCGATCGACAAAATGCCAACCGCCGCCATTTCGGGTTTCTTCCTGACACCACACGATATCGGTGGCGTTCGGATATTTCTTGAACTCGTCAGCCAGTTCCGCTTCCGGGAACGGGTAGATCTGCTCGAGGCGCAGGATCGCCGTAGTATCGAGCTTCTGGTCGCGCCGCTCCTGCAGCAGGTCGTAATAAACCTTGCCCGAGCAGATCACGATACGCTTGACCTTGTCCGCCGCCAGATCGTCGACCTCACCGATGACCGGCTTGAACGACGTGCCCGTCTCGAATTCCGCCAGTTCCGACACCGCGAGCTTGTGACGCAACAGCGACTTCGGCTCCATCAGGATCAGCGGCTTGCGATACGGCAGTTTCAGCTGACGACGCAGTGCATGGAAGTAGTTCGCCGGCGTGGTGATGTTGCAGACAAACATGTTGTCTTCGGCGCAGAGCTGCAGATAGCGCTCAAGGCGGGCGGACGAATGCTCAGGACCCTGCCCTTCGTAACCATGCGGCAGCAGCAGCACCAGACCGGACATACGCAGCCATTTCGTCTCGCCCGAGGCGATGAACTGGTCCACGATCACCTGTGCGCCGTTGGCGAAGTCGCCGAACTGCGCCTCCCACAGCACCAGATTGTTCGGGTTGTGCATGGTGTAGCCGTATTCGAAGCCGAGCACGGCGAATTCGGACAGATGCGAGTTGTAGATATCGATTTTCGCCTGCCCGTCCTCAATGTGATTGAGGAAGGTGTAATCGCCCTGCGTCGTCTGGTCCTTGACCGTCGCATGACGCTGGCTGAACGTGCCGCGCTGCACGTCCTCGCCCGACAGACGAACGCGGTGCTTCTCGATCAGCAGCGAGCCAAAGCCGAGAGCCTCGCCCGTCGCCCAGTCGATGCCTTCGCCTGTCTCGATAGCCTTGGCCTTGGCCTTGAGCTGACGCGCGATCTTGCCGTTCAGGTCGAAGCCTTCCGGCGCAGTGCTGATCGCCGCACCGATTTTCGCGAGCACGTCCTTTGACACGCCCGTCGCAACCTTCGGGTATTCACCCTCCTTCGGTGCCTGCAGGTCGGACCAGGCGCCTTCCAGCCAATCAGCCTTGTTCACCTTGTAGGACTGGGCTGCGGTGTATTCGGCGTCGAGGCGCGCATGGAACGCGTCCCACTGGCTCTTCGCTTCTTCCTCGGTCACGACACCAGCTTTAATCAGATGTGCGGCGTAGAGCGTATGCGGCGTCTCATGCGTGGCGATCGCCTTGTACATGATGGGCTGCGTGAAGGCGGGTTCATCCGTCTCGTTATGACCGTTGCGGCGATAGCAGACGATGTCGAGGATGATGTCGCTGGCGAATTTCTGACGATAATCAGCGGCCAGACGGGACGCGTAAACGACCGCTTCCGGGTTGTCGCCGTTGATGTGCAGAACGGGCGCTTCGATGGCTTTCGCCATGTCGGAACCATAGACGCCGGAGTGTCCGTTCACCGGATTGGTGGTGAAACCGACCTGATTGTTGACGATGATATGCACCGAACCGCCGGTGCGGTAACCGACAAGCTGCGACATCGACAGGGTTTCGTACACCACGCCCTGACCGGCGAACGCTGCGTCGCCGTGAATCTGGATCGCCATGTGCGACAGACGTGTCTCTGTGTCGCCGTCATCGTCCTGCGCCGCGCGGATCTTGCCACAGACGACCGGATCGACAGCCTCAAGATGCGACGGGTTGGGCTGCAGCGAGATATGCACCGAACGCCCGGCGATCTCGACGTCCGTCGACGTTCCGAGGTGGTATTTCACGTCGCCCGAGCCCGCGACATTGTCTGGCTTGAAAGAACCACCGGCGAATTCGTTGAAGACCGCGACATACGGCTTGCGAACGACGTTCACCAGCGTGTTGAGGCGACCGCGATGAGCCATGCCGATAGCCACGGACTTCACGCCCTGCTGCGCCGCCTGATCGATGATCGCATGGAGGGACGGGATCGAGACTTCGCCGCCCTCAAGACCGAAACGCTTGCCGCCGACATAACGCTTCGCGCAGAAGGCCTCGTACCCTTCAGCTTCGGTCAGATGCTTGAGAATGGCTTTCTGTTCGGTGGCCGTAACGCCAGCCTGCCAGTTATCGCCCTCGATGCGCGCGCGGAACCACTCCCGCTGTTCCTCGCTACGGGCGTAGATGTATTCGGCGCCGATCGCCCCGCAATAAACGTCGCGCAACGCCGCCACAATTTCCTTGACCGTCGCCGTATCGCGCCCGGGAAGCAGCGGGGACAGCAGGGAACCGACATAAACCGGACGATCCAGATCCGCCGGGCCAAAGCCGTAAGTGGCCGGGTCCAGTTCGACGGCGGGCTTCGGAACCTTCAGACCGAGCGGATCGGTCTGCGCCTCCAGATGCCCGAATTCACGGAACGCGCGAACCAGCTGCGCAACGGCGAGGCTGTCAGAAGCAGCCAGACCGGCGCCCTTTCCAGCCGCGGGCTTGCCAGCCGGGACGGCCACAGGCTCTTCGCCCGTGATGATGGATTTGCGCGGAGCCCATGACGCGCCGGAGGCGTCCTGCAGGATCGAGGCCGCTTCGTCATCGAGAGAGCCGAAAAGGCTGGCGAAAGACGGATCGACGCTGGAGGGGTTTTCAGCCCACCGCGCGTACAGATCGGCCACGTAGGCGATGTTGCTGCCGCTTAGAGCGGCGGTAAGGAGATCGGCGCCCGCCATCTTCAGAACACTCCCATGTCTAGTCGCAATCCCGCGGACTCGGGCTCATGACCGCCGTCAGACGGTCGGCTGCAACTCCGACCTCCGGCGACCATGATCCGCAATGTTGAAAAACCGATGAGTCGGAAGGAAGCGTCAGACCCGACGACGCTGCGTCCCGTTACCAAAGACCCCGATACCCAAGGCTTAGTAGAGCCTGCACCCATATCCGGCGCGCCTCCGTCCCTCATCACCCGGTCAGTGACCTGTTTGCGCCCGACAAGGCGGGCGATGCAGGAATTTTGCTAGACCGCGCAGGGAAGACCGACAAGACCAGCGTCTGTCACGCTCTAGCGAGGCGGCCATGCGCGTCGCGCGCGCGGGTAAGCCAGCTCTCGCTGCCCATTTCCATCAGACGCGACGCCGTCCGGGCGAAGGCGTCCGATCCCTCCCCGTCCGGAAACAGCGCGTCAGGCTTCTCGTCAGCCGACACGAACAGCAGATTGCCGTTGTCGTACAAGGCGTCGATGAAGGTGATGAAGCGTCGCGCGACGTTATAGTCGTCTGGACCAAGCGACGGCATATCCTCCACCACGACCACCGGAAACTGCTTCGCAATGGCGAGGAAATCGTTCGGCCCCAGAGGGCGTCCACACAGAGATGTGAATTCGAAACGCGCAACCGGACCCTGCGCATGATCCACCGGCAGGTCTCGCCCGTTGAAATGCAGCGTCACCTTTTCAGGCGTATGCCCCTGACCATACCGCTCGACGATCTTGTCCAGCCTGCGACGCGCGGTCTCATCCGCAGGGACGATCCACGTCGTGTCGTCCTGTTCGCGCCCGCGACGATAGTCGTTCTGCGAGTCGAGTTCCGCAGTATCCAGCTCCGAACGGATAATGGCGATGAACGGCTTGAACGCGTCCGCCCCGGGGCGGTTCTGGAACAGATCGCCCGGCACTGTATTCGATGTCGCGACAATGATGACCTTCAGCTTGAACAGCGCCTGAAACAAGCGGCCCAGCAGCATCGCGTCGGCGATATCGTTGATCTGGAATTCGTCGAAGCACAGCAGCATCGCTTCATCCGCGATCGTCTTCGCAAGCGGCGGGATCGGGTCGGAAATGCCGGGGTTGGCCTGTTTCAGTTCTTTCAGCCTCTGGTGAACCTCACGCATGAAGCTCAGGAAGTGGATGCGCTGCTTCTTCTTCACCGGGACGCAGGAGAAGAAGAGATCCATCAGCATCGTCTTGCCGCGACCGACGCGACCGACGATGTACACGCCACGCGGCGGGGCGACCTCTTCCGCCTTCTGTCCCAGCGAGGGCAGGCGGCTGACGACGGCCGAGAGAAGCCCTTTCTTGCGGACTGGTTCCGCCGCCGGGGCAGGGTGATACCCCTTCAACTCGCTCCACAGGCGATCCAGACGCCGTGCAACGCGCTCCTGATCCGGATCGGGCTTGAGCTGCCCGCTTGTGACACGCTCCTTATACAGAGCAAACGGTCCCGCGCCCTGCGCCGCCGGGACGGATACGGACGCATGCGTGGATGCGCGCTCGGAAGAGGTGTCGTTCATGGCGTTCATCCTTTGCCGATAGCGAGCCGTAGCCGCGTCAGCAAGAACCTGCGCCTCCCGGAACCGTGTCGTGACACACTGCTCACGCTCTGGTGACTATGAAGCAGCGGATTCGATGCGCCCGGACGCTCACGGCGAGCCCTCTGGCCACCCGAATCCCTCAACAGCACAGGATGACGAAGAATGAGCGACTGGGCAGACTGGGGCGCACGGCGCGAACATCTGGGCAAGGCCATCGGCGGCTACGCTCAGCTTTCCCCCGCGACGGTTGAAAGCGTGCTGGCGCTGAACGCCGCCGGAGAAAAGACCAATCACCTCGACGCCAAGACCCGCGAGCTGATCGCGCTGGCTGTGGCGGCGACCACGCGTTGCGACGGCTGCATCACCATTCACGCTGCCGAGGCAGTGAAAGCGGGCGCCACGCGCGACGAAATCGGCGAGGCGCTGAGCGTCGCCATCGCGCTGAACGCGGGCGCGGCGTTGGTGTATTCGACGCGCGTGCTCGACGCTTTCGACGCGGTGAAGAAGGGCGAATAACGGCGCTTGTCCGGGGCGGCGAGAGTGTCGCCCTGGATAATGAAAAATCCATATTATTTCAGAATATTTCATTGTAAACAATAATGGGGAACGAGAACAACCCAGCATGGACCACGTCCGGCGTGCGTTTCCAAATAACGGAGCGGCGTCGATGGCCGGAGGCACAAAAAATACGCGATCTCCGAGGGAACGCCTCTCGTCGCAACAACACCTAAAGCAGCGCCTTTTGCATGTTAGGCGCAAGAATTCATCACCACCCTCGTGAACCGCGTGGCCAAACCGCCTACCTTACCGGAAAACACAAGCCTCAGCTTGATGCCAGCACACTCATCGTCACACCGTTTTGCGACGCGAACACCACCCTGACACAGCTGTCAGTTCATACTGAACGTCCAACGAACTACATAGCGCCGCGTACCGGACAAAGGCTCACTGCCGCTTCCACGCCACAATCCCCTTGCCTTCCGGCCGTTCATGCCCGACATCACCGCGCATGACATACGCAGTCAAAGAACTCTTCCACACGTTGCAGGGCGAAGGCGGCCAAACGGGCCGCAGCGCCGTGTTTTGCCGTTTCGCCGGGTGCAATCTCTGGACCGGACGGGAGACTGATCGTGCGACCGCCGTGTGCCAGTTCTGCGACACGGATTTCATCGGCACAGACGGCGATGGCGGCGGGAAATTCGAGAGCGCCGCATCGCTGGCCACAGCCATCGCCGCAGCCTGGCCCGCGCCGGGGCGAGATCGCCGTTTCGTCGTGTTCACCGGGGGGGAGCCCCTGCTGCAACTGGACGAGGCGCTGATCGACGCGGTCCACGCGGAGGGCTTCACCATCGCGGTTGAAAGCAATGGCACGCTCGCGGCGCCCGCCGGGGTCGACTGGCTGTGCGTCAGCCCGAAAGCGGGCTCCACCCTGGCGCAGAAGAGTGGGCAGGAACTGAAGCTGGTCTACCCGCAATCCGGATTCGATCCCGCCGACTTTCTGAAGCTCGACTTCGAGCAGTTCTGGCTGCAACCGATGGACGGCCCGCAGCAGGCCGCCAACATCGCCGCCGCAACGCGCTACTGCCTTGAGAACCCGCGCTGGCGTCTGTCCCTGCAGACCCACAAGATGATCGGAATTCCCTGAATGACGCGCGCAGCGACAACTGGCGCCACCACGAAGGGGGCGACCGGGGCCACGCCCGCCCCCGCAGGCGGTGCGCATGAAGCCGCCCGCAACAAGGGCGCTCTGGTCGTGTTTTCCGGTGGTCAGGATTCGGCGACCTGCCTCGCATGGGCGCTGGACCGGTTTGAGCGCGTGGAGACGCTCGGCTTTGACTACGGACAGCGTCATGTCGTGGAACTCGCCTGCCGCGACGCGCTGCGCGACGGCATGGGAGCGCTCGACCCCGTCTGGAAGGCGCGGCTGGGCGAAGACCATACGCTCAGCCTCGACGCGCTTGGGGCTGTGTCGGACACGGCGCTGACCCGCGAGACCGAGATCACGATGTCGGAAAGCGGCCTGCCAAGCACGTTCGTGCCGGGGCGAAACCTGATCTTCCTGACCTTCGCGGCTGCCCTCGCCTACCGCCGAGGTCTGCGCCACATCGTCACCGGCGTGTGCGAAACCGATTACTCCGGCTATCCCGACTGCCGCGACGACACGATCAAATCCCTTCAGGCGACGCTCAACCTCGGCATGGAGACGCGCTTCGTGCTGCACACCCCGCTGATGTGGATCGACAAGGCGCAGACCTGGGATCTCGCGCGCAGTCTGGGCGGGGATGCGCTGGTGGGCCTGATCAACCGTGACAGTCACAGCTGCTATCTCGGGCAACGCGGTGAGTTGCATCCATGGGGCTATGGCTGTGGCGAATGTCCCGCCTGCAAGCTGCGCCGCACCGGGTGGGAGCAGTATCAGACCCTGCGCGCAGAGAGCGTCGGCAATGTTTGACATGCTCTTCACCCGCCGGTTCTCGATGGGGCACCGGCTGATCCACGGCGCGAGCGAAAGCTGCGCCCTGCCGCATGGCCACAATGAATTCGTCACCGTTCGCCTTCAGCCGACCAACGACGGGCCGCTGGACGGCAAGGGCAACATGCCCGTGTCGTTTCAGCGAGCGAAGGGCGCATGGCACAAATTCATCGACGAACGGCTCGACCACGCGTTGCAACTGGCGGAGGATGACCCCCTTCTGGAGTGGTTCCGTGTCCATGAAACCGCGCGCGCGGCTCGGATCGTTGTGACGCCCGGCGACCCGACGACTGAACTTATGGCCTGCCTGATGATGGCCAAGCTGAACGCCATGCTGGCGGCGGACGGCGGCGTGCTGCGCTGCACCGCGATCACGTTGCAGGAGACGCCGACCAACACGGTGGAGTTCTCCGGCGATCCGCTCGCCATGCTGCCCGCCCCGCGACCCGCCGGGCAATGCTGGTGGCGAAGGGCCGATATGTCGATTTCGGACATCGCAACGGCCGTTTGACGCCCCGGCCTCGGCAATGCTGGCGTCCGACCGGCTGATTTCCAGCGCGCCCGGAGCGTGTCCGCTGAACGCCAGCCCGACACACATATCTCAGACAACCTCGACTGAGCCTGCTCGCCCTCGCAGACGATTTCGTCTGAACGAGATACGCTCTAGGTAAAGATCGAGGTCATGACCAACGCGCAGCCGACGGTGCGTCGTCGGCCCTCTGGCCGGTCGGAGCGACAGGTTGCGCCGGGCAGCCTCGCCACAGAGAAAGACGAAATCCGCCGTGTTGAAGTCCCTGCTGAAACGCCCCCGGAAAATTTCCAGCGCCGATCGTCCGTTCATCCAGACGCTTGAGCGGATCACCGGCGCAGAACACGTCCTGACCGATCCGGGCGCGACGGCGCAGTATCGGCGCGGGTATCGTTTTGGCGACGGCAAGGCGCTGGCGGTCGTGCGGCCCGGTTCCCTGCTGCAGCAATGGCGCGTGTTGCAGGCCTGCGTGGCCGCCGACAAGATCGTGTTGATGCAGGCGGCCAATACGGGGCTGACTGGCGGCTCAACGCCCGACGGCGACGACTACGACCGGGACATCGTCATCATCAGCGGCATGCGCATGAAAACGATCTCCGTGATCGGCGACGGCAGGCAGGTCGTGTGCCTACCCGGCGCCACGCTGGACCAGCTGGAGCGCACTTTGGCGCCGCTGGGGCGCGAGCCACATTCCGTCATCGGCTCTTCCTGCCTCGGCGCGGGCGTGTTCGGGGGCGTCAGCAACAACTCCGGCGGATCGCTTGTCCAACGCGGTCCGGTCTTCACCGAGATGTCGCTGTTCGCGCAAGTTGGAGAAGACGGGGCGCTGCGTCTGGTCAATCATCTGGGCGTGGACCTTGGTTCCACGCCCGAGGAAATCCTGACCAATGCGGATCATGGGCGCTTCCCCCCTGACGCCATCCGCTGGGATGCGGGCAAGGGGCATGACGACACCTACCGGGACCATGTACGCGACGTGGACGCCGACACGCCTGCGCGCTTCAACGCCGATCCGCGCCATCTGTTCGAGGGCGCTGGATGCGCAGGACGTGTCGCGCTTTTCGCTGTCCGGCTCGATACTTTTCCAGCCGACCGCAATCCCGCAGTGTTTTATATCGGCACAAACAGCGCGAACGAACTGGAGGACATTCGACGCCACATCCTGACGTCGTTCACGAAACTGCCAATCGCGGGCGAATATATGCACCGCGACGCCTTCAACATCGCCGAAACTTATGGAAAGGACACGTTCCTTATCATCCGCGCGATCGGCACTCGTCGCCTGCCCGCCATGTTCGCGTTGAAAAATCGCTTTGACAGGCTGGCTGAAAAACTCCCCTTCCTGCCTGCGCATTCAAGCGACAGACTTTTACAATGGGGAAGCTCCCTGTTTCCACAGCACCTGCCGCAACGCATGTTGGAATATCGCGACAGGTTCGAACATCATCTGATGCTGAAGGTCGAAGCCGGCCTCGCCGGCGAGACGGCGGCGTTTCTGCAAACATTCAAGACGGCGCACAGCATGGATTACTTCCAATGCACGCCCGATGAAGGATCAAAGGCGTTTCTGCATAGATTCGCCGCCGCCGGGGCGGCCATCCGCTATCGCAGCGTACACACCAGAACGGTCGAAGACATCGTGGCGCTGGACATAGCGCTGCGGCGCAACGACCGCGACTGGTTCGAGACGTTACCGGAGGAAATCGATAGATTTTTTATTTCCAAGCTCTATTACGGTCATTTTCTATGCCACGTCATGCATCAGGACTACATCGTCCGAAAAGGCAACGATTGCGTCGAGATTGAACATCGGATGTTGCCGCTGTACGACGCCCGCGGAGCCCGATATCCGGCCGAACACAATTACGGTCATCTGTACGAAGCCCCGCCGGAGCTCGCCTCACATTACCGAACGCTCGATCCGTGCAACTGCTTCAATCCCGGCCTTGGTAAGACCACCAAGGCCCGAAACTGGAAGGCCGAAAGCGCAGGCTAATAGCCTGTTCAGAGCTTGAGCGGCGCGCTGACCAAGACATATTTCGTCATCAAAGGGACGCGAAGAATTACGTTGTAGACGCTTTGCCGAGAGAACGGATGTTTAGAGTGCCTCGCAGTTAGCCACGCTTGTGGCGACCAGGCGCGCATCATCCTTGCGGGCTGCCGAAGAGGAGTCACGCGGCGTGCAACAGCGGATGCGGCTGAAACAAACGCTCTCCAGCGCAGGCAAGGCCGCGCTGGCGAAGTCCTTCAACGTCAGACTTTTTTCTGACATCCACGAGCGTGGAGCGGAGTTCGGAGCCCCTCTGCCGGACGGTCGCAAGCGTCGCGCCCGCCATGCCCTCATCGCGAACACTGGCGTGCTCTTCATCCATGTCCCGAAGAACGCCGGCACCTCCATCTGCCGCTCTCTTTACGGACAGGAAATGGAGCATCGCAGCATCCGCTATTTCGCCGCCCGGCAGCCTGAACTCGCGAAGCTTCCCAGCGTCGCCGTGGTACGCAATCCCGTCGACCGTTTTATCTCAGCCTTCCGGCACGCGCGCAGCGGCGGCGGACACGACCGCACCCTGGCGGACACGTTTACAGCGGAATATGCGGCGTTCCGCTCTCTCGACGACGCACTGGACCATGTCGAAGCGGCCAGGAACTGGTATCAGGTCGATCATATTTTCCGTCCGCAAAGCTGGTACGTCTGTAGCGCCGATGGACGCATCGCCGTGCAGCGCCTGTTCGATATGAGCAATATGAGCGCGTTGCGCTCTTTCCTGTTCCCCAATCGGCAGGAAGACATTCCTCGCGTGAACGCTTCGATCTCGCCTACCGTAACCGCGTCACCCGAACAGATTGAACGCATTCGCAGTATTTATTCTCAGGATTATGAGCTGCTGCGTAGCCCGGCCTATCGCCCCGCCCAAACCGCCTCAGCAAAGCAGATGCGCGGTCGTGCCCACACATCGCCTGCGTGGCCTGGGGACTTGTCGCCCGCCGCCACCTGACAACTCTGCACATGATAGTGCGGCGGACGTAGTTTTACGTAAGACTCACGACCCGCCGTATAGATAAAGCGGCGCGTTCCCAATGACGTACTTACGCCGCTCGCGATTGCCGACGCGTCTGCACGTCATCACCCGGGTGAACCGCCCACGTATGCCGGGCGCTCGCGCCCCGTCATCTTGGCCCGCAGTTACGCTGCAGGCTCGTCAGATGCGATCGGTCCTCTTTGTGCGAGATAGGAGAGGCGCTTCAGTTCCAGACGTCCGAGCGTGACACTGTCGAGGATCAGGCCGCAGACCAGCGACAAAGCCGCGAGAATCATAAAGCCGGTCGCGAGGACCGCCGTCGGCAGCCGGGCCACCATCGCCGTCTCCATGAACTCCACGACGACAGGAATGCCCAGAGCCAATCCGCACAGACACGCCAGCGCCGCCAGAACAGAAAAGAACATCAACGGCTTTTCCTGCTTCACCAACACGACGATGGTCCACAAGATGCGGAAACCGTCATGGTATGTGCGCAGTTTCGACACGGATCCTTCGGGACGCTCGATATATTTGGTCTGCAATTCGGAGATGGGCATCGCCAACTCAAGCGCGTGCACGGTGAGTTCAGTCTCGATCTCGAATCCACCCGAGAGCGCGGGGAAAGACTTCACGAAGCGTCTGGAGAACACACGATAGCCGGAAAGCATGTCCGACAGTCGTTTGCCGAAAATCGCGTTGACCAACCCGGTCAGAACCCGATTACCCAGTTGATGGCCCGGTCTATAGGCCGCAACGCGATCCGTTACACGGGCGCCGTTCACCATGTCGAGTTGCTCTCGCTGGGCGAGCTCGATCAGAGCGGGAGCGGCTGCGGCCTCGTACGTCGCGTCGCCATCGACCAGCACATAGAAATCGGCTTCGATATCGGCGAACATACGCCGCACCACGTTGCCTTTGCCCTGCAGCGGCTCGCTTCGCACAAGCGCTCCCGCCGTCCGGGCGACTTCCACGGTCCTGTCTGACGAGTTGTTGTCGTAGACATAGATCGCCGCGTCGGGCAGCGCCGCACGAAAATCTTTCACGACCAGGCTGATCGCCGCCTCTTCGTTATGGCAAGGAATCAGGACGGCGATCCGCGGAGCGGCTTCTATATTCGAAGGCATACTTCAGTAGAGTCCAGAAGATAGGGAACCGGTCACCAGCATTCGATATATGGCGACTACGGCGGGTCTGGCCAGATATTGCAGGCCAAGCAGCAACGCCAACGGCGCCAAATCCACGTTGCCAAAAGTCGGCAGCACCCGGCGAATGGGGTTTAGGGCGGGCTCCGTCAGGCGAGAAAGTATATTGCCTATCTGCCAGACGGCACGATTACGGCCGTCCAGAACCCCGAACGCGTAGAGCATGCTGAAAACGCAATAAGCAATAACGACCCACTGATACAGCTGGATAATCGTAAGAAGCAGCTCGAACACGCCGGTAAGCAAATTGGTCAACCCTTAGCCATTAAGCAGTCACGCCGCCTCAACGGGGGCGGCGTGACGACGGGCAACCCTATCGTCCCCACGTTCGCCAGACAATACGCACTGCGCGACGAAGGATGACAATACGACTTGACACCCCTCGCCCAAACGCTATGTATCGCCGCACACAAGGCGGGGCTGTAGCTCAGTTGGGAGAGCGCCTCGTTCGCAATGAGGAGGTCAGGGGTTCGATTCCCCTCAGCTCCACCAGCCGCCTTGAATTTTCTAAATAAAATCAATTAGCTAACCGACCTGTCTCGGGACTTCCCTATCATGTTGTCCATCTTAAAGATTGACATTGTGAAAGACAGCGTGACGCGTCTGGAGACGATTCTCTCGCCTAGACAGTCGTGCTAATCTTTCGAGGCATGTATCTAGGTTCAGGACCTATTAATGTATTGAATTGAGCGAGAGGTTGTG
>NZ_JOPL01000077.1 GCF_002153745.1 Acetobacter sp. DsW_063 | reverse complement strand
CACAACCTCTCGCTCAATTCAATACATTAATAGGTCCTGAACCTAGCCTAGTTAGGATTATCGATGCGCTTGAAAAGAAAAAACTGGTAAGACGGGTGGCAGACGCAAGAGATAGGCGCTTGAAGCGGATCTACGTTACGGAAATTGGTAAAGACATATTCGAACCGCTTCGTGCCGCGACTGCTTGCATCGAAGCGTCAATCCTCTCCGGTCTTGATACTAGGCAACAGGATAAATTGATCGGCGTTATCGATCAACTCATTCTCAACGCGCAGCGCACCTTGTAACGGGGCTGCGGCCGGATTGGCGTTTGATATGCGCTGTCAGGGCACCATCATGGTGCTTGAGTGCCGTAAAGCCGGATGAAATCGTCGACCGCGATCGCTAACCATGATCGCGGTTCTTCCTCTCACAATAAACTTAGAGACGCTCCCAGACTATTCGGATTCGAACGAAGTGGAAAGTAATCAGTTTAAACCCGTGCCGATTTTCAAAGTTCTGCTCATTTAAGAGTTGGAAAATATCACCCAGGAGTAGGCGAATAATCCAATAAATAATGTCCGATTTTTATACCTCTTCTTGGCCTTGGTTTGTGGGTTTTAGGAGCGATGATCAAAATGATCGGTCTGTTTTGTGAGTGTTTGACGCATGCTTGCACGACAGCCATAAGACTTAAAACATAAACCGAAGTGTCTGCATGTAAAACACGCCCGATTGCAATCCGGCCTGCTGCACAGAGTGGGACGTCAGGACGCCAGCAATGTCATGTGTCCATTCCCAGTGCGGGACAAAATTCCATGAGACCTGAAACTGGGGAATAGTGCCAATATACCCACCGTGCAGGCCATTGCGTGGCGCATAGACCTTGCCAATGCCGTACAGGGCATCCTGCGTGCTTTCGCGCCAGAAAAAGGGTACGTGCAGGCGCAGTTGCAGTGTTGGCAGCGGTTTGGTCTGTACCAGAGGGCCAACTCCCACCAGATTCTGGCTGGTCAGGGAGGTTGTCACATCATTGTAGTAGGGCAGTGGCACATAAGGTGTTGCAAATGTGCCAACTGCACCTTTGCTGCTGTTGTAGTTCCCGCCCGAGAACACATCAGCCTGCACGCCAAAGGCCAAAGGGCGTGGCTGATGGGGCAGATTATACAGAATGGTACCATTAACGGCAAAAGCATGAACCGGACGTATGGCGCCGTTTTTGGCCGGGCGGAATTCCCCACCTTGGTACATGCCGGTCAGATTGACGTTAAAATCTCCCAGTTTTCCCCATAGTCTCCCACCTTCCGTGTCACGTCGTGTGGAGCCGGCTGCAAGCTGGCCAGTTTGTGCCGTGGGAATGGCGGCCAGTGTGCCATTGTAGAGATAGCCAATAAAAAAGGCGTCGAAGTAAAGCTGGGATGGGCTGTTGAAAAAGCGGAAAGCAGGGAGGGCCGTGGACGTATATGCACCATAAAGCCTGCCGCCATAATTGGTGCCATCGGAGAAAATGCCAACAGGCTTTCGATCGGTCTGCATAAAGTCAAAAAGGTCAACCCGGAACCGCTTCCAGATTGCATACCCCCGAAAACCATCCCATGTCTGCTGCACGTTTGGCAGGTCGCGGATGGACTGCATACTTGTCGGAGCATCCAGAAAAAGCTGCCGTCCACCCATAACCCCCATATGGGCACCAAGGATCTGGCCTTTGAGTTCGACAAAACCCTGTTGCAGGTCAAGGCGTTCACGCTGTGTGCCCGCTTGATAGCCATAAGAATTGCTGCCCCCGGCCTCGGCATTGATCAGCTCGGCATAGACCCGCACATGCGAGCCCAGGTGCAGGTCGCCCGCATACTGGTTGCGCAGCAGAACCATGCTGGAATTGCTGACCCCGGCTGTTCCCATCATGGGGTGGTTCTGGAACATGTAGCGCAGGCGGCTTTCGCCACTCAGGCTGAGCCAGATGGAACCACTGTTGTTGAGCGGGATGTATTTGAGTCGGTTGAACCAGTCCTGCTGGCGCTTCTGGGGTGGTGTTCTGGCCAGATAGCTCCAGTCTTCCGTCCAGCGTGCCTGCCCGTAAGGGGCGACAATGCCAAAACCTGCTGCGGACCCGTCGCCCCCACCAAAAAGCCCCCAACTACCGGGGCGGGTTGGCGGTATGGACGGCTTTGTCAGGCGTGCGGCCTCTGAGGCGGGGGTGGTGGCAACATTACTGCTGGCTGGTGGGGGCCGGGCCGCCTCTGCCTTGGTGGCAAGTGATGGTTTCTCATCCCGTGGCAGGCTGTTCTGGTTTTTAAGGGTTTCGGCGCTGGCAAGGGTATTGCCGCCCAGAAACAGCAGGGAAATCATACTGATACGGTGCGCGGAACGCCCCCGTTTGACCTGTCTTGGGTAGGTGGACATGCTCTGTCTCCACAATCTGATGTGCTGTGGCGATTGCGCGCAAGGCATGGGGGGACCGTTTCCACCCAGTGACGTTTGAAAAAACGTAACAGGGTGGAGCGGGCAGACGCCTTTTTGTGCAGTCGCGCAGTTAAAGGATGCGCGGCTCCCCTATGGGGGGATTATTCAAAATGGTTTGTACGGCAAGAACTTGCCCGAAATCCGGACATTGACCCTGTCACCCGCCGGGTCCGGCTCACGCTCGATATGCATACGAAAATCGATGGCGCTCATAATGCCGTCCCCGAACTCCTCGTGGATGAGTTCCTTTATGGCCGGACCATAAACACTGACAATTTTGTACCACCGATAGATGAGTGGATCGGATGGTGCGCCGCCCTCCAAAGTGCCTTTGGAGGGGATGCTACACAGCCATGGCTGCGCAGCGGCCTGTAGCCCGAGCAGGGCAATAAGGGCCTGTGCCTCGTGCGGTTCAAACGCCATCTGGCCCAGACAGGCGGCTGTGGTCCATTCTTTGCTGCGACCGACGACGGCGGCAATTTCTGCCCAGCTCACCTCTTATTCCACCCGGGCTGTCACGAGTGCGCGTGTAACATCTGCGCGTGATGCGTACATGGATCTGTTCCCTTGTTTTAGTTGCTGGTTTGCCGGGTGCCTGCCGAACGGCGCACCAGAAAATCAACCAGATGGTTGCGAAGGTCGTAAAAGCCCGACAGGTGGTGGATGGATGTCCGGACCCGGTCGCGGGGAAGGGGGTTTTCTACAATTTCCGCAATATGGGCCTGTGGGCCGTTACTCATGAGGATCAGCCGGTCTGCAAGCAGAATGGCCTCATCCACGTCATGTGTGATCATGAACACGGCCTGGCCTGTTTTTGCGCAGATCCGGAGCAGCTCGTCCTGAATGACGCCGCGGGTCAGGGCGTCCAGCGCGCCAAAAGGCTCGTCCATCAGGAGCATATCTGGTGTGGTGGAAAAGGCGCGGGCAATGCCTACACGCTGCCGCATTCCGCCAGAAAGCTCGGACGGGCGCTTGTGCTGTGCGTCATGCAGGTTGACCATGTTGAGGTAGTGCAGCACCTGCTGATGCACATCCGCCTTGTTCATACCCGGAGAACGCGCCCGCACCGCCAGTGCGACATTCTGCGCAACGGTGAGCCAGGGCATGAGCGCGTGGCCCTGAAAAACAACGCCCCGCTCCAGCCCAGGCCGTGTGACGTGGTGCCTGTTCATGCTGACATGGCCGGTTGTCGGGCGCTCAAGCCCTGCCAGAATATTCAGGATGGTGCTTTTGCCGCATCCTGAATGGCCGATCATGCAGACAAATTCGCCTTGGTTGATGGAGAAGGAAATATCGGAAAAAATGGCAGGGGCACTGGCGCCATAGCGTTTTTCCAGATGCTGCACATCCATGAGCGCTGTTGCGTTATTCCGCATAGCCAACACTCCGCTGGAGGGCGCTGAATGCGGTATCCAGAATCATACCCGTGATCCCGATCAGCAGCACAGCCAGAATAACATTGGAAATGGACAGATTGTTCCACTGGTTCCAGACAAAATAGCCAATGCCGGAACTGCCCACCAGCATTTCGGCGGCAACAATGGCCAGCCAGGCAATGCCCAGCCCGACCCGCATCCCTGTGACAATGGTCGGTGCTGCTGCGGGCAGGATAACCCGCCACATGCGCTGCACCCAGCCCAGTTCCAGCGTACTGGCAACGTCCAGCCATTCCCGGCGCACTCTGGCAACTCCGAAGGAGGTGTTGAGCAGAACAGGCCAGAGTGCGCAGATAAAGATGACAAAAATACCGCACCCTTCGGCATTCTGTATGGTGTAAAGGGCTATGGGCATCCATGCCAGTGGCGAGATCGGGCGCAGAACCTGAATAAACGGGTTAAGCCCACGCGCCAGCAGGGGCATCTGCCCCATAAGCAGACCCAGCGGCACGGCCACGGCCACGGCCAGCCCGTACCCAATAAAGACCCGCAGCAGCGATGCGCCCAGTTGCCAGCCAATCCCCCGGTCATTGGGACCGCTGTTATGGAACGGTGCGCGGAGTTGCTGCCACGCATCATGGCCAAACTGGCTGGGGGAGGGAAAACCGTGGCTGACAGGGGCGGCGGATGCCGTGCCCATGAGCCGCGCGTATTCCGAATTATCGGCGTGTATGACTTCTACCGGGAGTGTGGTAGGCAGGGTGAGCACCTGCCATGCCAGCAGCACGCCTCCAGCCAGTACGAAACTGAGCAGATAGGCTTTGAGTTTTTCCTGTCTGCCGCCCATCACCTTGTCCTGTTCTCTGCAAAGGTTGTGGCCGGGTCAAACGCTGTGCCCAGAACCTGAATGGGTGGGTAATCGCTGGCGTAAGGTGGGGTCAGGTCCGGCAGGGCAAGTGCTGCGGCCTGCCTGCGCACATCTTTGAGCATGAACACCTCCTCAGCCACCCTGCGCGCATCCACGGGGGTGTTGAGGTAGCCCCAGCGTTTCATCTGCGCGATCATCCATAGGGCGGGCGAATAATAGGGAAAGGGGTTGAACCCTAGGCGTGACGGAACATTGCGCACGGCTCCCAGCCCATCGGCATAATGGCCGGTCAGGCCCTGACGGATGACAATCTCGGGTTGGTTAAGGTATTCGGCTCTGGCCAGAATGGTCGCGGCTTCCTGCCGGTTTTCGGTCTGCTGCATATAGGCCGCAGCCCGGATCATGGCGCGTTGCACAGCACTATAGGTGTTGGGGTGCGTGTGGATAAAGTTTTCCGTCATGCCTAGAGCGCAGCATGGGTGCCCGTCCCAGATCTGGGAGCTAAGGATGTGCAGGAATCCTGCCTGTTCCGTAACTGCGCGCTGGTTGAAGGGGTCGGGACCTATAAAGCCGTCAATATTACCGGCCTTCAGGTTGGCGACCATTTCTGGTGGTGCGGTTACGCGCAGGGTTACGTCCTGATCAGGGTTCAGACCATAATGCGCCAGATAGGCCCGGAGCAGAAAATTATGCATGGAAAATTCAAAAGGAATGGCAAATGTCATACCTTTCCAGTCTCGCGGGTCCCGCCGGTTCTGGTGCTTGAGAGCAAGTACGATGGCTTGCCCGTTGGTGTTCTGCATGGTCACGGCCCGCACTGGCGTGGGTGCATGTCCCGCCCCCAGAGAGAGGGCTAGCGGCATGGGAGAGAGCAGGTGGGAGGCGTCAAAAGTACCGTTGAGCAGATTGTCGCGGATAAGGGCCCATCCAGCGGTTTTTTGCAGCTCTACCGTAAGCCCCTCATCATGGAAAAACCCTTTGGCGTGCGCCATGATCAGTGGGGCTGCACAACTGATTGGAACAAAGCCGATTTTGAGAGCTGTTTTTTCGGGCGTGCCTGTGGCTACGCCAGAAGGCGCGTCAGAGGAAGTGGCGGCAAAAGCAGGGCCTACGGCGCCAGTCAGCGCTGCGGCAAGGGAGCCGCCCAGCAGCCCCCTGCGTGATAGGGACAGGCCATGCGTGCCGCCGCACGGGCAGAATGTGGCCGGGGTCGCCGTATGGCATGTCAGTGTGGAGGTGCGGGGCATGTGTAAGCCCGAAAGAAAATGTTTTGTCATATCATCAGACCTCCAGAGTTGCGGTAACGGTGGCGCCGCGGCGTTGCTGCATGACCAGCCGTTCCGGTGTGTTGTGTACGGTGTGCCAGATTGCCGCAGGGTCGGGCTGGCCGCGTAGTTCCAGCGGCAGGCTGCGGTTTTTCAGGCGTATGGCAGGCGGGCTGTGC
Source organism: Acetobacter sp. DsW_063 (assembly GCF_002153745.1). GTDB lineage: Bacteria > Pseudomonadota > Alphaproteobacteria > Acetobacterales > Acetobacteraceae > Acetobacter. The sequence continues at coordinate 3,988 of NZ_JOPL01000077.1, read as the reverse complement.
TGGTAGCCCCCGTGGGGCAGACCCAGAACGGCATGGGCAATGGCATCGGCCTGTGCGGCAATGGGGCCAATATAGCGGCAGGGTTGCACGTTCAGACTGATGCAGTCGCCAAGGGCGTAAATGGCGGGGTTGCTGGTTTGCAGCGTGTGCTGGTCCACGGTAATGCCGCAATCTGTCCGTAACCCGGCCATATGCGCCAGTCTGAGGTCGGTTTGCAGGCCAATGGCGGCAATCACGCAGTCGGCGCTCAACGTCTGTCCTGCGTCAAGCTGGACGGCAACACCCTGCTTCGCCCGCGTAACGGCGGATACTGTGGCATTGGGCAAAAGAGTTACGCCGCAGCTGCGCAACTGCTGTTGCAGCCTTGCCCCGGCCTGTGCAGGCAGCACGGAGCCAAGCGGGTATGGCCCTTGATGCACCAAGGTTACGTGGTGGCCTGCCCGTGCGGCATCTTCGGCCAGTTCGCACCCGACAAGCCCGGCCCCGACAAGAATAATCCTGCGTGTGTCCTGCCCGATCCGCGTCCGCAGGGCCGCCCATGCGGCCAGCGTGTTGATCCGCCAGACCAGAGACGCGGGGAAGGCGGGCAGCTCAACAGGCCGTGCGCCCTGGGCCAGAATCAGTGCGTCGTAGGGCAAGGTGCCGCGTGTGGTGCGCAGCCGTTGCGCCTGTGGGTCTATGCCCACCGCAACGGTTTGTGGCATCAGGCGGATATGCAGGCGTTGCGCTGCGTCCTGCCCGCTCTCCTGTTGCAGATCCGTGGCTTCCAGCCCGCGGGAGAGTGCCAGGGATAACTCGGGTTTGGCGTAAACATCCGCTGTGCAGGCCGCAACCAGCGTAATGGGCACCTGCGGGTCCAGCGCGCGTAGCCTGCGGGCCACACTCCAGCCTGCCGTACCTCCGCCGACAATAACAATACCAGAGCGTGCCACCCCGGTATGGTTCCGGCTGGCGGGCCAGAGGGTCTGCCCCGGCGGGATTACGGTAGAGGTGGGGGAGGGCAGGGGTTCAAAATCCGCCTTGCCCACCCCGCACAGGGGGCAGTACCAGTCATCGGGAATATCTTCAAAGCGTGTGCCCGGCGGCAGGCCGCTATCGGGATCACCTTTGCTTTCATCATAGATCCAGCCGCAGACTTTGCAGATATAGAGTGTTACGGAGGTGTCGGGAGCAGATGCGTTCATACGGGCACCTCCTCCTGGGCAAGACGGGCCATTTCATAGCGCAGGTGTTTGATGGCGGGCGTGACAATGGCCACAAACTGGGCTTCGTGCACCCGCCTTTGCGGTGCGGCGCTGCTCAGGTAGCCGCGCGCGCCCTGATGCAGCAGTGCGGACTGGGTTGCGCGCAGGGCCAGTTCCGCCCCGTGGGCGCGTATGTCCAGAAGGTCCAGCAGGTAGTCCCGCTCCTGCGGGGCCGGGCTGCGGGCAAGAAGTATAACGCGCTCTTCAAGGGTTTTTAGTTCAGCAGCCAGTGTGTCGGGGCGGTCGTGCAGGTACTGGTTGACGTGGCCCAGCACGCCTTCGACCTCGTGCATACTGTCAATGGCACCCTGAATGATGCCTGCCGCCATGCCGCATTGCAAAAGCAGGAAAGGGGCTTTGATTTTTTGCAGCAGTGGCGCTGCGGGGGCGGCAATAACATCCTGCTCGGGCACAAAATGGGCCTGTAGGCGTATGCCCCAGGTGCTGGTGCCCTCCATGCCTGAAAAATGCGGGCATTTGAACAGGAGTTCCGGTCTGTCCAACCGGAGCAGGAACAGCACCTGCTCCGTTCGGGCGTCTCCCAGACTGGCAACGGCACCGCAATACTGGCCCGGTGCAATATGGCTGACCCACGGCAAGGTGCCATCGACCAGATACCCCCCAGAAACACGGGTTGCGTTCAGGGCCATTTTTTCTATTCCGGCCTGCGCCTTGATGGGGTTGGAAAGTGCAGTGCCACCAAAACGCGCGCCCTTGAGGTGTTGGACCAACAGGTCCGTATTCAGGCTGGCATCGGGGGCAGCGGCCAGATAGAGGGCGCACGCCATGTGGCACCAGACCAGAAAACCGGTAGAGCCGCACCAGCGCGAAACCGCAGCAACCCCGCGCATGGCCTGTACCAGATCGGGGGCGTCCCTGTTGGCAAGGGGGGAAAACAGCCCCGCCTGCGCCAGTTCTTCCAGCACGTCCAGCGGGTAATAACCGTCCTGATCTATGGTGCTGGCAAGGCTGCCCAGACGGGTCCGGGCAATCTGTTCGATCCTACCCGACAACCCTTCGCAACTGGTGTTCCCGGTCGTGGACGCGGCTTCTGGCGGGAGGTCGGACACCGTATGGGAGGGGTGTGGCAGCATGATGCAATCAGTCCGTCAGGGTGACAGTCAGGGGCACGGGATTGCGCAGGGTATTGGCAACCGGCGAGAAATAATTGGCATGTTCCACAATCTGGTTCAGCACCTCGCGCGGGGCGTCACCTTCCACGTTAACGCGGACCCGCACCTGCTTGAACCCCATGTCCTGCGGCTGGCGGTCGGCTCCACCGGCCCCCCACGCAGCAGTATTGCCGATATCTCCTTCCAGCCAGAGTTCCAGTTTGCTCAGCCTGACCTGCCGGTAGGTGGCCACGGCGGTAATGCCCACGGCAAGGCACCCCCCAAGAGCGGACAGCACAATTTCGCCTGGTGCGGGGGCCGTGTTCTGCCCGAACAGGTGGAGGGGTTCATCCACAACAACAGGGGTGTGCCCTTCCACGTAGCTCAGGGTCCGGTACTGGCCATCGGTAATGGTATGTACTTTGTTGGTGCCATGGCCATTAGGGTTTGCCTTACCCTTTTCAGCAAATTTGAGAAGACCATCCCGGTCAATCGGGCGGAGGTAGGTGGTAACGGTGGCGGCATCGGACATAGAAGGAACTCCATAAACAACTATTTTATATTGTAATATCATTTGGAATCGTTAATTATGGGTATACCGGTCTGTCTATCTCGTCAACAAAATAACTTTATGGTAAAACACCGCCATGACCGAACCTGCCCACATACTCCACCCGACCTACGCACCGGATGCCAACCCAGACGAGGTGGTCAGGGACGCAGGGGAGGCGCTGATTACAGCCGCCATCTGGCTGTTCTGCCGCAATGGCATCAGAAATACCGGAATAGAGAAAATCATCTCGCGGGCCGGGGTTTCAAAAATGACATTGTACAACCGCTTCGCCACCAAGGAGGGGCTGGTTTCCGCCGCGCTGGAAAAGGAAGCCGAGCAGTGGCGGGAGTGGTTTTTTGCCTCGGTCAACGCGCATGAGCCAGATCCATGTTATGGGCGGCTTCTGTGCATTTTTGATGCGTTGTTCGTCTGGTTCGAGCGCAAGGACTATTTTGGCTGCCTGGTCATGAAGGCCGCCATAGAGTTTGATGATCAGTCGGTGGAAATCACACGTATTTTTAAAAAACATAAACAGGAAATGGATGCCTACCTGACCCAATTGTGCGTGGAGGCGGGGTTTGCGGCACCTGGGCGCATTGCGTCCATGCTAACCACCATTATTGATGGTTGTATTGTCAAGGCGCTGGTCAGCCGCAATGCGCATGTTGCCCTTGAGGCAAAGGATATCTGCAAATCTCTTCTTGATATGAAGTAAAATTTTGTAAAAAAATCCTATCTGGCGAAGAGTTTGGAGTAGGGTTTCTTCACCTATGCTATGAATGATTTATCAAATAGAATTTGTAGTGGCCATGAATGACGAACAGTGATTGGATCATTGGGCTCTTGAGTAAAACCATAAATGGCTCACGATGAGATTTATTGCCTCTGTCCTGCAGGTGCGGACTTTGGTTGTGTTTTGGTAGATGCAGGTTATTGCTTATTTGTACACTCGACTGGACACTGAAAGTGTTTATCATGTGTAGAGAATTTGGGATAGGGTGTTATCAAAAACGTCTATCTAATCGGTGTCGAACTAGGTTCAGGACCTATTAATGTATTGAATTGAGCGAGAGGTTGTG
>NZ_JOPL01000076.1 GCF_002153745.1 Acetobacter sp. DsW_063 | reverse complement strand
TCACAACCTCTCGCTCACTTCAATAAATTAATAGGTCCTGAGCCTAGATCACGTCGCAACGCGCGGAACTCTCCCCACTCAAGCCGTTGTGCAGCAGAAAACCGGCTAAGGGTTCACGACGGCCTATCGCCGAAACTGTGCAGCGGAGCCAAGCCATAGCGCCTAAATGCTCGCAGTTCACTGCGCTATAACGAATGACCGATCATAAAACTGCGCCACCTCGATCCTGGAGGGGATGACGCCGGCCGCTTGATACAAATCAGCTACATGCTGGTGGACTGCGACGGCGTGGTCGGTCACGCTCGAAAGGGGGGTGAAACGCTGACGGGACACTGTCAGGCGCGCGACGTCGAGCGGCACACCTGTGTCCGCGCTGAACGCACGCGCGCGCTCCTCCTGATGACTATCGCTCCAAGCCGCAGCCCGACCGACGCGTGAGAGGAAATCGAGAAGTTGGTCTCTCTTGAGCGCCACGGCGCTCTCGTTCGCGACGCCGCATTCGACCTCTTCAACGAGTCCTTTTGCCGTCAGGAGTGGGCGCGCATTATCTTCGAGTTCGACAGTTGCGACATACGGGTCCCAGATGGCCCAAGCGTCGATACTGCCGCTCGCCAACGCCGTGCGAGCGTTCGCAGCGGTAAGCGGCGTGGCGAGGATCTCCTCGGGGGAAAGATTTTCACGCTTTAGCGCTGCGAGCACGAGCAGATGCCCCGGCGACCCTTTGACGTAGGCGACCCGATGCCCGACGAGATCGCGCATAGATCGCGCGGTGCTGTCCTTGGGGATTACGATCGCGCTGCTGTCGCCGCCCATTTGCCAGACGGTGATGACCTTAAGTGGACGGCCGCTGGCAAACGCGAACGTCGCCGTCGCATCTCCCACATATCCGAAATCGAGCGCTTTTGCGGCGATAGCCGTGACCAGCGGCGCGCCGACCGGAAAAAACGCCCACTGTATACGGTAAGGCACGTCCTCAAGCTGCCGGGCGGCCCTTAGCAGTGAGCGTGTCGCCCCTCGCTGGTCCCCGATGACCAATGTGACAGGGCCATCGCCGTCGACCGCTGCGCCGCTGGTGGGGTCGGCATGTGAGGTTAGAGGGAGCAACGCGGCAAAGGACGCGCCGAGAACATCGCGACGAAAAAGCATCTGTGTCATGCAGGCGGACTCTCTACGTCGTGACTTTGCAAGGCATTACCGGCGACGTCTTCGTTCACGTGACGCTGTGCATGCCGCGCCGCAGATATTTCCAATCCTTCGCGCAACAAGGGTCCGAGCTGCCAGAAATCGCGCAAGGCGTCCTCCTTCCTGCCGTCCCAGCCGTAATCATGACGAATTCGTCCTATCAGGTCCAACGGACGTTCCGTGACCTTTCCTGTTTCTGGGTCACCAACAGAGACGTAGATAGCGTCATGTGGACAGTAGAGCTCGCACATAAAGCAGGTCTGACATTGGTCAACACGTGCAATGATGGGGATCCCATTCGCCGGACCGTGGTCAAGCACATGATCCGGACAGGCCGACACACATTGATTACAGCCCGTGCAGTTTTCCGGTAAAATAGCTTCAATCACGCTAGTGCCTTTGTTTCCGTCGCAACGTCCGCCCGGATGCGAATCTGATCGAGGCCTGTCAAGATCCGCCTGTGTTCCATTTGCGGATCGCTGTGCGGAAAATCCTCTCGCACATGCATGCCCCGACTCTCCTCACGACCTAGCGCGGCAGCGTTGCACCATCGCGCCGTAGCGACGAGAGCCGCCGTTTCGCGTGCGGCAACAACGCCAAGTCCGTCGTCGCCTACCGAATCCTTGGTATAACACCAAGCCTCTTCGAGCGTTTGCGTCGAGGCCGCCAGAACTTCCTTACGGCGACGTAAGGCTTTGTCGAGATCCAGTATTTCATCGTGCGCGATCTTCTGGAGCGCTTTCTGATCGGACAGCGACGCACGTTTGACATTGGGACGCAACCCCGCGCGCCCCAAAGCTAGCAATGCGCCACTACATTGTGCACGGCCTCTCTTTTTGGCGAAGGACACAGCGGCCCGTCCTGATAGGACGCCCGATGACAGCGCCCAGGCTGCGTTTTGTGCGCCGCCGCCGCTTGTCGCGCCGGCGATATGCTCGCGTGTAGCGGCATCGCCTGCAGCGAAAAGACCGTGGACGGACGTAGCGCAGTCTGTATCGACGATACGCAAGCCGCCTGTTCCGCGGATCGTACCTTCACCGAACAGCTTCACTTCGAATCTGTCACGGAACATGTCCAGGCCACGGCGTTCGAAAGCTGCAACCGTCGCAGGTTGAATCTGGCGCACCACATTCGGCAGAGCTTTAGGCGCCTCGTGTAAGTCAGCGTAAACTGGACCAACGCGAAACGCGTCGGCCAGCGCCAACAGGTGTTCGCGTTGGCGATCCGGGCCGGCCGGAACGTCAAGTTCCTCGCCTGACGCGTCATAATAGCGCGCGCCTGTATAAGGGAGCGTACGCGTGCTTAGCCACGCAGGAGAGATGGAATAGGACACGCAAAACTCCATTCCAGAGAGTTCCGCACCCGCTTCCACACCCATCAGATACCCATCCCCTGTGTTGGAATAACTTCCTATCAGGCCGGATCGGAAGCCACACCCGCCGGTCGCGAGGATCACCGCGCCTGCCCGAGCGCGCCAGCGCGTCCTGTTCAGTCGGTCATATCCGAGAGCCCCGCCGACCGAGCCGTCAGGCCGCGCTAGCAGTTCCAACGCCGGGTGATGGTCGAGCACTCGCGCCCCAAGAGTGGTCGCGTAGTGACGCAGGCCGCGTAGATACTCGGGCCCGCGCAGGCCAGCACGAAAAAGACCACCGTTACCGTCTGAAGAGAAAGGATAATATGCGTCGAGTTCAGGAATGGAGCGCCATGTGATGTCGATTATCCGCGCCATCCACTCTGAATCCGCGAGGCCACAGGCGCTCTCAAGCCGTCGGGTTACAGCTGCCTGACGTAAAGCCGGCTCGGGCGGAACCCACCAATGATTTGGCCCCGCTGTCGCTGTCACCCCGCTGGTGCCCATGAAGCCCTTGTCGACGACCACCACCGAAGCGCCGGCTTTAGCGGCCGACACAGCCGCCCATCCGGCCGCCATTCCTCCACCAACAATAAGAACGTCAGCCTCAATGTCCTTGGGATCGTTCATATTCCACTCGTCAACTTGTAACCTTTTACGGATCTCTCAAGTTGAGCAGAGACCAGCGGGCAACACGAGGTTCTGATCATCAGGGACAGCATGATTACTCCGATTCGCAATCTTGCAATGATTTTCAACCAAATCGCCATTTTGCGCGACCGACAAACAACGCATAGTTCGTTCATGCAAGGAACGAGGGGGCGTGACCTCGCACGACCGCGTATTCGGCACTTTTTTGCGGCAAGGGAAACGTAAAGACGATATCACAAACTGAGGCGAAATCCACTCGCCACACGAAGAAAAGAGGGTGAAGTCAATGAGTTTTTTTTAGGCCAGACGAGCTTTTCGCTTATGAAAAATTTATTCGCGCTGCGACGAGTATATTACCTCAACCAAAGAATTTTTTAAATGAAAATGAAGCTATCGGTCATAAGGGTGGGGCCATAAAAATAAAAGTCGTTTCAATAAACGTGTTAATTACCGGCCTCGAGTATGTCGACGCCGCGAACAAATTGTCGAACAGGTGAAGCTTCATATACAGTTACGCGTGATAAGGTAACTTCGAGATCAATCTTTCCCCGGAAGGATGCAGGCTATGGTATTTCGGAGTGCCAGAGATTGTCTGATTTTACTGACGTCATCACTATGGTTCACGGTGAACGTGTATCTCTAAACAGAGAAATCCTCGAGCAGCACATCAGTGCTTTATGAAAGCGCTGCCCGCCAGCCAAAGACCGAATGGACCACCCCGACCCCGAGCACGGCAGCTTGAAGAGCGTTCCTTCCTATATTCGCCTGATCCGGCGGGGAAAAGCACCCCCGGTGAACCGGAAAGACGGCTGTGCGCTTGCTGTGAAGTAGGCTACTAAATCATCGGTTCTTTGGGAGGGTCGACCTGATCAGTCAGCATGGCAAAATTCGATCAAACGGCAAGACGGCTCCAGCGGGGAAAACAGTTATATAAACGTCCCGTGCGTGCAATACCCTTCGTGGCGCATTTCCATGGAAGGCCGCTACAGATCATACATACGGCTCTGCTCTACGCACGCCGATCATCCACTCGCGACACACCAGGCGCCGGCAGAAGAGCAGAATGACGCGCTACATCCAACGCTCAAACAACAAAAAGCAACTCACTCACTGCCCCGCCGCCATCATAGATCATTGAACGACGCTGAACGCAGCGGATAACCAGGTTTCGTATTTAAATAACAAAATCCGCGGGGGGAACGCTCTGGTCCATGGTCAGAGACGGAAGATCAACGTGCCGCTCACCCACCATGCGCGCTGGATTGCCAACGACAGTCGTGAACGGAGCGACAGAACGGAGTACAATGGACCCTGCACCCACCTTGGCGCCTTCACCAACCTCAATATTGCCAAGCACCTTCGCGCCTGTCCCAATTACGGCGCCTCGTCGAATTTTAGGATGTCGGTCGCCTGCTCCCTTGCCGGTCCCACCCAAAGTGACATTCTGCAGCAGAGCCACATCGTCCTCAACCACTGCCGTCTCACCTACGACAATGCCAGTACCGTGATCGAACAGGATTCGTTGTCCGAGCACGGCGGCAGGATGTATGTCCACCGCAAACAGTTCCGACGCCCGGCTCTGGATATAGCATGCCAACGACTTGCGGTTTTCCCGCCACAACCAATGCGCGATGCGATAGGACTGAATTGAATGGAACCCTTTGAAAAACAGGAAGGGACACACATAGTTAGCCGCAGCCGGATCACGTTCGCGGATCGCACTTAGATCGGCGGCCGCAGCCGCGACCATCGCTGGCCGCGCATTCTGGAAATCAGCGATGAGTTCAAAGACGGTGGCCTGATTAATCAAATTGCTGCCGAGCTTGCACGACAGCAGGAAGGCCAATGCTGTAGCGAAACTTGTCTGCTCCAAAATAGCAACATGAAGCATAGGATTTAGGATTTCGTCACTATGATTCCGCGCCTCGGCAAGCATTTCGCCCCAAACCCACTCTACCGAAGGTGCCATCGGCTCTCTGACCTGTAGATCTGGCGGACGCACGTGCTGCTGATCCAGATAGGCGCGCAAACTTGTGATCTTCACGGTCGCTTCTCATCCCAACGTCGAAATCCTGGTTGCGGCGGTCGCTCGGAACAGCCTGCGTAATCGGCAAGATCGATAGGTCCATTTCTTAATAGCCAAAGTCGCCGCCAGCTGGAGCCGCCGCGGGTTTGTCCGTGGGCCTTTCAGTGACCAGAACCTCTGTCGTGAGCAGCAAGCTAGCGACGGACGCGGCATCCTGCAGGGCCGTTCGCACGACCTTAGTCGGGTCGATGATGCCAGCGACAACCAAATCCTTGTACTCCCCCAGCTGAGCGTCAAAGCCGAAATTATAATCCGCTTGCTCAAGCACCTTCCCGGCGACTACCGCGCCATCCGCACCAGCATTCTCGGCAATCTGACGTAAAGGGGCTTGCAGTGCTCTGCGAACAATATCCCCACCGATACGCTGGTCATCATTGTCGAACTCCAGCCGACCCAAAATCTCGGCCGCGCGGGCTAGTGCGGTGCCTCCGCCGGGAACAATCCCCTCCTCGACGGCGGCCCTCGTAGCATTCAACGCGTCATCGACGCGGTCTTTACGCTCCTTGACCTCGATCTCCGTGGAGCCGCCCACCCGAATAATTGCCACCCCTCCCGCCAACTTCGCCAGACGCTCTTGCAATTTCTCGCGATCATAATCGGAGGTGACTTCCTCAATTTGAGCACGAATTTGGGCAACACGGCCTTTAATGGAGTCGCTGTCACCCTCTCCATCGACAACCGTCGTGTTATCTTTATCGATCACAACGCGACGCGCCTGGCCAAGCTGCGATAACGTGACATTTTCAAGCTTGATGCCTAGGTCGTCGCTTATAACCTCGCCGCCAGTCAGGATCGCGATGTCCTCAAGAATGGCCTTACGGCGATCGCCGAATCCCGGCGCCTTGACTGCCGCAATCTTCAAACCACCACGTAATTTGTTCACCACAAGGGTCGCAAGGGCCTCACCGTCGACATCCTCAGCAATGATCAGCAGTGGACGTCCGGATTTGACAGCATTCTCCAGAAGCGGCAGCAACGGTTGCACCGAGGAGAGTTTCTTATCGTAGATCAAGACATAGGGGTTCTCCAAATCCGCAATCAGCTTTTCAGTGTTCGTAACAAAATAAGGCGAGATGTAGCCCCGATCGAATTGCAACCCCTCGACCACGTCGAGTTCGGTTTCAAAGCCCTTCGCCTCCTCAACAGTGATTACGCCATCTTCGCCGACCTTTTGCACCGCCTCAGAAATGATGCGCCCGATTTCTGCTTCACCGTTAGCCGAAATAGTCGCCACTTGAGCGGTTTCCTCCCTGGTGGCGATTGAGCGAGTGCGTGAACGCAACTCCCCGATTACCGCTGTCGTCGCGTGATCGATCCCTCGTCTGAGGTCTTGCGGATTGAAACCGGCGGCAACGGCCTTCAGCCCCTCGCGCGCGATCGACTGCGCTAAAACAGTGGCGGTCGTGGTGCCGTCGCCGGCAAGATCGTTGGTTTTGCTCGCGACCTCACGGAGGAGTTGCGCCCCCAGATTCTCGAACTTGTCCGACAGTTCGATCTCTTTCGCTACTGTAACACCGTCCTTCGTGATCCGCGGTGCGCCGAAGCTTTTGTCGATTACGACGTTGCGGCCCTTCGGCCCAAGGGTCACCTTGACCGCGTCGGCAAGCGTATCGATTCCTGAAAGGAGGCGTGCCCGTGCATCGCTGGCGAATTTGATGTCCTTATTGCCCATGGCAGTCTGTCCTCACATAGAAAAAAAGAAACGAGCGTCTCGCGATCGCCATCTAACGCTCGGCAATGACGCCGAACAGATCGGATTCTTTCGCGATCAGAAAATCCTCTTCACCGATCCTGACCTCGGTACCGGACCATCTTCCGAACAGGACATGGTCGCCCTCGCGAACCTCAAGCGCCACATATTGTCCATGCTCATCGCGAGTACCCGGCCCGACAGCCACAACCACGGCCTCGGCGGGTTTTTCCTGGGCGGTGTCGGGAATAATGATGCCGCCGGCGGTTTTCTCGGCCGCCGTGATACGCCGCAGAACTACTCGGTCATGCAGCGGACGAAAATTACTCATGTCATGTTATCCTTGGACTAATCGAGTTACTAAGACGCCTCGCCGACAATCCCCAGAAGGGCGTTGTCCGTGCGGGCGCGCCGAAACAGGCTAGCGAGTTGTGGCGTCAGTTCGCCGGGTTCAATCGACGTCCGATTGTGGCAGGAGCGCACGCTGTCATGAGTGGCATAGAAACGCCGGGTCTCGCGGTCACCCTCCAGGATAAAAGTACCGAGAAACGTGCCGTCGATTTCGACTATTTGGGATTCAAACATTGGGTACCGCCCTTTTCCGTTCCCGCATTAACAGGGCCTGGCCGGCAGTATTCCCGCCGGCGATCTAGCTGATGTACGCCTGCGCCATGTGATTGGCGTGCGCTGCACAACATCGTTCGATGCGGCACATTCGTGTGTTCACCCAAACCATATCAGTCAACTCCGACTAGCTTCGTCGCCAATTGTTGGTATGGTTATGCATGATACGTGCGTAAATAGACTGGTCAATATTTGACAATATTTATATTTGATACATACCTTATTACAATTTCAAATGTAACCCAAGCGCTCTTTTGGACAATGTCGGCGACTGGTCGCCGTCAACCCTTTTGACGTTTCTTCGTGGACGACGACATGAGTGAAGGAAGTGCCGGGCGCTGGGAAGCGATTGAGGACGGCTGGACGGATCTTACTCCCCCCAATCTGGGGCTCGAAATTCCGTTCTGCCAGACGCGGGTCCCGTGTCTTAGCACTACTTTGGTAAAACGTGTTGTGAGGCCCGGAGTAGAAGGCACCACAGTGCGGGTATTGCCCGATGGGTGGGCACAGGATGCGATCAAGAATAGCCTGTCGTATTGCTAGGGCCTGTTATGCCTTGAATGACGGAGCGAAGTGCCCAGCTCTT
>NZ_JOPL01000075.1 GCF_002153745.1 Acetobacter sp. DsW_063 | reverse complement strand
GCAGATCAAAAACTCCCCAAACAACCGTCAATCAAATCGCCAAAACCCAGAAATCACAAACCAAGCGCATCAACCAACGGTTCTTCGATCCCTCCAGATGCGAACTCCCAACGCCTCCAGCATCCGCACCAGATCGGCCAGCGATCTGGCTTCCATCTTGCGCATAACCTTTCCCCGGTGAACCTTGACCGTGATGGTCTCGATGCCGAGTTCAGCCGCGATCTGCTTGTTCATCAGGCCCGAAACCGCCAGTATTGCGACATCCTTTTCTCGGGGCGTTAACGTGGCGTAAAGCGCGTCGAGGGCGCTGCGGTCGTTTTGGGCGCGCAGCCTCTCTCGGTCGGCTGAAAGCGCCTTGTCCAATGCCGCAAGAAGCGCATCGTCTGAAAACGGCTTGCTGAGAAAATCCACGGCCCCCTGCTTCATACTGCGTACGGCGGAGGGAACGTCCCCATGTCCGGTCATGATGACGACGGGCAGACGGATATCCTCGGCAAGGAGTTTCTCCTGCACTTCCAGACCGTCTTCTTTTTCCAGCCGGATATCCAGAAGCAGGCAGGCGGGCATAAGCGGGTCGTAGGCTTCTAGAAAAACAGCAGAATTTTCGTGAAGAAAAATCTCGAAATTTTCTGAACGGAGTAGACTGTCAAGGGAACCGCGAACGTCCGCGTCGTCGTCGACGACATGCACCCGACCGCGCGCTGTCATTGGGGTTCCTCCAGCGCAGGCCACTGGAGTTCGACCGACGCTCCTCCCTCCAGTCGATTTTTCACGTTGAGGCGTCCTTCATGAGTTTCCATGATTGTTCTCGATACTGACAGGCCCAGACCCACGCCGCCCTCCTTGCTGCTTGTGAACGGAGCGACGCCGTCTTCCAAAAGGGCCAGCGGAAAACCCGCCCCGTTGTCATCAATGGTCAGCGTCAGGTTCCCCCGGGATATGTCCTGTGCTGCGTTCAGAATGAGACGTCGTGGTCGGCCAGAGATAGAGCCCATGGCCTGCGCGGCGTTCAGCATGACGTTCACCAACACCTGATGAATCTGCACTCTGTCGCCGATGAAATACAAATCCGGCGCAGTGACGCAATTCTCGACGCGGACGCCGTAGCGTTGGAATTCTGATGAAAGAATTTCAACCGTTTCTGTAACGAGATGCGCGAGAGAGAGCTTTTCGTGTTCCGACGTCTGGCGCCGACTCATGGCGCGGATACGCTCGACCACGCGCGCCGCGCGTTCGCCTGTGCTGACGATGCCGTCCAGACATCGCCCGACCTCATCCAGATCCGGCGTGTCGCGTCGGAGCCAGCGTCGCCCGGAGCGCGCGAAAGTTACTGTCGCCATAAGGGGTTGGTTGATTTCGTGCGCAACCACCGCCGTCATTTGTCCAAGGGCGGAGATGCGTGACGCGTGCGCGAGGTCTGTCTGCATCTGTTCCACCCTCATGCGCGCCTGATTGCGTTCGGTCATGTCTACAGCGGTGACAAGGATAGTACGGCTTTCCCCGTATTGCGCACCGGGGCTTACCGTGAACGCCACGTCTCTCGGGCTGGATTTCTCAGGAATTACCCTGCATGACAGTTCCTGCCGGACGCCTTCAGCGAGCGCACGAACAATCGCGTCGCGAAACAGTCGGTGGCCGTCTCCATCAAGAATTTTCGTCAGATCGGCGGCGCCGGTTTCTTTCGGGCCGACAAGGCGGTCCGCCGCGTCGTTCTGCGCCAGGACGATGACGTCGGCTCCTTGGGAGTCGGTCGACAACTCGAAAATCGGCACGCCGGCACCATTGAAAATGGCCTTGTAACGACTTTCCGATTCAATGCGTCCGGCCTGCGCGAGACGTTCCTGCGTGAGATCGGCGCTGAGTTCGATGACACCGCCTTCTCCGCCATATTCGCCCACTCTACCCATCCAGGTGCTGGTGAGAATCATGGGGCGACCGTCCCTGTCCAGTCTGGTGATTTCTCCAGACCACAACGCCCCTGGCGCGAGGTGAGGGACGATGGTCGTCGGGAAGGACGTTTTGAGCAGCGACTGAACTTTCTTGCCCAGAGCTTCTTCTCGCGACCAGCCGTAAAGGCGGGTTGCGCCCTCGTTCCAGTCGATGATCCTGTCGCCGCCGTCCCGGATGATGACCGTGTCGTGGGTGAGAGCCAACCAAAGGCTCTGCTCGGAGAGCTGGGATCGCCCCGCCTGCGCACGGCGCGACAGGAAGGTGGCGACGGCGATTGCGACCAGGCTGATGCCAAGCCGGATATAGGCGCTGTCGAAGGACTCCCCATAATGTTTGATCAGGAAGGAGATGATCGCCAGAGCCGAATAGACCGCTCCGGCGGTCACGATGGTGCGGGCTCCCCCGGCTTCGGCGATGAACAGGATGCACAGGACATACAGAACCGCCAGTGCGTCATGGGTCGATACGACTGTGCTGAAAAGAAAGACGCCGATGCTCAGGATCAGAACGATCAACCATCGTGTCAGGGTCATGGGGATGCGTTTTTCCTGTTTCCGGCCAGTCTTCTTCCGCGATGTCAGTTCAGACGTTTGAACCGAGGCGCGAAACGTCAGAAGCCTATGCCATGGGGAGGCCGCCGTCATCCTGAACCGTGGCGCAATATCGGAGAACGGGTCGAGCATCCGCTTTAGTAAGCTTTGGCGTTTTACCCCGTCTATTCAAGGAAGCGGGAGCATGAATGAACACGTCCCTGTTTCAGGCGTGTCTCCACTGTCCGCTTTTTCTGTGGACGATCGTTTAAACCGGCGGCGATGCTGAGGCGGGCTGTGGGGTGGTACTGCCGTCCGTAACAGGTGGGCGCGTCACAGTGTGAGAATGTGGCGGCGTTTTGGAATAGAACTGGCGCGGTTCGAAAAGCGCGTCAGGCGTCTGTTCTGCGCCACGGCGTCGCTTCGACGCACCAGAGAGATAACGGAAAGTGGCGCATAGGTCGCCGCTGGGCATTGGAAACCGTAGGAGCCAACAAAAAATCCCCGCAAGAGCGGGGATTTTCATCAAACGCGATCTGCAAATGGCCGTGTGCGGCGCTTACAGAGCGGCGGCCAGCTTGGGAACGACGTCGAACAGGTCTCCAACAAGGCCATAATCCGCAACCTGGAAAATCGGCGCGTCTTCATCTTTGTTGATGGCGACGATGACCTTGCTGTCCTTCATGCCTGCCAGATGCTGGATCGCGCCGGAAATGCCGACGGCGATGTACAGCTCCGGCGCGACGATCTTGCCGGTCTGGCCGACCTGATAATCGTTCGGCACGTAGCCTGAGTCCACCGCAACGCGGGATGCGCCGATGGCGGCGCCCAGCTTGTCGGCCAGGGGCTCCAGCACGGTCTTGAAGTTCTCGCCGTTCTGCAGCCCACGGCCGCCGGAGACGATCACGCGCGCTGACTCTAGTTCCGGTCGATCGCTGGTCGGCGTTTCGGAGGAAACGAAACGCGACGTGTCGCCCGACGCGGGAGCCGCGGCGTCTTCGATGGCGGCGGAACCGCCTTCGGCCGGGGCCGGGTCGAAGCTGGTCGCGCGGATGGTGAGCACTTTCTTCGCGTCCGCCGATTTGACCGTGGCGAGTGCGTTGCCCGCGTAGATCGGGCGGACGAACGTGTCGGCGTCGACGATGTCCAGAACGTCGGGGATCGGCTGCACGTCGAGCAGGGCGGCTGCGCGCGGCAGAACGTTCTTGCCGACGGACGATGCGGCGGCGACGATGTGCGAGTAATCGCCAGCAAGCGACACGAGAAGATCGGCCAGAGGCTCGGCCAGCGTATGCGCCAGAGCGTCGTTCCCGGCCTTCAGGACCTTCGTCACGCCGGGGATCTTTGCGGCGGCTTCGGCGCTGGCGCCGACGGATGCGGCGTCGCCGACCACGAGCGCATGGACCTCGCCCAATTTGGACGCGGCGGCGATGGCGCTGCGAGAGGCCTGACGAACGTGACCGGCTTCGGTCTCGACAAAAACAAGAACGGTCATGATCAGATCACCTTGGCTTCGTTACGCAGCTTCTCGACAAGCTCCTCGACGGAGCCGACCTTGACGCCAGCCTTGCGGGCGGGCGGTTCGGCGACGGAGACGACGGTCAGGCGGCGGGTCGTGTCGACGCCGACGTCGCTGGCCTGCAGCGTCTCGAGCGGCTTTTTCTTCGCCTTCATGATGTTGGGCAAGGAGGCGTAGCGCGGCTCGTTCAGGCGCAGATCGGCCGTCACGATGGCGGGCAGCGCGATGGAGACGACTTCTGTGCCGCCATCCACTTCACGCTCGACTTCTGCGCGACCGTCGGCGAGTTCCACCTTGCTGGCGAACGTGCCCTGCGGCCAGCCGAGCAGGCCGGCCAGCATCTGGCCGGTGGCGTTCATGTCGTCGTCGATGGCCTGCTTGCCGAGGATTACGAGATCGGGCGTCTCGCGCTCGACGATCGCCTTGAGGATCTTCGCGACCGCAAGCGGCTCCGGGCTTTCTTCCGTCAGCACCAGAATGGCGCGGTCCGCGCCCATCGCCATCGCCGTGCGCAGCGTGTCCTGCGCCTGCTGCACGCCAATCGACACGGCGACGACTTCCGTCGCAGCGCCTTTCTCGCGCAGCCGCAGAGCCTCTTCGACGGCGATTTCGTCGAATGGGTTCATCGACATCTTGAGACCTGCGGTCTCGACGCCTGTCCCGTCTGCTTTCGGGCGGACCTTGATGTTGTAATCGACGACACGTTTTACCGGGACGAGAATTTTCATGGTCTTCTTGCCTGATACCCGTTGGCGGCGGTGCGAAGCGGGGCCCTGAGGACGCCCCTGCATCGCGCCGCCTGAGAAAATGACTGCCCTAAGCGACAGAAGGTCTAGCGTACGCCGGTCGGGAAATCACATCCCGGCCGGATAGTTCGGGCCGCCGCCGCCTTCGGGCGTGCACCAGTCGATGTTCTGCGCCGGATCCTTGATGTCGCAGGTTTTGCAATGCACACAGTTCTGGGCGTTGATTACCAGACGCGGATCGCTGGCTTCGTCTCCGACTTCGTAGACGCCTGCCGGGCAATATCGGCTCTCCGGCGCGCGGAAGACGTCCCAGTTCACCGTCTTCCACAATGCGGCATTGCGGAGCTTCAGGTGGACCGGCTGATTTTCCTCGTGGTTCGTGTTGGAGAGGAAAACGGACGAAGGTTTATCGAAGGTGATCTTTCCATCCGGCTTCGGATAGGTGATCGGCTGCGACGTGCTTGCAGGCGTCAGGGTCTCGTTGTCCGCGTGCCTGAAACGCAGCGTCCACGGAGCCTTGCCGCGCAACACCATGGCGTCAAAACCGGAATAGAGCGCGCCGAGCTTCGTGCCCCAGCGGGAGAACGCAGGCCGCACGTTGCGGGCCGTCTTCAGTTCGTCATACAGCCACGATCCACGCACGCGGCTGGTGAAGGACGCGGGCTCGACCTGCTCCGACTTCAGCGCATCGGCCACGGCCTCGGCGGCCAGCATGCCGGACTTCATCGCCGTGTGCGTGCCCTTGATCTTGGGCGTGTTGAGGAATCCCGCACTGTCGCCGATCAGCGCGCCGCCGGGGAACGTCAGGCGAGGAATGGACTGAAAGCCGCCTTCCGACAGGGCGCGCGCGCCGTAGATCAGACGACGTCCACCTTCAAAATGCGGCTTGAAAACGGGGTGCAGCTTTGTGCGCTGCATCTCGTCATACGGCGAGATCCATGTGTTCTGGTAATCCAGTCCGGTGACGAAGCCGTAGGAGACGAGGTTTTCGCCGAAATGGTAGAGCCACGCGCCGCCATAGGTATGGTCGTCGAGCGGCCAGCCGAAGCTGTGCAGCACGAGGCCGGGACGGTGGTTCGCGGCGGGAATTTCCCACACTTCCTTGATCCCCAGCCCATAGGTCTGCGGATCGACGCCCTTGCGCAGGTCGTAATGCGCCATGACTTGCTTGGTCAGTGAGCCACGGCAGCCTTCGGCGAACAGGGTGTATTTGCCGCGAAGCTCCATGCCCTCTGCATAGTTGGGGCCGTGCTCACCTTCACGCGTCACGCCCATGTCGCCAGTGGCGACGCCGACGACGCGGTTCTGTTCGATCAGAACCTCGGAAGCGGCGAAGCCGGGATAGATCTCGACGCCGAGCGCCTCGGCCTGTTCCGCCAGCCAGCGGCACACCTCGCCCAGGCTAACCACGTAATTTCCGTGGTTGGCGATGTGCGGCATCACTTTCTCAAGCGCCGGAACCTTGAAGCCGCGCGATTCGGTGAGGAAATACATCTCCTCTCCCGTCACCTCGGTCTTGAGCGGCGACCCGAGATCACGCCAGTCGGGGAGAAGTTCCTCCAGCGCCCGAGGCTCGATCACCGCGCCGGAGACAATGTGTGCGCCGATTTCGCTGCCTTTTTCGATTAGACAGACAGTCGCGTCCGGCGCGACCTGCCGCAGGCGGATCGCAGCCGCCAGCCCCGCAGGTCCTCCACCCACGACGACGACATCGAAATCCATCGCCTCGCGTGTGCTCATAGCTTCCTTACTCCGTCTCCGTTGCCCGGCGGGCGCCTCCGCAGTGCAAGGCGGTCCCACCGCGCGGTTCGTCGGCTCCCACGCTCCTGGGAGCCCGTTTTCGCCGCAAAAGTCTTCTGTCGCGGTTCCTCTGACACAGGGCAACCGCTTCGTCGATACGTCGAAGACGAAGACGCCTCCGGACACAAGACTGATTCGCGTTAGAAAACGGACAGGTCAACCGTCAGGTTGCAACCTGACGAATGCGGAAACAGGGGGCAGTAGGGGAAGTTATGAGAAACCGGCATGCACCGACGTCAGGCGTCGGCACGACGCATGCCCGCCGCTACGTCACCTCGTGACGCGCAGTTCGGGCGTCGTTGGATAATTTTCGGCCGTGCGTGCGATCAGGAGGCCGGACCGAAGGCGAGTTCGTGAGTCGCCCGCCACGTCGAATCGACATAATTGACGATCAGTCCACGCCGCAGGCCTGTGATCGGCCGCGCCGCGAAACCGTGCCAGGTGTCGTCACCCGGCACGAACAGTGTGCCGGTGTTGAAGCGTCCCGAACTGCGTTTGGCGGGAGCGCCATCGGGCGTCATCAGGTCTGTGCCCCACTGCTCCGCGTCGGCGTGGGTGGACAGGGACACAAGAAGAGTGAGCTTCTTGGCGCCGATATCGGTGTGCGGTTCCAGCCAGAAACCGTCGGTGTCCAGACTCAGCTCGAGCCTGAGCGCCGTGTGTTCGAGGTCCGCGCCGCACATTGCAGAGATCGCACGCCGGGCCTCTACGCTGTCCAGCACCTCCGCCATTTCGTTCAGGCGCTGATCGCGAGCCCGCGCGCCAGGTTCGACGAACACCCGCGCGCCGTTACGGGTTTCCCGCCGTCCGCCGGTGTCGCCCGCCATCTCGCCTGCGGCGGCCTCCCAGGCCACCAGAGCCTCACAGGCGGGCTTCGGCAAAACATTATCGATCGTCCAGTGGCGGAACGGGTGGGTCGAGACCGTCGCAGCCGCGAGCGCATCCTTGAAACCTGTCAGAAGCGCCGCGTCGGACGTTGTGTCTGTGTTCGTCATGTCGTCTTCCTTACTCGCTCGCCACGCGCCGTGCAGCCCCAGCGACCGGAATGTGGGCGCTGGCGTCCTGTAGCCAAGGGGGCGTCGTGGTGGAGCGGCGTGGCGCCTCACGACAACGCGAAGCGCGACCACGCCGCGATCCTGCCCCCGTGGCGCGCGACAGGCAAGCAGCGTTCGGGCGGTTGGGTCGGCACGCCCACGTATGTCGCTGTTCACCCCACATAAAACGCAAACCTGTGCATGAGTCATCATGCCTGGCCCGTCAGGCAGGCCCAGCTTCGCAGCATCATGAGACTGGGGCCTCGGAGGGAAATTAGGTCCGAAGGCGTATGCTTGCAGCGCGTGACCAAAGCCGCCGGGCGTCGACGGCTTCGGGGTGATTGAAAGGTGTTACAAAATCAGAGAACCGGCCGGATGGATGCAGCACAAGCTCTCGCGTGTGGTTCGGACAGCGGGATTTGCGGCTCTCGTGAAGAGTGGTTGTCGTCGTTACTCGCCAAGCACTGCTCGGGCGCGGTGGACCACTGTTTCGTATTCCTCGTCGCTCAGCTCGCCCCGGCGATGGAACTCGCTCGCGCGCGCCAACGCGTCACGGGCATGACTTGCGTCCGGTATGGGGTAGCGTCTTCCCGGCAGCGCAAATGCGTCATCGGGCAATGCGTCCCGCTCTGCCTTGCTCAGTTTCGACATGGCAAGCCTGCTCCTCAGGACCGGAGGTTTGAGCCGTCCTATTTCGATTCGGACAGCGCAGCCTCTTCGATGGCGTCAAGTTCCGCCATCGCAGCTTCAGGGCTCAGCGTCGGCACGTCCGAGGCCGGCGTGAAGGCGTTGGCCTCTGGCGTAACCTGCCCGACGTTCAGATTTGCGACCACGCGAAAGGCTACGACCACGGCCAGAGAGCCAAACAGGACGCAGCCCAGCGATTGCCCGATCTGCACGCCCGCCGCGCCGTAACGCGCGCCGACTGTGACGAACGGAATGGTCCCGAGCGTCGCGCGCCCCCAGTTGAACAGCGTCGAATAGATCGGGTGGCCAAGGTTGTTGAACGCGGAGTTGGCTACGAACAACATGCCGACGAACAGGTAGGAAGAAACCGTCCACGAACAGAACAGGTGAATCAGCGTCGCTCCGTTGCCTGTGGCGTGGAAGCCCGCGACCAGCAGGTTCTGGATGAGCGCGAGCACGATCCAGGTTGTCGCGACGCACAGAGCGACCAGCGTCAGCGACGCACGCAGCACTTCACGCACGCGGTCGAGTTTCTTCGCCCCGAGATTTTGCGCCATGATCGGCCCGACCGCGCCGGTCAAGGCGAAAACGAACGCGAACGCCACGACGACGATACGCTCGACGGACGCCTGTCCGCCGACTGCATCGAGCCCGAACCGCGCCATGTTTCCTGTCACGTAAGCAGAACCGACTGGCGTAGCGAGGTTGGTGAGGATCGCAGGGCCAGCGATGGAGGCGACGCGTTTCGTGTCTGCCGGGATCGCATGTAGCTGCGGCTTCCGCAGCAATCCGTGCGCGCCCGCACCGCGCATGCCGAGCATGAGCACCGCCAAACGGGAAAGGACGGAGCTTATGGCCGCTCCGGTCAGCCCCTCATGCATGCCAAGGATCAGCGCCGGGTCGAGGATCGCCGCGACAATGGCGCCGCCCAGCGTCACGTTCATGGAGCGTCTGGCGTCGCCGACGGACCGCATAAGCGCGGAGCTGGACATGCCGAGCGCTACGAACGGCAAGAATGGCGAAACGATGTAGAGGAAGCGCTCCGCCTGCGTCAGCGCCTCTCCGGACGCACCGAGAAGCCGCAGGATCGGGTCCGCGAAAAGCGCAGTCGCAACGCCCAGCAGCAACGTCAGAACAAAGGTGGTGGTCATGAAGGAGGAGGCCACGCGCTGCGCAACGTCGAACCGGCCTGACCCGATCTCTCGCCCCACGCAGGCGCCGAGTCCGATCGTCAGTCCGATGGACACCGCGATCTGCACGCCGCCGATCGCGCTTGCGAAACCGATCGCGGCGGTCAGCGCCGGATCGCCGAGATGGGCGATATAGATCATGTTCAGCAGATCGACGGCGAAGACGGCCATAAGGCCGATGGCGCCCGTTCCCGCCATGACCATTACGTGCCGCATGATGCTTCCGGTGACGAAGCATGCGCCGCGTCCCGGCGCTGTCTTTCCGCTCATTGAAACCCCGTCCGCCTGCGAGCGTCCCGCAGCGGCTCCGACTGTCGTTGTCACAAGTATGGCACGTTCGCGCTTCAGCGCGAATGCTCGATTGCGCATTGCGGACAGTAAATTGAGGCTCCACGATGACGGGGGCGCGCCATAAGGGCTGCTGCGCGGGGCGGAGCCTGAATTTCATGACGTCGAATATTATATTGATATAGAAACGATATACCGCGCTCCATGCCGCCTCGCGTTTCCGCAAAGGATGCTTTTGATGACGACGCCCCTGTTTCTGTGGTCCGCGACACGCATGGCGGGAGCGATTCGCGCTGGCGAAGTCTCCGCGCGCGAATGCGTCCAGGCCGCTCTGTCGCGTGTCGAAAGCCTCAATCCCGGCCTGAACGCGGTCGTGCAGTTCATGGCGGAGGACGCCCTCCGTCAGGCGGACGATGCGGACCGTGTGGCGCGTTCGGGTTCAGAGGTCGGCCCGCTGCATGGCGTGCCGATCACTATCAAGGTGAATGTTGACCAGAAAGGTTACGCCACCACCAACGGCGTCGTCGCGCTGCGGGACGCAGTTGCGCGGGAGGACTCGCCACAGGTCGCGTCGTTGAAGGCGGCGGGCGCCATCGTGATCGGGCGGACGAACACGCCCGCGTTTTCCATGCGCTGGTTCACCGACAACGCCTTGCATGGCCGCACGGTCAACCCCTGGAATTCGGCCGCGACGCCGGGAGGCTCAAGCGGTGGGGCAGGGGTCGCGGTGGCGACGGGTATGGGGGCGATCGGGCACGGCAACGATTACGGCGGATCGATACGATATCCGGCTTATTGCTGCGGGGTCGCAGGGTTGCGACCGTCCGCTGGTCGCGTAGCCGCGTATAACCCTTCTTCGAGTGTCGAACGCAGCCTGACCAGCCAGATGATGTCGGTGCAGGGGCCTCTGGCGCGCTGTGTTGCGGACTTACGCCTCGCCCTGCAGGCGATGGCGCGCCCAGACCCGCGCGACCCCGGCTATGTGCCCGCGCCTTTGGATCACGTCGGGTCTGTTCGCTCGGGCAAGCGCGTCGCCGTGTTTCGCGGGACCGATCCCGGCGCGACGGATCCGGCGTCGCTCGCCGCACTGGATAGGGCCGCCGCCGCGCTTTCCGAGGAGGGATACATCATCGAAGACGCCGCGCCGCCGCACTTCGATGATTCCGCTGCTCTGTGGGCTGCGCTGGTTTTCAACGATCTCAGCGGCGCCGCTTTCGAGAAGATGAGCGAACTGGGGGATGACGCTTTACGACGCACGCTCGCCTATTCGGTTGGCGTGACGAAAACGTTGGACCGGGAGGCCTGGGCGGCGTGTTTCGCCCGTCGGCTCACGTTGGCGCGCGAGTGGTCGCTCTTCTTCAACGCCCATGACGTCCTGCTGACTCCCGTGTCTTTTGCGCCGCCGTTTCCTGTCGATCTCGACGTGCGCTCGCAAGAGGATTGCGTTGCGACGCTGCGCGATCAGGCGCCGTTGCTGCCGGCTGCGCTTTTCGGGCTGCCTGCGTTGTCGGTTCCCACCGGCGTCGTCGATGGCTTGCCCACGGGCGTACAGATAACCGCCGACCGTTTCCGCGAAGATCTCTGCCTGATGGCGGGGGAGACGATTGAACGCGCCGTCGGCCCGGTCTGGCCTGAGCTTTACGCGCGGGAGGCGGGGGTTTGAGCGCCGCCGCCCGTCTTGGCGTCGGGTTGGGAATCCCCGCCGTCGCGACGTTGGCCCTTATTCCTGTTGTTGGCCTTGTGCATGGGACAATCTTGGGATTTCCGGTCGTGATCGCGGCGTCGCTGGCGGTTTTCGCCCTGACCAGCGGATGTATGGCGATCTGCTGGCTGGTCTGGGACCGGAAGGCGTCTGATCGTCCTTGATTTCGGATGATCCTGACGTTGTGGGAGCGTGCGGCGCGTCGTGATACTGACGCGCCGTCGGTGAACAGGGGAGCAGTTTTTCTGTTTGAAAGGTGACTCGGGGCTAGAGCTGGTAAGCAAGTCCCAAGCGTAGTTGGACAGTGTTTGAGCGTGTCCCGGCGCGCGACGCTGAGGTGTACGTTGTGTCCCCTCCAAAGAAACTAGCCGTATAAATGTTCGCGCCGCTGGCTGTCCTCCAGATATCGGGAGAGTGGGTATGTCCATAATCCATGTACGCGTATCTTACACCGCCGGTCAGGTGGAGACGTTGCGTCATCCGGTAATCAAGCGCGACGTCCCCGCTCCATTCCGGTCGGGCGCCGTTGGAGCCGTGGACCAGAGCGGCGCTTCCTGCGTCGAGATATTCCGCCCAGCCGGCGCGCCCACGGATAACCAGTCGATTGGTGAGGGCATAGTCCGCGTGGAGAGCGAGCCCGACATATCCCAAGCCTGGAGTCGTGAACGAGTTTCCGCCGCCCGCTGTGTATCCACCCTGAAATACCGGGGTAAGCATCAGCCTGTCATGCGCGAGTTGAAATCCCTTTCCGACCTCGCCGGTGACGTTGATGGTGTTATGCCCAAAACTGTTCCGAATACGGGCCGTCTCCACACTGCGCCTTCCACCGTATGCATTTGACCAGGCATAATCCTCATGCTGCGACATGGTGCCATCGCCAAGGTTGAAGATGCCTGCGACGTAGAGGTTTTTGATCCGCCCAATGTCGAACATGTATTGAGCATCGGCCCTAAATCCGGGACGCCAGCTTGTCGCATGACCACGCGCGGAGGTCCGTTCGCTCCAGTCGTATTGCGGGTAACCGGGGAATGTGCTTCCCGTGTTCAGCCCCGCTGTTCTGGCGAACGCATCATAATTCCCGGTGATCGACAGGCCGACCTCGCGGTTGACCGCAACGACGGGCGATGTATCTGCGAAGGCATTGTGCGTCCTCACACATGCGCCGACTGACGCCGCCACAGATACGGCGCCGAGCGGAACGATCTTTGTAATGGCGTGACGTAGTCTGGAACTCATGAACAAACTCTCCGTGGCGCAAAGGCGTCCGGCAGGGAGTACCACAAGTCTCAATCATGAAACAGTGTCATGGTTTGTCACTGTTGGACATATTGTGTTGATTTCATGTCCTGACGTTTGGCGGTCACGGCATGGCTCTTTCTGGGCGCGTATATCGGATAGATGCTCCAATAATTGGTTGTCGTATAAGTATAAATAAATTTTTTAGACGAATTTTTGGCATATATTGTCATGAGAAATATTAACTCTGCAATTCGGGTATTTCGAAAATTCTGTTATTTTTCTGAATTGGCCGTAAATTGCCGATTATGGTCCGCTTTCACCATTGGCGTTTGTCAAAATCGCACTGTCGGAGCGGGCGGAGCCTTCTGTGCCTGAGGCGAAGACTGCTCGCTGGCTAAAAGCAGTCAATCAATCCGCTCGGGGCTGGATGAGCACGTGTATCTGCAAACCATGCAATCATGCCTCCAGGCGCTTCGACCGCTATTCACATAGACGGCCATCTCCCGGCGTGCTTCAGAGACGACGCTCCTGAAACAAACCGAAGAGACCCAGCGTCATGTTCGCCTTAATCGCCCGCAAAACGTTCTTTTCGCCTGAGGAAATGGCGTTGCTGGGTATTACGGTGCTGTGGGGCGCGACTTTTCTGATCGTGCATACGGCCATGCAACATTGCGGTCCGTTGTTCTTCGTCGGACTCCGGTTCAGCATCGCCGGAGGGGTGAGTCTGCTCCTGTTCCTCCGAACGATGCGCGCCGTGACTGCGACGGAAATAGGCGCGGGGGCCTTGATCGGCGTTTCGATTTTTCTGGGATACAGCCTTCAGACGTACGGGCTGGAGACGCTCGATGGCGGCATCTCCGCATTTCTGACGGCTCTCTACGTGCCGATCACGCCGCTGCTGCAATGGGCGGTGATGAGGCGGCGTCCGAAGCTGATGACATGGGTCGGCATAGGGTTGGCGTTCACGGGGCTGCTGTGTCTGACGGGACCGGGGGCGATGTCCGTTGGGCTCGGGCGCGGAGAAATCGCGACCTTCGCGTCGGCCTGCGCAATCGCGGCGGAAATCATTCTGATCGGACGTTTCGCTTCGAAAGTGGACAGTGTCCGGGTGACTGTCGTGCAGCTTCTGACTGTTGGCGTCCTGTCATTCGTCGTCATGCCCGTCGCCGGAGAGCCGGCGCCGTCATTCTCATGGGTATGGCTGTCGGCTGCGGTGGGGTTGGGTCTGGCGAGCGCGCTCATCCAGTTGACCATGAACTGGGCGCAGAAGGCGGTTTCGCCCGCGCGGGCGACCATCATTTACGCCGGAGAGCCTGTATGGGCGGGCCTCGTTGGATGGTTTGCAGGTGAGCATCTGCCCCCGCTCGCCATTCTGGGCGCGGCGTTCATCGTGGCGGGCGTCGTGGCCAGCGAATTAAAGCCACGCCGTCCAAAGACAGCTGTTGCGGTTCTGTAATCGGCCAGGCGCGCCATCCGGGCTCCTGGCGAGAGGGGGGGGATTATTGAGCGAATCTTGATGGTGGATTTGAGTTTTTTTGATGGCAAAAATTACGAACAAAACGGTAGATTAGGCATCAACGGCATTTATTGTAGTGAAATAGCCATCAGGAGCGCGTCATGCCCGTTGATTTCATTGGCTTCGTCAACGGCCGCAACCATTCGGAGATTGTCCCGGCGGAAGGGCCGGTGGTGAATCTCGACCATGTCGAGGCGGCCGCGAAAATCCATGAAAACGGGGGGTTTGACCGGGTCCTGGTCGCCTTCCATTCGAATTCCCCGGAAAGCATTCTGATCTCCCAGCACGTCGCTAGTGTAACCCGACGGCTGGGCCTGATGGTCGCCCATCGACCGGGTTTCACTGCGCCGACGCTTGCGGCGCGGCAACTCGCCACGCTGGACGCCATCAGTGGCGGTCGCGCGGCGGTGCATATCATCACAGGCGGCGACGATCGGGAGTTGCAGGCCGACGGCGATCATCTGACGAAGGCCGAGCGTTACGCCCGGACGAGCGAATACCTCGACATCGTGCGTCGTGAATGGAGCAGCGATGCGCCGTTCGACTATGATGGAAAATATTACAAGGTGCGTGGCGCCCATTCGGCAATCCGGCCACAGAACGGCTCGTCCATTCCCGTCTTTTTCGGCGGATCATCGGAGGAGGCGATCGCGGTCGCTGGCAAGCACGCTGATATTTACGCGCTCTGGGGCGAGACATACGAGCAGGTGCGTGAGACGATCGCGCGCGTGAAGGCGTCTGCGGCGCAGCATGGCCGCACGGTCAGGTTCTCACTGTCTCTTCGTCCCATCCTTGCCGAGACGGAGGAGGCGGCCTGGGCGAAGGCCGAGCAGATTCTGGAGACGGCGCGGGGTTTGCAGGAGCAGACCGGCTACGCCCGCCCCACTGTCGTTCCCAACGAGGGATCCCGGCGTCTGCTTGCGGCTGCGGCGCAGGGGGCACGACTGGACAAGCGCTTGTGGACGGGGCTGGCGGCGTTGACCGGCGCCCGGGGCAATTCCACGTCGCTGGTCGGCACCGCGGAACAGGTGGCGGACGCTCTGCTCGACTACTATCGTCTGGGCGTGACCAACATCCTGATCCGGGGTTTCGATCCGCTGCAGGACGCCTACGTCTACGGGCGGGATCTTATTCCGCTCGCCCGACGTCTGATCGCAGAGGAGGACGCGCGCTCCGGTGCGGGTCGTGAGGCTGCGTAAGAAATTTTCCCGTGTCGCGCCGCCTTGATCGGATGACCCGCGCGGTCGTCCATCGACGCGTCAATCAAACCGGTAAACAAAAGGGTCACGGCCAATGAACGTCATCGCAGCCCCGCTCCGCCATAATGATCAGCAGGCCCGCGCCCGAAAGCTGGAGCCGCGTCGGCCTGCCGCGTCTTTCGCGGAGGAAAGACTTCACCGCAAGCAGCGCCTCGCTGCGACGTTTCGACTTTTTGCCCGCTACGGCTTCGATCAGGGGCTGGCCGGGCATGTTACCGCGCGCGATCCGGAATTTCCCGATCAGTACTGGATCAATCCGCTTGCTGTGCATTTTTCCCAGATCAGGGTTTCGGATCTGCAACTCGTCGATCATGACGGAGCCATTCTGATCGGCGACAGGCCGATCAACACCGCAGGCTTCACCATTCACTCTGCGTTGCACCGGGCGCGCCCCGACGTGATCGCGGCGGCGCATACACACTCGACCTATGGAAAGGCGTTTTCCGCGCTGGGAACGGAACTGCTGCCCATTACGCAGGATTCTTGTGCGTTTTATGAAGATCACGTCGTTTTCGACCCGTTTAGCGGCGTGGTGCTGGAGGACAGCGAAGGGGAGCGGCTCGCGCAGACTCTCGGCGACCGCAAGGCGCTGATCCTGCAAAATCACGGGCTGCTTACCGTAGGTCCGACCGTAGAGGCCGCCGCATGGTGGTTCATCACCATGGACAACGCTGCGCAGACGCAGTTGCTTGCGCAGGCGGCGGGTCCGCTGAAGCCTATTGCGCCCGATATCGCGAAGCTGACGGCCAGTCAGGTCGGCACACATCAGGGCGGTTACTATTCCTTCCAACCTCTGTGGGACTGGATTGTCGCACAGGAGCCGGACCTTTTGGACTGATACCCGATGACCAGCATTGTTCCCTTGCGGGAGTTCGTTACCCGTTTCACCGCGCTGTTCGAGCGTGGTCTCTCCCCTTCGGCTGTACAGCAGGAGGGAAGTTCTCTTCTTCGGACATTGGTGAGCAAGGACGACTGGCTGCCTGACGTCTTCGCCGTTCCCAATCCGGATCGTTATAGTCAGTATCTTCTGCATTGCGATCCGCTGGAGCGGTTTTCCGTCGTCAGTTTCGTCTGGGGGCCGGGGCAGACGACGCCATTGCACGATCACCGGGTCTGGGGATTGATTGGGATGCTGCGGGGCCGGGAGAGCGAAACGCAGTTCCGGCGGAATTCTCGTGGGACCTTCGAGCGTGTCGACGTAAGTTTTCTGGAAGAGGGCGAGGTTGCGTCTCTGGAGCCGGACGTCAACGACTATCATGTCGTGGCGAACGCGCTGGAGGACAGGGCGTCAGTGTCCATTCATGTTTATGGCGGCAATATTGGCGGCGTTTCGCGCGCAGTCTACGATATCGAGACCGGCGAGGAACGCCCATTCATCTCTGGCTATTCAAGCGGCGTCACGCCCAACCTATGGGATCGATCCCTCAACGCGAAAGCGGCCTGATCCATGAACGCATTTTCCTCTCCGCATGTGTCTTCGACAGTGGTTCGCGAAAAACTTCGCACTGGCGAGGAGATCGCACTGTTTGATCTGCGCGAGGAAGGTCCGTTCGCCGCTGCGCATCCTTTGTTCGCGGTGAATCTGCCGCTCGGGCGCATTGAGGAACGCCTTGCGGGGCTGGCGCCGCGTCGTGACGCGCCCATTGTGATCTATGACGACGGGGAAGGCCGCGTTGCGAAGGCGCTGCCGATTTTTCGTAGGCTGGGCTACACGCATGTCTCGGCGCTCGCTGGCGGACTGGAGGGGTGGCGTAATTCGGGCGGCGAAATTTTCATCGACGTCAATGTGCCGTCCAAATCTTTCGGCGAACTGGTCGAACACGAGCGTGGCACGCCGTCCTTGCCTGCGCGGGAACTGTATGAACGTCTCGAGCGCGGGGATGACCTCGTGGTTCTCGATGCACGCCGGTTCAGCGAATATACGACTATGTCCATTCCGAGCGGCCGTTCCGTTCCTGGCGCGGAACTGGCGTTGCGTGTTCGTGGTCTGGCGCCATCGCCGCAGACGACTGTTGTCGTGAACTGCGCAGGGCGCACGCGCTCCATTATCGGTGCGCAATCGCTGATCAACGCCGGTATTCCCAATCCTGTCTTCGCGCTGCGCAACGGAACGATTGGCTGGACGCTTGAGGGATTACAGCTTGCGCATGGAGAGACAAAGCGTGCTGGCGATGTGCGGGAGGATGACCGGGAAGCCGCGTTGCAGGGTGCGATTTCCCTGGCGGAACGAGCCGGGGTGCGGTTGATCGACGCCGCAGGCGTCGCCGAATTGGCGGAGGACACAGCGCGTACGCTGTACCGGCTCGACGTTCGCTCTCCGGAAGAATACGAGGCGTCCCATCTTGCAGGTTTTCGATCGGCGCCCGGCGGCCAGCTGGTGCAGGCCACGGATGAATGGGTCGGCGTGCGGCATGGAACGATCGTTCTGACCGATGATGACGGTGTGCGCGCCCGCATGACGGGGCACTGGTTGCGGCAACTCGGCTGGAATGAGGTTTATGTTCTGACGGACTGGTCGGATCTGCCGCGCGAGAGCGGTG
This sequence comes from Acetobacter sp. DsW_063, assembly GCF_002153745.1. Lineage (GTDB taxonomy): Bacteria > Pseudomonadota > Alphaproteobacteria > Acetobacterales > Acetobacteraceae > Acetobacter. The sequence continues at coordinate 19,466 of NZ_JOPL01000075.1, read as the reverse complement.
CCGAGCCGACGCCGCTCGCCGGTCCGCTGCCAGACGTGCGCTTTGTCTCGGTGAAGGATTTGTCTGAACGCGCGGAGCCGTTTGTCATTGATCTCGCCACCAGTCCTGAATTTCGGAAGAGACACGTTCCTGGATCGCATTTTGCGATTCGCAGTGATGTTGAAGAAATTTTTGGAAAAATAGGCGCTCGCAAGATTGTCCTGACGTCTCCGGATGGGCTTGCCGCACGCCTGGCGGCGCCGGAATTTGAGGCGCAGGGCTTTGACGTAGAGGTTCTGGAGGGGGGCTTGGCCGCGTGGATTGCGGCGAAGCTGCCAGTCGAAGCAGGGTTGACGCCGGAGGCTGCGTTGTCTGAGCCGAACGATGTCTACAAACGTCCCTATGAAGGCGCGGATAACTCTGCAGCGGCTATGCAGGCTTATCTTGAATGGGAGTTTGGGTTGATTGCTCAGCTTGAGCGTGACGGAACGCACGGGTTCCGTGTCTTAAAAGGGTGATGCGCGTCGAGTAGTCGTATCCGGAGTGCGGCAACTGCTATGTTGAACTCCGGATTGGTCGTTTTTCGCCCACCCCAAAGCCCGTGAATTGAAAGTGATATGTTATTTTTGATATAAATTGAGTCCTTTAATATTTTTCTATAGCCGAGAATAGTTGTTAAGAACGATGACATCTTATAGATAACCCGCGTATTCCCTGCGTAAGCGAATGCTCGGGGACAGCCGCATGTCCTCGTACGCCGGAAATAATGTAAGTCGGGTTAACGTAATCTTGGCGATGCATGTCTGATAGATACATAAATCAATATGGTTTATATAAATAATACTAGGAATCTGGTTTTTATAGCTCATGGTTTTTGGAGATTCTATCGTTTTCCTCCACGCTCTATTTGTCATGAATTTTGTTCGCATTCACGCGCACTCAGGTGCGCGGTGGATTTAAAGCATGGTCAAATTCTAAAGCATCAATTGTTCCGCGAGTAGTTTTGCGAATTCTGGTGTATTTGATCTGGTAATGAAGTAATTTTAAATAAATCAATGTAGAAATTGTATATTTTATCAAAAACATAGATACTAATCATGTTGTTCTCGCTGTTTCGGAATGACATGATATGACGCTAGCTTCTGTTGACTCTTCACGCGCCCTGAAAAATGGCCGCCGCCTGATGTTGCTGGTGTCAGCCTTTACATCCTCAACGGCTCTGGCGGCGCCTTCCGACGTGTCGCAGTCTCGACCTGCCGGGACGCATAAACCCCGCAACGCTGCGCAAATCCGCCATCCGGCACAGGCGGGGAGAGCATCCGTAGCCAAGGCCGAAAGTATTGCCGTTACCGGGCAGACGCACGGCGCGCGCCTGCATGCCGCGTTGCAGCGCACGCCAGCATCTATCTCTTTACTGACGGGTGAGCGCCTGCGCCAACTTGGGGTGACGGATGTGCGGCAATTGGCCAATTTGACGCCGAATTTGTACGAACCACGTGCGACGGTGGGGTTTTCGGCCACGAACTACTTCATTCGTGGCATCGGAGAACTTGACCCGCAAGGGGAGCCATCAGTTGGCACCTATATCGACGGTGTTTATCTGCCACGCACTATAGGTACGATGCAGGAATTGCTGGACGTGGATAATGTGCAGATCGACCGTGGGCCGGTTGGCTTTACTGCCGGGCATCAGGCCGAGGGCGGCGCTGTGCGCATCAACACCGTCGCGCCAGGAAATACAAAGCAATTTCGTGCACTGGTTGGATATGGATCATATAATGAGTACAGGGCTGCTTTTCTGGCAAGCGGTGCGCTCGTAAAGGATCGCGTTTACGCGAGCCTCGCCTTCGACCGCCACGGGCGTGACGGCTTTGATCGCAACTACACGCTCAACCAGACAGAGAATAATATTGATTACACGCAGGCGCGTGGAAAATTGCGTTTCACGCCGAATGATCGCTGGGACATTACGCTCGCGTTCGACGGAACGGTGGATGGCTCCACCAACCGGGGGTATGGCAACCTGCTGAATGGCTACACCCACGGTTTGTATTCTTCGATCTATCCTAAAAACAATTACAGCCAGGCCGGGTTTACGGGAAACGTCAACTATGTCGTTAACTCTCACCTGCAACTGCATTCGACGACGGCCGTTCGGGGGTATGACGACACAGGATATTATGACAACTACGGAACGAAATACATTCAGAGATCGCAACTTCTTTATTATAAAGACCGCGCGTATTCCGAGGACTTGAATTTGCACGGTGATTATGGACGACTTTCCTTCACCATTGGTGCGTATTTCATGTACGAAGACTGGTATACTGCACGGCGGGCGAACAACACGACCGGGGCATGGTACCCGGATTCACAGGCCGCCTCTCTTCAGAGTTACACGCCAGTATATGCAAAAATAGATCAATTGACACGCATCTGGGCTTTATATGGACAGGCGGAATACAAAATTACGCCGACTTTGACAGCGACGGTGGGGTTACGATTCAATCATGAATCTCATTCGAATGCGGAAGACCTGAACTATCTCGTTGCTGGCGGTAATCACTCTGTGGGTTGGCCTGGCGTCATCAGCGCTCTCTATTCCGGCGCCCCGGGCGCTTCGGCATGGCCGGGGCACGCCGCCGCTCATGCCGACTGGACGCAATTGCTGCCGAAAGGCGCTTTGACCTGGCAGATCACGCCGAGTGTCATGCCCTACGTATCGATCTCGCAGGGAAGCAAATCGGGTGGATACGATTATCGCGCTCAGACGCCGGGCGTGGCCAATATGGCGCAGGCTTTGCTGCCTTATAAGCCGGAGTTGGTGACGACGTTCGAAATTGGCGCGAAGACCAGTCCGTTCGCTCATATTTTGGAAGTGAACGGCGCGTTGTTCTGGAACAATTTTAATAACATCCAGATGACGACTTATGACGCGACGACTGCGCTCTCACACAGATTCAATGCGGGCAAAGGGCACTCCGCAGGCGCGGAGATGGAGGCCACTGCGCATATCGGATCGAACTGGGATATGCACTACACGGCGTCCTATCTCTATGCACAGTTGGACCATTTCGACGGCGTCTCCACGGCTCCCCTGAAACTGGCCGACGGAGGAGCATACAATAACGCGCCGCATTCGGGCGCACGGCTTCCATATTCTCCACGCTGGCAGATGAACGCATCCGTCTTCTATCGTGTGCCGCTGCGCCGTGCGCCGGGCCAGTTCAGCATCGGCGCCGACGTCTCATGGCAATCTTCGCTCTATCTCGACGGGAATGAAAACGCGCAGACAAGACTGTCACCGCAGACATATTTCAACGCCATTGCGACATGGACAAGCGATGACAAGCGATGGACCATCACGGGGCAGGTCCGCAATATTCTTGACCGCAGGTATCCGCAGACCTTGTCGTATACACTCGGCTCCGCGTCGCACGGGGTATATTCGCCCGTGAACTACGCGGCGGCGTTCGCGGATCCGCGCACGATTTTCGTTACGGCCGAATACAAGTTGTGACGCTTGTGCTTTCCGCTGCGTCGGATTTGGCGCAGCGACGCGGTTCTGACGCGCATCGCAGACTTGTATCTGAGCCCTGACAAGATCGTCCGACATACGTTGCTTAATGATAACAATCTTCGTAACGTCGGCATGCTTTGGGAAGTGAGTATTCAGGCAGGAGATATAGGTGCGCGCAACCCGGACAAAAGTGAAATTCTCTGGCCCGGTTTGGCTTGTCTTTGCTCTTCTGCTTTCGCATGGAACTGCGCGTTCCACATCGCCTGCGCCTGAAGCGATTCATTCCCCGCAGGACGTGAAAATTTTCACGACGCTGGGGGAGGTGGTGGGAACCGAACGTGACGGGGTCGAAGCCTTCAAGGGCGTCCCCTTCGCTCAACCACCAATCGGGATGTTGCGGTGGGCAGCGCCACAACCTGCTCCCGCTGGGTCGGAGTCCTGGATGCGACGCATTTTCGGGCGGACTGTATGCAGAAGCCCTTTCCCAGCGACGCGGCGCCGCTGGGCGGACCGGTGTCAGAGGACTGCCTCTATCTCAATATCTGGCGGCCTGTATCGGCTGCGAAAGCGAAATCGCCCAGCCTGCCTGTCATGGTATGGATTTGCGGAGGAGGGTTCGTGAACGGAGGAAGTTCGCCTGCCATTTACTCCGGAGAGCCGATTGCGAAGCAGGGCGTTGTCGTCATCAGTTTCAACTATCGCCTCGGCCGTTTTGGAACATTTGACACGCGCTCTTTCAGCGGAAGCGACGTAAAATCGGAGAAATCCGCTAATTACGGAATTGAAGATCAGGTAGCTGCATTGCGTTGGGTCCACGACCATATCGCCGAATTCGGAGGAGATCCGCAAAGGGTTACGGTCGTTGGCGAGAGTGCCGGGGGCGTGTCGGTCCACATGCTACTGACCTCGCCGAAAGCTGGCGACCTCTTCAGCCAAGCGGTGATCCAGTCTGGCGCTGAAGGAGGCATGCGGGGATCATCGTCCGAAGCAGCAAGGGGCGAGGCGAAAGCTTTTGCTCGGGCGCAGGGCATCTTGCCGGACGACCCGAACGCGTTGGCAAAGTTGAAAGCACTTCCAGCGTCTGCCGTACTTGGCGATCTCAACATGATGGCGCTGTTTTCTCCTCCTGCTGGTCCGAAAACATTTTCGAGTCCATTTCCTGATGGAGAGCTGATCGCGCCGGCACTCGATGTCTACAAGACCGGCAAGTTCAGGCATATTCCGATGATAGTCGGAGCGACAAGCGCCGATCTGGGTGGACCGGACGGCTTCATGATCGCTGGAGCGGAGAGAGTGGCGTCTTTGCTGTCGAAAGAAGATGTCCCTGTTTATAAATACAAATTTTCTTATGTTTCATCGTCTTCCGAAGCGTCCGGGGTTCAGGGAGCGGCACATGCGACCGACATACCGTTCTTTATGGGAACCGTAGACGCTCGTTATGGAACTGCGACATCGCAGCGGGACAGAGAGGCGGCGGTTGAGGCGAACGCCCGTCTTGTAAATTTCATCAGGACAGGAGACCCTTCTGTCGAGGGCGCGGATGAATGGCCGCGCTACACGAGCTCAGCCCCGTGCGTTCTGGATTTTGCAGCGGATGGTTCTCGGCATGTCTCGTGCCGTTGATTGATGGGGCATTTGTCACTGTTGCCTCAGGAATAACCATTTTCAGAAATTTCGCAGATTTTGTATCGATATATATATCTTCCACGAATAAAGAGCGCGTCGGACTCATTTCGCCGTGGGTAAAGTCACGTCTTCACCGGCACCTGAAAGGGGAGTGAAGTGACATCCTTTAAAAAGAATTTAATCCTGCTATTGCGCTTCGAAGCAAGTTGCTTGTGGTCGCCAGATAAAGCAGTTGAGGTGGCGTTGGATTTACGCTTCTGTTTAAAAGAATTTTTTAAAGAATGGTGTCGGCCGGCGAAGTGGCTGTCGTCGTGATGTTACATTTTTAGGTCCTGAACCTAGGTAAACGGGGCAAAGGTCGAGACCGTGGAGGAGCTTCGCCCCGGACGTTAAGCCGAGGCGAAGCTCCATTCGGTCACTCCGTGTGGGCGGGGTTCACATTGCTTGATCGCGTGATGAAAGAAGCCACGTTCTCATGCAACTGTTTCAACGCCGCTTCATTCGCATACACCATGTGCCCCGACTCATACCGCGCATATTCGATGTTCGGTTGCAGGCGGTTTGGAATCTGCAGGTGCTTCATCTCGTAGACGCCTTCGTAATATGGCGTCGCAAGATCAAAATACCCCGCGTTCAACATGACTTTCAAAGTCGGGTTGGTCTTCATCGCGTAGGCGAGGTCTGGCATCACGTTTGCGGAACCGTCGAACGCCTGCCCTTCGCCGGGGGGCGTGTGCCGGAAATCCCAATGGGTGTCTATGCCTCCTCTGTAATCCTGCCCATTTCCATACCCGAGCGTTTTGCGTGTGTAATCGTTGAACGCGGAGATATAGGCGGAACTGATCGCTGCGGACTGTGGGTCGTAGTCCGCCTCCTCGCTCAGTGGATTGATCGTGGGCCCGGAGAAGCGAGAATCAAGACGCCCCGTCGTGGTGTCGTCATTTTCCTGAAGCGTTTTTTCAAACTCTCCTACATCGACACGCAGATCGGCCCGCAGAAGGTAATCCACCGGCAGACCGGTGTAGGTATGCAGCTTCTCGGCGACGGCGCGTTTGCTCTCGTCGGTCAGATCCGCGCCTTTCTGCAACGCCAGAAGATAATCGTTGGACGCGAATTGCTCGACGTCCTTTAGCAGAGCCTTGAGGTCGGGAGGATTGCCGGGCAGGCGATGGTGGTACCACGCGGTCGCGGCGTAGGTTGGCAACGCCAGAACATATGGAAGGTCATTGCCAGGGTTGAGCTTTGGTTCATCTCCTTCATTGTCATAGCTGAGAATTTGAGAAAGGAGGATAACTCCGTTGAAGTCGATATTGTCTTCGTTTTGCAAATCGTTGACCAGAACGGCCGAACGGAGCGTGCCGTAGCTTTCCCCGAACAGGAACTTCGGCGAGTTGTAGCGCCCGAACTCGCCGAGGAATTGGGTGATAAAGTTGGCGAACGCGTGCCCATCGGCGTCTACGCCCCAAAAGGATTTTTCACGATCCTTGCCCGCAATGCGTCCGAACCCGGTGCCCGGGGCGTCGATGAACACAAGATCCGTCACGTCGAGCAGACTGGCCTCGTTATTGACCAGTTGATATGGCGCGGCAGGGTCGTGGGCGTCGTTCATTGTGACGATGCGACGCGGCCCGAAAGCGCCCATATGCAGCCATACGCTCGCTGATCCCGGGCCGCCGTTATAGACGAAGGTGATCGGCCGCCCTTCCGGCTTGGCGTCTTTTTTGAAATAGGCGACGTAAAACATTGCCGCCGCGGCGTCTGGGTTGCCGTCGTCTGCCCTTCCGTCGCCCTTGTTGTCCGTGTGGAGACCAAGGCGGGTCTCAACGACCGACGTCGAATCATCCCACCCCTTGGGATGCACGATCAGCGTGCCGGCGACGGCGCGATAGTCGATTTTCTGACCGCCGATCGTGACGCTTCCGGCGCTCTCGCGCCGGTCGGTCGTCTGCGAGGTCGTCGGCTGGGCGTGGGAGAAACTTGCAGACGAAGACTTGTCTTCCGCCGCGACCGCCCGCGATCCGGGAAAAGTCGTGGACGACAGGAGCAGCGCAAGCAGCGAAGCGGAAAAAGTGAGGCGTGAGGACGGGGAACGAGGGGCTGTGGTCAACGCGATAATCTCCATACGGCGCGATGCCGGGACTATACGGCGGTCCGATGCTTTACAAAATTGGGCGATGGCGGAGAATGCGCTGCATTACGCAAGTTTCAGACTGCATGCGGCGCTCGACGACATGTGGCATGTTGCGTTGAAGCATTGTGTCCTGTTCCGCTCGTCTGTTGGCGCGCCTTGGGCGAAGCGGATCCGTCGGTCAGCCGGTTTGCAATCATCCCTCGCAGAGACCACGGAGTATCGACAAGCGTGTCTGCGAAAGGATGTCACAAATCAGGCCGTCACACCTGACGCGAAGACTGATCGACGTAAATGGGCTCGACCCTATCCGCCGCGCGCGCTTACAGGCGGCGCGGCGCCCACCGGTCGCCAGCGGTGTTCCAGGTATTGCCATGCCGCGAGCGAAGGCAGGCCCCAGGCGATTTCGCGTAGCCGTTTGATCAGCGAAAGTGCGATGGACACTGTCGGCGGCAGGCCGAACAGTCCGCCGACCAACACATAGCCGCCCTCGGAAACGCCCAGCCCTCCAGGAACGGCAAAAGCGACGGATTTCGCGATCTGCCCGACGCTTTCAATCACGTAACCTGTGGCGAGAGAGCGGTCATGGCCCAGAAAATGCAGGATGATGCAGACCTCAACCGCGCCAAGCGACCATCCGGCGAATTGCGCGCACCCGGCGATTATCGCCCGGCGGGGCGCGCGGTAGAGAGACATGATTTCGTCGTGCAGGCCACGGATGCCGTCGACGCCGCTCCAGCCCAGATGTGCTGCGATACGCACCAAAAGTCTCTCGACGACGGAAATCGCGCCGAACCACTGACTGCCGAACAGGGCGACTCCGATCAGAAGCGCAACGCCGCCGCTCTCCATCAGCTCGTCGGTAATTGTCGAGCGTTTAACGAGGAGAAAGAGGATCAGAAGGCCGACGACGGTGAACGCGACCTGACTGAGCAGCTCTATGGTCAGATCGCAGATGGTGGCTGCCGCCGCGTGCCGAAGCCCAAGTCCCCGACGACCAAGAAGGCGCGCCGATGCGACTTCTCCTCCGATCTGCGCAACGGGAAGCAGATTGTTCACACCCTCCCGCACGCAGCGAAGCAGGGCGTAATCGCGCAGCGGGACGCCCGAACCCCGGCGCCCGGAGATGACACGCCAGGAATGGGCGGACAGCAGGACCTGAACGGAGTGGAAGAGGATCGCAAAGAGAACGCCCCACCCCCCGGCGGCGACAAGGGTCAACGTGGCGGCCGCCCCGAACTGGGTCAGCATCCACGCGGTCAGTCCGACGCCAAGGATTCCGGCCAGGACCGTCAAGCGCCTCATAGTCAGGCGGGCCTCCTCCCCTTAACCAGCAGCGGACACCGGCGCAGGATCGACGCCACTAGTGAGACGATCCTTGTCGATATGTCGATTATCCGGCGATCCGTCGCAACAGTGCAATCGATTCCACACACGCAGCGGCCGCTTCGCGTCCCTTGTTATGGATATCTTCGCGGGAGCGGTCGACGGCCTGCTGCTCGTTATAGGTAGTGAGAACGCCGAACGCGACGGGAGTTTCCGTCGCGAGTGACGCCTGCATGATGCCGACGGTCGCGCCGAGGCTGATGAACTCGAAATGAGCCGTATCTCCCTTGATGACGCAGCCGAGGCAGATCACGCCCTCGTACCGCCCGGTGCGGGCCAGGGCCTGCGCCAGAAGCGGAAGCTCGAAGGCGCCCGGCGCAGGGAAGAAATCGTCGTCGGCGACCGTGATCCCGTGCTCGCCGAGCCATTCGATCGCACCGTTGCGCAAGCCGCCCGTCACGTCCTCGTTGAAACGGCTGACCACCAGCGCGAGGCGAGGCGCCGGGGACAAGTTCAGGTTGGGGACGGAGGCGGGAGAACGCGTGCTCATAACTTTTCCTGTCGTGTGTGAATGAAGACATTTGCAACAGTTGGGGCGTCATTCGGTCAGGCGTTGCTGGTCGGCCGAGTGACGCTCCCCGCGACTGGGCGACGACGCGCTGGCCGCCGACCTGTGAACGAAGAAGGGTCCAGCCTTGTACGGACGGTCAGTCCGCCGCGCCGACCGATTCCGCGCGCAGCACATGACCCAGACGTCGCCGTTTGGCGTCCAGATAGGCCCGGTTGAAAGGGTTCGCCGCGATCTCCAGCCCGATGCGCCGACGCACGGTGAAGCCGCGTTCTTCAAGCGCAGTCACCTTTTGAGGATTGTTCGTCAGCAGATCGAGCGTGTCGACGCCAAGATCGCGCAGGATCGACGCCGCCGCCGACCAGTCGCGCGTGTCCGTCGCGAAACCGAGCTTGTGGTTGGCGTCCACGGTGTCCAGCCCTTGGTCCTGCAATGCGTAGGCGCGGACCTTGTTGCCCAGACCAATGCCGCGTCCTTCATGCCCGCGGATGTAGAGCAGTGCGCCGCAGTCCGACCGACCGATCTCTTCCAGCGCACCCCGCAGTTGCGGGCCGCAGTCGCAACGCAGCGAACCGAGCGCGTCGCCGGTTACGCATTCGGAGTGCAGCCGCACCAGCGGCACTGCGCCCGGCGCCGATGGATCGCCCTTCACCAGCGCCACATGCTCCGTGCCGTCCGTGTCGCGGAAGGCGTGGATGACCAGCTTTTCTCCGCCGAACGCGCTCGGCAGGGCCGCCTCAGCCAGTTCGGCCGTTACCGCGTCCGCTCGCGACGACCGTAGCGCTGCAGCGAGCGACGTTCTGGCGTCGGGTACGATTGGCGTGGTCCCGTGCTCGCGCACCCAGGCGGTCAGTTCGGCGATGGAGACGATCACCAGTCCGTGCAGGGCGGCGTAGTCCTCAAGCTCGGGCCGCCGGGCCATCGAGCCGTCCTTGCTCATGATCTCGCAAATTACGGCGGCGGGGCTGCACCCGGCGAGACGGGCGAGATCGATCGACCCTTCCGTGTGGCCGTCACGCTCCAGAACGCCGCCGGGAGCCGCCCGCAGCGGAAAGATATGTCCCGGCGAGACAAGGTCCACAGCCTGCGCGTCAGGCGCCACGGCGGCGAGCACCGTGCGGGAGCGGTCATGCGCGGAGATGCCGGTCGTCACGCCCTCTCGCGCCTCGATCGAGACGGTAAACGCCGTGCTGCGCGGCGCCGTGTTGACGCGCGTCATCATCGGCAGGTCGAGATGCGCGACGCGCTCGGGCGTCATCGGCAGGCAGACCAGCCCGCGCCCGTGCGTGACCATGAAGTTCATGGCTTCAGGCGTCATGAACTCGGCGGCCATGACCAGATCGCCCTCGTTCTCGCGATCCTCGTCATCGACCATCACCACCATGCGACCGGCCCGGATGGCCTCGACCGCACGCGCCAGCGTCTCCGACATTTCGGGACGCGACGCGGAATTCAGCGATACTGACATAGTGTCTCCACATACTTCGCGATCACGTCCACTTCGACGTTCACCGGATCGCCCGATGAAAGCGCGCCCAGAGTGGTGTGGTCCCAGGTGTGAGGGATGATCATCAGGGCGATATGAAACGTATCGGCTTCGGCGCCGCAGTCTCCGGGAGCGCCGACCTCGTTGAGCGTCAGGCTGATGCCGTCCAGCGTGACGGAACCTTTCTCGACCATGTAACGGCGCAGGGCGGCGGGGACGGCGAAGACGATCCGTCGGGCGTCTCCGGAGTCCTCGACCGAGACCAGTCGTGCGACGCCATCAACATGGCCCTGCACGATATGGCCGGAGAGCCGCGTCGACGGCGTCACCGCGCGCTCCAGGTTGACCCGGCCGCCTTCAGAGAGCCGCCCCAGCGCCGTGCGCGCCAGTGTCTCGGAACTGATGAAGAACCGCACGCGTCCGTTCGCGTCGTATTCCGTCGCGGTCAGGCACACGCCGTTCACGGCGATGCTTTCGCCCAACGCCACGTCGGTGATGCCGGTGTCGACGTCGAGCAGGCACGACGCGTTGCCGGACTGCACGGCGGCCACGCCGCCTAAATGCTCGATTATGCCGGAAAACATGCGGCGTCCTCTTCTTTGATAATCTGATCGGCCTTGGCGGGTTCGACGAAATCGAGACCGCGATCGGCGAACAGCGCCAGCGGCGTGTCGCGATGGCGGCTTGCGACCGTCAGCCGTTCGCCGCCCGCAGCACGTTGTTCGATGCGCAACCAGTCGTCCCAGACGTCTCCGGCGCGCATCGCGGCGAGGAGCGTCGGCCCCGCCTCGACAAGAGCCCAAAGCGCGCCAGCCTCGGCCAGAAGGGCCGGAGCGTCCTCGACGGCGGCGCAGAAGCGCACGTCGAAGCGCCGTTCGGCCTGCGCAAGCCATGCGGCGGGAGCATTGTCGCGGCGTCCGCACACCAGCAGGATGCGGCGTCGCTCCTCGTGATCCGCGACCCTGCGCACATCGAGTCCGGGCAGGTCGGCGCGCACGGTGCCGATCCCGGTGACCACGGCGTCGGTCGCGCGGCGCAACGCGTGGGCGAGGTCGAGCGCGGCGGGGGAGGTGAATGTCGTGCTCCCGGCGGGAGGAATCATCGAACCCGCAGAGTCCACGGCCTGTTTCACCGTGAACCATGTTTTCCCGCTGGACGCCCAGTATACGAACGGCGCGATCAAGCCCCGACATTGCGCCAACAATGCGCCCTGGTCCGGCAGAGCGGTCGCTTCAGACAGCCATCGCACCGTACGTCCGGCTGCCGTCAGCCGCGTCGCGCCGCCGCCCGCCACGCGCGGATTGGGGTCGGCGCAACCGATCCACACGGTCTCGACCGGGGTGGCAAGCAGCGCCTCGGAGCACGGAGGGGTGCGACCGGTATGGTTGCAGGGCTCGAGCGTCACGACCGCCGAGTGGATACGGTCGGTCAGTCCCAGTTCGGCGCATTGCGCCAGCGCACGCGCCTCGGCGTGCAATGTGCCCGCCTTGTGATGCGCGGCCACCGTGAGGATCACGCCGTCACGATCAAGCAGTGCGCAGCCGACCGGCGGATTGGGCGCCGTCGCGCCGACAAAACGGCGCGCTTCGTCGATAGCAGCGCGGAAACCTGCCGCAATCGCCGTATCGTCACGCTGCTGTCCGGTCTGAAACGCTGTCATCCCCGTCCGCCATCTGGTCAACACACCACGGGCGTCTCAGGGCGAATATGGACGGGCGCACGCCCCCCGCATTGCGGAGCACGCGCTTCGATCCACCGTTCTCTCTCATCCGGACTATGACCGTCGGCTCCGGATTCACACCGGATCTGCTTGACCCCGCCGCAAACACGGCGGGCGCTCGCGGGCTTTCGGTCGTGCTTGCGCACGGCTCGATTTACCGCCGGTGGGGAGTTTCGCCCCGCCCTGAGAACGTCCGCAACCAGCCTTCCGACTGGCGCTGGAATTATATGAGGGATAAAATTTCGCGATTGCAAGGGGTGCGCTCATCGCGCGTCTGGCGGACCGCTGCGGCGTTTTCGCGCAATACGCCGGGATAAGGCCCCGCCCCGCGCGGGTAAGTCGTTTCCAAGGGAAGTCATTATTTTTCTCAAATGATGGTGTGACCATAATTCACGCTACAGGTATCTGGCTGCGGTTCGGCCGTATTCATGAACACATCAGATCGGCGTTTGCTTGTGGGGACGCTATGTTGGCCGTTCCACGCGGTAATGGATGCAAGGGGGCTCCTCCGGCAGCGCGGTCCCGCACATCTGAGATTTTTGGTCTTCAAACGCCCTGCTCTCATGCAGCGAGCAGAGGCCGTTCGGATATCAAGCCGCACGGTAAGATCCAGACTTCTCCTTCAGGCTGTCCATCCAGAAGACCGTTGCATTCAGGATATCGCGCTTCTTGTCAGGCCATAGTTCAGTCTATCCGGGGGAGCGCCATCGCCGGAGCGGTCGGTCAATTCCCTAGAAAATAGAGATAAATTTTCGAACATATTCCGGTCGCGAAAAACTTTCCCGACACGATCAGCAAGACATGACGCCGGAGCGCGACATGTCGGGCTGCCCCGCGCCACTGCTTCCGGCGCAGGGCAGCACAATCCTTACGGCCAGACCGCAGGGCTTCGCATCGAGAAGCGCCATGTGTCCGTGATGCTGGCGCACGATCTTTGCGACGATCGGCAGACCAAGGCCCAGATGTCCGTCAAAACAGGCATGCTTCGGAATTTTCCGCGACATTTCCCTAAACGCCGAGCGACGCTGTTGTAACGACATTCCCGGACCATCGTCGCTGACTTCGATCACGACCTCGCCGTCCTCCTCGTCCACAACCACGGACACGGTGCTCGCGTGTCGGCACCCGTTTTCGAGAAGGTTGCCGAACAGCCGCGTCATGGCCACAGGTTGGCAACGCAAAAGCACCGGCAGCCCGGCCCTGGCCCGTACCGCCCGGCCCACGGCGGCGAAGTCTGCGCTGATTTCCCGTGCGATCGCAGCCAGATCCACCATTTCCCACGCCTCGGTTTCGTCATGACCCCGAAACAGCGACATGGCGTTGTCCAGCATACGTTTCATCAAACCGATATCGCGGCTCATGCCTTCGCTATCTGCATACTCACCGCCCATTTCCACCCGCAACGCGAGACGAGTCACAGGCGTGCGAAGATCATGCGCGACTCCCATGAGCGCGCAGACACGCGCTTCGGCCGATCGTGCAAGGCGCTCCTGGAGAGCGTTGAAAGCATGAATGACGCCACGAACTTCGGATGGCCCGGCCTCCTGCATCGGCGCGGCGCGGTCCAGTAATTCGTATTGCGCGACGGCGTCCGCGAGCAGGCCCAGCGGACGGCGGACATACCACGCCAGCCATAGCAGCAGCATGGCCGCGCCAGCGGCGATCGTCCCGATCCAGAGCATTATCGGCAACGTCGCCAGCAGCATGCCCGGTCCGTTGACGCGGGCGTAGTTGCGCACGAGAAAAGTTGTGCGGAGGCTTTCGAAATTGACATGGGTGAACCCGGGCGGCCAGCCGTCCGCCGCGCAATTCATGACGAGCGGCGCCCAGGTGTCGGGGATTTCCAGCGCATAAAGAGCGCGTCGCAAGCTTCGTGTCGCAAGATGTTCCGCTTGCGGTCGACAAGGAGCGTCTGCGCCCAAAACAACGGCCAGGTCGGGTGTGGAGAGCGATGAGGCCATGGTGGGTCGGTCGAGTTCGCGCGTGGCCTGAATCGCCCGCAGCGCGGTGGCGACGCCGATGGCGTCGGGCCACGCCCCGGGCGGCGGCGTCGGCTCTTCGGCGCGAAGCGTCAGGAACGCCGCCAGCGCAACCCCGAGCATGGCGATCGAGCTTCCGCCGAGCAGAAGCGCCATCTGTCCCCGTAGCGACCGTGGATGGGGGACTTTCATGCGTCCACGCTCCAACCCATCGCCTTGTAGCAAGCGAGTGTTTCTCGCGTGATAGCGCGCGCCGCATTGCGCAGATCTGCATCAGTTCCCCGGCGACGGCCGAGAAGCAGGTCGAGGCCGCCTCCGATCGCCATATGGATCGGGACCGCCGTTCCAAGCGTTACAGCCGCAGGAAGGATCAGTCCGGGTTTGCGGCCGCTGTCGGCGTTGACGTCGAACGCTGTCGCAGGCGCGCGATCGACGCGGCGCGGATCGTCGAGCCGGATACGGGCGGAGAGCGAGGATCGTCCCGCGCCGAAGCCGATCATCGTGCGTTCCAGCGCATTGCCGGCATCGACGCGCGTAAGTGTGACGCGCAGGATCGGAGACCCCGGATCCGGGGCTCCAGGCATTTGCAATGCGGCAGGGACGCCCGCCTGTCTTAATGCCGGGATCAGGCTGGAGGCCAGAGCGGCGTCCGCGCGCGAGGCGGCGGCGTCCGGTCCCGTCACCTCCACAAACACCACCTCCGGCGAAGGGAGCGCCGCGAATGGGGCCACTGCGCCGGGCTGGCGATGGCTCACCGTTGCTCCCGCACAACCGCCGAGGATCAGCAATGCGAGCAGGCTGGCGGTTTCGACGAATTTCTTTCTGCGGATCGCCGCGTCAGGATATGCATGGGTCATGTCATTGTTACGGCATGTAAGGCCCGTTCCCCCGCTTTTCCCGCAGCAGAACGCCCACGAAAAATTGTGCGTCGCCGCCGGGGGATGGCAGGTTGCGCACCGTATCATCGCCAGTAGCGGAACACGGCGGAATGGCATGACGGGATGGCGCTTCAACAGGATGGTCGGCGTGCGGCTTGTCGAATGCGCCGTCCCGCACCGCGTAAGAACGGAAGTCCGGTCGATGGCGGTTGAACGTCGGCGCCATGCGGACGCGTCCGATGACGATCTCCTGCGCTGGTCGGGGCTGGGTGATCGTGACGCCTTCGACCAGATCGTGGTCAGGTATGGCCCTTATGCACTGCGGATGGCCAGTCGCCTGACCGGCAACGCGGAGGCGGCGGAGGATCTGGTGCAGGACGCTTTCGTAAGGGCGTGGAGTCACGCCCGGGAGTTCGATGGATCGCGCGCCCGGTTCACCACATGGCTTTACCGGATCATCGTCAATCTCAGCATCGATCTCAGCCGCAAGCGCCAGCCGGAGCCGCTTCCCGACGAATTCGACATGGTTGATGAGGGGCCATCGGCCGAGAATCGTCTGGAGGCGGCGCAGCAGCGGCATGCGCTCGTCGCGGCGCTTCAGGCCGTGCCGTCGCGGCAACGGGCCGCAATGACGCTGGTGTATGATGAAGGTCTGTCCGGCGCTGAAGCGGCGCGACGCATGGGACTTTCGGCCAAGGCGGTGGAGCGACTGCTTGCTCGTGGACGGACGTTTTTGCGGGACAGGCTGGGAAGAGACGGGAGCGTGGAAGGAGGACGAAACCCATGATGACACAGACAAGATTTCGATATCTGGCGCTTAGCTACGGGGCGGACCTTTCCCGCTGGCCCGCTGCCGATCGTGACCCGGCGGAAGAACTTCTCGCGAATTCGGCCGAAGCTCGCGGCATCTTTAGAGAACAGCAGAGCATCGACACGGTCCTCGCCCGTGCTTTCGACGCTCAGGACGCGGAGCTTGGCGCGCAGCGGGCCGGGGAAGACGAACATGCCGCGTTGGCGCGCCTTCGCGCGGGCGTTGCGGGGCGCATCGCCGGGCAACCCGCGACAAAAATCCGATCGCGCGGATGGCGCAGTTTCGCGCCTGATCGGTTGGTTGTGCTGCCCGTCTGGGTGACGACATCAGGAGGGCTCGCTGTCTTTCGCCGGGCAGGGCTGGCGCTCGGCTGCGTGTGCGCCGTGACGAGCGGCCTGTGGCTGGGGTGGATCCAGTCGTCCGGCGGTCCGGGCGACCTGCTCAACACGCTTCTTGTCATTCCGGTAAGTGGTGGCGGGTGATGATCTTTTATGACACGAACGGAAGACCGCGCCGCTGGCTGGCCATCGGTTCGCTTCTGCTGAATCTCTTTTTTGTCGCCGTCATCGGCGGGCAATATCTACGCCATCGTGAAGACAGGGCGCCCATTCTCATGCGTGTCCTGCAGCATGTGACCGCCCAACTCGACGCCAGGGACGCCGAGGCTTTTCGCACAGTAATCCGTCAGGAAGCGCCACATTACGCGCAGGCGCAGGAAAACCTCGCGCGAGCGCGCAAGGAAATCGACCGGCAGTTACAGGCGCCGACGTTCGATGCGGACGCGACGCGGACGGCCATGCGACAGTGGCAGGCAGCATGGAATATATTCGTTGGCACGTTCAGCGACGTTCTTGTTGACGCTATGGGCCGACTGTCTCCGGCGGGACGCCGTGCGCTCGTCAACGCCGCGCCACACCCGCGACCAGATCTCTGAACCCTCGTTTCCAGAAAAAAGATCGAACCGCCTGGTCAGCCGGGGGGACACCTGTGCTGTGATTCGTAGAACGCAGGGTCGCAAGTGCGACCGCGTTTCTCCTTCAGCTCTGGTGGCCGGCCCTTATGCCTCAAAAACAGTTTTTGACCCGGACGCCGCTTTTCTCAAGCGGGCGTAACATTATTTCCTTGTGTGGCGCTCTGACGCTTATGGCTTGCGCCGCCCCGGCTCCCGTCGCGCCAGGAATCACAATCATGCCGCGTTCAGGAGAAAATTTCTCCATATTTCAGAAAAATGACGCCCAGTGCCGACTCTACGCGCAGACGCAGACCGGCGGGACGCCGTCGCAAGGTGTGGAGAGGAGCGGCCTGAAAAGCGCATTCCTTGGCACAGGCGTCGGCGCCACGTCGGGCGCCCTGATCGGAAGCGCCGTCGGTAATGCAGACAACGGCGCCGCAATCGGCGCAGGAAGCGGTCTTCTGCACGGTTCGCTCACAGGGGCGGGACGCGCGCGGCAAACCGGCCAGATGCTCCAGGACCGTTATGACGGCGCGTATGCCCAATGCATGGTCGGTCACGGCGAACAACTGTCGCCGCCGGTGGCCTATGCGCCGCCACCCATTGTCGCCTGGCCACCGCCAGTCGTCATGTACCCAGTTCCCGCCGGTTAATGAAATTTGCGTCTGGAGTGTCGCACTCCGTCTCTCCGTTCGTAACACAAGCAGATAACCGAACGGAGATTTCCATGTCCGACTTTTCCAACCGGGCGGCGGCGGCCCGCGTGCTTTTCCTGCCCTTCGCCGTAGGCGTGGCCGGGATCGTCCTTAGTGACGTCGTTCAGGCCCAGGACGGGCCTCGGGATCAGAGGACGGAGAGTTTCCGGAGTGCTGACACAAATCGCGACGGACGAATTTCTGAAGAGGAATTCGAGGCGTTCGTGAAAATTCGTCTGGGATCTTCCGGCGGTATGCGCGCCGCCATGTTCAATCGTCTCACGCCGGAGGAACAGAAAGCTCGGCTCGACGAGAAATTCGCGCAAATGGACGCCAGCGGCAAAGGGTATCTGACCCTCGACGACTGGCGTCCGCAATCCTGAAGACAAACGAAAAAATGAAATCCTGAGAGGAAATAATGGCTAAAATCCCCCATGTCCTTGGCGCCGTGGCAAGCGTTGTGGTCGCCATCGCGTTTTCTGCTCCGGCGAAGGCCGGCACGGCGACCTATTGGGGGCCGCGCGGTGGCGTGACCACGGTGCACACGCCCGGCCCCTATATACATCCCACATGGGGCCCATGTTGTTATGCGCCCCTGCGGGGCGCAGGGGCTGTCGCGGCGGGCGTTGCGACCGGGGCGGCGATCCGCGCGGCGGCGCAGCCTTATCCTTACGGCTACCCTTATCCGGTCTATGTGGCGCCGAGGCCGGTTGTTTATCCTCCGGCAGTCATTGTAGCGCCTGCTCCGGCCTATGTGTACCCGGCGCGTCCGCTGCCATGACGGATCTTTTACGGAAAGATCTTTTCCCGTCATCCTGTGGACGATTTCCGATAGCCGGGATTGTCCTGATTCTTACATCCTGTGCTGGCGCCCATGTCCAGAATCCGGCGACGGTGAACGACGTCAGACCTGTCGCGCCGGTCGCGGTGACCGTGGCAACGACCATGCCCCGGACACCACAGAACGCCGCACGTCTGGACCGCAATATGCAGGCTCTCGCAGTCGGATTGGCGAAACAGCTGGAAGAGGAACATATTATCGCGTATGCGGCCGATCCGGCTGAAACAACGCCCCACCCGAACGGCGATGGACTTGCGCTTGTCGTCGATATTGGTGTGCTTCAGACAGGCAACGCCTGGACGCGAGAACTAGTGGGGTTCGGAACAGGCAAAAGCCTCCTGAAATCTCACGTAGGCTTGTATGATGAACGCGGAGCCCAATCGACGGACCTTCTCGACTTTACTGTCAAGGCGGACAGTGGCGCGATGCCCGGCGTTATCGCCAGCGCGTGGAATCCGATCGGGTTTGGCGTTCACAGCGCGCGGGCCATTGCAAAGGAAACGTTGAGCGACAGTCACGAGGACGCAGACCGGACCGTGAAGGCGATTGTCGGGAAAATGGTGAAATACTACCAGACGGTCGGGTGGCTGCCGTCCCGGCAATCGGTGCAGGAACAATCTTGAACGTCCCCCCCCTTTGGGTGTTTTGTACACTGACTTGCCCGGCGTGGCGTGCGCGTCGTTTGTGTCCTTTTCTCGACCTGAGCGAACAAGGTTTAGCGGTGGCAAACGCGGAAAACCAGGCGGTTTTGCCTCAGCCTTGGTTTTCCGCAAGTGGGAATATTGTCCACCAAATCTGGTCCGCCAATGTATAGAGAATTTTTTCAGTGCCGTCGTTCAGCTCGTCTCCGCTATCACCAGAATTAGCTGACGATACGCCCTGACAATTAAGCAGATTCACCCGATAGGGGCCCCTTGGCTCTGACCTGTTCTGTGTGATTCCATTTCTTCTGCGTTG
>NZ_JOPL01000009.1 GCF_002153745.1 Acetobacter sp. DsW_063 | reverse complement strand
CCAAGTCAAGGCTTCCAGGCGTTCGGGCCTCGGAAGCGTGGAGCTGTCCCGTAGTCGGAAGTCAGCGTGCGGCGAGGCGCGCTTCTTCCTCAGCCTCGGGGTCTTCCTGCAGTTCTTCCGCTGCCTTGCGCAAGCGTTGGAAGCTCAGGCGACTGAGCGGCAGCAGCGCGACGTAAATGACTCCCGCAGCAGCGAGCGCTCCCCATGGATCGGCCACAAGGACGACGGCATAGGCGCAGGCGCTTAGCATGACCGGCAGTACGAATTTTGCAGGAATCTTGAAGTTCTTGAACGACCACACCGGCAGGGTGGAGACCAGCAGAAACGCGGTGCTGATCAACGTTACGATGGGCAGAAAGGGCAATCGCGTGAGATCGTAAACGTCGTCATACCCCAGCTTGTTCGCCTCAAGCCCCAGGAAAAGTGGAAACAGCGCCAATCCTGCGCCCGCCGGAGCGGGGACGCCGGTGAAGAAGTTGCTGGCGTATTTCGGCTTGTCGTCCTCTCCATCGAGGCTGGCGTTGAAGCGGGCGAGGCGTAACGCCATGCAGACAGTGAACATGATGCACGGCAGGAAGGCGTATCGCCCTGCATCCTTCAGCGCCCAGAGATAAAGCACGAAAGACGGCGCGACGCCGAAGCATAGGAAGTCGGAAAGACTGTCGAATTCAGCGCCAAATCGCGTCGCGCCGCGCAACAGGCGCGCGATTCGTCCGTCCAGCCCATCAATGACGGCGGAGATCAGAAGCGCGATCGCTGCGTCATGAAACCGTCCATCCAGCGCGAAACGCATGCCCATCAGACCGCCGCAGAGGCCGAGCATGGTCAGCAGGTTGGGTATCAGGCGATTGAATGAAAGCCCCCGAACCCGCGCGCGCCGGGCCCGGACCCGCCGAAGACGGCGTCGGCGGCGAAGCCGGGCTTGCTGCGTCAGTTCGGACATGACGATGCTCTCGCCGTGCGAGCCCGGTGCGCTTGTCGGACCAGCGTCATGCAAGGCCGTCTTCCGAGGTGACGAAGATCATGGCCCGATGCGCCGGCTGCTGTCGGCAGGCCATGGGAGGGGATCATCCGTCGAGCTGCGCCATGACGGTTTCGCCCCCGATCATCGTCTGACCGGCTGAGACCAGCGGGGTGACGCCGGGGGGAAGATAGAGGTCCGTCCGCGAGCCAAAGCGGATCAGCCCAAAACGCTCGCCCGCTTCCAGCGCGTCGCCCGGCTTCACCGAGCAGACGATGCGGCGCGCGATGAGGCCAGCGATCTGCACTACGGCGACCATGCGACCGTCGGGAAGCACGATGCTGATGGCGTTGCGTTCGTTCTCGGTGGACGCCTTGTCGAGGCTGGCGTTCAGGAACTTGCCGGGGTGGTAGGCGACGCGCGCGACCGAGCCAGCGACCGGCGAGCGGTTCACGTGCACGTCGAGGACCGACAGGAATGTGGCGATGCGCCAGACCGGCGTGTCGCCCATAGCCAGTTCCACGGGCGGCGCCACCTTTTCCACCGATACGACCCGGCCGTCGGCCGGCGCCACGGCCAGCCCTTCACGCGGCGGCGGAGTGCGTTGGGGGTCGCGGAAGAAATAGAGGCAGAACGCGAAGAAGAGGCCGCTCGCGGTTCCTGCGCCACGGAGGACAGGGCAGTTCAGCCGTCGCCCGAGGTACCGACCGAGAGCGGTCGCCGTTCCGGAGGCCAGCAAAAACCGATAGCTCTCCGGGTGAGGGCGAGCCATTACGAGCTTGATTGAGGAAATGAGCGACATGATCGCGTTCTTGGCGGTTCGCGCTGCGAGAATCAAGTCTCGCAGTACGTGCGAGGGGATCGTTCGTGACTGACGTCGAGCCGCCCAGCTTGCGACGCCCGCGATTTTCTGGTCTGCATCCGCTATTTCTCCGAGGCCGCGCATGGTTTTCATGTGTCTCTGCGGCTTTGATCCTGAGCAGATTCTCCCTTGGGCCGAAGGCTGTGAAGGGCAGGGCGCGCTCCGTAACAAAAAGCCGGGACACCCGTCCGAACCCGTGTCGGGATCCGGTTTCAGTCAGGTGCCGTATGATCCTGTTTCGCTCCACGGCTTACAGCCTCTATCTGGTCGCGCTCACGATTGTCATGGGAGTGCTGGCCTTCCCCATCAGGCTTTTCGCCGCCCGTCTCGCGCTCCCCTATGCGAAGCTCTGGTGCAGATTGCTGATCGGCGGCCTGCGCGTGCTGTGCGGCACGGCCTTCCGGGTGGAAGGGCTGGAGAGGCTGCCGGTGGATGGCGCGTTCCTGATCGCGTCTCAGCATCAATCCGCCTTCGATACGCTGGTCTGGATGACGCTGCTGCCAAAGCCTGCCTATGTGATGAAACAGGAACTCACGCGCATTCCGCTCGTCGGACCGATGTTGCTGCTGACCGGTATGGTCCCGGTCGAGAGAGGCGCGCGCTCCAAGGCCATGCGCAGCTTGTTGAAGGAAACGGCGAAGGCTGCTGCGAACGGGCGTCAGATCATTATTTTCCCCGAAGGGACGCGCGTAGAGCCCGGGGAGAGCGTCCCGTTGAAGCCGGGGGTCGCCGCCATGGCGCGGCATACGTCGCTTCCGGTTTATCCCGTTGCGACCGATTCGGGTCGTTATTGGGGACGCAAAGGATTTTTCAAACGTCCAGGCGTCATCTCCATTGTAATTGGCGAGAAACTGGAGGTGGAGAAGCGTGGAGCCCTGCTCGACGAGATCAGGACAGCATGGCGTGTGGGAGAGCGCAGCATCGCTGGCGAAACGGCTGAGCAGGCGATTTGTCAGACTGCAGGGGGCTGATCTCGCCCGAAGGGCGCCATCGGATGTCACGCTGCGGGCGGCCGGTGGTAGCGGCGTCGAAAGCCCCGCACAACGACTGCTACGGATCATGCGAGCAGGATCAGAGCGGCAAAAGCCAGAAACGCAGCGTCAAATGCGCTCACAATCTCCCAACGTAACCCATGCGCGCCCTTCGCGCCGGGCAGGTCAGTGGCGTTCTGTGGATAACTCTGTGGGAGAAAAGCGGCGAACAGCGCCTTTTTGTCCAGGTCTCCAGCGTAGAGCATTGAAAAACCCGATCGAACGCGGACGGCGCATGACGACGTCGAGCGTAAAAAACGCTCGAGAAGCGCTTGGGTCCGCGTTTTTTGGCTGGCGCTCCCTTGCGTCGGAATAACCAGACGTCACATCACGGCGGTGTCACCGTTATCACCGGCATTGAGGGCGAGCATGTGCGCGGGCTGTGGATAAAATCTGGTAAGTGGATTCTGGTCCGGCACGAATTGCGGCCAGAAAATGTAACAACGCCGGTGCATTGGCCGCTGGAGATGTGGCGGCGTGTGAAGTGAGAATCCGCTGGCCTTTGGCGGCCCTGTCCACGCTGGCCTTGTTTGTGATCGCGATGACGCCGATGCCCGGCGGCGAGCGGGCGGCGCTTTCAACGCTCGACGCGCAACGGCAGGATATGGCGCGTCATGGCTGGATTGTCAGTTGGTCCCGTGCGTCAGCGTCGGGTGGTCTTGTCATCCGCCGCGCGACATTGCGTGATGTAAGGATAAGCGGCGTTCTGGATGGAAAGCGCGTGCTCTATGCCGCCGACCGCCTCGACATAAGCACTGACATGTTGCGCCCGCGAAGAGTGTCGGTCGTCCCTGAAGGCGCGCAAGCTGTGGCGTTGTTCGCCCAGCGGTCATCCGGTGAAGCCGAGGGTGTGTTGTTCGCAGCACGCATCATGTGTGATGGCGCTCAGCTTGTTTTGCACATGAACGCAGGCGACGTGGACGCGGCGATCACGGCGTCGAAGTTCACCTTGGAAATCGAACGAAGCCCGGCGTCGTCAAGGCCTGTTGCGTTAGGACTGCGTGGTTTGAAAGCGAGACTCGCCTGGGGAAAAGCGTACCTGGGCATGGCTGGAGACATGTCGGCAAAGACGCTGAGGCTGCCCGTAACAGTGCCCGGGTTGGGTACGCAGGTCGATGGGCTACACGTGGCGGCGTCGATCGGCGGAGATGAAGCTAGCCCGGTGGTCCTGCTGCATTTTGCGCAAGGGACCGTTGGCCCGGTTAATATGCGGCTTTCGGGTCGCCTTGTGCGTGGTCAGGACTGGACGGGTGATTTCGACCTCGTTGGCGTCGGCCTTGCGGCTGCGATCCGCAGAGCTGCGGCAGACGGAGCGGCGTCGCCCACTCTCGCGCGCGTCGCGAGTTTGCTGGACCGGGAATTGGCGGACTTCCAGGGAAGCGAGGTGGCTGCTCCACCCGCCGCGACAGGCGACGATGGACGACGCGCAGCGTCATCCGAATCCGGTGAAAGTGGAGCGCTGATCTCGGTGCCGCTACGTTTGCGGGGGGGCGTGTGGATGCTCGGCGCAGTTCCGCTGGCGGATTTGTCTCCGGCGTTCGACGCCACGCTCCAGCGCTGAAAAAACAGACGTTCGGGAAGCTGACTTGGAGATCTACTTCGCGTGGTCTTTTTCACGTCGGAGATGCGCCAGTGTGTCGATGTCGGGCGCCCGCAGGAAAGGGTTGCAGGCGCGCTCGCTCTCCATGGTGGATGGCACAGTCGGTTCGTTGTGCAACCGAAGCTCGCGAACGTCCTCGGCCCGGTGGATGAGCGCCGTGTTATCGGGATCGACGCGCAGGGCGAAGCGCGCGTTCGATTCAGTGTATTCATGGCCGCAATAGACGAGCGTGGCGCCGGGCAGCGCGTCGAAACGGCGGAGGCTTGCGAACATGTCGGCTGCCGTGCCTTCGAAAAGACGGCCGCAACCAAGGCTAAACAACGTATCGCCGCAGAAAAGTGAAGCCGGAGAGTCAAAGTAGTATGCGATGTGCCCGGCGGTATGTCCCGGCGTCGCGATGACGCGCGCCTCGCAGGCGCCGAACGCGACAAGATCGCCGTCCTGAACCGCGAGATCGAGAGGCGGCAGGCGCGCTTCTTCGTCGGCTGGACCGATCATCTTTGCGCCATACCGGTCGCGCAAGGCTGTCGCGCCGCCCGTATGGTCCGCGTGATGGTGCGTGAGCAGAATAAGGTCGAGCCGCCCGCCATGGGCTTCGATCGCGGCGCGGACAGGGGCTGCGTCTCCGGGATCGACGACGGCAATCTGGCCAGTCTCTTCGTCCCGCAGCAACCAGACGTAATTGTCGCTCAGGACTGGGACGAGGAAAGTAACGATCGGCATGGGACGTGTCTCCGGCGTTGCGGCAGGGTTCGGCCTTCATGGTAGGGTACGCCGCATGCAGCAAGAAGTTCGTACGGCGTCGGAGTTTTATGCGGGTTCTGCAGGGGGCGCCGCCGCGGAGGTGCTGGGAGGGCGGCTTCTTGAGCTATGGCCCGACCTGAGCGGGCTTCGATTGTTGGGACTCGGATTCGCCTCGCCGTTCCTGCCGCTATGGCGTGATAGGGTGGGAGTGTCCGTATCCGCGCGTCTCAATACGCCGTTGACGGCCCGCGCTCCTGTGGAGGGCGGTGGTCATGACTGCGTGGTTGATCCTGCGCAACTTCCCTTCGACGACCTCTCGTTCGATCGCGTACTGCTCATTCATGCGCTGGAGACCACCGACGCCGCGTCGACGCTCTTGCGCGCTGTCTGGAAGTTACTGCGCGACGACGGAAAGTTGCTGTTGGTCGTTCCTAACCGGCGCGGCGTCTGGGCGCTCAACGATGCGACGCCGTTCGGGCAGGGGACGCCGTTCTCGCAACGGCAGATCGCGCGGAGGCTCTCGCAGGCGCTGTTCCATGTCGAACGCCGACAAACCGGTCTGTATCCACCGCCTTTCGGCCGCCTTGCTCGTGGCCGTCCAGGCGTAATCGTTGAGCGTGTCGGGCGGACGCTGTTACCGACCATGGGCGGTGTCGTGATTATGGAGGCGGTGAAAGATCAATGGAGCGGCACGCCATTGCTTGCCAATCCGGGAAGGGTCGAACTCCGGCGTCAGGTTCTGGAGCCAGGTTAAGCGGCTCCGAATGACAGGCTTCATACAAGAGGTCCTGCGGGACACTTTGGCTGACAGGGCCATGATCCGACGTCGGCTGGAGGCCTTCGACCGCGCGCTTTTGGTGGAAGACAGCGCCACGCGCGCACTTGAACGATGGTGCGAAGGTCACGGCGTGACGCCTCCCGCGCGGCTTGTAGCCGAGAAAGCCGGAGAAATATTCTTCGCACAGCCCGATGATGCGTTGTTTTTTCTCAAGCCGCCAGAAGGGGAGCAGATGCGCTGTCGCCGTGTTCGCCTGCACTGCGCCGGGTTGGTGCTGTCGAGTGCGGAGAACTGGTATGTCGCATCCCGTCTCACCCATGGGATGAACGAATGTCTGGATACGTCCGACGAGCCGTTCGGCCGGGTGGTCGCGCCGCTTGCGTTCACCCG
Organism: Acetobacter sp. DsW_063; assembly: GCF_002153745.1. Classification (GTDB taxonomy): domain Bacteria; phylum Pseudomonadota; class Alphaproteobacteria; order Acetobacterales; family Acetobacteraceae; genus Acetobacter. The sequence continues at coordinate 76,695 of NZ_JOPL01000009.1, read as the reverse complement.
CGTCACGGCCAGACGGGAATGGCTCTGGTCCTGGCCATTCTCCGATGCGCCGCCGACCGGGCGGCAGATCGTTGCGCCCGCCGAAATTCTTCGTCATGTAGCGACGTTATTTCGTTCCGACGGTGCGCCGTTCAGCCTCGTCCGGGAAACCTACACCTGCGAAATCCCCGGAGTGTGCGCGTCGGCCATGGACGCATGACAGGCCGGATTTGAGTGTCTTGCGTGACCACTGGCGCTCATCCATGATCGTTCAGCGTCGCGGGCGTGTGGTGAGGCGTGGTTTCTCACTGCTTCGCGGTTTCGCACGGGAAGGCGGAAACGTTTTATGAACAGGGAAACGTCGCGCGCGACTGCCGTCTCTTCTCGAGCGGCTACTGGCGGCGAAGTGCGTCCTCAAGCTGGACAGAGCTGGGCCACTCTGGGGTTTCTCTCGATTCTGTGGGGCGGATCGTTCTTTTTCTACAAGGTATTGGCTCCGTCTCTGCCACCCTTGACGCTCGTGTTCGGGCGCGTTGGCTTCGCGGCCGTGGCGTTGCTGGTGGTTCTTGCCGTCGGCCGGCGAGAGTTTCCTCTTGGCGCCTCGAAAATTGGCTGGTTTCTGGTCCTGGGCGCGTTCAACTGCGCGATTCCGTTTTCCCTCTATGCGTGGAGCGAACGTTTCGTGACCAGCGGCGTGGCCGCGACGCTGAACGCCACGACGCCGATTTTCACGGGGATCGCGATGCATCTGTCGTCGCGTGACGACAGGCTGACTCGCCGGAAAATTATCGGAATCGCCTGCGCCTTCTGCGGGGTCGCCGTATTGATCGGGCGAGATCTTCTCAGTGGATTGTCCCTTTCTGTGCTGCCGGGGGAACTGGCGTGCCTCGGCGCGACGACCTCTTACGCCATTGGCGCTGTCCTGACGCGCAAGCTGCACGGGGTGGCGCCGCTGCAATTGACAACCGGGCAACTTGCCGGCGCAGCGCTTGTGATTCTGCCGCTTGCGCTGCTGCATGACGGCTTCTCAGCGTGGAGGGGGCTTGGCGCGGAAACATGGGCGGCGTGGCTGGGAATCGCGTTGCTGAGCACTGCCCTCGCATATCTGATCTTTTTTAGAATCCTGACGGTCCACGGCGCCAATCAGGCCGTGCTGGTGACCTTTCTCGTGCCGGTAAGCGCTCTTGCGATGGGGGCGCTTCTGCTGGGTGAAACCCTGAAGTGGAACACTCTGGCAGGAGCGGTGCTGATCGGCTGCGGTCTGGCCGTCATTGATGGGCGATTGTTGCGTCGTCTATGGCGGCGGGAAGCGCCGTGCCCAAGTTAAGGGCACCGCCGGATCACATCGCACGCGTGAGAGGGCTATGGCGAGTCTGCGTCCGCAGCATGGCGGAAGAAACGCACCGGCGCCACGAAGGCCAAAAGCAGTTTGTTATATTCCAGTAAGAGCAAATGCAGGGTCGAAGGTCTGAACGGCTGACGTAACGCCGGGGATTGCACCGGAAAGGGATGCAACTCCAGACCGGGCATGGTTCGCGACAGTTCAAGCAGGGCGCGCCGCATATGATAACCTGCAGTGACAACTATAAGGCTATCGATATGATGATCCGCCACCCATGTCGCGGTTTCGAATGCGTTTCCGGCGGTGGATGATGCGCGCCATCCGAGTGTGATACGCGCGGCGAGATCTGGTTGCAGGGACGCGGCTACGTCCTTCAGGCGCACCTGCTGATCGACGCCGGAAATCAGCAGACGTTTACCAAATCCTTCGCGCAGGAGGTCGATCGAGGCGTCCACTCGTCCCGTCCCGCCGGTGAGCGCCACGATCCCGTCGCACACTGGCGGAGACGCGCCAAGTCTCAGTGCGTCGAATGCGAACCATACGAACCCGCTGATCCAGATGAGCAGCCCGAGGCACAGCGCGGACAGCAACCGAGAGAGTGGTCCGCGCCGCCGGGACGGCGCGATCAGGGAAGACGACGAAGCCATACGCGGACCATCACCTGGGCGGTGATCCAGCCGATGAAAGCGGCGGCGAAGGGCACGACGCCTAGCCCCCACAAAAGCGCCGGTGGCGTCTCCCCGCATAGCGTCGCAAATGCGGTCATCGTTTCGGCTATGCTGAAGCCCGTTTCTCCGCTTCCAAAGGTTAGGGCTCCGCCGCCGGAGAGCGGCGCCATAAGGCGTGCGATCCCGGCGAGGGGAGGTAGGGCGAGCAAGGTTCCAACCACGCCGCCCGCCAGAGAAAGGCCTGCCACGCGGCGGGCGAAGCGGCTCGCCACATAGCCGTCAACCGCTCCGAGGCCGTGCAGGATTTCGATGCTTTCCCGACGCGCGCCAAGACCGAGACGCGTCGCCATGGCGATGACGGCCGCCCCGATCGTACCGACAAGAAGGATGGCCAGCGCAGCGCAGGCCAGAAGGCTGCGTGCGATGTCGAGAAGGCGCACGCGCCACTCGTCATTGCGTTCGATCAGTGAGCCAGGCGCGATTTGGGCGATGGAGGCGATCACGTTGGTGGATAGCGCCGCACCGCGAGAGAGATGAACCTCTATGACCGCTGGTAGCGGCAGTGCGGACGCTCCGGCTGCGCCGAGCCATGGAGCAAGCAGCCTGTCGATTTCGCTAGCGTTCAGGCGATGGACCAGCTGCGTGTCGGGCGACGCCTGCAAGACAGCTTCGATGGCGGTTGCCCGGGTCATGTCAGGCGTCGCGGCAGTTTTACTGCCGCTCTGTTTCTCCGGCTGAGAGGCTGGGAACTGAGCAGTTTGCGCAGATGAGGCGTCGGAGGCTCCGTCCTTATGCGCAGTGGCCTCACCCATGCTCGTCGCCGACCCGGCAGTTGTGTCGGCAGCCGGTTTCTCGGGGTCCGGCACCTGCACTGTCACCAGATTGGCTGCGCCTGCGGCCCAACGGGACGACAAGGCGCGCGCGCCGACGGCGCCTGCGTAGGTGAGGCTGGCGAGAAGACTCATTGCCGCCACCATCGCCAGAAGACTTCGGTCGGGCAGCGCGCGCGATAGCGCAAGTCCGTCTCTGCGGCGCCCCTTCGCTTCGCTCATCGGTCGCCCCGTCCCGCGCCCGTCCACAGCGCCTGTCGCAGACATCTTTCCTGCGGCGTCATGGCGCGTTCGATTCATCGCTGGTCAGGCGACCACGCTCAAGACGCAGTGCCGGGGCGGGAAAGCGCCGTACAAGAGCATCGTTGTGGGTTGCGACGATTACGGTGGCGCCAAGGGTGGACACTTCGCGCAACATGCCGACGATGCGGCTGGACTGGGATTCTTCCAGCGCGTTGGTCGGCTCGTCGGCAAGAACCACGCCAGGGCGTGCGATGACCGCGCGTGCGATGGCCGCTCGCTGCTGCTCGCCGCCCGACAGCTCCGCAGGTAAGGCGTCGCTGCGCTCCGACAGACCGACCCAACGCAGAATGGCGGCGACCTCGTCTGCAACTGCGGCTTCGTCCCGCCGTTCCAGACGCAGCGGAAGGGCAACGTTGTCGCTGATTGAGAGTGTGGGCATCAGTCGGAAGTCCTGATGCACCATACCTACACGTTGACGCAGCCGTGCAAGCGTCGCCCGTTTCACGTCGACGCCCACATGGGTTCCGAGGATTTCGAGCTCTCCGGATTGCGGCAGGGCTTCAAGATGGAGAAGGCGCAGCAGAGATGATTTTCCTGCCCCGGATGGCCCCAGAAGCCAACGGAAACCACCCTGCGGCACCGAAAACGTCACGCTGGAGAGTGCTGTGGCCGCATCCGTACCTCGCCCGACCGCAGCGCGTCGCGTGGGCGATCCATATCGCCAGGTGACGTTGCTCAGGCGGATCATCTAGGTATACGTCTCAGAATGGTGTTAACTGATATTTTATAAGACGGCACAGTAGAGCATAACGCGGAGAAACGAAGCCTGTCGATGGGAAGCCTCCCCGAGCCCGATGAAGGCGACGTTGTTTAGAAATTAGGAACAGGTTCTGGTCATAGTAGTGATGCGAATTACGGCGACGCGGGGAAGGTTCGTCCGTAGCGCCAGAGAGGAAGCCGGATGCTGATCGTATGCCCGTCCTGCGGCATCAAGTACAATGTGCCCGCGTCATTTTTGCGGAAAGACCGGACCCTTAAATGCTCCGGCTGCGGCACGGATTGGGTTGTACCGGCCATCCCACGGGAGAGAACCGACACAGAAGAGGCGCGCTCGACGAACGCCGCCAGCCCGACGGCCGAGAATACGGTCGAAGCGGGGGTTGAGCCGACAAATGAGGCCGGCGGAGATGCAGGTGCGGCGACTGAGGGAAAGACGTCTCCTGTCGACGGCGCTTTAGATAAAGTTGCCGAGGACGCGCCGTCCGCAGGTCAGGCCGATGTTTCTACCGCCGAAGTTTTTACGTCTGCTCAGCCAGAGGCAAACGCGGGTGAGGTCGCATCCGACGCCGGCAGCGACCACGGGAACGTCGAAGTCTCCTCTGTAGATGACAACGCCACAGATCATGCCTTCACCACGGAGTCGTCGGGTGCGGATTTCGATTCAGGCGAAGATCACGCTGAGGACGATGGCGATGCTGCGCTGCAAACTCATGCGCAGGTGGAAGCGGAGCCGGATCTTCTAGACGAAGCGACCGAAATTACCGCCGAGCCGACCGTTTCGGCGCGAACGGATGGCGACACCTCGGATGAGAGTGGCGAAACTGCCCTGGTCACCCAAGTTCAGGCTGACCATGTTTCGTCCTCCGCTCATGACGGCGAGGTCGAAGACTCTGCGTTGTCTGGCGCTGAGGCGATTGAAGATGCGGTCGGTGTGGACGACGGCTCAAGGGATGAAACGACGAGATCGGATGCCGCACCGGTTGAAGATGAGGCGGTCGCTGAAGAAGTGGCCTCCAGTCATGAGCCCACGACCGCCGATCAAGTCGCGCATCCGGCTGAAGGTGTGGGAGAACTGGTTGCTGAACGGTCGAGCGACGACGACTATGAAGCACCGTTCGAAGTATCGGAAGATGAAGAAGCGCATGTTTCTGAGCTCGACGCGCCTCACGCAGAGCCGGATGCGGTCCAGCCGGAGCCGACGCTTCATGGGATGGACGAATTTCCAGGCGAAAGCTTGGAATCCGCCGATACTCATCATGAGGAAAATCTCGGCGCCGAGATTCGGTCTGACGAGCAGGTCTTAGAAGCGTCGGCTGCGGCAACAGACGGAAGCTTCGGCTCGGCCACGTCCAGTGACGATGGTCAGGAGTTGACGGAACCGCTGAACGCCGACTTGCCGCACGATATTCATAGTGTTTCCGGCGCGGAGGATGAGCGGCAGGCCGAGGCGTCAGATCACGACGACCTCGCCGAGGTTGTTCATAACGAATTCCACGAAACTCGTGACGGCGAAGTGTTGGTTGAGGACGTCGATTTTGCTGCGCTCGACGAACGCCAGGTTGGGAGTCATGAGGCTTACGCCGATAATAAGGCGCAGCTGGAACAAGACGCCCTCCATGATAGCGCTGATGTCCCTCCCGATAGTCACGACGTCGCGTCAGTGGTGACAGATGAGTGGGCAAGTGAGTCTCTTGATCATTTGCCCAGCGGAATGTCCCACTTGGACGAGGCGGCTCTAGACGACTGGGAGTCGAAACAGGCGCATGGGGAGCATGAGCGCGCCGAACTCGCTGACTTGGATAACGCTGTGTCGGGCTTTGCAGGTGAGCCCGAACCTTCGACACAGCCGGAAGCCCCCACACCCGCAATCAACGAACAGCCGGTACACGGGGCGTTCGATGATGTGGTGACACGTCTGCGAGCGGCGCGAATGGGCCGCGCGGCGGTGGAATCAGCCTATGCGGAAGGGTTGGAGGCTCAATCTCGTGCGGCGGAGCCTCCGCCGTCTGCAGAGAAGGAAGTTGAAGCTCCGGCGGCAGTACCGTGGATTCCATCATGGAGCCGCACTCTCGACGAATCTTCGGTGGAGCATGCCGAAGAACATTATGCGACGCCGCAAACGGATCACGGGGAGGATCTGGAAGCGAATAGGCCTGTATGGGCCTCCTTCGATACGGATGAACCAGATGACGAGGAGGAGTATTTTACTTCCTCGGATCATGAACCTTTCAATCTTCACGCCACACGGGAGCCGCCGCCGGGCCCTACGGAAGACATAGCCGCCAAGCTCCGGACAGATATCCTCAGCCGTGGGGGCACGGTGAAGCGCCCTGCTATTGAACGTCCCGAATTCTGGCGAAACGCGTGGGTTGTCAGTGGTGTTTGCGCAGCCGCCAGTGTGATAGCGGTCTGGCGGTGGTTCGGTCCTCTTAGCCATTTATTGCCAGGACTGCGCCTGTTTTGATGTTTGACGTCAAAACAGACGGCGTGAACCAAAGGCTGAGTGCGGTATGTCGCGTGGCTGCGCAGAGATATTGGGAAGCGCCAGCGTAGAGGCAATTTTTGCCGTGCGTCCTGTTGCAAAGCCTCGTCGGGAGGCGAAGTTCACGCTGGTGGCATTAGCAGATTTGGCTGTCAGTTGCCGACCATACCCGTAAGGTTATGTTGTGCAAATTAATGAAATTACAAAATTTTTTTAATAAGCGGATGTTTTTCAGTATTATTTCGTAAAAATTTGGTGTCCACGGCGGGATTCGAACCCACGGCCCCAGGATTCATACCACTTCGGCTTTCGCCGCCGCGTGGCGCAGGCCCCGCGTTCGTGGTCTGGACTGTCCCTTCGCCGTAGGCTGTGAAGCCTGTAGGCGTCGCCCGTCCAGTCTCTACACCTTCCCGTCTCGGAGAGACGGGCTTGGCTCGGGATTGGCACAACCCGAGAGGGTCAAGCGTTCCCCGAATTTGAGCGATTCCGTCGCGTGGTTTCCCCTCGCGACGCCCAATTCAATAGGAATCCTGTGCTCTATCCTGCTGAGCTACGCGGACGACACGCGCCTTTGTATCGACAGCGTCAGCAGATCACAAGTCGTATTCAGTGTTGTCAAAATGGATACGTCGCTCACGTTTACAGCATATGCGGCAGACTGTGTTTGGGCGGATAGCTCAGGCGGACAAATGACGCCGTGGCGTGTCTGCCGTTTGTCGCAGGCACGGGGTGAGGCGTATGTGGACGCTTGGCGTCTATACAAGAATATCGAGAAGAGCGCCCCGTCTTCGGAAGGGGGGAGGTGCGCCGCTAGGCGCGAGCGTAGTTCCGATCGCCCGGGGTTGGGTTTCATCGGAAATTGTGCTGCGCGCGATCACCGTCGTGGACGATTTTACTGTCGCGCGTTTCGAGTCCGTATTGGCGGGAGACGAAAGCAGGCTCAAAAGATCGGTCGAGAGCATCAGAACAGTAAAGTCGAAACGGAAAAAACCCGCCCATTGTGGTAGCGGGAAATCGTTAAGGTTTAGACAATCGTACAATCACTTCCGGACTCCACGTGTAGGACTGTCGTTTACGTGGGAGGATGCAGAGACGCGTTACGGCCGATGGTCGGGGGAACCGTCTCTCGCGTATGCCGACACCGTATTAGGAGCGAAGGCCTTGAGGCTACGCAGGCGAGCCACACATTGGAACACCTGCGCGGTCTGTCTCCTGTGAGCAAGAGAGATTGAACGCCGATTAGAGAGGAGCCGCTTCCTGCCCGATTGCGCGGAGCATCTGAATGCCGGGAAGAATCTTGCCCTCAAGCCACTCGAGGAATGCTCCGCCCGCAGTAGAAACATAGGACATCTCGTGCAAGACGTGCGCGTGGCGTAGCGCGGAGACGGTGTCGCCGCCGCCTGCGACGGTCTTGAGCTTGCCTTCCTTGGTCAGACGGGCGGCTTCCTGCGCTACGGCGTTGGTTCCTTCATCGAACGGGGGCAACTCGAACACGCCGAGGGGGCCGTTCCACACAAGTGTCTTCAGCGAGGCCAGCTTCGATTTCAGCAATGCGATCGTCTCCGGTCCCACGTCGAGCGCCATCCATCCTTCAGGAATGGCCGTGACGGGAACGATTTTGGTCGGCGCGCCCGCCATGAACTCAGAAGCGACGACGACGTCGACAGGCAGCACCAGATCGCACCCGCGTTCGCGCGCCTTGGTCAGGATGGCCTTCGCCGTGTCGAGCATCTCTTCTTCTTTCAGAGATTTGCCGACCGACAGTCCCTGGGCCGCGAGAAACGTGTTCGCCATGGCGCCGCCGACTGCCAGAACGTCGACCTTCTCGATCATGTTGTTGAGCAGGTCGAGCTTGGTTGAGACCTTAGCCCCGCCGATGATCGCGCCAACGGGACGTTCCGGCGCCTCGAGCGCGGTTTCGAGGGCGCCGAGTTCGATTTCCATCAGGCGACCGGCGAAAGATGGCAGGTAATGCGCGACGCCTTCGGTCGAGGCGTGGGCGCGGTGCGCCGCAGAGAACGCGTCGTTAACGTAGACATCGGCCAGAGAGGCCAGAGCCTTCGACATGTCCGGGTCGTTTTTCTCTTCGCCGGGGTAAAAACGGGTGTTTTCCAGCACGACGACATCCCCGTCAGCCATCGCGGCGACCGCTTTCGCGGCGACATCGCCCAGGCAATCCGGCGCGAAGGTTACGCTGTGGCCGAGAGATTTGGCGAGGGCCTCAGAAATCGGGGCCAAAGACATTTCCGGCACGGGCTTGCCTTTGGGGCGGTCGAAATGGCTGACCACGATCACGCGGCCACCCTTGTCGGCCAGTTCCCGGATCGTGGGCGCCAGACGCTCGATGCGGGTCAGGTCGGTAATGGCGCCGTCACGCACCGGCACGTTCAGGTCTGCGCGGAGCAGAATCTTTTTTCCGCGCGGATCAAGAGAATCCAGTGTCTTGAAAGAAAGCGTCGTCATGGAAAAATCCTTCCTGCCCCGCCGGAGCGTCAAGGTGGCGTTTGCGCGCCCGTGCTTAAATTCACAGACGGCCCGCAGGGAAGGGCCGTCGCCCCGCGCGGCCTTCCGTCACGGGAGAGCGCCGAGCAGGGACTGCGTCATCGGACGGATCAGAGGTTTCCGAACACCGCCGCCGTATCGGACATGCGGTTGGAGAAGCCCCACTCGTTGTCGTACCATGTGCAGATGCGGACGAGCTTGCCACCGTCGACCAGTGAGGTCTGCGTGGCGTCGAACGTCGACGACGCGATGGCGTGGTTGAAATCCGAGCTGACGAGCGGCGCTGTGTTATACGCCAGAACGCCCTTCAGGGGGCCTTCCTCGGACGCCTTCTTCACGACCTCGTTCACAGCTTCGACAGATGCCGGGATGGTCTTCGGCACAAAGTCGAGGGAGACGAGGGAGACGTTAGCGGTCGGCACGCGGATGGCGGTGCCGTCCAGCTTGCCTTTCAGGTGCGGCAGGACGAGCCCGACCGCGCGTGCGGCGCCGGTGGAAGTCGGGATCATGTTCAGGGCGGCGGCGCGGGCGCGACGCAGATCCTTGTGCAGTGTGTCTACCGTGCGCTGGTCGCCCGTGTACGAGTGGATCGTGACCATGTAGCCGCGCTCGATGCCGAATGCGTCGTCGAGGACCTTCGCAACGGGCGCGAGGCAGTTGGTGGTGCACGAGGCGTTGGAGATCACCGTCATGTCGGAGGTCAGCGTGTCCTGGTTCACACCGTAGACGATGGTCGCGTCCACGCTGTCGGCAGGGGCGGAGATGATGACCTTGCGTGCGCCAGCGGCGAGCAGCGGGGCGGCCTTTTCCTTGGTGGTGAAAATGCCGGTGCATTCCATGGCGACGTCGACGCCCTGAAGCGGAACTTTCGACGGATCGCGCTCGGCCGACACGGTGATCGGGTCCCAGGTCCGGCCATTGGCCGAGATGATCAGGCTGTTGCCCTCGACGCGGACATCGGCGGGGAACCGGCCGTGCACGCTGTCATAGCTCAACAGATGCGCGTTGTCGGTGACGCTGCCGAGGTCGTTGATGACGGTCGGTATGACGTCCGTCCGCCCGCTTTCGATGATTCCGCGCAGCACGAGGCGGCCGATACGGCCAAATCCGTTGATCGCGATCTTAACTGCCATCTGAACTGTCTCCGTCTTTTTCTGATTGCCCCGTGACGATGCGTCGTGGCGAGGCGTCGCGTTTGACCGTATGGCGGGGGTCGGTGCGGCGATTGGATGCTCCGGCCTTATGTGCGCCGGACGCGCGTCCCGTTAAGGCGGCGCCATCGCTCCCCAGGCCGGGAAGCCGAGAATCCGACACTCGTGAACCCAGAAGTTGGCGCACCCGATCGCGTACTCCCTCGGGAGTGATCCCGAAACTGTCGTAGAGCGTGCCCATGCTGGAGGACGAACCGAAGTCGTTCCGCCCGATGAATACGCCCTCAAACCCAAGCCATCGTTCCCAGCCGAAGCCGGACGCCGCCTCGATCGCGACGCGCGGCGCTGAACCGAGCACGGCAGCACGATAGGCGGTATCTTGTCGCGCGAATAGCTCCCAGCATGGAAGTGACACAACGGCGACGGGGATGTCGTCACGCATCAAAAGGACCTGCGCTTCTCGGGCGATCGCCAGCTCCGGGCCTGATGCGATGATGGTGGCTCGCCGGGCCGTCGGGCCGCCGGGGGCTTCGGCGCGCACATAACCGCCATGCGCTGCGGCGAAGGTCATAACGCCGGCTTGCGGCGACGCGTCGCCGCGCAGATCGTCCATCATGCCGCTCTCGCCATTCGTCGCAGGACTTAACCCGAGAACGATAACGGCTGGACCATCGCGCCACTCCAGAGCTTTCTCCCAGACGGCGATCACTTCCTGACGGTCGCCAGGCCGGAAAAGGGCCAGATTCGGCATCGCTCGCAGACTCGCGAGCTCTTCTACCGGCGGCCACAAATCGGCGGCGGTCCGAGGATCGTCCTCGACCAACAGACACAGCATCCGTCGTCCCGCCAGCGCGGCGAAACGGAGCGCCGGACGTATGCGATCAACCATCGATAGCGTCGCAACGCCGCAAGCCAGAGCACCGCCATGCAGCGATAGTCCATTCATCAACCCGACCATTGCTGGCTCGCGGGCTCCGAAGAACAGAGGTTCGCCGGGGACGACGAGAGGCGTTGTGGAAATGTCGGAATTCGTTTGCGTCGCCTTGCTTCGCCGTCGTCCGGAAGACGGCGCCGGCGGGGAAGGCGAATCTTCACCAACGTGGCGTGAAGAGTCGCCACCTGCCGACATTGGAACGAACTCGGGCAGGAGCGTCGTCAGAATGTCGCGTCCGCGAAGCCCGTCACGTACAATCGACCGGGCCGCTCCCTCGTCCCCGGCGTGGTAAGTCTCGATCGAAGGTGCGTTCTTAACCGTAGCCCATGCCCGGCGCCAATCGTCTATCAGGCGTGGCATTGCGCGCGATTCGGTGGTCCGCTCGAACTCCGCTCGCAACCTGTGGCGTGCAAGACGACGAAGCCATGTATGCCGCGCCACGCGACCGCGCCGCGCGGTCACGCTCCACGGACCGACCAGTTCGTATTCGCCGTCGTCCTCAACCGGGAGCCGCGTTCCGTCATCCTCGCCGTCGCAGACCAGAAGACTCGGCCGCCGGCTTCGTTGACACGTTGCAAGCGCGGCGCCCAAGGCGTTCGCATCGTTCGCCGCGACGCGTCGGACCGCCCAGCCAGACGCCTCGATCCGGTCGATCGCAAGGTTTAGATCGTGGGTAGAGGAACGCGTGAACGCGTCGCCGACGATCACGGTGAGCCGGTCGAGGCGAAAGCGTCCGGCAATTGCGGACGCTTCAAGCGCAACGCCTGCGTCAAGATCGGCGGGGGTGGCGAGGAGCCAAGTGCGGTGATCGACGAGGGACTGCCCGAAACGTGCGGCAAGCATCTTTTCTGTCAGGCTCATGCCGACAGCCGCCGCAACGCCTTGTCCGGCCAGGCCGGCTGTCATGCCGATCGCGTAACCATTTCCATGGTGAGCGGCGACGTTGTGTTCCGGCGCTCCTGTCAGACGCAGAAAGGCGTGAAGCAGGGGAGAAAGCCGCATGGAGGAGACGAAGAATCGATCGCTGTCCGCCCATGCGGGGGCAGATGGATCAAAGCGGAGAAACCGCTCCCATAGTATGGCGACGACGAGATAGAGCGCGTTCACGCCTGAATGCCCGAAGGATATGTCGGTTTCGCCAGAGCTCTGCGCGCGTGCGGCGCGCGCGAAGCGTATGGCCGAGCGAAAATCGCGTCCTGCGCCGGAAGAAAAATCGGCGCTGATCATCTCGCGCTCTGGCCGCCTGCTTTTTGGAGCTCTTTTTTCAGGGAGATCCAGCACGCTCATAAACGGATCGTCAGACATTCACGCGGGGACGTCGCGCCGGAACGGGAAAATCGCTTCATGATCGTCACCTCATGCACTCTTGCTCCTTGGCGCGGTTCCTGCAACCGTCCCGCCATGCCGTTCCGAGCCCTATTCCGTCGTTCCGCCGCCATAAAGACCACAGCGTCATCGGCTGTTCCAACATCCGTTCAGGCGAAGCCCGTAATCTACGGAAGAGCAGGCGACGGGCTGCCTCGCCGGTCGTTCGCCGGACTGTCGCTGACGGCTGCAGCCCTGTCGCTCCCCGGGTGCAAACTGGTGGATCAGCGGACCTTCGATCATACGGCGAGCCGCCCCCCAAAAGTCATCGTGCCGCCGCCGCCGCCCGGTCCGCCGCCGATCCCGCCGCTGGTGGAGGTCATCGCCGGGACGCCTGTCGCCGATTGGCAGGGGCCGCTGGAGGCTATTGTGAAGCGTGCTCTGGCGCGAAAGCCCAATATTCTTTTCCGTGTGCAGGCTCTCGCCCCGCCGGGGGCTGACGCGGACGCTGATCGCGCCACGCTTGCGCGCCTGACGACGAACGACGGACAGGCGGTGGCGAACGCGATTGTCGCAGGCGGCGCCTCCCCGGCACAGATAGAGATGACGGCTATGCCCAATTCCGGTGTGGCAAGCCCGCGTATCCGGGTGTATGTGCGCTGAACGACTAATCCTCGCCGCTGCGTCAGCCGATCTGGCGTAGTGTCGCCGCCGCAGGGTGTAATGCGCTGCGGCCCCTGTGGCTCGATGGACGCCATCCGCGTTTCGGCGGTTATGCGTCGTCGTCGGCCCACCGATGAAGACAGGAGTAGACTGGGTGACTATCCGGAACGCGCGACACCCGTTTTACGATTTCTGCGACGAAGCTCTCGAAGACATACGGCGACAGGGCCGCTACCGCAGCTTCACGCCGCTGGCCCGTCAGGCTCCCCGTTACCCGGTTTACGAGGAAGAAATTGATCCGGTTCCCGGTGAGACGCCCGAGGGCCGGGAAGTCGTCGTGTGGTCCTCTAACGATTATCTTGGGATGGGCGTTGAGCCGGAGGTTTGCGAAGCTGCGATCGCCGCCATTCGCGAGCACGGCGCAGGTGCGGGCGGAACGCGGAATATCGCAGGCACCAGCCCCCTGCATAAGCGTCTTGAGGCTGAACTCGCCGCGCTGCACGGCAAGGAGGCGGGACTGTTGTTCGTCTCCGGCTACGTGTCGAACCAAGCCAGTCTACAAACCATCCTCACGTCGATGCCTGGCTGGATCTGCTTTTCCGACCGGTGCAATCATGCCTCGATGATCGCTGGCATCAAGGGCGCTCGCGGATCGACGACCGTCATTTTCGAGCATAACGACCTTGCCGATCTGGAGGCCAAGCTCGCCGCGGCTCCGATTGATGCGCCCAAGCTGATTGCGTTCGAGAGCGTTTATTCGATGGATGGCGACGTTTCGGACATCGCCGGGATCTGCGCTCTCGCCCGGAAATACGGCGCGATGACGTATCTCGACGAAGTGCATGCCGTCGGCCTTTACGGTGACGAAGGCGGCGGCGTTTCCCAGCGTGACGGCGTCGCCGATCAGGTCGACATCATCGAGGGCACGCTGGCCAAGGGGTTCGGCGTTCACGGCGGGTACATCACGGCTTCGGCTCAGATCGTCGATTATCTCCGTTCGTCCGCGTCGGGTTTCATTTTCACCACGTCGTTGCCGCCCTCGATCGCCGCCGCGGCGCTGGCCAGCGTGAAACTGGTGCGCGCCCAGAACTGGCGTCGTGAGAGGATGTTTGAGCGGGTGAACGAATTCCGCCGTCGCATGCGTGCTGCGGGCGTACCGTTCATGATGACGGCGAGCCATATCGTGCCGGTTCCGGTCGGGGACGCGGAATTGTGCAAGAAGATCAGCCGTCGGCTGCTCGATGAGTACGGTCTTTATGCGACGCCGATCAATTACCCGACGGTGCCCAAGGGAACAGAGCGCCTGCGTCTGACGCCGGGGCCGTATCACACCGACGAGATGATGGATCAGATGGTTACGGCGCTCTTGCGTCTGCTGACGGAAGAGGGGCTGCGGCCCGGCGCCGAGGGAACTGCGCAGGCGGCGTGATCGGAGCAGATGCGCTGATTTGTTGACTGAGTCATGTATTAATATTGACTTGGTCAACTATCATGATCCATGTTCCGAGACATGGAAAATTTTGTCGCATCTGTAAGAACGTTCAACGGGTTCTACACTCGCGCCGTCGGCGCTCTTAACGCACGATTTCTCGGTGCAGATATGACGCTGGGTGAGGCGCGTCTGCTGCACGAGATTGCTCGCGCGGATACCGCGCAGGCCAGCGAATTGAAGCGGCGGCTCGATATGGACGCGGCGCAGATGAGCCGAATGCTCGCGCGCTTCGAAGCCAAGGGTTGGATTGTTCGAGGGCAGGAGAACGACGACGCCCGCGCCAAAACTGTTACACTGACGTCGGAAGGTTCGGCGGCTTTTCAGGAACTGGACCGCCGCCAGATCGAGGCGACGACGGCCATGCTTGCCGATCTTGACGACTGGGGCGCTGGCGACGTGACAGCGGGCCTCACTATGGCGCGACTCAGGCTTGATCCGTCATCGGGCGAAGTCCTGAATGTGCGGCCGTTTCGGAGCGGCGACGTCGGGATGATCGCTGCAAGGCAATCTCTGCTCTATGCTCAGGAGAATGGCTGGGGCGCGCCGCTGGAGGCGCTGGTCACGATGACAGCCGCCAATTTCCTGCGTGATTACCGGCCCGGACGGGATGCTTGCTGGGTCGCTGAACTCGACGGCGTTATGGCCGGTTCCGTGATGGTCACGGACGAAGGCGGGGGGCAGGCGCGTCTGCGTTTGCTGTATGTCGAACCGTTTGCGCGAAACAGGGGCGTCGGAGCCGAATTGATCGGTCGGTGTGTGAGTTTCGCGAAAGAGGCAGGGTACGAGAGCCTGATTCTCTGGACACATACCGTTCTTGAGGGCGCTCGCCGGTTATATTCCAGATACGGGTTCGTCCTTACGGAAGTCGAGACCCACACCAAATTTGGCGAACCTGTGCAGGGGGAGACCTGGTTGCTGACGTTCCAGCGTTGAGCGTCGTCGCAATTATCTGGTGGGATAAAATCGCCGCATCTTTGATGCAGGCGGCGGAGTAAAACGCCGCCTGCACTTTCCGAATCCCGCGATCCAGATGGGCTTAGTTGCCGGAAGCGCTCGCTGGTGTCGCAACGTCAGGCGTCGCAGGAGCCGGCGGGGCGACCGTTCCGGTTCCAGCTGCGACAGAAGGGACCGTCGGAGCGACTGGAGCCGCGGTGGGGGCGGTCGCGCCGATCGACGGAACCTTGTCCTGCTGCGCAGCGGCCAGGCTGCGGGCGTTCAGGTCTTCGGTTGCGCTCGTCGGGGCCGTTTTGCCCTTCGACATCTCGCCATCATGGTGATGATGGTGGTGATGGTGCTCTTCGGCCGAAGCGAAAGAAGCCCCGGATATGGCGATAGCAGGCGCCGCGATGGCGAGTGTAGCGGTCAGGACGACCTTCGACAGAACTGCTTTCATAATTCCACTCCTTAACAATTGCCACGCGCCGTTCCGCCTCAACCTCGGCTCAACGCCCGTGGGCGCGGCACGTTCTGGCGCGCAAGCATAACCTTCGAGGGGTCGTTCCCAAAATTCGGCCAAACGACAACAACCGGCGCATTCGCGAATCCCTAAACGCTTAACGCCTGTTCTTGGTCGATTAAGCGTCTGGAACGCGGAGGAGTTTCTTTTTCCGAGGACGAAACTGGCTTGCTACTGTCCGACCACGCCAAAAACCATCCGCAACCCGAGCGACAGCACAGCGCCGACGCCGAACCCCACCAGTGTGCCGTTCATGCGGATATATTGCAGATCCTGCCCGACCCGTAGTTCCAGCCTGTCGGCGATCGCCGCCGCGTCCCAGTTTCCGACCACGCTTGCGATAAAATCGCCTAGGCGATCGCGCAGGGTGGGAAGGGCGCGCCAGACCGTCTTGCGGACGCCGTCTTCGATACGGCGACGCATCAACGGGTCATGTTCCGCCTGCACCGCCAGACGCGCCAACGTCTCCCGGACAATGGTGGCGATCCAGCCGTCGTCGCGTTCGGTATCTTCAATGATCATGCGGCGCAGGCGCGCCCAGAGATCCCCCCCCCAGGTCACCATGGAATCGTGGTGAAAGACATCGCGCAGCGAGCGCGACAGCTCATCGGCGCGTTCGGGATCGTTTTCAATCCGGTCGATTTCGGCTCGGACCCAGGCGGTGAACCCTTCGCGAAGGGCGGAATCTCGTGGGTTTATGCGGTCGAGCTCCTCTGCGGCCGCAACGAGGACTTTCGTGGCGATCGATCCGCCGATCGCCCAACTGAGAAGGCGCCCGCCCTGTTCGCGCACGCGATCTTCGATCGTTACGCGGAGGGCGGCTTCCTTCGACTGCAGCATCGATTTCAGTTGCCCGACGAGGAAAGACAGAACCTCCTGATGGTGCTCGCTCTCCACCAATGCACGCAGGGCGCGCGCGATGACTGGAGCGAGATTGGCTCCCCCGAGCAACACCGGCAGGCTACGTCCTAGGGCGGCCCCGGCGCGACCGTCCTCCAGCCGTTCCAGCGCATTCGGAACCATGCCGATCGCTCCGCGCGTGAGTGATTCGGCTGTCGTCGGGTCGGCAAGCAGTCTGGCGACGATACCCGGGAGGTCGGCGTTCAACAGGACCCGATCAACCTCGGGCTCCGTGAGCACCTGCGTCGTGACGAAGCGTCCGAGCGCGCGCCCGAGACGCTCTTTTTGGGCTGGAATGATCGCTGTGTGCGGAATGGGCAGGCCGAGAGGCTGTCGGAACAGGGCTGTGACGGCGAACCAGTCGGCCAGCCCGCCGACAATTCCCGCCCTGCCACCAGCTCGAAGCGTGTCTATCCAGAGCGATTCGGAGAGCCATCCGCGTGCAGGGAGAATGTACCCCGCCAGCGTCAAGGCGGCCATTCCGCCGAGCATCCCGGTAGCCATACGTTTTTGCCGGATGAGCGCCCGGCGTGCTTCGTCGTCTGGTGAGGTCTGTGCGTTCATGGCCTCGCCTGATAGCATCCCCGTGAACGGCGCCCCAAACGCCGTTTGGTATGTGGCTCCGGCATTGCGCCGAATGTGTGGCCGTGAAACCCTCAGCCCCTAATTCCTGCGTGTGAGATTTTTTATGGCCGATACGTCGCCCGCCGAATCACGGACTCCGCCTGCCCAGACCCTGTCGGGGCATAGCGGCATGACGGACGCTGCGCGTGCGGCGTTCTCTTTGTTGGCAGGGGAGACCCAGATCGCTGGCGATGAGGCTTCCGGGACGAAATCAGGACCAAGCCTCCATACGCTGGTAAGCCGCCTTGAATGGATGCTTGATCGCGGGCGTCTCTCCGTGGACGATTTGCGTGAAGTCGTAAGGCGCCTGCGCGACGAGGCGTTCCTGCGGCGCGCCACCCGGCTGCACCGTTACCCGGGAGGAGCGGCTGCGGCGGATACGGCGGAACGGCTGGCGGGGGTTGCTGCCCACATTGTAGAAGAGGCGGTCTCTGCGCCAGACGGAGGTGGTCTGGACGCGTTTCGCGCAGC
Source organism: Acetobacter sp. DsW_063 (assembly GCF_002153745.1). Taxonomy (GTDB): domain Bacteria; phylum Pseudomonadota; class Alphaproteobacteria; order Acetobacterales; family Acetobacteraceae; genus Acetobacter. The sequence goes on along the minus strand of NZ_JOPL01000009.1, from coordinate 58,873 downwards.
GGTCGAGCGTACAAGATTCGCGGCGGTCTTCACGGCTCATCCGACATTCGCCGTGGCGAACCCGGTCTATGCGGCGCTCGCAGAGAGCGCCTCCCTGCCGACGCCGCCGGTTGCGGCTCCAGCGTTCGAGACCCACCGGCGTTCAGGTCCGCCGACGCTTGAAGAAGAGTTCGGTCTGGCGTCCGACGCGATCCTGCGGGGACGGGATGCGATCGACACGTTCGTGACGGATCTGCTGCGAGAGGCGCGCGAACGCTGGCCTGATAACTGGACGACGCTCACGCCGAAGCCGCTGATCCTGACGAGTTGGGTGGGTTACGACACAGACGGCCGCACCGACATTGGCTGGTGGGACACGATGCGGCTGCGGTTGCGGATGAAGCTGTTCCAGCTTCAGCGTCTGCGTGCGCAGGTGCAGCAAAGCGGCGTCGACGCTGCGGCGTTGATCAGCAGGGTTTCGCGCGCGATCTACACGGTCGAGGCGCAGATCGCCGCGACGCCGAAAAGCGCCGATCCGGCGGCGGCGCTGGAATTTGCGGCGCTGATTGTCGATCGGGCGGCCGACGCCATCTCGGACCCGCAGGCTCTGGCGGACGCGCTGCAGGACGCTATCGACAGTGCGCCGGACGATGCGAAACTGGGACTCTCAGTGGCGCGGTCAGGGTTTCTGGCGCACGGCATGGCGGTGGCGCAAACCCATACGCGGCTCAACGCCACCCAAATTCACAATGTGTTGCGTCAGCGTCTGCGGTTGACAGACGATCCTGCCAACCCGACGCACCGCCGTGCGCTTCTGTCGCGCATCAACGACGCGTTGGACACGGTGACGGCGACGCCGGTCGATTTTGGGGCTCTGCTGGTCGAGCAGGCTTCGGCGGCGCGGCTGATGATGACCATCGCGCAGATCGTCAAGCATGTGGACACCGCGACGCCGGTGCGCTTCCTCGTGGCGGAGACGGAGAGCGGATACACGCTGCTGGCGGCGCTGTGGCTCGCGCGGCATTTTGGCATCGCGGACAAGGTGGAGATCTCGCCGCTTTTCGAGACGCGAGAGGCCCTGATGGGCGGGGCGCAGATCGTCGAGGAGGCGCTGCGTTCGCCTCACTGGCGTGACTACCTGCGCCAGACGGGAAAGATGAGCCTTCAGTTCGGATATTCCGACTCAGGCCGCTACGTCGGGCAGCTCGCCGCGACATATCTGATCGAACGTCTTCGTTTGAAGATCGCGGATCTGTTGCAGAAATGGGATCTGCAGGACGTCGAGGTCATCCTGTTCGACACCCACGGCGAAAGCATTGGGCGTGGCGCGCACCCGTTCAGGCTCTCTGACAGGCTCGATTATCTCTCGCCGCCGCACGTTCGCGCTCGCTTCGCGGAACTGGGACTGCGATATCGGGAAGAGAGCGCCTTTCAGGGCGGTGATGGCTACCTGCTGTTCGGCACACCGGAACTTGCGGGAGCCTGCATCGCGACCATCGCGGAGCATGTTTTCACGCCGCCGCGTCGGGAGCGAGATCCCGTCTATGACGAACCTGATTTCTCGTCCGATTTTTTCTCCACCATCGCAGAGGGTATGACGTCTCTGGTGGACGATCCGGGCTACGCTGATCTGCTCGGGGCGTTCGGTCCGTCATTGATCGACAAGACAGGCTCGCGTCCGGCGGCCCGACAGAGCGAGGGCGGCGGGGCGACCCCGCGCATCACGCATCCGAGCCAGCTTCGTGCGATCCCCAACAACGCGATACTTCAACAACTCGGCTGGTGCGCCAACACCATTCAGGGGCTGGGATCGGCTGCGCACCGGCATCCGGAGACGTTCGATTCCTTCCGAGACGGCAGCCCGCGCTTTCACCGTGCGCTAGACTTCGCCGCGCACGCGCTGGCGCATTCGGACGATCAGGTGCTGCGTAGCGTGATCTCTCTGCTTGATCCGGGGTACTGGCTGGATCGTGCGACAGCGGAGGATGAGGCTGCACGGCGCGGCCCCTATCTTGCGGTGATGCACGATCTGGAGAAGCTCGACTTCTGGGCGGACACGCAGTCGATGTTCCGGCGTATTCAGGCCGACCATCTGGCGTTGCGTGCGGCATGGCCGGATGCGCCGTCCATGAGTCCGACCGAACGCGGGTTGCATGCGATCCGTATCGCGATGATTGAGCGCATCTGGCTTCTGGCGACGCAGATCCCGTTCTTCATGCCGCGTGGCGCTTTCACGCGGGACGTCATGATGCGACGGATACTCTGCCTTGAAATTCCGTCGGTGCTTCGTGAACTGGATGCGGTGTTTCCCCGGGGCGACCGCGCGCCGGAATTCGATTTCCATGAACCTGCCGGGCCGCAGGTGGAAAACGCCTACACCTATGAACACGACTACATTTTCCGTCCCATGCGCGCGATGTTCGATATCGTGCGGGAGATCAGCGTGGCCATCGCGCATAATGTAGGCGCGTTCGGCTAAAGCCTGCTGTGATACCGTTCAGGGCGCGTCACGTAATGGTGTGCCCCCTTGACGGATCGAGGTCGGCGAAGCATCTGTCTCGTTGAAACAGGACTGATTTGGTCCTTAATGGCAGCGAAGCCGTTTCAGCAGGTGACCTTCGTATGTTCAGGCTGTCGAAACTGACCGATTACGCCGTCAGGACGCTCGTCGAACTGGGACGACTGGATGGCGTCGTGACGTCGTCCACGTTGTCGGCGGAAACCGGCGTTCCGGAACCGACTGTGGCGAAAGTTCTCAAGACGTTGGCAGGGGATGGCTTGCTTGCGTCCCAGAGAGGCGCGCGCGGTGGATACCGTCTGGCGGTGCCGCTCGAGAATATTTCCGTTGCGCGCGTCATCGCAGCGATCGACGGCCCGATTTCCCTGACAGCTTGCGTAAGCGGTGGAGCCGGGTGCGAGATCGGACCGGATTGCGCGCTTTATGGGTGCTGGGACCCGGTGAACGACGCGATTCACGAAGCCTTGTCCGGTATCTCCCTCGCCCGTATGGCGAAGACGAGCGGACGGGCGAGGGGCGCGCGCGTGAAGTCAGACGAAGCATGCGCAGATATGGCCGCTACGCGCGGCAGAGTGGCCGATTTTACCGGCGCGGTGGGAGGATAGGATAGATGCCAGCTGTTACAGAGACCCGCGAACAGGTCGAGAAGCTCGGGCAATCCTCCTATAAATGGGGGTTTGAGACCGACATCGAGATGGACTTCGCGCCCAAGGGGCTCAACGAAGACACCATCCGGCTGATCTCTTCGCGCAAAGAAGAGCCGCAATGGTTGCTTGACTGGCGTCTGGCCGCGTTCGCAGCTTGGCAGACGATGGAAGAGCCGAATTGGGCCAAGGTCTCGCATCCGCCGATCGATTATCAGGACGCATATTACTACGCCGCGCCGAAGAAGAAGGCTGGCCCGAAGTCTCTGGACGAAGTCGACCCCGAGCTTCTGCGGACTTACGAAAAGCTGGGCATTCCGCTGCATGAGCAGGCGTTGCTCGCGGGCGTCGAGGTTCCGGAGGGTGAGGAAGCCCGGATGCCGATCGCGGTCGATGCGGTGTTCGACAGCGTGTCCGTCGCAACGACTTTCCGCAAGACGCTGGCCGAAGCTGGCGTGATCTTCTGCCCGATCTCGGAGGCTGTTCGGGACTACCCCGATCTGGTGCGCCAGTATCTCGGCAGCGTCGTGCCGGTGGGCGACAATTTCTTCGCCGCGCTGAATTCCGCCGTCTTTACGGACGGATCGTTCGTTTACGTTCCCAAGGGCGTGCGTTGCCCGATGGAACTGTCGACGTATTTCCGCATCAACGCCCGCAACACGGGGCAGTTCGAACGCACGCTGATCATCGTCGAGGACAAGGCTTCGGTCTCGTATCTCGAAGGGTGCACCGCGCCGATGCGTGACGAGAACCAGCTTCACGCGGCGGTTGTCGAACTTGTCGCGATGGAGGACGCCTCCATCAAATACAGCACGGTGCAGAACTGGTATCCGGGCGACGAGAACGGTCTTGGCGGCATCTACAACTTCGTCACGAAACGCGGCGCGTGCCGCGGTGCGCGATCGAAGATATCGTGGACTCAGGTCGAGACGGGGTCGGCGATCACATGGAAATATCCTTCCTGCATTCTGCAGGGCGAAGGGGCCGTGGGTGAGTTCTACTCTGTCGCCGTCACGAACAATCGCCAACAGGCCGACACCGGTACGAAGATGATCCATATCGGGCGCAACACGCGCTCCACGATCATCGCCAAGACGATAAGCGCCGGTCATTCCGACAGCACGTATCGAGGTCTGGTTCGCATCCTGCCGAAAGCGTCTGGAGCGCGGAATTTCACGCAATGCGACAGCCTGCTGATCGGCGATAAATGCGGCGCGCACACGGTTCCGTATATCGAGAACCGGAACATGGCGGCGCGCGTGGAACATGAAGCGACGACCTCGAAGATTTCCGAAGACCAGATGTTCTACTGCCGTCAGCGCGGGCTTTCGGAAGAAGACGCGGTCGGTCTGATCGTCAACGGGTTCTGCAAGGACGTGCTCAAGGAACTGCCGATGGAGTTTGCTGTCGAGGCGCAGAAACTTCTTCAGATCAGCCTTGAAGGCAGCGTCGGGTAAAATATCGGGCGATCGCTCCGGGCGGTCGCAAGCAAACACAGTAGGGATAGATTATCGTCTTGGCGCACTTGGCCAGACGATCGCTCCGGGAGCCATGGTATGAGTGATTTTCTGAATATTTCCGGTCTGCACGCCAGAATCGACGCCGATGGCGCGCCGAAGGAAATTCTCCGTGGCGTGGATCTGGTCATTCCGCCGGGCGAAGTCCATGCGATTATGGGGCCGAACGGATCGGGAAAGTCGACGCTCTCCTATGTTCTCGCCGGCCGCGAGGACTACGAGGTGACGTCCGGCGCCGTGTCCTTCAAAGGACAGGACCTGCTGGCGATGGAGCCGGAAGAGCGTGCAGCAGCCGGAGTGTTTCTCGCTTTTCAGGCGCCGATCGAACTTCCCGGCGTGAACAACGCCAATTTTCTTCGTACGGCGGTGAATGCGGTGCGCCGCGCGCGCGGCGACGCGGAGCTGGACGCGGTCGGATTTCTGAAAACCGTTCGCGCGGCGACGAAGAAGCTCTCGATGTCTGACGAGATGCTGAAGCGCAACGTCAATGTCGGTTTTTCCGGTGGAGAGAAGAAGCGCAACGAAGTGCTGCAGATGACAATGCTGCAGCCCAGTCTCGCTATTCTTGACGAGACGGACAGCGGTCTGGACGTCGACGCCCTGCGCATCGTGGCTGACGGTGTGAATGCGCTCCGGTCTCCGACGTTTTCGGCGCTGGTCATCACGCATCACCAGCGCTTGCTGGATTATCTGAACCCCGACCGCGTTCACGTGATGGCGCGTGGCCGCATTGTTCACAGCGGCGGCGCGGAACTGGCGAAGGAAATCGACGTGCAGGGTTACGCGTCGTTCCTGGCGGAGGCGGCATGAACGCGATAGCGCCTGTTGGCCGCAGTCTGGCGCCATTCGAGGCGCGACTGGACGGCATTGAGGATCCGATCCGCCACGCGGCGGTTGGAGAGCTGCGGCGCGTAGGCCTGCCGGGACCGCGCGTGGAGGCGTGGCGCTACACGCATCTGCGGCCGCTCGCAGGGCATGAATTTCGCGAGGCCGCGGCGTCTTTTGACGCCGACCCGGTCGGGCGCGCGCTCGACGAGTCCTTGCCGCGCGATGGATTGCTGGCGTCCACGCCGCGTCTTGTTCTGGTCAACGGAAGGTTTGCTCCAGAACTGTCGTCACCAGCGAATGGCGTGGCCCTGCCAGAGGGTGTGACGTTCGAACGCTTCTCGGCGTCGCCGGAATTCGACGCGCTTGCGACGCCAGAGCGCGAGCCTCTCGTGGCGCTGAACACGGCGCTGGCGACGGATGGCGTGCGTCTGTCGGTGGCGGAAGGCGTGGCTGCAGAGCGGATCGTTCTCGTATCGGTCGCATGTGCGGGCGATGAGGCCGTTTCTTTCCATCCTCGACATAGTGTTTCTCTCGGGGCTGGCGCGTCGCTGGAACTGATCGAACTCGCCGTTTCGAGCGGAAGTGGCGCAGGCGCGGCGACGTATTTTCACAACCCTGTCCTGACCTGCGACGTCAGGGAGGGCGCGAAGCTCACGCATGTGAAGGTGCAGAAAGAAGCAGCCGGGGCGACGCATCTCGCCACGGTTTACGCCAATATCGCGGCGCGCGGCGCCTATGACAGCTTCACGCTGGGACTTGGCTCCGATCTTGCACGGCATGAGGTCCACGCGCGTCTCTCCGGTGCGAAGGCGGCTGTCCATGTAAACGGCGCACAGCTGCTGGGCGAGAAACAGGTTGGCGACATCACGAGCGTCATCACGCACGCGGCGCCCGACTGCATTTCCCGGCAGACGATCCGCAATGTGCTGACCGATCACGCGCGCGGCGTGTTTCAGGGTAAGGTGCACGTTCATCAGATTGCTCAGAAAACTGACGGCTATCAGATGAACCAGGCGCTGCTGCTGTCGCCGCACGCCGAGATCGACGCCAAGCCGGAACTTGAGATTTACGCTGACGACGTCAAGTGCAGTCACGGTGCCACTGTGGGGGCGCTGGACGACGAGCAGTTGTTCTATCTGCGCAGCCGTGGTGTGCCCGAAGCGCAGGCGCGGCGCATTCTGGTTGAGGCGTTTCTGCTCGAAGTGCTTGATCTGCATGAAGACGAGGCTGGACGGGCGCTTCTGGACACAGCGCTCGGCGCGGCTCTTTCATTGCGGATCGGACGTGAGCAGGTTCCGGGACAAGCTGCCGGGGAGGTCTCGGAATGATGGGAGATACGACGCTCGACACGAAGAACACGGCGGATCTTTCCCATCTGCGCGCCCAGTTTCCGATCCTTTCGGAAACTGTGCATGGAAAGCCGCTGGTGTTTCTCGATAGCGCGGCTTCAGCGCAGAAACCTGACGCCGTCATCGACGCGATGTCGACGATGATGCGGACGCAATACGCCAACATCCATCGCGGTCTGCACTGGATGAGCGAGCGCGCCACTGAAGCGTACGAGATCGCACGCAGTCGGGTGGCGACGCTGCTCGGCGCTAATGCGCGCGAGGAGATCGTCTTCACACGCAACAGCACGGAGGCGATCAATCTGGTCGCCTATTCGTACGGCTCTCTGTTGAAGCCCGGACAGGTCGTTCTGATCTCCGAGATGGAGCATCATTCGAACATCGTCCCGTGGCAGCTACTGCGTGATCGTTTGGGCGTGGAACTGCGCGTTGCGCCTGTCACCGATGACGGTGATCTCGATATTGAGGCATACGGTGACTTACTGTCCGACGGGAAGGTCGCTCTCGTGGCGATAACGCACATGTCGAATGTGCTCGGTACTGTAACGCCTGCGCGACGTCTGGCGGACATGGCGCATGCGGCTGGCGCGAAAATCCTGTTCGACGGCAGTCAGGCCGTGGTGCACCGTCGCGTCAACGTTCGTGCGCTCGACGCAGATTTCTATGTGTTCACCGGGCATAAACTGTACGGCCCGAGCGGGATCGGCGCGCTCTGGGCGCGCAGGGAGTTGCTGGAGGAAATGCCGCCGTTCATGGGTGGCGGCGACATGATTTCGACAGTCACTTTTGAGCATTCAACCTGGGCGCCTCCGCCGGCGAAGTTTGAGGCTGGCACGCCCGCAATCGTCGAAGCTGTCGGGTTGGGCGCTGCGATCGACTGGGTCGAGGGCGTGGGTTTCGACGCCATATCTGCGCATGAGACGGCGCTGACGGCGCACGCCTTGCGGGTGCTGCCGGAGGTTCCTGGCCTCAAGATCGTTGGCCGTCCGGCGGATCGTGGGGGTGTGGTGTCGTTTACGATGGAAGACGTCCATCCGCACGATATTGCGACCCTGCTTGATCGGAACGGCATTGCTGTGCGAGCGGGACATCATTGCGCGGAGCCGCTGATGCGGCGTCTCGGCCTGAATGCCACGGCCCGCGCCAGTTTCGGAGTGTATACGACTGAGGCGGAGATAACCGTACTGGCGGAGACGCTTACGCGTGTCCGCAGCTTTTTCGTCTAAGGGCGGGCCGTGGACGGAGATTCTCTGTACGACTCACTGATCGTTCGTCGGGCGCGTGAACCGCATCATGCGGGAGAACTCGCTGACGCGACGGCTCAGGCGGCAGGAAACAATCCGCTCTGCGGTGACAGGGTCGCTCTGGGCGTGCGTGTGGATGGCGGTCGCATCGCCGCCGCTCGACATGTCACGAAGGGTTGCGCGATCTGCGCTGCTTCGGCGGACCTGATGGCGGGGTCGATAGAGGGACGCACGCTATCAGAGGCCCTTGATATGGCCGGGAGGTTTCACCACATGCTCGGTAATGGTTCTGCTGTTGAACTGAACGACCTGCCAGAATCCATGGCTGCGTTTTTGCCACTGAAGACTCATCGGTCGCGCCTGCGATGTGCGACGTTGCCTTGGACTGCGCTGGAGGAGGCGCTCGGTCATGACTGATCTGGACCAGACACCTGCGGCCCTGGACGCCACGAAGCCCGAGGAGCGCCCTGAGGTGGAGAACTCGTCGCAACTGAGGCATTGGACGCCGGATGGCGAAGCGCCGGCGCCAGAAAGTTCGGGCGCGCCGTCGGAAGATGCGGTGATCGAGGCGATTGCGACCGTGCATGATCCGGAAATCCCGGTGAATATCTATGAACTGGGGCTGATCTACGCCATCGATCTGCACGATGATGGTAAGGTGAAGGTGGAGATGACCCTGACCGCACCGAACTGCCCGAGCGCTCAGGAACTTCCGTTGCAGGTGAAGGACGCCGTCGAGAAAGTGCAGGGCGTAGCGTCGGCGGATGTTGAAGTCGTGTGGGATCCGCCGTGGGATATGTCGCGCATGAGCGACGAGGCCCGTCTGATGCTGAACATGTTTTGACCGGGAGTATGGACATGAGCGCCGAACAGAACTCCGTAGTGGCTCCAGAAGCGAAACAAACCGCCCGGCGCGCGTTGCCGCCATTAATGACGGTTTCAGACGCCGCGGCGGAGCGTCTGAGAACTCTTTACGCCAGCGCACATGCGGGACAGTTGCTGCGTATCTCAGTGACGACGAAGGGTTGTTCGGGCAAAGCGTATGACATGACGTTCGTGCCCGAGGAGGGGGAGAGCGGGGACGAGCGGATACTGGACAAAGGCGTTACAGTCCTCGTGGACCGCAAGGCTACGCTATTCCTGATCGGGTCCGAGATGGATTACCACAGCGGGGAAATGGAGTCGGGCTTCGTGTTCGCCAATCCCAATGAGAAGGGCCGATGCGGCTGCGGACAGAGCTTTCACGTCTGACCGCCGATACACAGAGTTAGCCCTTCCTGGGTGGAGGGGCGTCGTATTTCTGCGGACGCGGATTGCAACTGATGTTCTGTCAGGCATTGCGTCGCAAGCCCGCTCGAATACGACCTACCCGGCACAAAATGCCGAGGCGTTAACCGTCGGGTAAGGCCCGGCAAGCACAATCGTCCAGTCAAATCACGCTTTGCCGAGACGGACGATCGTGCGCCACATTTCCTTTACGTTATTACAGCCCAGCGGGTCGAACCACTTAAAGGCTTTCCGATCGGAAAGCCTTACGTGAAAGATATTCTTGCCAGCCTTAGGTCGCTCGGTGTTCCGCGTCTGATTACGCTGGGTGTCGTCGCCGTCGGGTTGTTAGGGCTTCTGGGCGCTTTGGCGCTCCGCGGTTCTCAGGAACCGTTGTCATTGCTGTATCGCGATCTTGATCTCCATGAAGCGGCTCAAATGGCCGAAGATCTCGACAAGGCGCATATCCAGCACGTCGTTTCGCCTCAAGGGGACAGTATACAGGTTCCGCGTGATCAAATCGCGGCGGCGCGTCTGCTTCTGGCGCGTGACGGTCTGCCGTCTGGCGGCTCTGTCGGCTACGAGATATTCGACCACGCAAACTCGATGACGACGACGCAGTTCGAGCAGAACATTCAGGAAACCAGAGCGCTGGAAGGTGAGTTGGAGCGCTCGATACGGCTAATCCGTGGGGTTCGCGGCGTTCGCGTGCATCTGGTGCTCCCTCATCGAGAGCTGTTTTCGACCGAACGACAGGCCGCACAGGCGAGCGTTCTCCTGACAATGGGAGGCGTTAGGCTGGATGCGGAAGGTGTGCAGGCGGTGCTTAACCTCGTTGCCGCTGCCGTGCCAGACTTGAGCCCAGACAACATTTCGGTCGTGGATAATCGTGGCAATGTTCTTGCCAAGGCGGGCGACAAATCGGGTGCGCGAGGAGAAATTCAGACCGTCGAAGAGCAGCGGCGGGCGATGGAGACGCACCTCGCGCAGACGGTTGAGACAATGTTGGCTCCTGCGTTAGGGGCGTCCCATGTCCGCGCGGAAGCTTCGGTAACGATGAACCTCGACGAAGTGCGTGACACTCAGGAGAGTTATGATCCTGATCAGCAAGTGTTGCGTTCCCAACAGACAACGACCGACAAGAGCGTTAATACGGAGGCTCAGCCAAACGTTACGGTTTCCAATAATCTTCCAAACGCGAATGCGGGTCAGGCTAAAAGTGGCAGTCAGAACGACCGTAGAGAAGAGACTAACAATTACGAAATAGGTAAACGGGTGAAGACGCTGGTGCAGACGCAGCCGCGGTTGCAACGCATCAGTCTGGCCGTGATAGTCGATGGGGTCACTCGACCTGGCGCAGATGGCAAGCCGATCTGGATGCCCCTGGACGCAGCGACTATTGACCGCGTGACCACGCTCGCCAAGTCGGCGATCGGTTACGACGAGAAGCGTGGAGATGTCGTCAACGTCGTCTCAATGAAGTTTGGTGAAGAAGCGCCCCCGCCGGTTGAAATTCGCGGGTGGCTGGGCACGTCGCTCGACAGAGGCGACGTCATGCACATGGTGCAGTCAGTTCTTCCTGGGCTTCTGGTCTTTCTGGCGTTGGTATTTTTCGCGCGACCACTACTGCGCAAGAGTATTGCCGCCGCGACTGTGGAAGCGAGTGTTGAAAGAGCGCAGAATGGGCAGGACGTAAGCGGCTCCGCCCTGGTCAACTCGGTTCCTCAAGATTCTCGAGCGCTCGCCTACGAACCGGTCACGCAACTTGCGTTGACGGGGCCAGATGAAGGCGCCGCAGAGTTCGTCAGTCTGGCCGGAATAGATGGTCGTCTCAAGGCGTCAGCAATCAAGAGAGTGCGCGATCTGGCGATATCGAATCCCGAAGAAAGTTTGAATATCATGCGCACGTGGCTTACGCCTCAGCTTGAAGGTTAGTCTTATGCTTGGCACATTAGAGGCAACAGGCCCCCAAAAAGCCGCGATACTCATGTTGGCGCTGGGCGATCAAGGCGCTGCGCAACTAATTGCTCTAATGCATGAAAGTGAGATCAGGGAAATTTCGTCGGCAATGGCGACAATAGGTCCAGTTCCAGCTGAAACTGTTGAGTCTGTATGCAAAGAATTTACGAAATCAATTTCCTCAACCGACATGATCGTCGGGACTTATGAGACTACGGAAAAAATTCTGCGCAAGGCCTTGTCGGATGACCGGGCCAGCCAGATTATGGAAGAGATACGTGGCCCCGCAGGCAGAACGATGTGGGACAAGTTGGCCAATGTTCCCGAAAATGTTTTGGCGAACTACCTGAGAAACGAATATCCACAGACCGTTGCTGTAATTCTTGGTCGTTTGAATCCCGCTCATACAGCCAGAGTGCTATCGCTTATACCGGAAGAATTCGCAGTCGATGTAATGCTTCGTATGTTGCGTATGGAAAACGTACAACGTGACGTGATCGACAGTGTGGAGGCCACGCTACGTTCTGAATTTATTGCGAATTTGGCGCGATCGACAAAAAGAGATAGCCACGAACTTCTTGCTGAAATATTCAACAGTTTCGAAAGAAAAATCGAAGGCCAGTTTATGAATGCCTTGGAACGGCGAAATCTCGAAGATGCAGAGCGTATCAAGGCTCTCATGTTCACATTCGAGGATATGAAGAGACTTTCGCCGGAGTCCATCATGAGAGTCATGAGAGATGCGGATCGAGAGCGTCTGCCCTTAGCATTGAAAGGCGCATCAGAAGATATACGAAAATTATTCTTGTCGGCGATGACCGGACGAGCGGGAAAAATTTTGCAAGACGAAATTCAATCACTCGGCCCTGTGAGAGTGAAAGATGTCGATGCTGCTCAAGCAGAAATAGTCGCAACGGTCAAAATATTGGCCAATCAAGGAGAGATAGATATAACGCCCACGTCAGGCAATAATGAAGTGATTCTGTGATGCGGACAGAGTACAGTGAAAGGACGTTGTTTAATAAATTTACTTATGGAGAAGATTTTTCAGAGGTTTCCTCGGAGGAAAACGTCTTGGAAAATGAAATAGAGGAAGAAACAACGGGAAATGTTCCCGTCGATCACCACGTGGAATTGGCTTATTCTCAAGAGTACTTAGATAAGACTGTTTCTGTTGCTGTAAAGATGGCGAATGCGAAAATTCTTGAAGAAATATCAAAAAATCAAGAAGAAGAAATAAATTGTATTGTAAGAAAAATAAACGAAAAAATTTACAAATCAAACAAATTTTTCCTAAGTCAAATGCAAATGTACTCCGAGTCTATTTCGAGATCTCTATTCGATTCATTTTTTGCAACGTATCCTGTCGCTGAGGAAGTTGTCGCTGCAGATGTGGTGGCTGGGATTTGTCGTAAGGTATTACCTTTATTGGAAAATAGTTTCAAAGTTACCGTGAATATTAATTCACTGACATTCGACGAAATTATGGAACGGGATGAAACGTTAAAAATTTTTCAATTTCCGTGGATCATTGTTGAAAAGTCCGCCATTCTGGGTCGATCTGATATCGAAATAACATGGCCGGACGGATGCCTAACCAGAAACCTTGAGTCTATTTCGAAAGATATACTAATGTATATTGCGGATGAGGCCGAAAAATAATGTCAAAAATAGGTGTAATAAATGAATGATATGACCATGCTAAACGAGCTGACTGACCTTGGCATTGACGCCTCGGATGCCGGTGGCATTCATGTGCATAATCTTGAAGCCGTGTACGATATTCCGGTAACAGTTAGCGCTGTTCTGGGAAAGTCAACGATGCAAGTAAGCCAACTTCTGAAACTTGGAAGAGGAGCGGTTGTGGAGTTGGATCGGAGAGTGGGAGAGGCAATCGATATATATGTAAATAATAGACTCATCGCGCGCGGCGAAGTCGTTATGGTTGATGAGAGCAGACTTGGTGTGACCATGACCGAGATAATAAAATCAGAAAAAAAGACGTGAAAATTGAATATGCGTGTTCTTATCGTTGGGTATCTCGGAAGTCGACTTGGACAAGCTGCGAATATTGTCATCAGTCGAGGCGCGCAGGTAGATCACGTGGGGACCGTTTCCCAGGCGATAGACCGGGCGTGTTCCGATGGGAACCATCATCTTGTTATTTGCGAGGTTGAGTGCGGAATCCGCTCACTTGTGAATGGGCTTGCAAGTCAGCGCGTTCATGTCCCCGTATTGGCTTGTGGACCCGCGAGTGCAGAATTGGCGGCAGGTGCTATATCGGACGGGGCGGAAGACTACTTGCCTCTTCCTCCTGATACAGATTTGGTGGCTTCTTTTTTACAAGATGTCGCGTTTGAATCACATAAACTGATCAGTATTGATCCTGGTATGTCGCAGTTGCTATGTCTGGTACAAAAGGTTGCTATCTCTGACGCTTCTGTGCTTGTGTGTGGAGAATCCGGTACTGGCAAAGAGATTTTATCAAGATACATTCATAAAAAATCTAAGAGATCTAAGGGGCCATTCGTGGCGTTCAATTGCGCAGCTCTTCCAGAAACTCTTATTGAGTCTGAGCTGTTTGGACACGAAAAAGGGGCTTTTAGCGGCGCAGCCACGCGTCGAATCGGACGCTTTGAAGCGGCCAATGGCGGGACTTTGCTTCTTGATGAAATAAGTGAAATGGATGTGCGGATGCAGGCAAAACTTCTGCGTGCAATACAAGAACGCGAAGTAGATAGGCTTGGTGGTAATGCATCGATTCCACTCGATGTCCGGATAATAGCAACGTCTAATAGAGATCTAAAAAATGAAATAAAACAAGGGCGATTTCGTGAGGATTTGTATTTTCGATTGAACGTCGTTTCGCTTACTGTGCCACCATTGCGATCACGACGGCTCGACATTGTTCCACTGGCACAGCATTTTAGTAAGAAATACTGCGAATTGAACGGCCTGTCGTTGCGAACCATTAGCGATAAAGCTAATGAAATCCTTACAAGTAGAATTTGGAAGGGTAACGTTCGAGAGTTAGAAAACGCGGTGCACAGAGCGGTTCTTTTATCGTCAGGTGATGTAATCAATGTCGAGGACTTCAACGCCGCCGAAATTTCTTCTTCAGTAAAAAGCGAAAAGTCGATAATAAACACAAATTCGTGGGTAGGTAATAGTGTTGATGATGTCGAACAAGCTTTAATCTTAGATACACTTACATATACTGATGGAAATCGAACGCATGCAGCGTCTATTCTGGGAATTTCCATCCGCGCGCTTCGCAACAAATTGCGAAATTATGCTGAAAAAGGAGCTAATGTTCCTCGGCCATCTTTAGGGTTGGCCACGCAGCAGTGATTGACATGATACACAAACGCGACGGGAAAAGTAAATGAATTGGGGAATTTATCAGGATATAGGTAAGTTATTTAAAGTAGAAAACCTAAAATCCGGAGCGTGGAAGAGCCTCGTTCCTGGAACCGACATAGGGCTGGCTTTGGGAGTGACGGCCCTCTTGTCTATTTTAATCATTCCGTTGCCAACGTTAATTCTAGATACCGGTCTATCCATTTCTCTTACCTCTTCAGTTTTGATTCTGATGGTGGCTCTTTTTCTAAAAAAACCATTAGATTTTACTTCATTTCCAACATTGTTACTGTTGACAACTTTATTGAGGCTCTCTCTTGAAGTTGCCACTACCCGCTTAATTTTGGCGCATGGGAGCGATGGAGTGTATGCGGCTGGGCATGTCGTGGCCGCATTCGGTGGTTTTTTGATGGGAGGTGACATTGTTATAGGTGGAATTCTCTTTTCGATTCTTCTTATTGTAAATTTTATGGTGATTACAAAAGGATCCGGCCGCATAGCGGAAGTCGCGGCTCGATTTTCTTTAGATTCTATGCCTGGAAAACAAATGGCTATTGATGCGGAATTGGCGTCTGGCGCAATTTCGGACAAAATGGCCCGTAAAAAGCGTCGCGAATTGGAGGAGGAGAGCGGATTTTATGGCTCGATGGATGGTGCTGCTAAATTCGTGAGAGGTGATGCTATTGCGAGTCTGATTATTACCGCAATCAATATTCTCGGAGGGCTGGCGGTCGGTGTTATTCGACACGGGATGCCGCTCAGGGATGCCGCGTCCGCGTTCACAACGTTAACCATTGGCGACGGTCTTGTGTCTCAAATTCCGGCGCTGTTGGTTTCGACTGCTTCCGGTATCGTGGTTACAAAAGGAGGCACTGAGGGTGGTGCTGATGTTACGTTGGTACGGCAGTTGGGGGGGGGGGCGAAGCCGCTCGCTCTTGCCGGAAGCGTGGCGATGATACTTGCGGCCATACCTGGCTTGCCAACGCTTCCGTTTCTGGCGTTGGGGGGGGTGTGTGGGATGGCTGCGTGGTCAAGATTTAAGTGTCCGGTCAATGAAGACGAAGATATATCTTCGACTGTGCAGGCTTCTCTCTCGCCCACTGAGCCTCCAATTGCAGATTCTCTTAGAATTGACATGATTCGTTTGGAGCTGGGTTTTGGTTTGTTGGGTCTGGCTGGCGGAGAAAATCCGCAACTTGCCGAGCAAATAAAAATATTGAGAAAAACCATCGCTACAGAAATGGGATTTATATTGCCTTCTGTTAGGATTCAAGATAATTTACATCTTGGTTCAGATAGATATTCTTTAAAAATTAAAGAAATTGAAGTTGGGAGTGGTGAAGTTCGACCGAATCGTTTGTTGGTTATGAATTCTAAGGGGGGTATGCCTGATTTGCCAGGTGAGGAAACGAAGGAACCAGCGTTCGGTATTCAGGCAATGTGGGTTGACGTTGGTCTGCGTGAGAAAGCTACATTTAAAAATTATACAGTCGTCGATCCTGCTAGCGTTATCGTCACTCATTTAAGTGAATTGGTGCGGGAAAATCTTGCAGATTTGCTAACATATGCAGAAATGCAAAAGCTTCTCGATGAAATGCCCAGAGATCAACAGAAATTGGTTTCAGACCTTATTCCGTCTCAAATTTCGTTGAATGCGGTGCAGCGTGTAATGCAGGGGTTACTTTCCGAAAGGATCTCAATTAGAGATATCTCTGCAATTCTTGAAAGCATACAAGAGGGATGTGGTCAGGGTATGCGCTCTGTGTCGCTGTTGACTTCACACGTTCGGACGCGATTGTGTAGGCAAATTAGTGCTACTTTTACCGGTCCCAATGGTTACATTCCTTTAATCACCCTAAGTCCGGAGTGGGAGTCGTTGCTTCAGGATAGTATGGTCGGCCCTCCAGATGACAGACAATTGGCGATTGCCCCCTCAAAATTGAATGAATTTATTGTTCGTTTGAAGGTCGTTTTGGATCAAGCGGTCGCGATGGGCGAGGCGCCTGTTCTGATTGTGGGCGGAAGTATTAGGGTTGCTGTTCATGCTATATTGGATAGATTGAGGTTGGCCACTCCAGTCTTGGCTCAAACTGAAATCGCACCGCGTGCCAAAATAAAAACCATTGCAACGATTAGTTGAATTTCGTTTTCAGATTGTGTTTGTATATGAACGAGGGGCTGTATTTTAGGTTATTTATATATGAAAATGCTTTTACGATAAATTTATATTTTTTGTTTATTCCAAATACATAGATCTTTTTTTCGTCAAGTTGGGGTGTGCTGAGCGGTTCTGTGGTGCTTATCAAAGTGAGAAAGTTGCTGTGTATAGTAAAAATTGTAATTTCAATTAAATGTCGCGTTAATAAATACAATTGCGGATGTGCCCTATTTTGGCGCGAAATTTGAATTCGGAAAATTGTCAATGGCGAAATCAATAATGGATTTCGTGTCTGAAAATGCGAAAGGTATGTCGTGTGTAGAAATAGTGAAAATTTTGAGATCGTAGAGAAATTATTGTGGCATGGTGTGCCGGAAATTTTGACGTCATATTTGGATCAGAAGCCTCTACAGGATTCATTACGTAGTATAATTTCATTTGGAAAATTTTCTTTTCTTCCATGGAAATATCCCGTGGCTGTGGTAGGTGGCGCAGGTTCTGGTAAAACACTTACGGTCGCCAAACTGGCAGCTCGTTTGAAAGCTGGTGGCTTGCAGCCGTTTGTCGTAAGTGTTGAACGCGCGACCTCGGTTGGCGCTCATGCGCTGCGGGCTCATATGGCGCAACTGAAGATTGATTGCTTTTCTGTTGTTGATGCTTCGAGTTTAAAATTGATTCTACGCGAACGTAAGAACGGACAACCCGTTTTAATAGATACCGAGGCGATAGACGTTTACGGTGCTGATGCTCACGCTATTCTTGTCGAAATTCGTGCAGTTGCAGGGGCGCAATTATGTCTTGTACTTCCCGCCGGTATGGACTCTGAAGAGTCAGCTGATATAGCAGAGATATTTCAAAAAGCTCGAACAAGAATGATGATTGCGACAAAGTTAGACCAAAGTCGGCGTATTGGCAACATTGTTGCCGCAGCCGCATGTGGTTTGGCGTTGACGGAAGCGGGCGTCAGTTCGAATATTGTCGGAGGATTAAAGCGATTTACTCCGGAATATTTGATCTCGAGATTGCTCCATCAGGGTGATCCCGTTTATGTTGGAAAATGAAGTATATTGAGATTTTTGCGCAATGTAATTAATATGAAAATTGTCTTTATTGTAAAATAAAAATGCAAATATTGAAGTTGTTTTTTATAAAATATGTTGTGATAATAAACAACCAGTGAGGGCGCGCGGCAATGCGCTCTCACTGGTTGTTTAACATTTATATCTTTAATGCTTTACTGTGTCGCCGAGGGCATCAGTCCAATTGGATCCGTTCCACCACACGGGAATGCCTTTAGTGGCAGATGAATTTGAGGTGGAGTAACAATCGATGCAGTATTCTTGGTCACCCACGGCTAAGCTGAATGCAGGTAAAGTAGAGTAGGTGGCGTTTCCAGCATTAATAGCTCCGCTTGCCCGAATTGTCGCGGTGACCGCGAAAATTCCGGCGCTTCCAGTTGTGGAATTAATATGTATCGCGCCGTCCGTGCCGCCGTAAAGTGAGCCTGTCTGTGTTCCTGCGGTATTCGTGAACAGAAGTGACTTTCCGGATAATATATTTGCATCGGCGCTAAACTGTGCGCTACCGGCGCCATTTATAGCGAAGCCGCAAATCTGGTACCCGCATAATGCGATACCGTTCGGGAAGTTGCCGGGATTGAATTCCATATGTTCTTGTACAGTTCCATCCATGGATAATGTCGAGCTGGCATGGCCATCGACCTGTACGCCGAGGTTTGTTGTGATATCGCTGTAATCATTAGTATTGGAGGCGTCATTTGTGTTGCGTGTGTTCCACAAAGTCACCCTCATATTGTGTGAATACGTGGGAAATGCGGAGTCAGCATCCCATCCTGGGCGATTAGACTGATCAAACTCGGCAATGACCGACTGCGAGCCTGCTGCGTAGGCAGGCCCGCCATAGCCAGCGGATGAGAAGGGGCGCGAGGAAATATTTGCCGAGTACCACTCACCTGCGATGTTGAGCATAGTTGCATTGCCGCCGGCGAGATCCATGTCGTAGCTGTCCGCTGTGGGCGAGGTGTTTCCGCTGTACGCGACGGTTATGCCGTGCATATATGCGGTGTTGCCTGTGGTGTCATTATTCCAGAGATCGTATTCGATACCTTCGCAGCTACGTACTTGGTTGTTGGCGTTGCCTGTGGGATAATTGATATCCCCGGGGGATGCGCTCGGAGTAGGGCCGGGAAGTGAGCATATGACGTTTTCGCCAAATGCTTTTGTGTAGACTCCAAACATGATCGCTGGCGCTTGAAAGTTAGACCACACGGTATCCAGCGCGGGGGTAGAACCGTCTATAGTGCTTGTTCCGGGAATTTGATTGGTTGTCGAGGCGGATGCGTTGAAAATACGCCAGCCGTCGGTGCTGATTGCGGTTACGAGCCCTGCGGAGTTCGTCGTGTAGCCCGTGAGTTGGCCTGCATAGGTTTTGATATATCCGCTCGACGAGCCCAGTTCGTTGGTCATCATCCTCACATGCGGATGGCTGATAATCCAGGTGGACCAAGACGAGGGAAGCGGATTTGCGAAGGTGGCTCCGTTTGCGGAAAATGTTGGTGTATGTGTCAGCCCATCCGGAGCTGTGACCGTGCTGCCGGTGGTGACGAAAACCGGAGAGTTGGTCCCGGCGAACGTGTAGCGCGCCACGGCGTCGAAATTGTCGTATGACGCAATGCCGCTCGCTCCATCAGGTCCTACGCCAGCCTCTGAACCGCGCATGTTTTCAGATTGCATGAACACGCCATCAACTACGCCCATATCGTCTGGGCCATAGGGAACGTTGTGCACAAAGAGCGGAACGCCGTCGAATTCCTGTGACCCGCCGAGACGCAGATGTGTGGGAGGGAGGTAATCGTCGTAGATTGCCGTTCCTGACGAGTCCGTACCCATTTGCCACCGTTGGTTGGCCGCTATTTTCGGGTTGGCGTACTGTGTGCCGGTTCCGGAGTTTATCGCCCATGTCAGAGCCGAATTCCATCCGATAGTCGAACTAACGGATGCAGCGGTTGAAGTCGTCGAGAGTGGCGCTGTCACGTTGCCAGAGGCGTCGAGTGTGGCGACGCCGCCTATGGAACCCTTTTGGGACAACGGTATGGCCGCGCTGGCGCTGGCGTTTGCCTGCGTCGCCGTGCTCTGGGCTGTAGCGACGGCCGCGGCTGCTTGAGATTCGGCTGTAACCAGGCCACCGAGCGTCTGGCCCGTCCCGGCGATAAGTGCGCTGGCGTTGATGGACGTGACTTGTAATGTCGAGGCCGCGCGGGCGGCGTCTGCAGGGGAAAGAAGAAGCGGCAGTCCTATCAATGCGGGCGCGACCCGCATTGATAGCGCCGTGGATGTCGTGAGCTTCACGATGTGTCGGTATCTGAAAGGGGGCATCTCGTCGTCCATAGATGTGCATTTCGGCATCACCTCCGGGACGTGCGGAAGGAGATCGCGAAACGGCAAAATCATACGCGTCCCGTCCCCAGGCCCGGGGAACGACGATGGACCACGGGGCGGGGCGGCAGAGCGCTTGGGTCGGCTATCCCTGTCGCGCGCCCTGGGCCGACGCAACACGGCTTTTGGCCTCAGGGCTTTTCTCGGCGACGCGGAGAGGCTATCCGCCCCTAGACACAGAACGAGGCCCGCGCGGGTCCACAGGCAAGCGAGGTCATAATGAGCGACGACGTAGACACACTTCGTCAGGAATGTCTGGCTGCGCTTTCCGCCGCTTCGAACGTCCGGGACTGGGACGCGGTGCGCGTTGGCGTCCTGGGCAAGTCGGGCCGGTTGACTGAACTGCTTAAACAACTTGGCCGTATGGACCCGGACGAGCGCAAAGCGGCGGGCGTGCGACTGAACAAGTTGCGCGACGAGCTGGGCAAGGCGATCGAGGCCCGTGGGCGTGAAATCGAGACCGAAGCGTTGAACGCACGTCTCGCGGAGGAGCGCGTCGACGTCTCGCTGCCGGTGGCGTTGACCGAGCGCGGCGGGGTACACCCCGTCAGCCGCGCCATCGAAGAAATCACCGCGATTTTCGGCGCGATGGGGTTTTCCGTCGCCGAGGGGCCGGAAATCGAGACCGACTGGCATAATTTCTCAGCGCTCAACACCCCGGCTCATCACGCCGCGCGCACTGATCAGGACACGTTCTACCTGCCGCCGTCTCCGGGTGGTCCAAACGTCGAGCGGGTCCTGCGCACCCAGACCTCGGGTGTGCAGATCCGCACGATGCTCGGGCAGAAGCCGCCTATACGTATCATCGCGCCCGGCCGTACCTACCGCGCAGACCACGACGCCACCCATTCGCCTATGTTCCATCAGTGCGAGGGGCTCGTGGTTGATCGCGAGATTACGCTGGGGCACCTTAAGGGCTGCCTGATCGAGTTTCTTCGCGTCTTCTTCGGCAAGCCCAATTTGCCGGTCCGTTTCAGGGCGTCATATTTTCCGTTCACCGAGCCTTCGATGGAGGTCGATATCGGCTGGTCGCGCACAACCGGCGAGATCGGCGAGGGCGAAGACTGGCTGGAAGTTCTCGGTTCCGGGATGGTCCATCCCCGCGTTCTCGCAAATTGCGGTCTCGACCCCAGCGAGTGGCAGGGGTTCGCCTTCGGAATGGGGGTCGAGCGTCTGGCCATGCTGAAGAACGGCATTCCCGACCTTCGCTCATTCTATGAAAGCGATGTGCGGTGGCTGCGCCATTACGGCGTCGATCCGCTGGCGCCGGCGATGCTGCACGAGGGGTTCTGATCGATGAAATTCACGCTCTCATGGCTGCGCGACCACCTGGACACGCGCGCCTCTGTCGACGAGCTCTGCCTGGCGCTTAACCGGATTGGCCTTGAGGTCGAGTCAGTCGAGCAACTTGGCGCGGCTTTGGCGCCGTTCCGCACGGCTCGCATCCTTCAGGCCGTTCATCATCCCAACGCGGATCGTCTTCGCGTGTGTCAGGTCGACGCCGGTCCCGGTATTGGGGAGGTGCAGGTCGTTTGCGGCGCGCCGAATGCGCGCGAGGGGATATCTGTCATCTTCGCGCCTCCGGGCGCTTACGTCCCGGGCCTCGACATCACCATCAAGGCTGGCAAGATTCGCGGCGAGACCAGCGACGGCATGCTGTGTTCGCTTCGGGAGCTTGGTCTGGGCGAGGACACGGACGGCATCGCAGAACTGCCTGTCGATACGCTGCCGGGCCAGTCCTATGCGGATTTCGCCAACCTCGACGACACCGTGATCGAGATCGCCGTGACGCCAAACCGTGGCGACGCGCTCTCCGTTCATGGCGTCGCACGGGATCTTGCTGCGGCTGGTGTCGGCACGCTCAAGACGTTTCTCGCAGAGACGGTTGAGGGCGTTTTCGCGTCTCCCGTCGAATGGGTGATCACCTATCCCGAAGCCTGTCCGTGGGTGCTGGGACGAACCGTCCGCGGCGTCAAAAATGGTCCCAGCCCGGATTGGCTGCGCGAGAAGCTTGAGGCGATCGGCCTGCGATCCATTTCGCGTCTGGTGGACGTCACGAATTTGCTGTCGATCGACCTCGGTCGGCCTCTGCATGTCTTCGACGTGAACCGCATCAAGGGCGGCGTGCTGACGGTTTGCCGTGGTGGCGGGGAAACGATCCGCGCGCTCGATGGCCGCGACTATATTGTGAACGCCGATGACTGCGTGATCGCCGACGGCGCTGGCGTTCAATCCATCGCGGGCATCATGGGCGGAGAGGCGACGGAAGTGACCGACGCCACGACCGACGTTTTCATCGAGTGCGCTATCTTCGATCCGGTGAAAATCGCCCTGAGCGGACGTCGGCTTGGCATTCACTCCGACGCCCGTCACCGCTTTGAACGTGGCGTCGATCAGGCGTTGCCCGTGGCGGCGCTGGAAGCGGCGACGCGCCTTGTCATCGACCTGTGCGGCGGCGAAGCGAGCGAGGTCGTATCGGCGGGCGCGCAGCCTGAGTGGCGGCGAGACGCCCGGTTGCGTTTCCGGCGCGTCGCCGAGCTCGGCGGTCTCGCTGTGCCGCCCGATGAGTGTGTGACGATCCTTGGGCATCTGGGGTTCGAGGCGCTGCGGCGTGACGAGGAAAGCGTGACGGTCGCGGTTCCTTCCTGGCGCAACGACGTGGCGCAGCCGGTCCTGCTGGATCCCGATCCCGGCATTTCAGCGGAACGACAGGTCGAACTGTTCGCCAGCGTGGCGGCGATTGAGCCGGAATGCGATCTGATCGAAGAAATCCTGCGCATCAAGGGGTTGGAAAACGTTACGCCGGTCGCTCTGCCTGCGCTCTCGCCAGTGCCTGCGGCAGCTATCAGCCCCGCTCTGGGGCGTGTGGCGCGCGCTCGTCGCGTTCTCGCGTCGCGTGGGTTGATGGAAACCATCGGGTTCTCCTTCATCTCGCATGAAGAGGCGCTTCGATTTGGCGGAGCGCCCGAAAGCCTGCGTCTGCTCAACCCGATTGCGGCGGATCTTGATCAGATGCGGCCGTCTCCGCTGCCCGGACTTCTCTCGGCGGCGAAACGCAATGCGGCGCGAGGGTGGCCGGACGTCGCTTTGTTCGAAATCGGCGGCGCGTTCGACGAGAACGGACAGGCGACGGTTGCGGCGGCGCTTCGGGCTGGTCGTACGCCTCGGACGCCCGGCGGCGGCGGCGCGCCGATGACTTTCGCGGAGGCCAAGGCGGACGCGATCGATCTTGCTCTCTCGCTCGGCGTCGCGGCGGAAGCGCTGACGACGACGGCCGATGCGCCGTCCTATTACCATCCGGGTCGTTCCGGCGCGCTGCGCCTTGGTCCGAAGGCTGTGCTCGCCTGGTTCGGCGAGTTGCATCCGTCGGTGCTGAAGGAAGCGGGCGTCGACTTCCCCGTCACGGCGTGCGAGGTTTTCCTCGATCGCATCGCCGATCCGAAGCGTCGCCGCAAAAACGCTCCGGCGTTGTCGCCGCTCCAGCCCGTCCGTCGTGATTTCGCTTTCCTTGCCGACAAGGAGACGGCGGTGGAGAATGTTCTGCGCGCCGTGCGTGGCGCGGAGCGGAATCTGATCGTGGGCGTGTCGCTTTTCGACGTCTATGAAGGGCCGAAAGTGCCGGAAGGATCGAAATCGATTGGCGTCGAAGTGACGCTTCAGCCGCGTGACGCGAGCCTGACCGATGCGGAGATCGAGGCCGTCGCGGCCCGGATTGTTGCGGCTGTCGTCAAGGCGACGGGCGCGACGCTTCGTTCCTGAGCCCAACTGTCCGAGGAGCGCCCGCCACACCCACTTGGTCGGGCGCGCCTCGGGCATGACGTTTTCCTGATGCGGTGATATGACCCCGGCATGACGTTCGATCCGCCCCTATCCCCGGCGCTGCTGCCCGCCGGGTTCGTTGATCTCCTGCCCCCTGACGCCGAGGCGGAAGCGGAAGGCACGGAGATTCTGCTCGCCGTGTTCGGTGGACATGGATACGAGCGGGTCGCGCCGCCTTTGCTGGAATTCGAAGACTCTCTTCTGTCGGCGTCAGGTGCAGCTGTGGCCGATCAGGCGTTTCGCCTGATGGACCCGGATACGCGACGCATGATGGCGCTCCGACCGGACATTACCCCGCAGATCGCCCGCATCGCGGCCACGCGCCTCGATGGCGCTCCGCGCCCGCTTCGTCTTTCTTATGCCGGACAGACGGTGGTTGTCGGCGGCGGCGTGGCGGGGCAGAGCGAGCGCCAGATCGGGCAGGCCGGGATCGAGCTGATTGGGCCGGACAGCCCGGTGGCCGATGCAGAGGTCGTGTGCGTGGCGGCTGAGGCTCTTTCCCGGCTTGGTGTGCCGGGGGTCTCTTTTGACCTCACGATGCCGCTTCTCGTGCCGTCGCTGATCGACGGACTTGGGTTGAGCGCGGCGACGCGGACGGCGTTGATGCATGCGCTTGATCGCAAGGACGCGGCCGCCGTGGCGCGTTACGCGGGATCGGCCGCCGACACGCTCATCGCTCTGCTCAACGCGGCGGGGGAAGCCGATCGGGCGCTTGCCGCTCTTGACGCGGCCTCTTTGCCTGCGGCGGCGCGGGCGTATAGCGAGCGCCTGAAGGCGTCTGTCGACTCTGTTCGCGTACGATCACCGGAGTTGCGCCTGACGGTGGATCCTGTTGAATTCCGTGGGTGGAAATACCACACGGGCGTTTGCGTCACCGTGTATGCAGCCGGTTCGCGCGAGGAGTTGGGGCGCGGCGGGCGCTACCTTTGCAATGATAATGAGCCGGCTTGCGGTCTGACCTTTCGCCCGGGGGCGCTGTTTCGCGCTGCGCCGCGTAGGGCGCGTCCTGACCGTGTCTATCTTCCATTTGGGACGGATTCCGCGTTCGCGCAAGCCGTTCGAGAAGGCGGCCGCGTGACCGTTGCGGCTCTTGAGCCGCACGACCGTCTGGATGAAGAGGCTCGGCGTCTTGCCTGTTCTTACATTGCGCAAGACGGTAACCTGCTTCCAGTCGTCTGATCAATTTCGTTCAACCCTGTTGCGGCTGTTCGGCGGCGTCTCTTCAGGCGCTGGCGACGCCGGTATCCACCCGCCCCTGAGGGGAAGGGTGCACATCGCGGAGAAACTGCGTCATGTCCAATGTCACCGTCATCGGCGCCCAGTGGGGTGACGAAGGAAAAGGCAAGATCGTCGATTGGCTGGCAAGCCGCGCCGATGTCGTCGTGCGCTTTCAGGGCGGTCACAACGCTGGCCATACGCTGGTCGTCGGAGATCAGGTCTACAAGCTTTCCCTACTGCCGTCAGGGCTGGTACGCGGCAAGATGGGCGTCATCGGCAACGGCGTCGTCGTCGATCCTGAAGCGCTGCTGACCGAGATCGACCGCGTGACGGCGCAGGGGCTGAACGTTACTCCGGAAACCTTGAAGATCGCAGAGAGCGCGCCGCTGATCCTGCCTGTGCACGGTGCTCTCGATCGTGCGCGTGAGGCGGCTCGTGGTGATCGCAAGATCGGCACCACCGGGCGCGGGATCGGCCCTGCTTACGAAGACAAGGTGGCGCGCCGTGCTATCAGGCTTTGCGACCTGGCTGAACCTGAGACGCTGGACTGGAAGCTCGACGAGCTTTTGCTGCATCACAACACGCTTCTCGCAGGGCTGGGCGCCCCGACCTTTGAAAAGGCCGATCTGATCGCACATCTTGAGCGCCTCACGCCTCGGGTTCTGCCTTTCATGGCGCCGGTCGCGGATTTTCTTGAGAGCGAACGGAAGGCCGGCCGTCGGATCCTGTTCGAGGGCGCGCAGGCGGTTATGCTCGACGTCGATCACGGCACGTATCCGTTCGTCACCAGTTCGAACACGGTCGCCTCGAACGCCGGCACAGGCTCGGGAATGGGACCGTCTGCGGCAGGTTTCGTGCTTGGCATCGCCAAGGCCTATACGACGCGTGTAGGCGAGGGGCCGTTCCCGAGTGAACTGCACGACGATGTCGGTCGTCGGCTCGGAGAGCGTGGACATGAGTTTGGCACCGTCACAGGCCGTCCGCGCCGCTGCGGCTGGTTCGACGCCGTGCTTGTTCGTCATGCGGTTCGCGTCGGCGGGGTCGGCGGTCTGGCCTTGACCAAGCTGGACGTGCTGGACGGGCTGGAAGAAATTCGTGTTTGCGTCGGCTATGAACTGGACGACGAAGTCATTAACCGTTTCCCGCCCGGCTCAGCTGCGCAGACGCGCATAAAGCCTGTTTATGAGACGATCGAAGGTTGGGCTGGTTCGACGAAGGGCGCCCGGAGCTGGGTGGATCTTCCGGCGCAGGCTGTGAAATATGTTCGTCGTATTGAGGAGTTGGTCGAGGCTCCGGTGACGTTGCTCTCGACCAGTCCCGAGCGCGACGACACGATTCTGGTGCGCGACCCGTTTGACGCATGAAGTAATGCGCGGGTGAACATTGCAGCGTTCGCTCCGTAGCATAAGCATTCTGTTAAGATCGCCGCCGTACAGTCCGTTGCGTTGCAGAAGACGCGAAGGGCGGTATGGCGGGGGACGATTTTAGCCCGGGTATAGACGATGGCCGCAGCGCCGATTCCGATCGTATTACAGTTGAAGATCGCTATGTGATCGACGCCACTCGGCGCCTGCCCGATCTGGCCGGGTGTCCGGCTTATGCGGTCAAAGATGCACTTTCCGCACAGGCGACCCTTGTCGCGCTGGCCCCACCGGCTTTTCAGCCAGCCCGAGCCGAAGCATCACAGATGGCGCGCGTCCGCTCGCCCCATCTTCTTGCTGCCCATGTAGTTGATGAAACCAGCGGTTCGGTCTGGATAATTTGCGACGCGCCGACCGGGGCGCCGCTTTCGCAGAACACGGCCTGGTCGGAAAGTGCGCTTCTCGAACGGGTGATACAGCCCATCGCTGCAGTTCTGCATGCCTATAACGCCGCAGGAATAACACATCGAGCAATCCGGCCTGATAACGTCTTCGACCCAGGCGGGCGGGCGCCCGTAAAGCTTGGACCTGGCCTTGCCGCTCCCCCTGCATTCCTTCAGCCAGGGCAATTCGAGCCGCTGTCGTCTTTGCTATGTTCGCCGGCGGCACGTGGGGCGGGTACGATAGCGGATGACGTATTTTCACTGGGCGCTCTTGCAGCCTGGTTGCTCGGTGGAGGCGGCGGGCTCCAGTCTCCGATATATTCAGATGCTGATATAGAAGAGCGTATTGTTCGAGGGAGTTTCGACGTCCTTGCCGGTCATCTTTCTCTTTCACCCGAAGTCGCCGCGCTGCTGGCTGCGATGCTGGCGGATGACCCGGACGCCCGCCCGTCGCCAACAGATTTATTGAATGCCTCGGAACGGAAAGCTTTTACAGCAAGAAAGCAGGTTTCAGCAGGCGCTCCAATTCGCATAGGGTCGGCGCAGGTGCGAACGACCCGAGCGCTGGCGTGGCACGGCGCTCGGAATCCTGTCGCGCTGGCCAATCTCGTGCGACGTGGCGTAATCGAGCGCTGGTTGACGCATGAACTCGGGTTGACGGCGGTCGCCGCTCGGATGACCGCGATCGGCAAGGAACTGACGATCACGGAGGATGCCGCCCCGTCGCCGCCCGTCTTGATGGAGATCATCGCGGCTCTTGATCCAGGTTTGCCGTTGCACTGGCAGGGCGAATGGTTCTGGGTAGACGCCATCGGCATGATTGCGACTTCTTCGCTCGTGCCCGGTGGTGGGCAGGTTGCGCCGGAATTTCCAAGATTGATATTGGAGGCGGCGCAAGGGGGAGCGCTATTGCGCTTTGCGCAAGCGACGTCGATTGCGAGCCAAAATGTCGCCGCGCAAACTGTTCATGCGGCCCTGCACCACGGGCGGGTGGAGCGAGTAGCGGATATCGGCAGGCTGGCTTACTTGCTCAATCCGGGTCAGGCCTGTTTATCGTCGGATTGCGCAGGGAAGCGGTTGTCGGCCGCGTGGGCGCTCTTGCAATGGTTAAATGGTGAATTCACACCGACGAACTCTGCGACGAGAGGGCTTCTCGATCGTCAGATGACGGCTTTTCTTCTGGCTCGGGGACATCGTAGCGGCTTGATTGAGCAGCTTGGGAACGAAAGCGGCGATGGCCATTCGCCGTGGTTGAAGGATTTGGCTCTTCTCGCACAGATGCAATCAAGATACCAGGCCGGCCCCCTTTTGGGGATTGCGCGAAAAATTCTCCCGCATCTGACGCCGGCCCTGAAGTTGTGGCGAAATCGGACCACGCGAACCCGTCGTGGTGAGAATCTCGCTGCTGCCGCGGAAAGCGGAGACCTTACGCGCATGGCGGAGATTATCGCTGATCCGCGTTCGGTCGCAAAAGATCGCTCGGACTGGCTCGTCGCCCAAAACGAAATGCGTCGCTTGACGCAGGAGCAGATCGATTTGGGAAAAAAATTGCCTGACGTGCCTCCGATGCTTCGCGCGGAAATGCTGCAGGTGGCGACGGCGCTGGGCGCCCTTGCAGCCATTGGCTCGCTGTGTCTGGAAGTCATATCGTGACCGTGGCGGCGCGGGTAGGGCACTCCATGAAATGGATCCATGGGTTGGCCTGTGGCGCGGCCCTCGCATGGCTGCCGGGTTATTCGCTTTTGGTAGTAATTCTTTTTCTTCCTTTGATTATAGCATATTTTTTTGATCGATCGCAGGATCATGCCTTGGTTAGAATGATGTTGCCGTATGAGTTTGCGGCGACAATCAGCCCTATGCATCAATTATGGCTTTCAGAAGGGGCGGTCGACACGGCGCTTCGTCTTCTGATGGACCCTGTTGTACTAATTACGGCATGGTTGTCTGCAGGACTGGGGTGGTTCGTTCTGGAAGCGGCTCTGCTCGTCGCCAAGTTTTCGAAGCAATACAAGTCCAGCAAAGAAAAAAATAAAATTACCCGCCGCCTCAATGAAATTTCTGACGAGTGGGATCATGACCCCCTGCCTTTTGAAGGCGGGGAGGTCAAGCCGGAAGCTGGACGCAGATAACCTTCAAGGCAGGGATCTGGCTATGATCGTGCAGAAGGCGGAGTGCGTGTTGGAGTGACATGACGCAGCGAACTGAATGCAGGAGTTTTTCTGAGTAAAAATCTCGTATCAGAGATAGGACGTCCAGGAAGATAAAACCCGTGTTTGCCCATGTCCTAAGGCCGCCCCCCGATAGCTTTGTCTTCGGATGTGCTGCCGTTCTTCAAATACTCAAAACGAAAACTGTTGAAGTAGTGATTCAGGACAGTTCTGCAGCGATCACATGAGCCTTTGGATTGGGAGATTCACGTTTTAAGTTTCGCCGCAGATCTGGATAAGGCACGCCAGTGCCTGAGGAAGTAAGGCGTGGCAAACGCATAAAAGATTTAACAACTATCTTGCCTCCCGCAGGCTGCAGGATAGTTGCAAAAAATTACCGTGTTTGCTGAATCGCCGACAGAAGCCATGCACCGCCGCGTGACGGTCGAATGAATGTCCAAAGTTCGGTCAACGTCACCGGTTCGGTCGAGCTGCCCTCGACCACGCGTCCGGTCATATCCGTCGTAAGATCGATCAGGCTGTAACGCATCGCTACGGTGGCGTAATCATATCCATTTTCCGACCATGCTTCGGCAAGGTCGCCCTGGATGAACTGAACGTCAGAGACGATATTGCGCTCGCCACGGCTGGTCAGTCCGCTGAGTTGTTCGTTGAAGTAGCCAACCATTTCGGGCGTCGCCATGCCTTGCAGCGCACGAATATTCTGCTGGCTCCACGCAGATTGAATGTTGAGCAACAGCCTTTGGAAGGCCTGATAATCCTCGGAGCTTATCTGGAGAGGCGCACCGCCGCCGTTCCTGCTTGTTGAGAAGGGGGAGGCGCCGAAAGGGGACGGAGCCGAAGCACGGCGGCCGACAAACTTTCCAAACAACCAACGCGCAATGATCACGAGTACGGCGATCTGGAGCAGAAACCAGATAAAGCTGAAAAGACCGTGGATTCCTCCGAAGAAGCCGTGCCCTGTGATGAGACCGAACAGTCCTGCGCCCAGCATCCCGCCTACAAAACCGCGGAGAAACGGATGCCGCGCGCCCATCATCGAGGTCGCGCCGCTTCTGTAGGTCGCGCCGTAGCCAGGAATGGCGGAGCCGGTGGAGGCAGGAGGCGCAATGGTGCGGTCCATAGGCATGGCCCCGGATGGCGCTGTGCGGGTCGGCGCGGGCGCGGACCAGGTCCTGCCGCCTCGGCTTCCCATTGATCCGCCGCCGCCCGGACGCGCCATTGACGGTGAGATGGACACCAGAACGAGAAGCGCTGCCGCGAGGGCGGAACTGCGGCGGGAAAAGGCGAACAGTGGAGGTCTCCTCAGGAATTAAACAGGGAACTTCGTGGTCGCAGGAGGGGCAAGCGTCCGATACAACGTCACGTCTTGTTCGCATGTATTACGAACAAGACGTTCGCTCACGGAAATTCAGGCCCCGGCGACGCTCAGTGCGTCGATCCGCAAGGTAGGCGCGTCAGAGCCGAAGCGGAAACGAAGATCATTGGCCAATCTTATACGGGCGAACATGTCCAAAAGATTGCCGGCGATTGTGAATTCGGCAATCGGTTCCGCCAGTTGCCCATCGCGGATCATGAAACCTGTGCCGCCACGGCTGTAGTCGCCGGTAATGCCGTTGATGGCGGAGCCCATCATCTCGGTGATGTAAAGGCCTTCCTGGATATCAGACATCAATGCTTCGGGCGTCTCTTGACCGGGCGCAAAGAACAGGTTCGTCAATCCCGGCGAGGGAGCCGAGGAAGCCCCTCGCGTAGCACGGCCATTGCTACGCAATCCCAGTTGCCTGCCGCTGCGGCTGTCCAGCACCCAGGTTTGCAGGACGCCATCTTCGACAAGCGACAGCTTCTCACAGCGAAGGCCTTCGCCGTCGAACGGGCGAGAGCGCGCGCCGCGCCTGCGCGTCGGATCGTCGATGACGGAGACGCCTTCTGCGAAAATACGCTCTCCCAGCTTCGTCTTGAGAAAGGATGTGCCGCGTGCGATCGAAGCCCCGTTGATCGCGCCGCTCAGATGCGCCAGGAAACTGTTTGCGACACGGGGGTCGAAGACGACGGGAAATGCGCCAGTGCGCGGTCGCGAAGGATTCAAACGAGCAACTGCCTTGCGGCCCGCGCTCGTACCGACGGCGATTGGGTCGCCAAGATCGTTGAGATGTACGGCGGAATCGTAATCGTAATCCCGCTGCATGCCCGTACCTTCGCCTGCCAGAACGCTGATGGAGATGGAATGGCTCGTGCGGGCGTAGTGACCGGCGGCGCCAAGAGTGCTCGCCAGCGCCACTTCACTACGGCCCCAGCTTGCGCTGGCGCCTGACGTGTTGGTTACGCCGTCAATGGCGCGCGCCGCGTCTTCGACTGCACGCGCGCGGTCAAGAAGAGCATCGACCGTTGGCTCAGTTGCGTCGACGAGATCGAGGTCGTTCTGGTTGATACGCCCAATCAGCGCTGAACTGTCCGGCAAACCGGCATAGGCGTCCTCGGGCAGGACACGCGCCATCGCCAGAGCCTGCTCGACAAGAGCATCGAATCCGGCAGGATCGAGGTTTGAGGTCGAGACGATGGCTGCGCGACGCCCAAGGAATACACGTAGCCCAAGGTCAGTGGTCTCCGACCGCTCCAATTCCTCAGTAGCGCCGTTGCGGACGCCTACGCCCAGCGACGTTCCGCCGATGAATACGGCGTCAGCCGCGTCGGCGCCGCCTTTCTTCGCGCGCGTGACAAGGTCACAGGCAAGGTCAAGAGGCGCGTCGGTCATGCGGCGAGTTGCTCCTGAAGCGCACTGAGCGAAAGCACGCCGCTCACGGGGCCAATGGAGGCCAGGGTTGGGTAGCCGCCGAATATTCGTGTCGCAACACGGCAGACGTCCGCCGCCGTCACGGCGTCGATCTTGCGTACTGTTTCGTCGATTGGGATGAGGCGGCCGAAAATCTGGAGTTGTCGAGCGATTTGCTCGCAGCGGCTGCCGGTGCTTTCCAGCGACATAAGCAGGGAGGATTTGAGCTGCGCGCGCGCGCGGGCCAGTTCGCCTTCGCCTACCTCACGCTGGACCTTGCGGAGTTCAGCCATGGTGACGGGAAGAAGTTCGCTCGCCTCCTTCTCTCCCGTTCCGGCGTAGATGCCGAACAGGCCGCTGTCGAGGAAAGGTGCGTTGAAGGAATACACCGAATACACGAGCCCGCGCTTCTCGCGTATTTCCTGAAACAGCCGCGACGACATGCCGCCGCCGAGCAGGGTCGAGAGCAGGAGCGCCGGATAATAGTCGTCGTCGCCGTAGCCAACCGACGGAAAACCCAGCACGATGTGGGCCTGATCGAGATCCTTTTCGCGGCGGAACTCGCCGCCGGTATAAAGGCCGGGCAGGCGCGGAGGCAGGCTTGAGGTCGGCAGATCCGCGAAATGCTGCGCGACGAGATCGACGACGCGCTCGTGCTCAAGATTGCCGGCGGCGGCGACCACGATATTTTCTGGCGTGTAATGCGTACGCATGTAGGACATCAGCGTTTCGCGGCTCATCTCGCGGATGAGGTCCTCGGTGCCGAGCGTCGGCAGGCCCATGGGCTGCGCTGTAAACGCCGTTTCCTGAAAATGATCGAAGATGATGTCGTCGGGCGTGTCGTTAGCCTGTCCGATTTCCTGCAGGATGACGCCGCGCTCACGCTCCACCTCCTCGGCCTCGAACGAGGAGTGCGTCAGGATGTCGCCGATGATGTCGACGCCCAGAGCAAGGTCGCCCTTCAACAGCTTGACGTAATACGCCGTCTGCTCCCGCGCGGTGTACGCGTTGATGTGCCCGCCGACATTCTCGATCTCTTCGGCGATCTGCACCGCCGAACGGGAGGCCGTGCCCTTGAACGCCATATGTTCCAGAAAGTGCGAGACGCCGTTTTCTTCCTGACGTTCGTTACGGGTTCCGGTGGCGACGTAAGCTCCGAATGACACCGTCTCGACGCGCTCCATGCGCTCGGTGACGACGGTCAGTCCGGAAGGCAGGCGGGTCTGTTGAATAGGGTCGGTCATGGTGATCCTGAAAGAAGCGGCGCGCCGCCTCGGGGAAATCAACGGGCGTTGTGCAGGGCGCCGATCCGCACGGCGTCTTCCACGACGTCAAGGCGATTGGTGACGACGCGATAGCGCTCTTCCCGCTCGTAAAGATCGGCGAGCGTCGGAGGAAGCGCCGGGGTGACGCCGATAGCCGAACGCATCGCGTCGGGAAATTTCGCCGGGTGCGCGGTCGCCATGGCGACCATGGGGCAGCCTGCCTCCCGATATTTGCGGCCCGCAGCGACGCCGATCGCACTGTGCGGGTCGGCAAGGTAGAGGCTGTCTTTGTAGAGACGTTGAATCTCGGCTTCGGTCGCCTGATCGTCAAGGGCGAGGCCTGAAAACAGCTCACGCGCGGAGGCCCACACTCCGTCAGGCACGTCCATCTTTCCTGTTGTTCTGAAACCGGTCATCAGACGTTCGCACGCTGCGGCGTCGCGGTTCAGAAGTTCGAACAACAGGCGCTCGAAGTTCGAAGAGACCTGAATGTCCATTGACGGAGACAGGCTGGGCGCGACTTCTCGCGTGGACATGTCGTTCGCATTGAGAAAGCGGGTCAGGATGTCGTTCCGGTTCGAACCGACGCAGAGGCGCCGTATCGGCAGCCCCATCTGACGCGCTGCCCATGCGGCGAGGACGTTCCCGAAATTGCCGGTCGGCACGGCGAACGACACCTCCCGGTCCGGCGCACCGAGCGCGAGGGCGGAGTATACGTAATAGGGAATCTGGGCTGCAATTCTCGCCCAGTTGATGGAGTTGACTGCGGAAAGGCGCATCTCCGTGCGGAACGGAGCGTCCGCGAACATGGCCTTCACCAGATCCTGACAGTCGTCGAACGTGCCCTGCACGGCGATGTTCGCGATGTTGGCGTCCAGCACGGTCGTCATCTGCCGCCGTTGGACTTCCGACGTCCTTCCTTCCGGATGCAGAATCACGACGGTGAGGCGGTCGCGACCACGGCAAGCTTCGATCGCCGCCGAACCCGTGTCGCCAGAAGTCGCGCCGACGATGGTTACGCGTTCGTCACGCTCCGTCAGCACATGGTCGAACAGCCGCCCGAGCAACTGCATCGCCATATCTTTGAACGCGAGGGTCGGGCCGTGAAACAGTTCCTGCACGAACAGGCCGTCCTCGACCTGCACCAGCGGCACGATGGCGGCATGGTCGAACCGCGCGTAGGCGTCGCGGCACAGCTCCAGAAGGGTCTCGTGCGAGATGGAGCCTTCAGCGAAAGGCGCAATGACGCGGGCCGCCAGCTCCGGGTAGGGCAGGCCGCGCATGTCCCGCCATTCCTCGGCGGAAAACTGTGGCCAGCTTTCGGGCATGTAGAGCCCTCCGTCATCGGCGAGGCCAGCGAGGAGAACGTCGGAGAAGGAGCGAACTGGCGCGCGTCCGCGGGTGGAGAGATAACGCATGGCTCCAATATAACCCGTCTGGCCTCGCCCGCGAATAGGCGGTGACGTCCTATTTACGCAGGACGTCGGAGGTCGCGTCCGCCGGGGTGCGAAGAGCGTATACTGTTTCAGGCCACACGACCGTGGAATGTCCCTGATGGAAACGCGGGGCGCGATCGAGTTGCGCCGCTGGAATGATGAGCCGCCCGTCAGGCGCGAGCGCAAGGCCGCCCGGCCATGTCAGACGAGGATCGGTGATCAGATGATGAGGGATACGACCGGGCGTGTAACTGTCGACGCTGCCTGTAGCGACGTCTGACCAGTAAAGCGTTCCGTCGTGACCAACCGCCAACCCTCCGAGGGCGCCGGTTTTGTACCAAAGGGTCGCCGCTTCCTGAAACGCCGCTCCGGTGGACGCGGGATCGTCAAGGAAAGCGGTGTTCACGCGATAGAGCGGTCCGCAATAGGCTTGAACATACAGCCATTTTCCATCGGGGCTGACGGCGATAAGGCTGGCGTCGATGGCGATGGGGCGTCCATCCGGCGCCGCGACGACGCCGTCCCTGGTCTGAATCGGCCGTCCTGCGGTCAGCGCAGGATGATGGTCCATGAAGCGTTGTGCGACGCCGCTTCCCAGATCGATGACGAGAAGACCTGCGGCACCGGAATCGAGTACGTATGCTGTCCGTCCATGGATAGCTATGCCGCCAAGCACGCTGCCCGGGCGCAGTACAGCCGGATCGATGGACAATACGCGTGTGACGCTGTCGCTGTGCGTGTCGATCTCGACCAGCCGGGCGTCAGCGGTCGGCGGTTTCTCGCGGTCAGGGACGCCACTGTCCACAGCCCAGAGTTGTCCGTCTGGAGCTAGAGTTATCCCGGCCAAAGCCACGAAATGTTCGTCGACCGGGCCGTCAGAGGCGTTCCATGCAGCGTTCGGGTAGGCCGCAGGCATTTCGCTCTCGCGCGCGATGCTGAGTTGCGGGCCATTGCCGCCGAGCCAGCGCGGAGCTTGCAACGCCACGCGTCCATCTGGCAGGGCCACAACCGCGTCCCAAAGCTGGGAGCTGGAAGTAAAAACGGGCGTGAGGTCTGCTGCCGCGGCCTCAGGCGCAGTTGGCATAGGCACGGCGTGGACGTCCGTCGGGAGTAGTGTGGCCACTGCGGCGCTAGCCACGAGCGCCAGAGCGCCCGAAGAGCGGAAGGCTCGTGGGCGTGTGTCGGGCAGCCACAGGCTCGAAAGCCGTCTGATCGGAGACCGGCTGTTCGTGAGCATAGTGGCTTTAGCCGGGATGCTTCCGCATTGATCATGTTGAGGTGGCGAGATTCGCGCCAAGGCGCTCTGATCCAGATCGACGAGCCTCGCACCGTTAGGGCTGGAAAATCTCAGGTCTGAAGGACGCTGGTTCGAGGGGCGCCGCGCCATAAGGCAGTAGCGGAGGAGGGGGGAGCGAAGTCGGGCGGCGAGTCTCATGGCGGGCAATTTCGCCCGCGCCGCTCGGCCTTGGCAACCGTCGTCCGGCGCCAGTCACCGTTGTGCATAAGTCGGGCTTTCGGAATGGTTACGCGTGGTTCGCCAGAGCCAGCCCTTCCGCAACCGAGACGAACTCCCCGCCCAGTTCGACCTTCTCTTCCCCGAAACGACGTGTGAACAATGCCCGAACTGCCGGAACGAAGGACGTTCCGCCTGTCATGAACACCCTGTCTATAGCGTTCGAGTCGATCTGGGCGCGGGCCAGAGCCCGGGATACGCTATCTTCAAATTGTGCAAGGTCGGGTGCGATCCACTGCTCGAACGCCTCTCGCGTCACTTCCTGCTCGATGGAGAAATTTTTCTGACTGAAACGGAGAGTCGCGCGGTCGGATGAGGACAGCGCGCTTTTGACGTCGGACACGGCGCGGTAAAGGGACTGACCATTCTGCTCGCGAACCAGTTCGATCAGTCGCGCAATCAATTCCGGTTCGGCTGCGCCGCGCGCCACCTCCGCCATGTCGTTGAGAGTTTTGGGGGTGCGCATCAGCGACAGCCGATGCCAACGCGCCAGCGCGGTGTACCATTCGATGGGGACAGGCAACGGAGAGCCGCCCATGACGCGATAGACGCTGTCGCGACCGAGCAGCGGCGAGACAATGTTGTCGATGATCCGATAGTCGAACTGGTCCCCGGCAAGTCCCACGCCAGCGTGGCCCAGAGCTTCGGGAGGCTTCCCGGACGCCGGGTCGAAGCGCATGACGGAGAAATCGCTTGTGCCGCCGCCGAAGTCGGCGACCAGCACGGTTGCGGGGCTGGTGAGGCGTTGGGCGAATTTCCACCCGGCGGCTTCAGGCTCCATAAGAGTGGAGACGTCGGTGAAGCCGGCCTGCGAGAAACTCTCGCGCAATCTGCGTTCACCCAGCGCGTCATCCGCGCCGTCTCCGACGAAGCGAATCGGTCGACCAACCGTCACGGCGCAAGAATCGGGGGAGACGCCAGCCTGGGCCATCAGCTCACGCAGAAACGAGGCGATCAGACTTTCAAGGGTCATCCGCTGCCCGAATATCTGCGTCTCGCGAAAGCTCGCCTGCGCGAGATAGGACTTCATCGACATGATCAGCCGACTCTCGGCGGGATCGTCGAGATAGGCTTCGATCGCCTCCGCGCCAATGGCGTGCTGGCGCGTCGAGCGGCCTCGGCTTTCCTCATGCCAAAAGCATAGCAGAGTGCGGCATGTCTCTGCGGACGTTGCGTCCGGTCTTTTGAAGCTTGCGGTGCGTGTTGTGCCGTCGGGCTGACGTATGACGACGACGCTGTTCGTCGTGCCGAAGTCGATCCCGATCCGCGTTTTTTCAGAGAATGCGATGTCGTTCATGGGCGGCGGGGATAGAGAGCGTCATTCGCCCTGTCCAGTATCAGCCGTGTGGCTTCACCCTTCGTCGTGCGCTTTGTCGCCGAACCCATGGGTGGAGAGAAAGCGGGACACAGTTTCGGCACGCCCTAACGCCGCGCCCCGTCCTTCGGCGCAACCGATGTCCGTCAGGAAGGCGAGTGTCTCGGGGCAATCGACGCCGTCTGCGCGGGTTGTGAGTCCGAAGTCGGCGCCGAATCGGACAATGGCGCGGATGAGCGGCGGCTCGGCTTCCGCGACGGTATGAAGCCGCAGGAGAATCTGCCGGTCGAGTTTCAGAGCGCTCAGCAGACCGGTGAAAGCACGGTCTCGTAAAAGAGTGAGGCTTGTCACGCCTGCGCCCAGTCCGGCGAACACCAACCCCACACCGAGGTCGTGCAGGGCCGCCAAAGCGTAGAACAGGGTGTCGTTTTCAGACGCGAGAGTGTTTTCACCAAATTCGAGTTCAAGCCGTGAGGCGTCCAGCTTCGTGGCGGTGAGTGAGGTCGCAAGATGAAGGATCAGGTCGTCAGGTGGCGTCTCAACTGAGTCGAGTGGCAGCGCAAGGCGACAGTGAGGCGGAAGTCGCGCAGCGATGGAGCAGCCACTTTCAACTATGGAGGCCCACAACGCGTCGCGCCGTTTTCGCCGTGCGCTGCGCGCCGTCAGTCCGGCGATATCGAGGTGAAGGTCGGCGCCGCTAAGCGTCTTTGTATCCAGAGCAAACCGTGGGGCCAGCATCGGCGAAAGGAAACGATCTTCGGAACTGGCGGACGTTAAGCGCGTGAGGCGTCTACGCGATGATCCGGTGAGCCCGTGGGCGGTCTTCACTGACTTTAGGCTCCGTGTCGCTTATGTGGCGAAAGCCTGTCACGGAAGCGTAACCGTCAGGTAAATATGCTTGATTTTCATCTATTTGGCCGACCCGGATCGATGATGCGGCAATCAGGCGCCGTATACGACGAAGCCGCGCCGACAGACGTCGACGCGGCTTCAAAGTAGGCTTGGCCGTGGCGAAAAAGCTTAGGACACAGCCTGCTTCAGTGCTGCGGTCAGATCCTTCGTTCCGGCCGTGCCGCCCAGATCGCGGGTGCGAACTTCACCGGCGGTGATGACCTTGGCGATCGCAGCGTCGATGCGATCTGCCAGATCCTGACGTCCGACGTGACGGAGCATCATGACGGCGGCAAGCAGGAGCGCCAGCGGGTTCGCGACGCCCTTGCCCGCGATGTCAGGAGCGGAGCCGTGGACGGCCTCGAAGATCGCGGCCTTCTCGCTGATGTTCGCGCCCGGGGCCATGCCCAGACCGCCGACGAGGCCCGCCGTCAGGTCGGAGAGGATGTCGCCGAACAGGTTCGTCGTCACGATAACGTCGAACTGCCACGGGTTTGTGACGAGCTGCATCGCGCAAGCGTCGACGATACGCTCGTCAACCTCGACGCGGCCCTTGTACTCTTCGGCGACCTTGCGGCCTTCTTCGAGGAACAGACCGCACATCTGCTTGATGATGTTGGCCTTGTGGACCAGCGTCACCTTCTTGCGGCCGTTTTTCAGGGCGTAGTCGAAGGCGAAACGGACGATGCGGTTGCACTCTTTGCGGGAGAGGAAGCCGCCGCTCATCGCGATGGCGCGCGGATCGCCTTCCAGAGGGATCACATGCTCGATCGCTGCGTAGTAACCTTCGAGGTTCTCGCGGACGATCACCAGATCGATGTTCTCGAAGCGGCTGCCCGGGATGATGGACTTCGTCGGACGCAGGTTCGAATAAAGGCCGAACTCCTGACGCAGCGTGACGTTAATGGACTTGAAGCCGCCGCCGACCGGGGTGGTGAGCGGGCCTTTGATGGCCAGACCTGTCTTGCGGATGCTTTCGATCGTCTGCTTCGGCAGAGGGTCGTTGACGGCGTCAACGCCGGCCATGCCCGCCAGGTGGGCTTCCCAAGCGAACGGCGCGTCGACCGCGTCGAGGATTTCGACCACCGAATCCATAATCTCGGGGCCGATGCCATCGCCGGCGATCAGCGTGGCGGGGATAGTCTTGGTGTTCGTCATCTATAAGCTCCCTTGCATCCGCCGCCTGTTCTGCCTTGCATCGCGTCGGAGCGCGATGCGCAATCGCGTGTTTTCACTTCCTCTTGATGGGAGAGCAGGCATGCGCGAGCCACGACCGTTCGCCGGATGGCAGAAGCGGCCCAACGCTCGCGAGGACGTGAGCGTGATACGCGTCGAGGATCCGGGCGTCTTCCTCACCAAGAACGTCGATGTCGATCAGACGCTGATCAAAGGGCGCGAGAGTCAGCGTTTCGAATGAAAGGAAGGCTTTGCCGTCCGGACCTATCTCCGGTTCGCAGACCAGAAGCAGGGTCTCGAGTCTGATCCCGAAGGAGCCGGGTCGGTAGTACCCGGGCTCGTTGGAGACGATCATGCCCGGGGCCAGCGCGATGGCGTTAGGCGCCTTTGCGATTCTCTGTGGCCCTTCGTGAACCGAAAGGTAGCTGCCGACGCCATGACCGGTTCCATGGTCGAAATCGAGTCTGGCCTGCCACAATGCGTAGCGCGCAAGCGAATCGAGCGCATGTCCCGTGGTTCCGACTGGGAATATGGCGCGCGCCAGCAGCAGGTTACCCTTGAGAACGCGGGTAAAGCAGGATTTGATCTCCGCTGGCGGCTCGTTCGGGCCGATCCAGACCGTGCGCGTGATGTCGGTCGTGCCGTCCGGATACTGCCCACCGCTATCGATCAGGTAGACCATGTCCGCGCCAATCGGTTGGTTGGACTCCGGCGTCACCCGGTAATGCATGATCGCGCCGTTCGGCCCTACGCCGGAGATCGCCGTGAAAGAATCGTCGCGATATTCCGGCGCCTCTGCGCGAAAAGCCTGCAGGCGTGCGGCGGCGTCCAACTCCGTGGAGCCAACGGCGGAGCTTTCAAGCCAGTGCAGAAAACGGCAGACCGCTACCGCGTCGCGGAGGTGAGCTGTTCGCGCGCCCTGCTGCTCGACTTGATTTTTACGCGCACGCGGCAATGCGCACGGGTCGGGAACGTCGACAGTCTTGGCCCCGGCGGCGGCGAGGGTCTGCTCGAACCAGACGGGCGTTCCGGCTGGATCGAGAGCGACCGTCTTGCCGGATAGTGCGGACAACGCTTCGGCCAACTCTTTCGGTGCACGGATGCCGACCTCATTACCAAGCCATTGGCGAATTTCCGGGCTGAGCTTCCGCTCGTCGATGAACAGGTCGACCCGACCGTCGCGGTGAAGCAACGCGGTGCTGAGGGTCACGGGCGTACTGGGCACGTCAGCGCCGCGGATGTTGAGTAGCCAAGCAATAGATGTTGTATCGCTGATGACCGTGACATTGTGCTCCGAGGCGGCAAGCGCCTCCGCCAGTTCGGCCCGCTTTTCGGCGCTGCTTACTCCGGAGAACTCCAGAGGCTGGATAATGGCAGGCGAGAGCGGTTCCGTCGGGCGATCGGACCAGATAGCGTCGATCAGATTGCGGGACGTGGGGACGAGTTCGATGCGGCTGCTTTGCAAGGCGTCGCGCGCGGCGCGGCTCATCACGCGCGGGTCGTAACCTATCCGTGCCAACTCCCCCGATTGAGTCTGGGAGGACAGCCAGTCACGGGGCGGGGTCTCCGTGATATGCTGCTTTTCCCAAAGGGAGGCGTCGACCTCGTCATCCATCTGGGTGATGTAGCGACCATCGGAAAAAACGGCGGCGTGCTCCTTCAAAATCGCGGCAACACCGGCGCTGCCGGTGAAGCCGCTGATCCACGCCAGTCGCTCGGCGCTGGCCGGTACGTATTCTCCCAGATACTCGTCGCTCCTCGGGACGATCAGCCCGTCGAGCCCCTCTTCAGCGATAATGGCTCGCAAGGCGGTGAGCCGATGGGAAAGTTCGGTGGTTCGGGCCGGTGAAGCGTCGGGCATGGCGGTGGGTCAACTCCTGGTACGGCAAAGCGAGATCAGGCGCGGAAGCGCCCCATGACAAGACCCTAGAGCAAAGGGGAGAGGCGTGGCGATGTGTCGGGTCTGACCGTCTTGTCGTTGAGGGTGTTGTGAGTTGTTGAGTGTGGGGTGGGGAGTATTCGACAGAGTTCACGACTTCGTGACGCCATGCCGACAGGCGGCGGATTATAGTTCGCTGGAGTTTAACTTCGAAGGAGGATCACAGCTATGGCATGGAACACACCGAAGATCACCGAAGTGCCCCTGGGCGCGGAGATCAACAGCTATGTTTGCGGTCAGAAGAAGTAAGACCCGAACACAGCGTTTAAGGTTTGAAACGCCGTCGGCGCCTCGCGCTGGCGGCGTTTTACGTTTATAGCCACCGGCATGCTTAAAGTGATTGTGCTCGGCGCTGCCGCCGGAGGCGGTTTCCCCCAGTGGAACTCCAATGCTTCCCCCTGCAATCGTGCGCGATCGGGCGATCCCGCCGCGCCGGCCAGAACACAGGCATCAATCGCTTTTTCTGGTGATGGAGAGCGGTGGCATGTGGTGAACGCTTCTCCCGATATCCGGCAACAGATCAACTCAACGCGGGAGTTGCAGCCGAAGCATGGACTGCGGTCTACCCCTATCGCCAGCGTCGTTCTGACTGGCGCGGAGGTCGACACCATTGCGGGGTTGTTGACGCTCCGTGAGCGCGAACCGTTTGATCTGTTTGCGACGGCTCAGGTTCTTGAACAAATCGACGCAAATCCCATTTTTGAAGCTTTGAGCCGGGAGATCGTTGGCCGCCACGCCATGGCGCTCGACGAGCCTTTGACGTTGCAGACCCTAGAAGCTCGCCTGTTCGCGGCTCCGGGGAAAGTGCCGCTTTATGCGGAGAAGGGCGAAAATCCGGCGGCCGTGGTTGAAAATGGCGAGACGACCGGTCTGGAAATCACCGACGGAGATGTTCGGGCGTTTTACATACCGGGCTGCGCGCGTATGACCGATGCGCTTCGCGAGAGGGTCAAGGGCGCGGACCTTGTGATGTTCGATGGCACGCTTTGGCAGGATGACGAAATGATCCGTGCTGGTCTGGGGCAGAAGACGGGGCGCCGTATGGGGCATATGTCGGTGAGTGGACAGGATGGCGTGATCGACGCCTTCAGTGATCTCGATGTGAAACGCAAGGTTTTTGTCCACATCAACAATTCGAATCCCATCCTGCTTGCGGACTCGCCTGAACGGACGCAAGTGGAAAGCGATGGTTGGGACGTGGCTTTTGATGGCATGAG
Source organism: Acetobacter sp. DsW_063 (assembly GCF_002153745.1). Lineage (GTDB taxonomy): Bacteria > Pseudomonadota > Alphaproteobacteria > Acetobacterales > Acetobacteraceae > Acetobacter. Next base: position 16,062 of record NZ_JOPL01000009.1, on the reverse strand, counting down.
GATCGAGTTGTGAGTGACAGACTTCTGACCCCGGACGAACTCGAGGCCGCTCTTCGCGCCATCGGCGCCGAACGTTATCACAACCTGCATCCGTTTCACCGGGCGCTGCATGACGGCAAGCTGAGCAAGGCGCAGGTGCAGGCCTGGGCGCTCAACCGGTATTATTATCAGGCCCGTATTCCGGCCAAGGACGCCACGTTACTGGCCCGTTTGCCGACTGCTGAGTTGAGGCGGGAGTGGCGCCGCCGCATCGAAGATCACGACGGCACGGAGCCCGGAACGGGCGGCGTCGCGCGCTGGCTGCGTCTGACCGACGGGTTGGGGTTGGACAGGAACTATGTTGAGTCGCTGGACGGTCTTTTGCAGGGTACGCGTTTCGCTGTCGACGCATACGTCCATTTCGTCGGAGAACGCTCCACACTCGAGGCGATTGCGTCGTCTCTGACTGAACTCTTCTCGCCGAGCATCATCAGCGAACGTGTGTCGGGGATGTTGCGAAATTACAGTTTCATCACAGAAGAAACGCTCGCCTATTTCACGCCGCGTCTGACTCAGGCGCCCCGTGATTCTGATTTTGCGCTTTTTTATGTGAAGGAGCATGCCCGGACGATCGAGCGGCAGCAGGCGGTAATGGACGCGTTGCGCTTCAAGTGCGGCGTATTGTGGTCGATGCTGGACGCTCTGGATTATGCGTATGTGACGCCTGGCTTGGTCCCGCCCGGCGCGTTCGCGCCGAACGCAGGGTAAGTCCATACGATGAGCGCTGATCTGGAGGCCAGAATTCCCGGTTTTCTGCGGGGCGTTCGTTTGCAGCGCGACAGGGTTCGCGACCAATGGATTGTGCAGGCGCCGGAGCGCGCTTTCATTGTCGATACTATCGCGGCTTCTATTCTTCAGCGCGTTGACGGGGACGCAACGCTGGCGGCGATCATTGACGCTCTGGCGACGGCTTACGATGCGCCTCGAGACGTGATTGCGCGTGATGTAATCGACATGGTTGAGGACCTGACGGCGCGTCAGGTCCTCGTGTGCAAATCATGACAATTCCGTTTCCTATGAGTCTTCTGGCGGAGCTGACGCATCGCTGCCCGCTTCAGTGTCCGTATTGCTCCAATCCGCTCGCGCTTGAAAACGTCCGGAACGAGCTTCCGACGGATGTGTGGATGCGTGTCCTGAACGAAGCGGCGGATCTGGGTGTTCTTCAGGCGCATTTTTCCGGTGGCGAGCCAATGGCGCGGAAGGATCTTCCAGAACTGGTGCGAGGGGCGGCGAAAGCAGGTCTGTATGTGAACCTGATCACGTCAGGTATTCTTCTGGATGAGGCGTCTTTCATTCCGCTGGTCGATGCGGGCGTGGATCATGTTCAGCTTTCATTTCAGGACGTCACGCCGGAAGGCGCAGATCTGATCGGGGGCATGAAAAACGCACAGGGGCGGAAGCTGGAGGCGGCGCGGGTGATTGTCGCTCAGGGCGTGCCGCTGACATTGAATTTTGTTGTTCATCGTCTGAATGTGGAACGTATTCCGCAGATGTTCGATCTGGCGGGGGAATTGGGCGCGCGTCGGGTGGAAATCGCTCACACGCAGTATTACGGCTGGGGGTTGAAGAATCGCGCGACGCTCTTGCCAACGCGGGCGCAACTCGAGCAGAGCGAAAAGGACGTCGCTTCCGCGAGAGCGCGCTTCGGCAGGGAGATGGCGATCGACTTCGTCACGCCGGATTATTATGCGGACGAGCCCAAGCCATGCATGGGTGGCTGGGGCCAGCGCTTCATCAACATTAGCCCATCCGGTCGTGTGCTGCCCTGTCACGCCGCGGAAACGATTCCGGGCGTCAGCTTCCCAACGGTTCTTAAGGATAGTCTCGAATCCATTTGGACAAAGTCTGATCTATTCAACCGCTTTCGCGGCGTAGACTGGATGCCTGCGCCGTGTCGCACCTGCGACAGGCGAGAGGAAGACTGGGGTGGTTGCCGGTGTCAGGCTCTTGCCCTGTTGGGAGACGCGAGCGCTACCGACCCGGTTTGTCGCCGTTCACCAGACAGAGGTCTGATCGACGCCGCGATCGCCGAGAGCGCCGATGCGCCGTTGATTTATCGCCGTATGAGTAATCATAAATCTTGATAAAGAGATTTCTCGACTTCGTGGCGTGTTGTGAGCATCGCCGAATCATCCGGCGAAACTGGGTTTGAAGCAGCGTAAAGCTGGCGTGGCTTTGCTGATGGCCGGTTGAGGGGGCGCTGCCTTCTTTCAAGGGCAGCAAGGCGCCGTTCGCCTGTGGTTACGTGATCGGATGTTTCCGGCATTGTCCGCTATCGAACGTTTTTTCATCACTGCCCGTTAGGGACGTTCAATATACAGGTGCGGTCGCGTTTGGCCGCTTCGGGCATGGCTGATTTTTTCGAGAATAATCGCTGCCTGAACGTCAGCAACATGTGCGCGGAATTTGGGGCGACCGGAAGGTTGCGGTCATTTCATTTCACCGGAAAGATTCAGATGATTGAAGTTGCTTCCAATGATATTTATAAGAAATACTGTTCCGTTAGGCAGTTTTGCGAAATATTTGGTATTGGTAGAACGTCTTGCTACAAGTTGCTCGCAGAGGGAAAAATTTCGGCGGTCAAGTTCGGAGACAGAACGCTGATTGAGATTGCTCAGGCCGAGAAATATTTCAAGAACCTCCCTCTGTACTGCTAATAAATATTTCCAAGAATTTCTGCGGTGCTGGTTATGCTGGCCTTAACCGCGATTTCCATAAAATTTTCCTTTTATAGTGGATTTAAAGATAACATGGATCGCGTAATCGTTTATCCAGGTCAGGTGATATCCGATACTGACACGCTTATCGCTCAGCGCAACGCCGAAATTGCTATAGGAAACGCGCTTAGCGCAACAATCGGAACGGCGGGGCCTTTTGCCGTCGGGTTCGCCGCGACGTGCAACGGGCAGGATCTTGTCGTTACTGTTGCGAGTGGTCACATCAACGAAGTCGCCGTCATTGACGCTGATGCATATGGATCTATGGCGGCGGACAGCGCGCAGGTTGTCCGGCAATATGTGAGCCCCGGAGCCTCCTTCACGCTCAGCGCTACGAGCGCAGCCCAGACGTTTTATATTTCTGCATCGTTGTCATCAGCAGATACGAACGCGACTTTACTGCGTTATGTCGATGCGTCGGACGACAGTCTGACACTTGCGGGACAGAATGGAGACGGCGCTTCACAGGCGACGATCAGGGCAGCAATCGCTACTCTGGAGGTTACGACAGCGCCCCCGGTTGATGGCGGCATTCTGATCTGGAGCGTTGTGCTGCCTGCGAATGCGACTGCGGTGACGCAGTCCATGATTTCTCTGGCCAATAGTGCGCTGTTTTATCCCACAATTCCGCAATTGGCGCCAAAAGACTCGCCGTTGTTCACTGGTTCGCCGCGTGCGCCGACGCCGACTGCAGGCGACCAGTCCACTTTACTGGCCACGACCGCTTTCGTCGGGTCGTGGGCTTCGGGAAATCTTTTGAGCATTCAGTCGTATGTCGGTCCGTCTGCGACGACGGGCGGTGCGAATACATTTTCGCTGAGCGTTCAGTCGCGCTGCAAGAGGGTTATCATCGCTGTGTCGGCAGGCGGCGGCGGGGGCGGCGGTTGCCCGACCTGTACTGCTACGCAGGCGGGGATCGGCGGCGGCGGCGGCGCCGGCGCTTATGCTCTGCTGGCGATCGACCCGTCGCTTGTCTCATTTCCCCTGACCGTATCGCTTGGTTGCGGTGGTCGGGGCGGGCAGTCTTCCGCGGGCGCGATGAGCGGTAACAGTGGTGGTCCTTCGTCCATAGGCAGCTTCGTAACGCTCGGCGGCGGTTTCGGGGGCGTGATTGGCACAGGATCCGGAGAGGCAGTGATCGGCGGTGCGGGCGTGGGCGGAAACCCGCAGGTTGTTACGACATCAGGCGTCACCGTTATCGTATCGTCCAAGGGGCAGGGCGGGCAGTCTGGGCTTGCTGTTGGCATTTCCGAAAATTATTTCTTCGGATATGGCGGTATGGGAGGCAATCGTTCTCCCTATAGTGGCGGAGAGGAAGCGGGAGCGGGCCAGACCGGTAATGCGGGCGAATTGGGTTCGGGCGGTTCCGGCGCTTGCGTGTCTCCGGGCACAACTTATCAGAATGGCGGTGACGGAGGGAGCGGGTGGATGGTCGTCATGCAGTATGGGTGACACGGCCTCGTTTGGGATTGCGCTGACGTAAGCTATGTTTTCCTGTGTGCCCAGTTAGCACGCAGTCTGGAGCGTGGTTCAGGCTGTTCCGGTGGGCGTTGTTTTGAGGCGGATTATTGAACTGACAGCCCAGGTCGGGTCGCGATAGTTTCGAAAAAAAGCGCCTAGGCGTGCTTCACGCGGTTCGCTTCGCAGCGAAAGCAGTTCGGGTCATGGTCGTCCACCATGCCCACGGCCTGCATCCACGCATAGACGACCACCGGTCCGACGAAACGGAACCCGCGCGCTTTCAACGCCTTCGACATAGCAACGGACGCGGGCGACTGGGCAAGGACGACACCCGTCCTGTTTACAATTGGCGCGTCAGGAACCATGCCCCATGTGAAAGCGGCGAAATCCTCGCCTTTCTCGCGCATGGCGAGATAGGCCTGCGCGTTGCCGATCGCGGCCTCTATCTTCGCCCGCGCGCGGATGACGCCGGGATCACCCATCAGGTGTTCGACATCCTCAGGCCCGAAGCGCGCTACGATCTCTGGATCGAAACCACGAAAGGCCGCGCGCAGGGTTTCCCGACGGCGAAGCACGATGAGCCACGACAACCCCGCCTGAAACCCTTCGAGCATGAGGGTTTCCCATAGCGCCCGGCTGTCCCGCACCGGCTCACCCCACTCCTCGTCGTGATAGACGCGTAGAAGGTCGTTCGTTTCCGCCCACCGGCAACGAAAAGGGGCGGGAGTGGTCATGGCGTCGACAGGCGGCGATACATGAACAGAAGATCCAGCCAGCCACCGAACTTCGTTCCCACCTCGGGCATTATCCCGGCGTGTTCGAAGCCGCAGCGTTCATGGAGCGCGATTGACGCCGCATTGTCCGCAGTAATCGCGGCCACCATGACGTGAAGCCCGGCGCGTTGCGCCTCGGCGATCAGCGTTTCCAGCAACGTGCGCCCCACACCTTTGCCCTGTGATTCCGGGTGGACGTAGACGGAATGTTCGACGGTATGGGCGTAACCTTCGTAAGGGCGGAACGCGCCGTATGACGCGAAGCCAAGGGTTTTTCCGTTTTCTTCCGCGATAATTACAGGAAATCCGTCGCGCTGTCGCTGTTCGAACCAGGAGAGACGTTGTTCCAACGTCATCGGCGTGGAGACCCATATGGCGGTCGTCTCGTTGATCGCCTGATTGGTCAGCCACAGGATGTCGGCGACATCCTCGGTCGTCGCTGGTCGCGTCGTGACGGTCATCGGGGTTTCCTGCCATAGGGTTTGCGGAGGATCAGCGTGCCCCAGTCGCCCTCGCGCAGGTGTTTCTCAAGAACCAGCCCCTGTCGCCGATGAGCGGCGAGCACCATGCGGACCTGCTTGTTCAGCAACCCGGCGAGAATGGCGGTGCCGCCGGGCGCCAGATTGGCCGCCAGGCTATGGGCCATCAGGCACAGCGGGCGGGCGAGGATGTTGGCGAACACCAGATCGTATGGCGCCGCGTGGCGGATCGCTGGGGTGGACCACCCATTGCCGAGGCGGCAGGTGACGCGGCGTGACAACTGGTTGCGCACCGCGTTTTCCGCCGAGACGCGCACCGACCACGGATCAATGTCCGTCGCCAGAACTGGCCGTTTTAGCAGCGCGGCGGCGCCCATGGCGAGGATGCCGGAACCGCAACCAAGATCGAGAATGCGGCGAGGTTTGCGATATGCGATCAGTTCCAGTGCGCGAAGACACCCGCGCGTGGAGCCGTGCTCTCCCGACCCGAAGGCGACACCCGCGTCGAGCGTGATGGTGATGCGCCCGGCCTCCGGGGCCGTATCGAGGTGCGACCCCTGCACAAGGAAACGGTTTCCCACCGGTTGGGCTGGGAAGGATTCATAGGTGCGCGCCAGCCACCCTTCAGTCTCGGTACGCGTCCGCTCCAGCGTGGCGTCTTCACCGCTGGTCAGCGCCGCGATCGCCAGAGCCGACGCGAGTTCCTCTTCGCCATACCCCACGTCCTTCACGCCCTCGACGCGCCAGAAGCGTTCAGCCTCGTCGACTTCGAATATGCCGACAGTCGTGCAGATCATGCCGATGGCGCTCTCATACGCCTCGACGGACGCCTCGCGAACGGTCACTGCGATGGTCTCAAGCTCGGTCGCGTGCCGCCGGCGCGTGACAGTCATGGAAGGCTCCTTGTTGGTGAAACGGAACAACGATCGGGGGAAGTATACGAAAAACAGCGTTTAATCGGGCGCGAGTTCAAGGTACGACGCCATGACGCGGCGGGACCCTGATTTCTCGAACGCGACCTCGGCGGCGCCACGATCAGCGTCTATCACGACGCCATAGCCGAATTTCTGGTGAAACACGCGTGAGCCTATTTCAAGCGTCGGCGCTTCGGCGGCCAGCGCCTCCGCCAGCTTGCGGCGTTTGGCGACAAGCGGGGACAGGGATGTGGATCCGCCGTCCGAAAAAACGCTGGTGCTGAAATAGCCGCTGTAATCGCGTCGGGCCTGCCGGGAGGCGACCTCGCCTTCGCGCTCGACATACTCGTCAGGCAATTCGTCGAGGAAGCGGCTTGGCGTTGATTCCTGCCAGTTCGCGTAGATACGCCGGTTGGCCGCGTGTAGGATGATCGCCCGATGGCGGGCGCGAGTGACGCCCACGTAGGCGAGGCGGCGCTCTTCCTCCAGTCCCTTTTCGCCGCCCTCGTCGAGCGTTCGCTGGGAGGGAAAGACGCCTTCCTCCCAGCCGGGGAGAAACACCGTGTCGAATTCGAGGCCTTTCGCACCGTGCAGGGTCATCACGGAGACGCGGGCTTCTTCCGCCGCGCCTTCCGCGTCCATTACGAGCGCAACATGCTCCAGAAATTCACCCAGCGATCCGAAATCCGCCAGCGCACGTACAAGTTCCTTGAGGTTTTCCAGACGTCCGGGCGCTTCAGGAGACGTGTCGTTGCGCCACATGTCGAGATAGCCACTTTCTTCAAGCAGCGCGCCGATCGCGACCACGTGGCCCTCGCGTTCCATCAGTGTCCGCGCCTCGTCGAGCCTGTCGAGCAGGGCTGTGATGTTTTCGGCCGTCTTGCCGTGCATCGCACCGCCGCCGATCAGGTCGCGCGCCGCCTGCGTCAACCCCATGCGGGCAGGACGGGCGGCGGCGTGCAGCTTCTGTAACGCCGCTGGCCCGACGCCGCGTTTCGGCGTGTTGACGATGCGCTCAAAGGCCAGATCGTCGGCGGGATGATGCATGACGCGCATGTAGGCCATTGCGTCGCGGATTTCGGCGCGTTCGTAGAAACGCAGGCCGCCGACGATACGATAGGGGATACCGGTCTGGACCAGCCGCTCTTCAAAGGCGCGGGTCTGGAACCCTGCACGAACAAGGATAGCGAATTCGCCCAGCGCGTGCCCCTCGCGTCGCCAGGCTTCGATGCGTTCGCACACGGTTCGCGCTTCGGCGTCGGAATCCCATACGCCGACAATGCGAACCGGTTCGCCTTCGGCGTCGTCGCGTCCGGGACGAAGGGTCTTGCCCAAGCGCCCGTCGTTATGGGCGATCAGCCCGGACGCAGCGCCGAGAATCTGGGCGGTGGAGCGGTAGTTGCGTTCGAGGCGCACGATCTTCGCGCCGGGAAAGTCGGTCTCGAAGCGTAGGATATTTTCGACCTCGGCGCCGCGCCAGGAATAGATCGACTGGTCGTCGTCTCCGACGCAGCAGATGTTGGATGATCCGTCCGGGCGTTTGGCGAGCAAACGGAGCCAGAGATACTGGATCGTGTTGGTGTCCTGATACTCGTCCACCAGAATATAGCGAAAAGAGCGCTGGTATTGCTCGAGCACGTCGGGACGGGAGCGGAGGATCTCCGTCACATGGAGCATCAGGTCGCCGAAATCGCAGGCGTTGAGTTCCCGCAGCCGCGTCTGGTAGGCGGCGTAGATCGCCCGCGCGTTGCCGTCGGCGTATTCAGTATCTTCGGAGGGTGTAACCCGCTCGGGCGTCAGGCCGCGGTCTTTCCAGCGATGGATGACTCCAAGCAGGCCCGGTAGGGGCCATCTTTTCACGTCGACGCGCCATGGCTCGACGACCTGCTTCAGCAAACGGAGCTGATCGTCGGTGTCGAGGATCGTGAATGAACTTGTCAGTCCGACATAATCGGCGTGACGCCTCAACATGCGCGCGCACAACGCGTGGAACGTGCCGAGCCAGAGCCCTTCGACCGGCTCCCCCAGCAACGTCGCGATGCGTTCGCGCATTTCGCGCGACGCCTTGTTGGTGAAGGTGACGGCGAGAATCTGCCATGGCTTGGCCCGTCCCGACAGGAGGATATGGGCGAAGCGGGTGGTCAGGACGCGCGTCTTGCCGGTTCCCGCGCCTGCGAGGACGAGCAGCGGCCCTTCCGTCGTTTCAATGGCGGCGCGTTGTTCCGGGTTCAGGCGATCAAGATGGGATGGCGTAGTCACTCAAGCACTATAGAATGGCCGAGGGCGGGAGCCAAACGACGCGAACGCGCTCGGCGAACCGCTCAAGCTTGCGTGCGCGACTTTACGCCGGAGCACTGCCGGGCGGCGGAATTCCGCGGCTTGTGGGCGTCTTGGGCGCAGCGGCAATGCGCTGGCGAACACTTGCGGTCCAGTCGGCGCTTGACGATCGACGCCCGCCGCCGCACTTCTCAGGCTGGATTGGCGTTGCGGCAACTGGGGTCTCATGAGCACTCGCGTTCTGATCGATCATCGTAAGAGCGGCGCTGGCGCGCGGCATCCCGAGAAGGCGCATCGGCCCGACAACCCGATTGCGCGTAAGCCGGACTGGATACGGGTCAAGGCGCCGAATCATCCGACCTATCACGAGACGCGCAAGTTGATGCGTGACAACAAGCTCGTGACGGTCTGTGAAGAGGCTGCGTGCCCGAACATCGGCGAATGCTGGACGCAACGTCACGCGACCATGATGATCATGGGCGAGATCTGCACGCGCGCCTGCGCTTTCTGCAACGTCACGACCGGCCTGCCGAACGCGCTGGATCATGACGAGCCGCAGCGGGTGGCCGATGCGGTCGCCAAACTCGGTCTGCGCCATGTCGTCATCACCTCTGTCGACCGCGACGATCTGCGCGATGGTGGAGCAGAGCATTTCGCCCGGGTGATCGCAGCGATACGTCTTGCGTCGCCAGAAACGACGATCGAGATTCTGACCCCTGACTTCCTGCGCAAGCCCGGCGCGCTGGAAGTGGTCGTCGCGGCGAAGCCGGACGTGTTCAACCACAACATCGAGACGGTGCCGCGCCTGTACCCGACCATCCGCCCTGGCGCCCGCTATTATCAGTCGCTGCGCCTGCTCGATCGCGTCAAGCAGATCGATCCGTCGATTTTCACGAAGTCTGGCCTGATGCTCGGGCTTGGCGAAGAGAAAATGGAACTGGCGCAGGTGATGGACGATTTCCGCATCGCGGACGTCGATTTCATCACGATGGGTCAGTATCTGCAGCCCACAGTGAAGCATGCGGCCGTCGCCCGGTTCGTGACGCCCGATGAGTTTGGCGAGTATGCGACCATGGCGCGGGTAAAAGGCTTCCTGCAGGTCAGCGCGACCCCGTTAACGCGCTCTTCCTACCATGCCGACGCCGATTTCGCCGCCCTGCGCGCCGCACGCGAGGCGCTGCTCCGTGACAGGAAGACAGCGCCGGGGGTGGGCGCTGTCTGATGCCTACGCATGCCGAGCGGCGGGTTCTTAATTACACCCCTGAAGAAGTTTTCGATCTTGTTGCGGATGTTGGGCGTTATCCGCAATTCCTTCCATGGTGCGTCAATGTGCGCGTGCGTACGCGCACGACGAGCGAGCTTGTCGCGGATCTGACCGTTGGTTTCGGGCCGTTTCGTGAGACGTTCACGTCGCGTGTGTCGCTTGACCGGCCAAAATGTATCCGAGTGACCTATGAGAAGGGGCCATTTCGGTATTTGAACAACGTCTGGACGTTTTCGCCGGATCCGAACGGTTGTTTGGTCGATTTCTTTGTCGACTTCGAGTTTCGTTCGAGATTGTTGCAGGCGGCGATCGGCGTGGTGTTCAACGAGGCTGTGCGCTTGATGGTCTCGGCATTCATTCGTCGTGCGCGAGAGGTCTATGGACCGTCGCGGTTCACCGGCCCTTCGGCAGTGGGCGCTCCAGTCTCCCGTTGAGATCATTAATCTTCTGAATCTGACGATTGTAACGCAATTACAATAGCAGCTTACGATAATGTGTCGTTAAGCTGCGCACCGAGTTGTGAAAACGGTCCGATAGATAGCGGGAGAGACAGGATGGTCAGCACGATCGGCGGCAGTTCCGCGTGGGGAACCATCAATGCAGGGCCGCGGAAGGTAGGGGCTCTGGAAGCGGCCTTCACGCCCGGAATGACGTTGACGACCGCGCCGGACTGTAAGGCCATTGTCGAACGCATCATCAAACATAAGAGCGTGATGGCGGAGCGTGGCGACATTAATCAGCGCATCATCGATTATTGTGATTATTCTTCGCAGGTATTTAGCATTATCGGATTCGCGAGCTTTTTCGGCAAGACGCCGGATCAGGTGGCCACTGCATTCAATATGTCCTCGTCCGGTCTGGGAGTCTTTACCGCATTCGAAGATGCATACACTCGCGTTCGTGGGTATTGCAAAGGTGGATGGGCTCACGCCACGATCTATGGTGACGCCAAAATATATATTCCCAACCCTTATCTCAGCATGGAGCCGTATAAGGGAGCGCAGTCTTCCACGCCATACAACACCATTTCGTATTTCAAGCGTCGTTCGAAGCGACAGACGGCAAGTTCTCTGGCGTCGCTGCTAAGTATTTTTCTGCGCCCAAAAACTGTGGTCGATGTCGCGCAGTTGACCAAGGCGATGCTGTCGCTCACGAGTACTTCCGTAAAACGTTATAAACTTCACAATATCCAGTTAGATGCGGGTGAAGATAAAAAACTGAAAGATTCCTTGAATAACGTAAAGGAATCAAAGACAAAAAAAATCTTCAAAAAGACGGCTGATTTCTTCGCCGGAGCTTCCCCGCATGGCGCCGGCCTCGTCTACGGGCAGGGGGTGGATATCAGCACCGTCGCCAAACAGGTCGGCGGAGGTGTGCAGATTACGGCCAGCACATATAAATCTCTCGATAAACTCTCTCCGGATTGGCTGAAATTCTTCAAAAAAATCTTCGATCAGGAAAATCACAACAGCCCGGTTCCGTCGGATGAATCGACGAATATCTACGTGGCTGCGGCTTACATTCATTTTCGTGCGACGATCGAACAGGCTGAGTTCAATCACGATCTGGACCAGAACACGACCGGGGCTGCGCGTCGGCATATTCCGCAGCAATCCCAGCAGGAGGCGCAATACCTGGCTCGCAACAAGGGTGCTGGAGGGCTTCTGACGCGGCATTTCGCGAAAACGGCCTATCAGGCGCAGCGACGTGATGTTGTGGCGCAGGCTGGGGCGAGTTACGCCAAAGAAGAGGCCGGGCGGGCCGATGCCGGGCCAGCCACCCGCATTATCAAGACGGTGTTCAGTTCCACCTATGGCAGTCAGGGACATCAATATGACTGGCTCGCTTTGATAGATGAGCCTGAAGGCTGGCTGGCGCTGGCCAACAAACTTTCGATTTGAAGAGCGCGACGGTGGTCTGATGATCGGCGACGCCTCCAGTGTGTGTTGAGGATGTTACGTCGCTTCCACGAACGTTAATCGATCTGCGTCACGGAAGTGTTACAGTCAGGACCCCTGGAACAACTCTGCCGTCAGCAGGGCAGAACTGGCTCGTGAAACGCACGCATGAAATCGTCCGGGCGTTCTTTAAATACGAGGGCGCGCAGTTTCACCCATACGACGTACTCGTCGAGCGTTCAGAAGCGTCAGAGTCAGAACGCTGAACGCAGCGACGCCGACAGTCAGCATCATCGCCGGACCCAGTCCGGTTCCAAGTGCTGATGCGATAGCTGTTTGTAGTAACGCGTTGCTCGCCGCGATCAGGTTGCCGCACTGGTAGGCGAGGCCGGGGAAAGTGGCGCGGATTGCAGGCGGAGACAGTTCGCTGAGATAGGCGGGTACGACACCCCATGCACCCTGGATGCAAAACTGTATGCAAACAGCGCCAATGGTAAGCCACACGGCGGAATGCGGCAGCGTCCACAATGGAAGGAGAGGCAGGGTGAGCAACGCCGCAAGCGCTATGCTGTATTGTCGTGTTATATGTTGGGATAGAAAGCCAAAAAAGAGTCCTCCTGCGATAGCCGCTATATTGTAAAGGACGACCATCAGCGTGATGGATGGGTAGGGAACTTTACGCTCAAGCCCAAGAAATACCTTCGGATACAAGTCCTGCGATCCGTGGCTCATGAAATTGAACGACGCCATGAGGGTTATGGCGAAAATGCACAGCGCGGCGTTGCTGGAAACGATTCGCCACATACCTGGGGCATCTTCAGCAGTGTCGACGCCGGAGCGCTTGCGCGCGAGCCAGTCCGGGCTCTCCGGAACACGCAGCCAGATATAGATCGCCGAAAAGACGGCGCTGCCGCCAAGAATAAAAAGTCCACGCCATCCGATGTGCGGAAGGAGCAAAAACGCGAGTGACGCCAGCAGATAGCCCGCCGGGTAACCTGCTTGCAAAAGCCCCGACGATAGGCCGCGCCATGACGCCGGCACGCTTTCCATGATCAATGAGGTTCCTACGCCCCATTCGCCGCCGAGTGCTACCCCGAAAAGCGTTCTCAGCGCCAGAAAGCTCAAGAGGTTTGGCGCTGCGGCGGAGGCGACTTCGATGACGGAGTAGACGAGTATGGTTGTGATCATGATGGGCTTGCGCCCGTATTTATCGGCGGCGCGTCCACACAGATATGCGCCGATCGGGCGGGTGATCAGGGTGAGTGTGGGGGCGAGCAGTATGTTCTCAAGGGATACGTTGAAACTGCGCGCCACATTGTCCAGCGTGAATAGAACAATGAAAAAATCGCAGGCGTCGAGTGTCCACGCAAGAAAGGACGCGGCGACGACATGCGCCGCCGTCTTGCGGTCGTGCCCCGCCACACCCGTAGTGGTCAGGGATTGAGTAGATGCGACCATGCGATGTCTCTTTACGTCCGGGCTCACCAGCGTTCCTGCCCGATTGGGGGAGCTTGAGAAACGCCGCGTTCAGGAAGAAAACGCGGCCACTGAAAGTCGGGCGAGATATTGGCATGGTGGGAAACCGCGCGTCACGGCGCGCGGTGGTCACGATATGGAGAACAGAGGCAACGGAGCGGTTGCTTAAAGAAGTCCGAGTAAAAATCTCAGGATCAGGAGAGATTTAAAAGCGCTGAGATATTCCGGTGAGAATTGTACGACGAAGGCCGTACTGCGGTGCGCCAACTCCGATACCGCTGCCGTCGCGCAGTTCGTAACGCTTGTCGAACAGATTGATCACGTCGAGACGGAGTTGCGTGCGCTTGAGAAAGGGTATGCGAAACAGATCCTGGAACGACTGCACGACGGACATGTTGAATGTCGCGTAGATGGGCACCGAACGACCGTTGGGGATGTTGCTGTCCGCCCGGAGACCGCTGCCGAACACCATAGTCGCTGAAATCTGCGTCGGGTGTCCGGTTCGGCGGAAGGCGGTGTAGCTGCCTCCGGCGGATGCCGTCCAGCGCTGGTCGTGATCGAGATGGATCCAGTGCTGCTTGATGTATGCAAGATCGTCGGGGTCGAAATTCCACTGTGCGGTCGTAATGTCTTTACCGATCGCCCGCGACCACGCGAAGTTGCCATAAAGGGTGACGGGCCCAGCTTCGTAATCGGTGGCGAATTCATAACCGTTGACCTGACCACGACGATAGTTGAAAGCCGACAGGATGACCGGGGAACCGAATTGACCTTCGTCGATCATATTCTTCGCGATTTTCAGATAAGCGTCGAACGAGGCGTGCCAGTGCGGCGTAATCGCCTGAGCAAACCCCATATCGAAGTAATGATCGCGTTCCGCCTTCACGGTCGTGTCTTGCAAGGTGCCGGGCGCCGCCGACGTGTTGGCGAACTTGTTGAGCTGCGTTCCGCCCACCAGTTCGAACGGCGGGGGCGTGAAGTAGCGTGAATATCCAGCGTGGAATGTGCCGCCATGCCATGGAGTGTAGACAATGTTCAGTCTGGGGCTGACCTGTTTCGAGTGGGTGTATTCATCGACGCCGTCGAAGCGAAGGCCGTAGTTTATGGTCAGGTTTTTCGTTACGCGCCATTCGTCCTGCGCGTAAAGCCCGTACATCCATCCGGTGCGCCCGGAACCGTCATGAATCGAGATTGTCGAACCACTGTACACCGCATCGCCGTTTGAATCGGTTCCGGTTTGCGGATAGACGGTCGAATCTGTTTTGGAGGAATTTCGTTCGACGTAAACCTGATATCCAAAACGAACGGTGTGCTGGCCGTTCACGCGCCATGTGACGTCGCTTTGGGAGCCCGTGGACATGACCGAACGCTGCGCGCGCTGGGCGATGCCGTTATAGACAAGATCCCCGACCGGGTCTGGAGAATAGCCAAGAGAGCTGTAGCGAGTGAAGACGGATGATTGCAGGCTGAACTTTCCCATTTCCTTCTGAAGGGAAAGAATGCCGAAATCGGTAATTTCTTTCTGCCGTTCGTTGAGGCTTGCGCTGTTGACGCTGCCGTAAACCTGTTGTGACAGGGAACTGTTCAGGAAATCAGGGTTTGCGAACTGCCTTTGTTGTCCTGGGTTGTTCGGAAGCTGATACTCTGCGTTGGAGACGCCGGCGATCAAACTGATCCGCGTGTTCTCGTCGGCCGTGTAACGCAGATGACCGAGGAAATGATATTGGTTGCTCAGATCATGTATCGCGTTGAATTTGGGGGTCGGGTTTTCGATTCCCACGCGGTTATGGACATAGTCAGCGGTGGCGAAGAAGTCCCATTTTCCAGCATGTGTTCCATATTGGATCGACGGAAAGAAGTAATCTCGCGCGCCGCCGTAAATCGAGACGTCGCCGCCGCGATCAGCGCTGCCGTTTTTGGTGGTAATGTCGATCACGGCAGCCTGAAGGAAACCATATTCGCTCGGCAAGGCGCCTGTGGTCATCGACATCGAATGCGCGAAACGCGTCATCAGGCTCTGGCCGAACACGCTCAGTCCCTCAGGCAGCTGCACGCCGTCGAGACGGAACTGCACTTCGTTATGATCACCGCGGACATGAATCTGACCGTAGCTGTCCTGCGCTACGCCGGGGGCCTGCAAAAGCACCGTGTTGAGCGGCGCGTTATCGCCGCCTGGAATCGTCTCGATATCTTTACGGGAAAAACGATAGACGGTAGCGCCTGTGGACGGCTGCATGGCGGAGCGAAGCGCGTCGAGATGCGCATTTACGGTGATGTGCTCTTCGCCGTTTGCGTCCAGGGTATTGCGCGTCGTCTGCGTGATTTCGCGGCTTTGGCCGTCGATGAACGAAGAGTGTGATGCGGATTCGCCGTCGCTTCCCGTTTGGGTTGCTGCTTTCGTTACGCTTTTCGTGGTTGCGTGCGTAGGCGTTGCTGCGGTTGTGGGCGAAAGCGTCTGTGCGCGTGCGAGCGTCGTGGAGGCGAGCAGAAGCGCGCTCGCGGCAAGAACAGGAAGACGAACGGTGGAGTAAGGCGCGCTCATGCAGACATCCGGTACGGCGTTGGTTTCGGCGGCAGATTAAGTGAAACGTTATAACATAACAACCCCTTTGTTGCGGGATGTTTCTTCGATGATCGTATGGAGGTTATTTTGTTAACTTCTATATATATTAAATATAAATATGAATATCTGTAATTTTTTTCGCAAACGATGGTCGCTCTGGGCTCTGGGCTCTGGGCTCTGGGCTCTGGGCTCTGGGCTCTG
>NZ_JOPL01000074.1 GCF_002153745.1 Acetobacter sp. DsW_063 | reverse complement strand
GAATCACACAGAACAGGTCAGAGCCAAGGGGCTTTTCAAACCCTCCACTTGATCTCCGCAACCTTCTATATAGCCTGCATGCCCAGCCCATTGGTAATCAAAAGGATCATTCCTTCGCGGAGAACCCACTTATGACGAAGAACCGTTCGCTCAGAATTCCGTATAAGTATTTACAGACACAAAGAAGAACGAGATGCCTCCGATAATTCTCGCTCGGCATCCGCATGTAAACATCCGACCGGGCATCTGTTACGGGCGAACGGATGTTGAACTTCTGCCCGGCTGGGAGTCCTTTGCGGACGGTCTGTCCACAGTGATGCACGCGACGTCATGCCTGAATGTTTACTCCTCACCAGCGACGAGATGCTCGACCGTGGCTCGTCGGATTACGTCGAATCATAAACACCCCCCACATATCGACGTAAGACTATCCGAATACGATTTCGGCGATTGGGAGGCCAGGAGTTGGGACGACGTAGAACATGCGGCATTGGAACTCTGGAACCGCGACTCCGTAACTTTTTCACCTCCCAATGGTGAAACCGGAGTCAGCCTGCTTCAGCGCGTCAACGACTTCTGGAACGACGTCTCATCAGCCACAGACCCAATTTGCGTTATCTCACATGGGGGGCCGTTGCGGGTATTGACCGCTTTGGCGGTGGGTCGGGAACCAAAGCTCTTTGATCCGTCGCCGCCCCAGGGTTCTATCAGAATTTTTAGCCTTGGCCCTTCTATACCCACATATTGTCTGTCCGTGGCATAACGCATCTGCCTGCGCGTCAATCAACAGACGTGAGTAACCCCTGTCCCCGTGGGACTATCCGAACCGCACCGGTTTCGTAGATTCCGCTCAACGTGAATATACAAAAAAATGGAATTATAAAAAAAAGTAAATATACTGAACTCAGCGTGATCAGCCTTCTCGGCGCCGCTCGCGCGTGTGCTACCTTGAACCGAAAGGGACGCCTGTCTGGTTGCTTTAGCGCTTATGCTGCAGGGAACTGGCTGCGGCGTCGGAAAATCGACACTCCTGGCGGGCATTGCACGTGTCTTAACCCGCAGGGGCTTGCGTGTACGACCGTTCGCGGCGCAAGCGACTTGCACCGATCCAATGTTGATTCCCGGCAACAGGACAGTTGCGCGCGCCCAGTTTATGCAAGCAATCGCCTGTGGCGTCGCGCCAGTTGCGGATATGAGCCCCGTGATTTTTCAACACCACGAAAAATCGCATGACACCACACGGTCGCATACGGATATCCTGATACATGGGCGTCGGAGCGAGGTTTTGAACGAAGACGACCGCCAGACCGACCAGGCCGATCTTATGCCGACAATTCTCCGCAGTTTTCGCGCTGTCGCTGAGGACGCTGACATCGTGCTTGTCGACGGCGGAGGGGCCGTCGGCGACGTGGCCCAGCGGGATCGGGACATCGCCAATATGGGTTTCGCGCAAGCCGCAGGTGTGGATGTGGTCATGGTGACCGAAGCTTCGCGTGGGAGCGGAAGCGCTATCGCGAGCCTCATCGGAACGCACACGATTATGTCTCGGCATGATGAGGCGCGGGTCAAAGGCGTCATCGTTAACAGCGTGTTACGTAATTCGAAAAAATTTACGCCTTCAATGGACGCGATCTGCGCGTTCACAGGCTGGGGCTCTCTGGGTGTGGCCCCCCTGATTTGCCCTTCATCGAACAAATCTGTTTACGAGGCGATTCAATTATTCACTTCCCCCCTGTTGCAAGACGAAATCTGCCGTAGCGATGGAGGCGACCTACACATCGTCGTTCCGCTGCCGCCTGCGACGGACAGGCTGAAAGAGGATTTCGATCCGTTACTGGACGCCCCGAGTCTACGCCTGACATTCATTTCGCCAGGACGTCCGCTTCCCCTTTGCGATGTGATTATTCTCCCCGGCTCGACCTCCGTCATCACCGGCCTTACTGCGTTACGCTCCGAAGGCTGGAGCATTGACTTAATCGGGCATGTGCGGCGCGGCGGCCGCGTTCTCGGCCTAAACGAGGGTTATCAGATGCTGGGCCATAGCATCGCTGACCCCTATGGCGTCGACGGACCGCCGGTAACGGTTACGGGACTTGGCCTGCTGGACGTTGCGACGATCGTGCACCGGCGCAAAAATCGCGAACCGGCCCGTTTCGCCTTTCCATCTAAAAACATCGAATTCGACGCGAGCCAAAATCACATCGGCCTCACTGCCGGACCGGACTGTACGCGGCCATTCGCACGAGTCGTCAGCGCCCCGTCAAAACCCGGAGAGGGAGCCACCTCCGCCTCCGGCAACGTTATGGGCGTCTGCATGCATGGCCTGTTCGACGACGAAGAGGCCCGAGACGCTGTCCTTGGACTTCTTGGTCCCCACCGCAAGCGCGCAGGGACGCGCTCGATAGATAAGAAAAGCCTTGATACAGCATTAGAACAATCTCTTGATTCGCTAGCCGCGCATGTTGCTGCGCATATAGACATCGAAGGGCTTCTGGCCCTGGCGCGAATACCAGAATGCTTTACGCGCTCCTGAACGCTTTTGGCCATGTGCGCAGCAGGCGGAGCGGCGAACATTTCCTGCCCGGCGCTCCACGGAGGTTTATAAAATTGCTCCACACTGAAGCCAGGACATGTGGCTGATGACCGTTCAGTCATCAGGATTGCACCTCTATGTGAATACCAATCTATGCTCAAAATTTTATTTGTTTATCGCATCGTCAGGGCGCCTCACCCGGTGGATTCTAATCTGAAGTGCACCATTGGGGATAATCTCCGGTGCTTTTAGATAAGGGGTCCGGAGATTGGCACGAGAGTATAGCTGCCTGACGCTATCGGATCGGCGGATGATCGCCCTTCTGAAGGATCAGAAAGTCGGGGTTCGTGAGATTGCGCGGCGTCTGTGCCGCCACCACAGCACGATTTCCCGCGAATTATGCCGCAATGCGCATCGCAGCGACGAGATTGATCTGTATGGC
>NZ_JOPL01000073.1 GCF_002153745.1 Acetobacter sp. DsW_063 | reverse complement strand
CCGCAATGCGCATCGCAGCGACGAGATTGATCTGTATGGCTACTGGCCGATCACGGCCGAACACGCAGCCCGCCGGTGGCGCAGCGCGACGATGCGGCTGGTCCGCGAACCCGCTCTGGCCGCACGCGTGACTGAAGGCCTGTCCCTTCTGTGGTCGCCCGAGCAGATTTGCGGGCGACTGCGGCATGAATGCGTCCGGCCGTCGCCTGAGGGTACCACGAGAACGTCGGATCGCCCGACGCCCGGCAGATATTGCAGCGCGGCAGATTGCGGGCCATTGGGAAACCGATCTCGTTATGTTTCGCGCCGTCCTCAACGGCCAGCGCAATGTCATGGCGCTCGTCGAGCTGACAACCCGGTTTGTTCGGCTCGCTCGCTTTGAGAACCGGCGTCACGGGGCGTCGCCCGCGCCGTGCAGGCTCTGACAGCCCATCTCCCTGCCCCGCTGCGCCAGTCCGTCACCTGCGACCAGTGCTCGGAATTCGTGACCTTTACGGCGACAGAACAGACGACCGGCATGACGGTCTGGTTCTGCGTTCCCCCTCGCCATGGCAGAAAGGATCTGTCGAAAACATGAAGCCTGCCTCAGTTTCTGCCGATGGACACTCTTCTTCCCTCGATCGACCCCTCTGCTCTCAGAGCCATCAAGCCGCGGATGAACGCCACACCTCGAAAATGCCCCGGATACCTCACGTCAACAGAGGCGGTAGATCGGCTCCTCGAGAGCTTCAGCCTTGGGCGCGTCACTCCGCCTGACGGCTTCGCAACGCCCCCAAGGCCTGCATTCTCATGACGTGGCATACTTCGACTTGAACACGCACTCGTACACTCAATTTGAGCCTTTCGTGGATTTGGAATTTACAGAACTCATACCGGCAAGGTGGTTTATTTTTCCAAGACCGCCATCTTCGGTAACGCTTGTCGAAAACGTCATTTTTCCATTGTAGGTTTTATATTTCGAACTGGTCTTGTAGTCGGTTACCCTCAATTCTTTCGTGTAGCGGAACGTGGCAGGGTCTGTTTTATCTTTTTCAAAATACTGTTGTACCTTTAATCTCGTTTCCGGATTTCTGTACTTTCCCCAGTCCGAGGCCAATTGGCTAGCCATCTTCGGTTCGAGCATCGTGTTTGGTCCAGCTACGTTAGGGTCGTGCTGCGCTCTGTCCAATTTGCTCACAATACTGCGGCAGCCGACCACGTGTTTTGCCATAAACCCTGCGTCTAGATTCTGCCCCAGGCCGTCCTTTGCCGCTTGAGTCATTCCGCCTTGGCGAGACCTATTACCTTTGCCCATAATCCCGTCACCTAAACTATTTATCGACGCAATTATAGAATACAAGACGGCACCCATATCAAACAAACAAATGCTTGCCCGTTTCAACCGTAACACTTTTAGACACTGCCGGGTGTTGAAAGATTTGGGACGCTGGACGTGGTTAGAAAATAGTAAGTCAGGCTGGCCTGCGTATTGTGCGTAGGCGATACGTTTCTGGTGTAATCCGTTACCTGCGACCAGCGTTCGGAATTCGTTCCCTTTGCGGCGACCGAAAGGGCGACCGGCATGACGGTCGGGTTCTGCGATCCTCGATCGCCGTCGCAGAAAGGATCAGTGGAAAACATAAACGGCCGTCTGCGCCCGATGGACACACTCCTTCGCTCGAGTGGCCCCTCGGCTCTCAGAGCCATCGAGGCCCGGATGAACGCAGCACCCCGCAAATGCCTCGGATACCTCACGCCCGCAGGGGCGATGGATCGTCTCATCGACAGCGTCAGCCCTGCGCGCCGCTCCGCCTGACGGCTCCACAACGCCCCCCCCCCCCAAGGCTTGCATTCTCATGACGTGGCGCACTTCAGCTTGAACCCGCAGCGCAATTACATTTACGGCTGGCAGGCACACACGACGCCATCTCGGCCATAAATAATAAAACGAAAAAATATCTTATATATAAAAATATTTTATAGAACACCTCAAAGAAACACTACTTTTCTAAGTCTCCAGCGCGAGCTGCTGCAGATCCAACTCCGTTTCCAAGCGCCTCAGGACATGGTCGTGAATTTTCCCTGCGCGGTGCAGTTTCAAAATTTCGGAGCGACCGGCGACAATAGTCCCTTTCAGCGCTGCGTAATGCGCATCCCGATCATTCTTCAAACCGCCTGGATCGCGGCTATACCGGGTCGCGGCGCCTTCACGGAACCTGTACTGCTCCAGTAGACGGGGATGCAGAACGTCGCCTGCCTCGTTGACGGCAAGTTTTTCGATAGCTTCGCGTTGAGCCGTCGCCATGCGCGCACGCGCTTCGTATTCCGTCAGCAAGAAGCCGTCAGCCTCTTCGTCCCCCTCACCTACGCCAGTCCAGCGGATCAACGTCGAGAGCGTGCCACCCTGCACCACAACAGTTACAAGGATAAGAGTGAAAGTCGTCAATAAAACGAAGTTACGTCCCGGCATATCTTCGGGCGTCGAAAGCGCGACCGCCAGACTGACCACGCCACGCATACCGGCCCACCCCAGGATCGCCGCCTCACCCCATCGGCCCTTGCGATGCGGAATTCCGCGAAGAGCGCCGCGCGCCCAATCCACTGCGGTGGCGCCGTAGGCCCATATGAAACGGACGACGATAGTCGCCAGAACTACTCCTGCGACGCCGCCGACCAAGCGGCCGGTGGTCGGAAAAATTTCGTGGTCAAGCGGAGCGATACTATGGAGCGACAAGCCGATCATCACGAAGATCAACGCCTCCAGAAGGAACGTCAGAACTTCCCAGAACGCATCGGCGCTGCGTCGCGTCTTGGCAGGAAACACCTCGTGCTGGTGCCAGCCAAACAGCAAACCCATCGTCACCGTGGCCATGACGCCTGAAACACCCAGACGTTCGCCGGTCACGTATCCCACCCATGGCAACAGCAGCGTCAGACAGATGACAATGGTGGCGTTTCCGATCCGGCGGATGAGGAATACTGCAGCCCACCCCAGAGCAAGACCCAGCGCGACGCCGCCTACTGACAAGACGCCAAACATCGTGGTCGCGCGGGTTATCGAAAACGTGCCGGTCAGAAACGCCGCAATGGCCACGCGGTAAACCACGATGCTGCTGGCGTCGTTCAGCAGGCTCTCGCCCTCCAGCAATGTGGAGAGCCGTTCGGGGAGGCGCACCCGTTCAAGAACACTTTTCGCCGCCACTGCATCGGGAGGCGCAAGTATCGCGCCAAGAGCGAAGCACACCGACCACGGCAACCCTGGCGCCAGCCACCGGGTGACGCACCCGACCGCCAGCGTCGAAAACAGCACAGCGCCAACCGCCAGATTGAGGATGCTGACGAGGTTGGCGCGAAACGACGCCCATACTGTGAAATAGGCGCTCGACATCAGAAGCGGCGGCAGAAAGATCACAAGCACCAGATCGGGATCGAGCGTGATCGACGGAGCGCCCGGGATCAGCGCCATGACCAGCCCACCTGCGATGAAGGCGGCTGAGGGAGGTAGACTCAGACGTCGGGCGACCAGCGCCAGAATGAGAATCGCCGAAATGATAACCAACAGAAACTCAAACCGCGCGACGTCCGACATGGCCTCTCCTCTAACGTTCCGGGAAACGTAGCGAATGCGCCGCCTCGACCGGATCGAGAGTATCCGGCGCGGCGAGAGTTTCGCCAAGTGTGAATACAAGACGACGGAGAGCGAAAAGCATGAGCAGCGATAACAGGGTCGGAAAATGACGGCGACGGCGCAGTTTTGAACAGCCCGGTGCCAGCGGGGAGTTTGCTTGCAGTTCGGAACTAAAAAATCCACCTAGCCCAAGTATTCACCCGGCGCGGCTCAAACACATCAAAGGAAGCCCCCGTCGGGAAGCGAGAACCGCTGCAACACTGCGCTTCTCGCTTCCGCGTACGAGCAAAAGTCATGTCATACCGCGCGCGTCTGCCCATGCCACGCCACTGCACCATAAATCGCCAACCCTACGAAGAGAGCGTAGAGCGCCGCCGTCAGATAGAAACCGCGATAGGCGAACATCCCGGCATAGATCGTATCGACAACGATCCACAAAACCCAGTTCTCCCGATGCCGTCGCGCAGCCCAGAGCGTCGCAACCAGACTGAAGCTGGTCAATCCAGCGTCCATCCATGGCAACGCGGCGCCCGTGAAGCGTCGCATCGCCCACCCTAACGCCATCGCTCCTGCGACGCCGCAACCGAGCGCCATCCGCGCCTCTCCGGTCGGTAGCGGCGCGACCGCCACGACTTTCTCCGCATCGGCGCCGACGCGCCACCGCCACCACCCGTACAGTTGCAGAACGACGTAGGCGCCCTGCAACAGCATGTCGGAATAGAGCTTCCATCCATAAAACAACCATGCGTAGAGCAGCACACCGACCAGCCCCACGGGCCAGCACCACCATATGCGCCGCGCAGTCAGCCACACGCCCAGAAGACTGACGACCACTGCGATTTCTTCAACGGGCGACATTCCGCTCACGCGGCGCGCCCCTCGCGCTCGGCGATCCGACGCAACAAGCGGCGCCCTTCATTCCCATCGAACCAGTCGGCGTGGCGCAGCAGATAACCGTCATACGCCAGCGCTGCGTGCGCCATATTGCCCGTTGCGCCAGCAAAATACTCGGCCTCGCTCAGGGCGAAGTCGGCGTGCGCGAGCGGCAGAAGGTCAGCCAGACCGTGCAGCGATGCGTCACGCGGCATTGTCGTGGAATATCCGTCCAGCAATGCGTCGAGTTGATCCAGATCGGCCACAGGCTCCCCGCCCCGTTCGAAATCAAGCCATGACACCAGAGCCCGCTCAATGGCCGTGGCGACGTCAAAGAGAGCGAAAGAGCGGTTGGACAAGCCAAAATCCATAATTGTAGAAACCTTCGCGTCGTCGCCCTCCGCGCTCCA
The DNA here is from genome assembly GCF_002153745.1 of Acetobacter sp. DsW_063. GTDB lineage: Bacteria > Pseudomonadota > Alphaproteobacteria > Acetobacterales > Acetobacteraceae > Acetobacter. Next base: position 5,909 of record NZ_JOPL01000073.1, on the reverse strand, counting down.
GAGCAGATTCGAACCGTGCCAGTCTCCATGCGTCCACAAAGGCTGCATCGCACGGACGGCTGCCACCGCGCGACGACGGAACGGCTGCAACAAACGTTCAGTGATCTCGCGGCGCCAATCCCGCTCTCCCAGCCACCGCGCCAAGGCCGGTCGCGCGGCAAGGTCCTCATCGATCCGGGCGATCGGGTCTTCGTCGCCGAACAACCTGAAATCCGCCCGTAACATCCCGCCGCATCGCGCAGGATGGGCGAAACCTGAGGCTGCACGGTGGAGCGCGCCAAGACTCGCCCCCGCTGCATGAGCGTGGGCCGGTGAACAGTATGGCGTCCAGGACGGCGCATCGCGGTAAACGTCCAATCCTTTTCCGACCCTGTGGACCTCGCACGTCCACAGCCCCCGCTGCTGCGCCCCGCGTCCGTCTCGGTCGCGCAGAACCTCGACCACTGGTGCCCCCCGCGCCCGAAGATGGGCGATGAAGGCATGCTCCTCTTCCACATCGGCCGGGCTGCGCACGTCACGATGAACGCGCTTCACAATCACAGTTCCGCGATTCGTCCTGATCTGAGCGGCGGCGGAAAACGGTCGAGGACTTCTCCAGACGATCTCAAGCGGCCGCCCCGCGTCCGGATAAGACGCCAGGAGACGCTCCACATCTTCCATTTCCAGAGCAGGCCAGTGTGGAGCGACGTCCTCAAGCCCAAGCCCGTGGGACCGATGTGGCTCCAGCTTTTCTTTCAAATCCCCAGTCCCTGCGCCGCTTCGACAACCATCACAAACAACTCGACATCAGGCGAAACAGATCACCGCAGTCCATATTTTCCTATATCGCGCCGGAACCAATCCGGCGTCTTACGGGCCGTGACGAGGGGACAAGGCATACCCCAGATACGCATATAACGCCGCGACGTTCAGCGTATCGCATTTCCCCGCCCCATATACATGAAAGGCCGTCAATCACTCCGGGAGCGCGTCGCGACGCCGTGCTCCCGCAATACAGCATCTTTTGGGAGGCAGACGCCGGCGCCCGAACTCACCGGGACGCGTTGAGCGCGTCGATCCTCGCCGCAAGGATAAAGTCATTTTCGTGAAGGCCACCTATCGCATGAGTATGGAGCGAAAGCGTCACATAACCCCAACCGAAGGAGAAATCCGGGTGATGCCCCTCCGCTTCCGCAAGCGCGCCTACCTGATCGACGAACGCCAGTGCCGCGGCGAAACCCGGAAAGCGATACCGTCGTTCGATGATCTTCCCGCCTTCCACGAAAGACCAACCATCCAGTTGCTCCAACAGGCGTGACGCAGCATCCGGAGCCAGAGGGGCCGCGTCATTCGCGCACGGCGCACACTGTCGTTCGGCCAAAGCTTTCAAAGTCCACGTGTCCCTGATCTGACGCTTGAGAACTGCGTCAACGTGAGGATGGAGCGCGCGGAAGCCCCATCCAGTGAGGGCGCCGCTCCTCGACCCAGACGAGCGCCCGATCGGTAAGTCGGCGGAGGGCGGGCACGTCCTCAGCCAGAATAAAAATCCCCAGCGGCAGCATCCAGAGCCCGAACACCGGCAGCACCGCGAGGCAACCACCCAGAATCAGAAACACCCCCGCCGGAAGCCTCGCCCATCTCGACTCAGGACGCCGTAACCAGCGGACATATCCCCGGATCCTGCCTGGAAGGCGTTGCAGCAATAATTCGATGCGGCGTTCTCTGGCCTCGAACTCGCGAAGAAACTGTCCATGCACGTGCTGGTTCATGACGACGCTCCTTCCTGTCGAAATCCGGACTGGTCAAATTCCCGGACCTCATCCGGCAACGCGTTTACTGACGAACGCCCGCGATCACATCGCGGTTTCGTCAATGACCGGACCGTGGCGCTTGGCATACCGGCTCACAGGCACGCAAGCACATGATCGACCGCAACCCGATGCGCTGAAACAGTCGCCTCCGGCGCAGTCCTGCCACCGCTTCGGCTCAAGACACAGTCGTAATCCAGCCTTCGTATCGCTGCGAGCCGCCGGTAACACCAGTTCAGCAACGTATGAGGCATGACCTCGATAACGCGCGCTCCCCGTCGACAAAATACAAGGTTGGTCAGTCCCGCGCCGTGAGGAGCGACGATCACCGCCGCATGTGCGAAGCACGCCCTCTGCTCGGCGACGCTCATGCGTTCCAGCCGAACGGTGGCGAAACCACGATCGGCAAGCGCCTGCGCCAGTTCATCCTCGTTCTCCAAAGGACGGATCGGGCTTTCCCGTCGGTCGACGTAAATCCGGTCGCCGGCTGCCGCATCGCCGCATTCAGGACCGTCGCTTCCAGCGATGAACGCCGCCGCGCCCGGATGACAGTAGCCGCGGGCGTCGACCGCACCCCACGGCACCGACAACCGTTCGATGGAAACGCAACTCGCACCGCTCATGACATGGCGCGGTAGCCCCGACAGTCCAGCCGCCGCCAAGACGCCGTCTATCCATTCGCGTTGCCAGTCGAACCGCGTCTTTGGAACCAGTACGCCCGACAGGCTTCGTTTGTCCTTCGCGTCGATGACAAACAGCCGCGCGAGATTCATCAGGACAAAGTGAAAATAATTGTCCGAGTTTCCCAGGAGCAGGCTGAGCCAACATCCCGCCAATCGCTCCGTCGGGGCTCCAAGATCGATCGCGCCGTCGTGCAGGATTTTGTACCCGTCCGCCTTGGGTGTCGTATGGTCGAGTGAATCTTCGACCACCAGCGAGCGTCCGTTACCGATCACGCCACTCGCCGAGCGAACGACGACATCCTCCATATCCAGCTTCCATGCCTGAACAGGCGTCGGCGGCGCGCGCAACCACTCGTCAGTCACTCCGAAAAGGGCGAGGCTTTGCTCCCCGAATAGCATCGGAGGGAAGCCCTGCGGAGAGCCATCGGGAATGGCCACAAAGTCGCGCAACGGCGACAGCCGCTGTTGCATGAGTGCGGCGAAACGCACCGGCACAGCCGACGGCGATGCTGTGTGGCTCGAGTGAGGCGTCGCGGTCTCGCTCATTTTCGAAAATTTCCTGTAGTGCGTCCATCGGTGAAGCCGCCCCATCCGGCGACTTCACTCCAGGCTTCATGAGGGTCGATATTTTTGATTAGAACCGCAATCGCCGTCCACGATGGCTCATTTTCCACCCACCTAGGCTTCCCTCTCTCGCAGGTCGCTCACAAGCGCGTCACAGAATTATCATCTCCGCACCCCGCCACATCAAAGCCTCCGCCCACTCCGTTCGGGCAGCCGCATCGACTGACACCTGCGCGCCGACGCTTCGTCCGCGACGCGTCCGGACGCCTCTTCGGCCCGGCTCCAGCGGCGCCAATCGCCTGTTGACAACACGCCCATTGGGCGTGCTCTAGCGGATCGTCTGGTCGCCGCCCGAGCAGGGCGGCGCGGCCGAACGAAAACCAACGCCGGAGTCAATCCATGAGCGCCATCGTCGATATCATCGCCCGGGAAATTCTCGATAGCCGAGGCAATCCCACAGTAGAAGTCGAAGTCGAGCTGGCCTCCGGCGCCACCGGTCGCGCAGCAGTTCCCTCCGGCGCCTCGACAGGCGCGCACGAAGCCGTCGAACTTCGCGACGGCGACAAGTCGCGCTACGGCGGCAAAGGCGTGCTCAAGGCCTGCGAAAACGTCGAAACCGAGATTTTCCCGACCCTGCAGGGCGCTGAGTCGCAGGACCAGATCGATATCGACAACGCGATGATCGACCTCGACGGCACACCGAACAAGGGCCGCCTCGGCGCCAACGCGATTCTCGGCGTCTCCCTCGCCGTCGCGCGCGCTTCCGCGAACGAGCTGGAAATTCCGCTCTATCGCTATATCGGCGGCCCGTTCGCACACACGCTGCCCGTTCCGATGATGAACATCATCAATGGCGGCCAGCACGCCGACAATCCGATCGACATCCAGGAATTCATGATCCAGCCGGTCGGCGCGCCGACCGTTGCTGACGCGATCCGCTGGGGTTCGGAGATTTTCGCGCAGCTCAAGAAGGCGCTCTCGGCTGCTGGCCACGGCACCAATGTCGGCGACGAAGGCGGGTTCGCCCCGAACCTTCGCTCGGCTGATGAAGCGTTGGCCTACATTACGCGCGCCGTCGAAGCCGCCGGCTACCGTCCCGGTGAAGACGTCACCTTCGCCCTCGACTGCGCCGCGACCGAGTATTTCAAAGACGGCAAATACGTCATGGAAGGCGAAGGCAAGACCCTCGACGCGGGCGGCGCGGTCGCCTATCTCGAATCCTTGGCCAGCCGTTACCCCATCGTCTCCATCGAAGACGGTTTGGCCGAGGACGACTGGGAAGGTTGGGCGCTGCTCACCGCCGCCCTTGGCGAGAAAGTGCAGCTGGTCGGCGACGATCTGTTCGTGACGAACCCTGACCGCCTGCGTCGTGGCATCGAAGCCGGCCTCGGCAACGCGCTGCTGGTGAAGGTGAACCAGATCGGCACCCTGACGGAGACGCTGGCCGCCGTCGAGATGGCCCATCGCGCGGGCTACACCAGCGTCATGAGCCATCGTTCGGGCGAAACCGAAGACGCCACGATCTCCGATCTCGCGGTCGCCACTAACTGCGGCCAGATCAAGACGGGCTCGCTCTCCCGTTCCGACCGCACGGCGAAGTACAACCAGCTCATCCGCATTGAGCAGGAACTGGCGACAGCAGCGTCCTATGCTGGCCGCACGATTCTGAAGAGCTGAGGGTTTAAAAGCCCCTCGCGCCTTGAGACTGGACTGAAACACCCGGCCTCAAGGCGCCTCGGGCTGAAAGCGGCGCGTCTTCCTGCGTCGCAGAAAGCCCCAGATCTGTTGCGAATTGGTCACTAAGAGAACAAAAACGCCTGATACGCCGGTCACACGGTTCTTCATGATCGACTTCATCCCCGCGTAAACGCTTGATTGGAGCACTACGGCGTCTCGTAATCAGCCGACGTCAGCAAATACGCTGTTAAGAGTATTGGCGCAGCTGGTGCGGTGCGCCACAGTCAGGATTCAGGCACGGGCGATTTCGCCGGGAAGGAAGTGAAGCGTATGCAGGCTGGCAGGTTTATCAGACGCACGCTGAATGCAGTCGTGCCCCCTGCCCTGTTCCTCGCGCTCGCCGGTTATTTCGGTTGGCAGGCGACGCAGGGCGCTCATGGCCTTCACTCCTATCATGACCAGCTGCGCCTGCTGGATGACGCCAGACAGTCCCAGAAAGACGCCACGCAGGAGCAGGCCGCATGGCGGCGACGCGTTGCAGGTTTGAGCGAAGGCGCCCTGAACGCCGACACGCTGGACGAGCGTTCGCGCGCCATGCTCAATCTGGCGCATCCCAACGACATCGTCGTTCCTTACGATCGGCATGACCAGTTGTTCTAAGCTATTTCGATCACTGGTTCTCGATCGTTGCAGCCTATCGCTTGATTTCCATCGCTGACGCTCGATTCCGGGCGCGCTTGATCTCGACGCTTGACCGCTGGGTCCAGATCCCTGGCGTTCGATCCCCGACGTTCGATCTTGGTCGCAGCCTCTGTCCGACGCCCGCTCCGCCAACGGCTAGTTACTGGGCCGTATCGCGAAAGACAGACAGGCCCCCGTTCCCCAAAACCATGCGCCCGGGAACGCAGCAGCGTCGCACCGGGTTCAGGCGCCAGATACAAACCAATCCGCCTCAGACGGACCGACCGCTTCCTCTGCACGCACAAACGGGGGCCCTCGTTCCCCCATCCGCTTTACCGCAATGGAACGCGCGCTCAGGGACGATTCTTCTGCGCGCGGATCGCGCCCGCCGAGGAACGATAGAGAAAAATGACGGCATAAAAAAAACCGCCTCTCCGAGGGAGAGACGGCTTCCGAAAGGCAGTGAAACCAGCCTTATTTGATCTTCGCTTCGCGGAACACAACGTGCTTGCGCGCA
>NZ_JOPL01000072.1 GCF_002153745.1 Acetobacter sp. DsW_063 | reverse complement strand
CCCTCAAGCGCCTTCAAATGCCCCTCGTAAGTTAACGTGACAGCACCGCTGCACCTCCAATGACGACTTACATTACAATATTAAACTGTAGCGCCATCACGGCAGCATCGTGGATCGTACTGGTTGCTCCAGGGCGTTGAATGAACTGGAAGTCAGGTTGAAGGCTTGCGCAATTGACAACGTTGATGTTATAGAATGCCTCATAAACGTTCTCATGTGTCTGTACCCCGTAAACCGGTCCCCATGGATTTGACTGAAACGGCAAGCCTAAGGCCTGTGAGGCTTCCTGTTGAAGCGTCGCGCTCCGACTCATCTGAAGCCATCCATAACTGATACCGATCGTGTCCAGTGGGCGTCCCCATAGCGCGCCAGTTTCGATGACGCCTGCCCATAAGTGGTGGTTCATGGCCGTCGTGTGGCCCGATGTATACATGTAGCCGCCGAGAAGTATCAGCCCGTTTGTTGCCCCCGGACCGTTGCGTACGACCATCTGGTTGGCGATGACCCACGCACTGCTTCGTCCTGATTGCTTGTGCGCAGGCTGTCCCGTTGCAACCCAAGGCTCTCCATGGATGTCTTCGTAGAGGTCGTTGTAACGCGAGTTGTCGTAGCCATAACCTGCCTTGTAGTGACCTAGAAGGTGGTCTTTTCCGAACTCAGGCGTCCAGCCAATTTCAACCGGTGTTGTAATTTTGCCCAAGCCGTCCTGTGCCCATGACCAGCCCGAAATGCCACCGCTATAGGCATGAGGAGACACGGCAAATAGACCTCCTGTAAAATAGGTCCTTAATGTAGGCCTGATTCGAAGCACGGCACCGAGATTGCCCGATGGCCAGTCAAGATCACTCTGCGTGTATTTACTCGGCGCCGGATTTCCGCAGATCGAGACATTCATGAAGTTGCATTCGAGAATAGTGGATGCAAAAAAACTTCCGACCGGTAACCATCCGGCGCTGATGTCTAGGCGGTTATGAAAAAAAGCGCTCTCGCCGTACATATAGACAAGATGGGCGACGACATTTCCTCGGCTTCCATAAATCTGCTGAATAGCGGCGATGTTTCCGATATATTGAGAACTCAGGCTGCGCCCATTTCCGTTGACAATCATCGTGTGGGTCCAGAAATTTGGCAACCCGATGAGCTTCGTCCAGTCGATATCGACCTCGACGCCAACTTGCCCAGCATTGGTCACCCCCTGCCTGAGGCCACCCCGGAAGTTTCCTGCCAGCTCTTCGTGGATATCAGCTGCAGCATGAATGCCTCGATTGAGCAACCAAGGTTGCATGCCCTGCCAGTCACCAAAAAAATGACTCTCGCCGTATGGTGCCGAAAAAAATGAGCCTGGATCATCGATCGATGAACTACCGGGCTGATTGAACCGGAGCGATGGCTGAACGCCTGCACGGTCACCAGAGGCAGTTCCCGTTTCTTGAGCGAAGGCGTTGCAGGGAAACTGCGCGACCGCGAGTAATAGGAGAAATGGAAGGGCATGACGCATACCAGGCACGATAATAATCAATCCTGAGGCTGGTTTTAGGACGGGGCAGGGACAAAAGTGTCATCCCAATGCCTCATGCGCATCGCAGATGCCGATAACGCCGTCAAAAAGCTGTCGAAGAGTTATTGCAATGCTTTTTGGGCGAATTAAGGAACGGTGCACGTCCCGCATATCGGTGGAACTTGTTCGCGATCTATACAAAGCTTTTCATATTAACCGGGTAAGATGCAAGGCTGTGAAGCGCCGCCCTCCGTCTTCTCCGCCATCACCCTCCCGGATGAACGTCAAGAAGACAGAAGGGTGGACGAACTGGATGATTCTAGAGTGTTCGGAGCATGCCGCCATCCACGAAATAGGAGGAGCCAACGCTGTAGGATGCTTTGCTCGAGCATAGGAACACAAAAAAATTTGCCAGCTCTTCAGGCGAACCAAAACGCTTGATAGGGGCATGTTCGTCCGCGACTGATTGCAGATAGCCCTCCCAATCACCCCCGGTGTTCTGGGTTAACTCTTTCGCCGTCTTGATCCAGTCTGGCGTAAGAATCAGACCCGGATTGACGCAATTGACACGAATATTGTCTTTAATAAGCTCCGTTGCGAGCACCTTGGAGAACATCATCAGCGCGGATTTTGTCACATTATAAATCGGTTCATACCAAAGGGGCTGCGTGGCACAGATCGACGCGTTGTGAAGAATGACTCCGCCGCCCTTCTGGCGCATTCCGGGCACCAGGCCTCTGGCTAACCTGACAGCCGCCATGACATGCAGATCCCAATAGAACTGCCATTTTTGATCCGACGCCTCCATGATCGTCTCGTTGGAGCCGGTGCCGGCATTATTGATCAGGATATCCGCCCCACCAAACGCGTTAGCGACAGCACTCACCACTTGATCGACACCATCGGAACCGGCGATATCGACGGAAACGCCCAGGGTACGAATGCCATATGTCGCGGCGAGCATATCGGCAGCCTCTTCCAGTCTCTCGCGTTGCCGCGCGACCAGGACTATGTTCGCGCCCTCTTTCGCGAGCCCTTCTGCTATAGCAAGTCCGATTCCGACGCTCGATCCGGTAACGACGGCAACTTTCCCTTCAAGACCCAATTCCATGAAAATTTTCCCTTTTTTGTAAAATATTTTGAGAATTCGAGTTGTACGCGAGAAAGTTGTTACGAATGCCTCCGCCAAGGGCACCAGACGAGACCGAACTGATGCCGGCAGTCCGCACCGCGATTAGGACTGATCCTTTCTGTTTAGCCTGAGACGTGGGAAAGTCTCAGCCGCTGATAAGAGCTGGAAAGTTCAAGCGCCGTGCCGGTTTCCTTTTGCCGCATGACCCACGTTATTTTGACACTCTCTCACCGTGCGTAACAGCCGTCGGTGCCATGGCCTTCTGTGCATTCCGCCGATACTGACGTGGTGTGACCAGCTTTTCGGCAAGGAAATATCGATTGAAATTCGAAAGATTGGTAAAGCCCGCTTTCTCGCCTATGATAGAAATGGGCTCACTGGTTGTCATCAGGAGATCGCAGGCCCTGCTCAGGCGTAGCCTGCGCAGGAACGAGGTGAAGGTATCTCCTGTCGCGCTGCGAAACAGCCTCGAGAAGGCGGAGGCGGTCATCGCAGCGCGGTGAGCGACGTCCGACTGCCGGACGTCGCGAAGATCGCTTGCTAACAGATCGCGGACGATCATCTCCATCTTTTCTGCTTCAACCGCTCGACCGAGGCGCAAATCCATAGAACTGCATAGAATCCGACGAGGACAACGGGACAGACCAACAAGAAGATCGATAAACATGCCGACGCGAGAGGCAGGGGCCGTGTCCTCCAACACTATCATTTGTGCGCCCAGTGCTTCCGCTTCCGCGCCGAGGAATTCAATACCCTTCGCCGCATCGTCGAGCAGTTTCGACACCACTCTCAATTCCGGACACAGCTTGACGAGATTACGCAACCATGAATCATGCGCCTGGATGACGAGATCTCGTCCGTATACGATTTCATCGGATTTGATGTCGCTAAACCAGTTGTGCGGCACGTTCGGCCCGGTCAGGACCAGGCTTCCGGGCTTGAATGTGCCAACAAAATCTCCGACCATATAGAAGCCTTGGCTGGCGGTAATAAGATGAAGCTCATATTCTGGATGGTAATTCCACCGGGCACATTCGGCCGGATAGTCGTGTCGATGGACGACGAAACTGGTCGCGGGAGCAGCGGTCACGACTTCGAAAACAGGGGGCGATCGCCCGTCGATTGTGCGTCCGTTCTGCGGCATGACGAGGTGCTCTGAGGTTCGCTACTAGCTCACTGGGGATGTGGAAAACTTACCTTCAATGTTCCGCCGACCGCCGGGATTGAGCCAAACGACCCAGAGGGCGTCACTTCGGCTGAAAAAGAGTCAGGCGCACGAAACTCTCGGCAGTTATTCGCACATAAATGATACTCCCTTGTAAATCAGAAAAAGATCGGTTTTCGAAACATATCCACGAATAAAAGCCTACCGTGTGTGGCCGGAGGCGCTTCTCTGCCGCAGATCAATCCCCCTTCCGCCGATGATAATCTAGTCGGAAAATTTTATTTTTATAATACTCTCTTGCAAGAGTGTGCGTCCCGACCACTGCTGCAGATGCTGTGGGCTCAGACCTGCGGACCCATCGTGGGGCTCGTTAATGTGACGAATTTTACACTTTAATTTCATGGCTTTATCGACGCGGCTGCCCTGTCGGTCGACTAGTGGAAAACGCAACTGCTATCGACAGGCTGGCGCTGATAACACGCTAGCGAATATGCATATCCCTTCCTTCGCTCACGTATGCGTGAGGTCAAAAACGGAGTTTACTACCCCCGCTTACTATAGCTATGGCAACGGCTTAGTCATTGAGAGCTGATTCGGAGATTTCAAAGGCGCAATCATTAGTTCCGCTATCTTCTCGGGGCGCAGAATATCAGCCTACGGCGTGATCTTGTTCAAATAGGTTGTCGCTCTTATCGCGTTTTTGTTGTCGATAAATAATGGCGCATGAGATGGCGATAGGCGGAATTTATACGGAGGCTTATTACTCAAGTGTGTAACGGTCAAGCGATCCTGTCCGGCAACGTCAGTAGCGGGCAGAAACAATTCCATCGGCGTACGTTGCTTGCCGCAGGCGCAAGTTTCCTGGCGGCAGCATCGCTGCCGCTACCCGCCGAGAGCAGCACTCTCTTCGTGCCAGAACCGGAAGAGTTGCAGCGCTTCATGACGGTGTCTCTCCGTCTGACGGATCGAGATACGCTTCACCCGCTGATGGGGCGCGCACTATACGATACATTGCTCGACGCAAACATCGCTCGCCGCCGCGAAATCGGGCAGCTCTATGATCTGCTCAAAGCGGGACATTTTGCGTCGGCTTCCGAGTTCGCGCATGCGGCGGAGCAATCCAACCCGGTGCTTAAGGATACGATCCATGATCTGATGCATGGATGGTATCGCGGTGTTGTCGGACAAACCGTGGTTGTCTATCGGGCCGCCATCATGTTTGCCCTGACTCAGGATGCCGTTTTTTCAAAGACCTATGCGACCGCGAAGCCATTCTACTGGACGGAGCGACCGCCTGTTGTCGGACAACCGCAAGGGCAGCCGGCACTTTCGCCTTCCGAATATGTCGCAGAATCTCAGTAAGTGTGAGTCGAGTGTCAATGAATTCGTCAAATAGCCTGTCGGCCGACGTCGTGATTGTCGGTTCCGGCGTCGCAGGCGCTAGTATTGCCAATGTGCTGGCAAGAGCCGGCTTGTCGGTTATCGTATTGGAGGCTGGTCCACGCATCGACCGGCAGCATATCCTGGAAAATTTCCGCGCTTCCGAGAACAAGGGCGCCTATCAGCTTCCCTATCCGCCGGTTCCCTGGGCCATGCATCCGCCCGATCAGGGATCGCCGAACGGGTACCTGCACACGACTGGCCCCGACGGTGCGGCCTACCAGCAAGGCTACCTTCGTGTCCTGGGTGGTACGACCTGGCACTGGGCGGGCTGTGCATGGCGTTATCTTCCCTCGGACTTCGAAATCCAGTCCCGTTACGGGGTCGGCCGCGACTGGGCCATTTCCTATAATGATCTGGAGCCGTTCTATTATCAGGCCGAGGTCATGATGGGCGTCGCCGGGCCCAACATGGACGTCGACGATCTGGGGTCGCCCCGCTCTCACGATTACCCGATGAAAGAGGTGCCACTTTCTTATGCGGCCGAGCAGTTCCGCAAGCTCATCCATGAGAAGACACCTTACCGGGTGGTTCACGAGCCTCAGGCGCGCAATACGCGGCCTTATGACAAGCGCCCGACTTGTGAAGGCAACAACAATTGCATGCCGCTCTGCCCGATCGGAGCGATGTATAATGGCATCCATTCTGTCAATCATGCCGAAGCTGCCGGCGCACGCATCATACCGGATGCCGTCGTTTATCGTCTGGAAACCGACAGCAGCAACAAGAAGGTCACCGCGGTTCATTATTATGACCCGGACAAGAACTCTTATCGCGTGACGGGAAAGTATTTCGTTGTCGCGGCACATTGCATAGAGAGCGCCAAGCTGCTTCTGCTCTCCGCTGATGAGAAGAATCCCCGGGGCATCGCCAACAGTTCCGACCAGGTCGGCCGGAACATGATGGATCACACCGGCGTGCAGCTTGCCTTCATGAGCGGGGATGATTCACTTTGGCCAGGACGTGGCCCGCTGCTGACCAGCATCATCGACACATTCCGAGATGGGCCGTGGCGGAGCGAGCGTGGCGCTTATCTCGTCCACATGGTCGATGACAATCAGGTAGATTTCGCGACGGGTCTCGCGATTGCCAAAGGCTATGTCGGAAAGGAACTGGAAGAGCAGATCCGCTATGGATCGGCCCACGCCGTCCGGTTGTTCAGCCATAACGAGGGGATCGCCGATCCCAACAATCGCTTGACGCTCAGCAAGACACACAAGGACGTCCTCGGCATCCCGCATCCCGAGGTTTATTACAAGCTCCCCGATTACACCGTGAAAAGCTGCGACCACACGAAGGAGCTATTCAAAGAATTGATGGTCCTTATGCATGGAACTGACCCGCAGTGGACGCCGGGATATTTTCCGCAATGCCACCCGTCCGGAAGTACGATCATGGGAAAGGATCCGACGAATTCCGTGGTGGACCATGAGTGCCGCACGCATGATCATGAGAACCTGTTCGTAGCCAGCTCGGCGGTCTTTTCCTCCGTGGGCACTGGCAATATCACGCTGACCATCGCGGCTTTGGCCCTTCGTGTTGCTGACTCGCTCAAGAGAGAGATGCTCCATGCCTAAATTTCTCTCTTGCCGTACGGTCGTCCATGCCGCCGTGGCGGTCGCTGGACTTGTGGGGGTTGGGGCGGCTGTTGCGCAGGATCGGGATAGTGCGATCCTCAAGCGAGGCGCCGATCTGGCCACTGCCGGTGACTGCGTAGCCTGTCATACGGCTCCAGGAGGCAAAGCCTTTGCTGGCGGCCTCGTCATTTCGTCGCCGATGGGGGGCATCGTCTCCTCCAACATCACGCCCGACAAGACCACGGGAATCGGTGAATATACTGAGAGCGACTTTGCCAAGGCGCTTCGGCAGGGTATCCGCAAGGACGGTGCTCACCTTTATCCCGCAATGCCATACCCGTCCTATTCCGCCATCACCGATGCGGATATCCACGCTATGTATGAGTATTTCATGCATGGAGTGCAGCCGGTTACGCAGACGAACCCGAAAACCGGGCTGAATTTCCCGTTCAATATCCGTGCAATGATGATCGGATGGAATCTGTTGTTCGGTGGCCCGTCGCCGAAGACGCTGGATGCCCAGCATATGTCGCAGATCGAGCGGGGGCGTTATCTTGCCGACGCGCTTGAACATTGCGGCACCTGCCACACGCCCCGTAACTTCCTGCTGGCCGAACGGGGCAGCGAATATCTCGGCGGCGCAACATTGGCAGGGTGGTATGCTCCAAACATTACATCCAGCGTCAGGAGTGGTATAGGCGACTGGAGTGAGGGCGACCTGGTGCAGTATCTGCGCAGCGGCTCCGTGCCGGGACGCTCGCAGGCAGCGGGTATGATGGGAGAGGCTATTGAGCATAGCCTGAGCAAGCTCAGCGACGATGACCTGCATGCGATCGCTGTCTATATCAAGCAGGTTCCCGCGATAGAAAACAGTCCTGGGGATCGTGCACGCGATCGCTACGGCAGTGCTCAGTCTATCCTCGACATCCAGAAGCCGAAGTTGGATCGGGAGGATGCGTTATTTCCGATGGATGGCAAGCGCATTTACGTGAATAATTGCGCTGCCTGCCACGGTCTTGACGGCGCCGGTGCTGCCGATCATTTCACGCCATCGCTGTTTTCCAATGCCGTGGTGGGGGCACCCAATCCGGACAACCTGATCATGGCGATCGTGCATGGTGTGGATCGTGATGCAAACGGGCAGCATGTGCTGATGCCTGGGTTTGGTCCCGATTCCGACGTCCAGCGCCTGAGCGACAGGGATGTTGCCAACCTCGTCAATTATCTGACGGAGACATTTGGGAGCGGCGACCACCACGTAACCGCAGACTACGTGCTGACTGCCCGCAATGGCGGCCCGTTGCCCGGTCTTGTCAGAAACCTGCCATATCTGGTCTCTGGCGTGATGGTGGCGGTGCTTACTGTCATCGCCCTTATTGTTCTGTGGGTGATGCGACGTGCACGCAGAGCCATTATCGATTAATGACCTTTCCGTCATCGTTTCCGAATGAAAGCCGGAGGTTGACATAATCGATCTCCCCGCACAGTTCATGACAAAACTTTTAACGGCGATCCTTGCTCTAATCTTTAGGCAAGATCGTCATATATTGTTGGTAGGAGACGAAAATGGCAGAGAACGGACGACGGTTTTCCGGCAGAACGGCGCTGATCACCGGTGCGGGTGGCAATATCGGTTTGGCGACCGCTTTGCGCTTGGGGCAGGAGGGCGCGGCCCTCGCTCTGGTCGATATTAGTGGCGAGAAGCTTTCGGAGGCTCAAAAGGCGTGCGCCCTAACTGGTGCGCGGACCGAGGTCTATGAGTGCAATGTCGCCGACCGCCACGCGGTCGCTGAAGCTGTCGACCGGATTGCCAGCGACTTCGGAACAGTGGATCTCCTTTTCAATAATGCCGGCTTTCAGGGGGCTTTCAAGCCTATCCATGAATATCCTGAAGATGACTTCGAATCCGTCTTGAGGATCAATACTTTCGGTGCCTTCTATATGCTCAGAGCGGTTTCGAGGCGCATGGTCAGTCAGCGGTACGGTCGTATCGTGAATACCGCCAGTATGGCTGGTGTTCAGGGGCCACCGAATATGGCGGCCTATGGGACTTCGAAGTTTGCGGTCGTCGGATTGACCCAAGTCGCGTCCAAGGACCTTGCTCCCTACAATATTCGGGTGAATGCGATCAGTCCCGCTTTCATGGGGCCAGGTTATATGTGGGATCGTCAGGTTGAACTTCAGGCCAAGGCCAGAACGCAATATTTTTCCTCGGACCCTGAAGCGGTGGCCAGGCAGATGATCGGAAGCGTACCGATGCGGCGCTACGGTGATATCACCGAGATTCCCGGTGTTGTCTCTTTCCTTATGAGCGACGATTCCAGTTACCTGACCGGAGTCAATGTGCCGATTTCGGGCGGCATTCTCTAGGTTCTGTCTGCATTCACGGATTTTCTTTGGGTTGAAGTTCTGATTCAAGGCTGTCGAGGGAGGACGAGCCTTGAGCAGACGAACACTGACAGACGAGCAATGGAACCGGATCGAAGGCCATCTTCCCGGCCGGATCGGAACGCCTGGGCGGAGTGGAGTCGACAACCGGTTGTTCGTGGATGCGATCTTGTGGATGGCCAGCAATGCGGCGCGCTGGCGTGACCTGCCAGAGGTGTTCGGTAAATGGACCGCTGTCCATGCTCGTTTTCGACGCTGGTCACACTCTGGTGTCTGGGAAAGGCTTTTGCATGCCCTGGCCGACACTCCGGACTTCGAATACGTCCTGATCGACAGCACCATTTCGAAAGTCCATGCCGATGCGGCCGGCGCAAAAGGGGGGCTGAAACTGCCGCCATCGGTCGTTCACGTGGTGGGTTGACGACCAAACTGCATGCAGTCGTCGATGCGATCGGCCTACCGCTCCGGCTTCATCCGACACCGGGGCAATGGGGCGACCGGCCACAGGCCGAGGCGCTCCTGTCCGGCTTGCTGGGTGTGGGCCATGTCATTGCCGATGCCGCTTACGACGCTGACCCACTACGCATTTTCATAGCTGATGACCTCGGGGCAATCGCACAAATCAAAGCCAACCCCAGCCGCGCCATCATGCCTCCGATCAACTGGAGCCTCTACAACGAACGCCATCAGATCGAATGCTTCTTCAACAAACTCAAACGCTTCCGCAGGATTGCCTTGCGATGCGAGAAAACTCTCCCTGCATTCATGGGGTTCGTCCACCTCGCATGCGCCATGATCTGGCTACGTTGAATGCAGACAGAACCTAGGGCGTGTCGTCAGTTAAGCGGGACGCTTATGCCGCCTGTACTCCTACCTGATCTGTGATGTTTTCTTCCTGCTTCTGGAACGGG
>NZ_JOPL01000071.1 GCF_002153745.1 Acetobacter sp. DsW_063 | reverse complement strand
CGCCGCATCCTTCATCTTCTATCTCAAAGAATGAGTCCTGAGCCTAATTCTCACCAGTCAGTTTCATCGCCATATCGAACAGACTGCAGGATCGCTCACGCTTTTCTTGCAGAATATCTTCAGAGACGATCTCCTGATCGTCATTTGCGGGTAGCAATGATTCACAATCTCGCCTTTAAAAACAATTTCAAATTATCTTGAATTTGAAATTGTTTTTTAAAAGCATTTCGCTTCATATTACATCATGTTTGCACAAGCCACGACACGCGCTCACCACGGCACGCCCTTTCCATTACGATCAATGAAGCGCAAACCCGGCTCACCCAGCTGTCCGATTAACGTATCAACCAATTTCGGAACAGTTTCCTCGATACCAAAAGGCGCTTCCGGACCTCCAAGTTCGGTGCGTATCCAACCCGGCGCCATCAGCACAAGTGCGCGCTGGCCGGAAGCATGCCGGGCGGCGTAGCTGCGCATACACTGATTTAACGCTGCTTTGCTTCCTCGATAAATCTCTCGACCACCTTTTACATTATTAGAAATACTTCCCTGCCCCGACGACATGACTCCAATCAATCCAGCGGGACGCACCAGATCCTGAAGCCCCTCGATCACGCGCATGACGCCAAGCGTGTTGGTAAGCATGACGCGCACGAATTCGTCCGTCGAGACTTCTGCGATTGTCTCAGCCTGATTGCGGTTGGATGTGCCAGAGTTGACGAACAGCATGTCGAAGACCTGCCCCGAAAGCCTGCGGCTTAAAGATGATATCTGGGCGGGGTCGGTAATATCGAGGGCTTCTATCGTCACCTGAGTGGGGTACCGGTCAGCGAGGTCGTGCAATCCTGTAATTCCGTCTCCGCGCACAGTTCCGACAATACTCCAGCCTCTAGCTGCGAATTCGGACGCCATAGCCAAACCAAGGCCGCGTGAGGCGCCGATCAAAAGAAGAGTTCCAGGTCGATCGCCGCGTGCCGTTGTCATGTCGAGCTTCCTTCTGTCCTGCCACCCCAATGTGGACCTCTTCATGGCAAGCGCCAGACGCACGAGATGCAAACTATGATTGCATGGAACGCTATGCCGATCCGGCTGGCGCGCTTATCCTTCACCCATGACAAAGACCATTGATCTGAACCTGCTTCACGCCCTCGACGTTTTGTTGACCGAACGCAGCGTCACGGCTGCGGCCAGACGCCTCGGCCTGAGTCCATCAGCGACAAGTCGGACACTGGCGCGCCTGCGCGTCGCCACGGGCGACGCCCTGCTGGTGCAGGCAGGGCGTTCGCTCGTGACGACACCCTATGCGGAGCAATTGGCGGAACGCGTCCACATTCTAGCGCAGGAAACGCGCACAGTGCTTACGCCCGCTCTGGGCCACGTGGAGCCAGCGTTACTGAACCGCACGTTCAGGATCCGCGCCAACGAAGGGTTCGTCACATTGTTCGCCCCCGCGCTCGTCGCGGAAATTGCCAAAGCCGCCCCCCTTGTTCGCCTCTGCTTCGTTCCCAAGCCCGACAAGAACGCAACACCCTTGCGCGACGGAACGATCGATCTCGAAATCGGAACGACGGGCGCGTCCGCTCCGGAAATGAAGAGTCAACTTATCTTCCGCGATCGCTTCATTGGCGTTGCATGCAAGAATCACCCACTGCTCGGAAAACCGGTTACGCCGCAGCTATACGCCGCATGCAGGCACGTCGTCGCTTCACGCCGAGGCGCATCGAAAGGTCCGGTGGACGACGCTCTCCGGGATTTAGGCCTACGTCGCGAGGTCGTAGCGATCGTACCAAGCTTTCTCGATGCGTTGAACATCGCGCGCAACTCCGACCTGATTGCACTCGTGCCGAGTTCGAGCCTCGACACACAGACCAACAGGGCTAACAGCCTGCAGCAGTTCGAACTCCCCGTATCAACGCCGGAACTTGCGATTAGCGCCATGTGGCATCCGCGCCTCGACAGCGACCCGGGCCATCGCTGGTTGCGCCAGAAACTCATGGCGACATGCAAAACGTCTTCATAGACGACGCTGGCAGTTACCGACTTCAAGCGGCATTCCATCATTTGAATTCATTTTGAAACAAGGAATAATCGCGATTCATTGCGCACTTATTCCTTGATCAAAATACCTATTTTCCAACTCATCTTGCTCTCAACATGATATCAAGAGACAACGTAACAGCGCGTATTACGCAAACGATAGCGTCACGCTCGGGGAGGCGTTCGGTCGGATGAACACTTTGCAAAAGGGAGATCCCCTGCCCTGGCTCGCTCCGTTATGCGCGCACACAGGAGCGCCATTTCGTATAGAAGCCTCAGGCGGTCGCTTTTCATTTTTCTGTTTTCCCAGATTGCAAGGGCAGACGACGACTGCAGACGACAACGCCCTGATAGACGCGGTCAGGACATTGTCTGTGCAGTTAGACGGCGTCGCCCGCCTGCTCTTCGTTGTGCTGCCCAGCGGAAACGACACACTCAACGCTAAACTTCGTGCGTCAGGGGACGCCGTGCGAGTTCTTCTGGATGACGATCTTGCCCTGCACCATGCTTTCGGCGTTTCGAAAAAACGGTCAAACAGCCTGTGGTTCGTCGCCAACCCGCGCCTGAAGTTGCTCTACGCCCAGGCACTCTCGGACGATATGGCCGGCGCACGCACGATGGTGGAACTGGCTCGATACCTGCCGCCAGATATGTCACATTACAACCGCCAGACGCCGCCCCCGGCGTTGCTTATGGAAAGCGTGATTGAACCTTCCCTGTGTCAGGAGTTGATCGAAGCTCACCTTCTGGGCGATCGCTACGCCTCCCCCGCACAAACAGAAATAGGCGGACAAGCGACGCACGACTATGACAACACCCGCAAGAGCCGCACTGATTCAGAGATTCCCGAACGTCTTCGCAACCTGGTCACCAAACGTCTGGCCGCGCGCGTGGCGCCGGAACTAAAGCGCGCCTATCAGTTCGATATGCACGGAATCGAAAGGCTGGTCGTCGCGTGCTACGATGCCGCCACTGGTGGTCGTTTCGATCCTCACCGAGATAACACGCTGACGCATACACGTGACAGAAAATTTGCAATCTCTATAAATTTAAACGACGAATATGAAGGTGGATATATCGGATTTCCGGAATACACGGGCACACTGTACCGCCCACCCGCAACGGGAGCGATCGCATTTTCCTGCTCTCTCATGCACGTCGTGACGCCTATCACAAAAGGCCGACGATTCGCTCTCCTCCTGTTTTTAACATGAAAGTTTTTTGTCCAATAATAAATAAATTCAACCCTCTCAAACGCGACCATGCTCAGGTAGGTCACCACACTCTGCCGGACACTACGCTGAGATACGCAACAGAGACGCCTTAGATGCCGCAGCTACATGGCATCGCGTTACCCACGCAGCAGGTCTCAAAAAGCTCACGTTCAGCGCAGAACGATCAATGCAATCCTTTCAACAAGGCTTCGGCTGTCTCCCGCGCGTGCAACCTCAACATGTCGTCAGACATTTCGCCAGCAGTCCAGAAGGACAACACGCCGCGAAACCCGAAAGCAAGATGACCAGCAAGCCGACTCAACGCCTCTGGCTGGCCTGTTATCGACAGTCCGGCGCCGGCGCCAAGCGCCTGCTTCCAGAGCGTCGCTGACTGTACCCACACATCTCCGGCTGCCGGCCCGGCCGCACCGAGCCATCCCATGACGGTCCGATTGACGGCCGGGGATTCCAGCATGACAGCAACCGCCGTGTCGACGGCCAGCAAAACGCGCTCATCCGCGCTCATATCTACGGGCGCTTCGGCGAGCAGCGTCCGCATCGCGGCGATCCTTCTCGCGGAAAGAGCATGCATAATCGCCGCTTTACTGCCGAATTGGTTGAACGGCGTGGCGAAACTGACCTCTGCGCGGGACGCAAGATCACGCATCGAGAAATCAGCTTTGCCGTCCCGAAGCAGGCCTTCAGCTGCGTCAAGCACGTGTTGCCGTTTCGCATCCGCCCGCTTGCTGCCGGACACGCTTTGGGTCTTGCTACCTGCCATGGTTCATACTTATATCATGATATAGTTTTGTCTCCATATGGAGTTAGATCGTGACAGCAACCACCGCCAGAACTTTTCTCATCACGGGCGTCAGTTCCGGCCTTGGCAGAGCGTTCGCTGAAGCGGCTCTTCGGGCCGGACATCAGGTTATAGGGACCGTGCGCAAGGATGGGGACGCCGAAGCGTTTTCCGCTCTCGCCCCCGATCGCGCTTATCCTCTTGTGCTGGACGTGACGCGCTTCGACGCCATTCCGCAGGCTGTGGCTGATGCGGAACGTAAGGCGGGTCCAATCGACGTGCTTGTTAACAACGCCGGGTATGGACAGGAAGGCGCGCTGGAAGAATCGTCGATGGATGACGTGCAACGCCAGTTCGCCGCAAACGTGTTTGGACCCATCGCCATGATCAAGGCGGTGTTGCCCGGCATGCGCTCCCGACGCAAGGGGCACATCGTCAACGTGACCTCGATGGGCGGTTTCATCACCATGCCGGGGCTGAGTTTTTACTGCGGCAGCAAGTTCGCCCTTGAAGGCGTTTCCGAAGCGTTGAGCAAGGAAGTCGCTGGTCTGGGCATAAAAGTGACGGCGCTGGCGCCCGGTCAGTTCCGCACCGACTGGGCAGGACGCTCCATGGATCGAGCCGCCCGAAGCATCGCGGATTATGACGATGTCATGGACCCTTTGCGCTCCGCACGTATTGCCAAAAGCGGACGCCAGCCCGGAGATCCGGCGAAGGCGGCAGAGGCTTTGTTGACGTTGGTAGAAGCGCCTAATCCTCCGACGCGCCTCTTCCTTGGAGAAGACGCCCTGTCGCTTGTGGAAAGAAAACTCGAAAACATGAAAGATGAGATGACCGAGTGGGACGCCCTCTCACGGTCCACCAACTTTACGTCATAAGCGCTCTTGCAAAAGCGAGGTCGCGAATGTGTGGAAAAAGACGATCAGGCGTCAGGCTACGATGAAACTAACCAAGTATGTTCCCTGCTCGGTTATCCTCGGCGATATGCCGATGTATCATCATCGAATATCCAGCCTCATGACACAACGAGATCCAATGAAAATCCCGCTTCTCGGCGATTGGTCGTGGAAAAACGAGTGAACTGAACTACTGCACCTAGCCGGCGGCATCAAACAAAAGAGATAGGGCAGCACAAAGCCCGTTCGCCCGGATCGCCGGCCCCCAATCGGATACGTTCAACCTACTCAATGGTGTACGCACCCCGGGAGATCATCTGACCTCCACCGTGAATCGTGGCTATCTGCGCCTGCCCTGACGCGAATTCTTCAACGCTTTTCCGCTTAGATTACGGTAGATGAAAAAGCTCCGGAAGATTATTGAAGCCGCGCTCGCGCATGCGCTCCGCCACCTACCACAACTGTCTTCGAAACCATCATACCGAAGCGCAGCTCACAGCGGTGAGTCGCGCTTCGCGTAAAACATTGTAAAGAAGGTCAATTTAACCAGGAAAAAACCAAAAGCGCCGCGGTAACAGTAACAAATCCGCCAATTTTTGTAGACACCTGCGCGCTGGCCATCAAGGACAGCCTCTGCCCTGCGCTCAGAATGGCGACGTCGCCTGCTCCTCCAGAACTGGCGTGACACGTCATGATCATGGAAGCTTCGATCGGGTACATCCGAAAGTACCGTGCCATCGCAAAACCCGCTCCCGCCAAAGTAACAACGGTGCATGCGACCGTGGTGCAGATGGCCGGCGAAACTGCCGCCACAAGCGGTTTCCAGGGCGTCAGCACTACGCCGATACAAAACATCAACGGATAAGTGCAGGCGGTTGCAAAAAAACGATAAACCCAGTGAGCGCCTTGCTCCATGCCGCTGGGTATCAGCTTCGTAACTTTAAGAACGACGGCGAGAAAGAGCATGATCAAAGGTGCAGGGAACTTGAGGACGTGATCAAGAGCGGATGATACCGCATACAGAGTGACAAGGGCCAAACCAGCCGTCGCGACGCTCGCCGGATCAGAGAGCAATACAGCACGACGCTCCGGATCCAGAACCCGACTTTCAAAATTTGCGACAAGAAGTTGTCCATTTCCCGAAAGAGCGGGTTTTTTTTCACCGATAGAATTCAACAGGCCGGCTATTACGACTGCGCAGATATTGGCCATGGCGACGATTGGAAGCAGCCCTCCTATTATGTCGCTTTCAGACCCATGCGTTATAGCCGCATATCCGATGGCAAGCGGCACCGCTCCCTCGCCAACGCCCCCGGCCATGGTTGGCACAAGGATAAAAAACAACACGTGCCGTGCGTCCATCCCAAACGCCAGCCCCACGATCATGCCAACTGCACCAGCCGCGACAGAAGCGATGGCAAGCGGGGTCAGTATCTTCAACATGTTCGCCAGCAGAGTCTTTCGGTCCATCGCGAAGATGCTGCCAACAACCACTGCCGTAACGAAAAGATAAAGAAAATTGCTCTGTTTGTAGAAAACGCCGATCGCCTTTTCGAGCGCGTGCGGGAGAAGACCGTAAAACACCATCGCGGACGGAAGGAAAGTGTTCAGGATCACCGCTCCCCCGATAGATCGCAAGCCGGGAACACGATGCCCGATCTCCGCGAGGGGAT
Organism: Acetobacter sp. DsW_063; assembly: GCF_002153745.1. Lineage (GTDB taxonomy): Bacteria > Pseudomonadota > Alphaproteobacteria > Acetobacterales > Acetobacteraceae > Acetobacter. The sequence goes on along the minus strand of NZ_JOPL01000071.1, from coordinate 57,200 downwards.
AGGAGCACACGGCCAGTACAACCGCCATAATACACAGATCGCTGGATATCGCGCCCCGGATGATGAAAACAACCACGCATACAGCGGCGATTAAAAAAACTGAAAGTGGCATGATGACGACCCGAAAGTTCGCCACGCGCCGCCAGAAAGGCATCGTTTCAAGTGATGATTCTTCGATATGTACTTTATTTTTTAGCATTTTTTATCTTTTATTTTTTATTTATAATGACTAATTTACGCGCGTATCATATAGTCAGGCCCTTACTACGCAGCAACGCATTGATGCGATCGGCATTTCCGCCTTCTCTAGCATTTGTCTCACGAATGGCGGCCTCCCGCTCAAGATGGGCCTGCACCTTGGGCATCAAGCCAAACAGTTCATCCGCTGGGATTGCGAGAATTCCGTCAGCATCGCCCAAAATCAGATCACCCGGCTGCACCACCAGTCCCCCACAACTGATCGGGATGTTGACCGCGCCCGGGCCATCCTTGCTGGGCCCGCGATGGGTATGACCGCGCGCGAAACACGGCATGCCCCCTTCTTGCCATTCGAGTAGATCACGAACTGCGCCATCCACGATGAACCCGCCGAGTTTACGTGCGATCGCAGTAGTACGCATCAAGCCGCCGACAATCGCCTGCTCCACTGACCCGCCTGCGTCAATCACGATAACGTCGCCCGGACTCGCCATAAGCATGGCTTTATGAATCACGAGATTATCGCCCGGACGGGTGCGGACAGTGATAGCGCGCCCACACATCACCGTTGCAAGATCAGGATGGTACTGTCGCAGACCGGTCGCACCTATGCTCCGTCCCATGCAATCTCCCGCCACCGCGACCGGGATTGTACGCCACGCATCGATAACCTCGTCCGCAATCGGCGCCCCATTAGGGAGGATGCGCCAGCCGGGCGGCCAGCCAGCTTGCTGGTCAAGAGATGGTAAAATGTCCATGGGCCCCTGCACTGCATTTCATCGAAAAGCTGGCGCAGGATAGGCGCCACGTTTACAAAACATCTATTCAATAATTTTCTGCAATCAATTACCCAGAGTTATAAGATGAACGTCGACTCCCGAGACTTGCGCTACTTTGAGGTAATCGCGGAGCTGGGGCATCTGCGCCTCGCAGCCGAACAATTGCACCTCAGCCAGCCGGCGCTTAGCAAATGCGTCAGGCGGCTCGAGAGCGCCGTCGGAGCGCGGCTCTTCGAGCGTGAAGGACGGGGCATAAGACTGACCGCCGTTGGGGACGCGCTTCTACAGCAAGCGCGTCGGCTCAATCTAATGGCCACCAACGCATTGCGCGAAATTCAGGAATTCGCGGCAGGCGGCGCAGGCGTTCTCAGGATTGGCTGTGGCCCCGTCATGTCGGAATTAATGCTGCCTGCAGTTTGCGAAATTCTCACTCGCAATATGCCGAACGTAAAAGTGACGATTACAGTCGGCATGAATTACATCCTGCGTGATGAGCTGCGGCACGGGAACATCGACGCTATCCTCGGACTCGTAACAGACGCAGACGAAGAATTCAGCAGCCACCCGCTGCTTACAGACACGGTCGTAATCGCCGCCACCCAGACGCACCGCCTTTTTCGACGCAAAAATGTCAGCATTGCAGATCTCGCAAACGAGCAATGGGTATTGCCGGTACAGCAGGTGGCCAGCCGCGTGTGGCTGGACGAACGATTTAAGACTTACGGACTGCCGCCCCCTAAAGCGCGCATGGAGGTCAACGCGACGCCATTATTGTTGCCAATGATCGCTCACAGCGGATTGGTCTGCTTTGTCTCCCGCCATATTCTGGCCCGGCAGCTACAGGCGCCCTATCTGAAAGAGCTGCCGATCGAAATGCTTACCATGCAAAGGAAGCTTGGCCTCACAACTGGGCGGACAGCGCTGCCTCCCGCCGTGTTGAGGTTTGTCAGTTTAATGGAGAGCGAGGCGCCGGATTTTGTCCACTCGCAGTAGGCGCACAGGACGACTTGTCGCCACGGCGACGAAGCCGCGACTGAACGCCCGGAATCGACCCGAAGGAGCGGTATGAACGCTCTATTTTAGCGATTTAAGTAAATTTGGCGGAGAAGGTGGGATTCGAACCCACGGTACCCATAAGGCACAACGGTTTTCGAGACCGCCCCAATCGACCACTCTGGCACCTCTCCGTCGCTTCCGGCGACGCGGTGGCGCTTACATATGCGTCTGCGTGATTGGAGACAAGACCCTTTTTTTCAGCCTCGTGATTCCGGTTGACGAAAGCGGCCTCCAGCGCTTAAAAGCCCACTCCGCTCAAAGAAGGCGGAGCCAGCCGTGACGCACGGCCAACGAGAAAAAGCGACTGGACCGATCGCCTGCGCCAACACGCCGCGAGACGTCGATTGATCGAGAAGAGACGAGTTTATTATGTTCGCAGTCATCCGCACAGGCGGCAAACAGTATCGCGTAACGCCGAACGCCGTGCTCAAGGTCGAGAAGCTTGAGGTTGAGGCTGGCGCCACCGTGACGTTCGAAGACGTCCTCGCTGTCGGCGGCGAAGCCGGCACGACGATCGGCGCTCCCCTTGTCCCCGGCGCCAAAGTGACGGCCACCGTCATCGCTCAGGACCGCCTTGCGAAGATCATCATCTTCAAGAAGCGCCGCCGCCAGAACAGCCGCCGCAAGAACGGACACCGCCAGCCGGTCACCGTCCTGCGCATCAGCGAGATCGTCGCGGCCTGATCTCCTCCCAAGGAGGATCGAGCAGAGCCAGCATCAGTAAGGAGCAAAGTTCATGGCACAAAAGAAAGCAGGCGGTTCGTCACGTAACGGACGCGATAGCGCCGGCCGCCGCCTCGGCGTCAAGAAGTTCGGCGGAGAGGCCGTTATCGCCGGAAACATCATCGTCCGCCAGCGTGGCACGAAGATGAAGCCGGGCACCAACGTTGGCGTCGGCCGCGATCACACTCTGTTCGCCCTTGTCGACGGCGCAGTGCGCTTCTCGCGTCGCGGCGACGATCGCGTTCATGTGTCGGTCGAGGCTCTTCCGCTCGCCGCAGAGTGATTGGTCCTATGCGGGTATGAAACCCGCATACGGATCAGCGACCAGACTAGTGACAGGGGTCGATCCGCATGGGTCGACCCCTTTTGCATCCGCCATTTGCGGCGAGATGCCGGAAGACGGTGATGAAGTTTCTCGATCAAGCCAAGATTTACGTTCGGTCCGGTGATGGCGGCGACGGCGTCACCGCGTTCAGACGCGAGAAATACATCGAATTCGGCGGCCCCGACGGCGGCAACGGCGGACGTGGCGGCGACATCATTTTCGAAGCCGTCGCCAATCTCAACACGCTGATCGACTTTCGCTACACGCAGCATTTCCGCGCGAAAAAGGGCGGCAATGGAGCCGGATCAGACCGCACCGGCGCAGCCGCGCCCGCAGTCGTCATTCAGGTGCCCGTCGGCACGCAGATCATGGACGACGACCGCGAGACCCTGCTCGCCGACCTGGACAAACCCGGCAAGCGCGTAACGCTCTGCACCGGCGGCGACGGCGGTTTTGGCAACGCGAACTACAAGACCAGCACCAACCGCGCCCCGAGACGCTCCGACAAAGGATGGCCGGGCGAAGAACGTTGGGTATGGCTGCGCCTCAAGCTGATCGCCGACGTTGGCCTCGTCGGCCTTCCCAACGCCGGCAAGTCGACTTTTCTTGCAGCGACGTCCGCCGCGCGCCCCAAGATCGCCGATTATCCTTTCACCACGCTGCACCCCCAGCTCGGCGTCGTGCGCCTGTCGATGACCGAGGAGTTCGTGATCGCCGACATCCCCGGCCTGATCGAAGGCGCGCACGAAGGAACCGGCCTCGGCGATCGCTTCCTGGGGCATGTGGAACGCTGCGCGGCGCTTCTGCACCTGATCGATGGCGCGGCGGGTGACGTGGTGGACGCGTGGCGCACCATTCGCAACGAGCTCGAGGCTTATGGCGGCGGGCTGGCCGAAAAACCCGAAGTCATCGCGCTAAACAAGTGCGACGCCATGACGCCGCAACAGATTTCCGGGCGCAAACGGGCGCTGGAGCGCGCGAGCGGCGCAAAGGTGATGGTGATTTCAGGCGTTTCGCGGCAGGGCGTGCCCGAACTTCTGCGTGATCTGTTTACAAACGTTCAGAATGCGCGCGCAGAACGCGACGCCGAAGAGGCGGAATGAGCGTCACCGGTGACGCTGGGGCGGATGATGCGCGACGTCCCAGCCTCAGCGCCGCAAAACGCGTCGTTGTAAAGATCGGCAGCGCCCTCGTCGTCGATCCTGACCGCGCCGCGCCGCGCACCGGTTGGCTCGCCAGCGTCGCCGACGATGTCGCCGCTCTGCGCGCGGCTGGAACCGAAGTCGTTCTCGTCTCGTCCGGAGCCATCGCCCTCGCCCGTCATTCGCTGGGACTAACTCGACCCGCGTTACGATTGCAGGAAAAACAGGCCGCCGCAGCCGTTGGCCAGATCCGTCTGGCGCAGGCATGGAGCGCCGTACTCTCTGAGCGCGGTCTAACCGCCGCACAATTGTTGCTCACCCCCGACGATACCGAAGATCGCCGCCGTTATCTCAACGCGCGCGCGACGCTGGACACCTTGCTCGGTCTGGGCTGCGTACCTGTCATCAACGAAAACGACACCATAGCAACGGCGGAAATCAGATTCGGCGACAACGACCGGCTGGCCGCGCGCGTCGCACAAATGATCAACGCAGATCAACTCATCCTGCTGTCTGACATTGACGGCCTCTACACGGCGGATCCTCGCGTCGATCCGAACGCTCGTCATTTGCCAACCATCGACGCCATCACCCCCGAGATCGACGCCATGGGCGGCGCGCCCCCGCCCGGTTATTCCTCAGGTGGTATGCGGACCAAGCTGTTAGCTGCGCGAATTGCCACCAACTCCGGCTGCGCCATGGCGATCGCTCTGGGCAAGCGTCAACACCCGTTGGCCGCGTTACGGGACGGTGCACGCTGCACATGGTTCCTTCCCGGCGCGGACAGCCGCTCCGCCCGAAAGCGTTGGATCGCGGGAGGACTGACTCCGTCCGGTCAACTGACGATCGACAACGGCGCAGTCCGCGCGCTGAATGAAGGCGGATCGTTGCTGCCGGTTGGCGTTAAAGCCGTTCAGGGCGAATTCAACCGTGGCGATCTTGTGCGCGTTCTAAGCCAGGACGGTTCAGAAATTGGCCGCGGCCTATGCTCGTATTCGGCGGAGGACGCACGAAGGATCGCCGGGAAACGGTCTGATGAATTTGAATCAATTCTGGGCTGGCAAGGCCGTGACGAACTCATCCACCGCGATGACCTGATCCTCGGCTGAGGTCAATCCGGAGGAGCTAAAGGGCTGTGCGGAGCCGCGTGCTCCGCTGTTACGCCTCAACGTCCTAACGACTGAGCAAGGGTATCGACGCTTCCCTGCGCTGGTGATCGAACTTTTTGTTCACCCATGCAGACACTGGAATATCGTAATATTTCATCGTCAGGAAAGCGACCATTACCGATAGAACAACCGCGAGGCCAACTGCGGCGAAGTTGTTTGTGTCGGGGATAACAAGAGCAATTACGTATAAGACCAGCCAGTGCGTTACGTAATTCGAATATGACAAACGGCCAAACCATTTGTCGCCATACACGATATGCTGGCCACGAGCGGAAACTCCGCATATGAGCGCCCACGGCGGCATCACATAAAAAGTAAATATTTTCCATAAAATCGACGAAAATGGTGGGAATATGATAACGATAATCACGAAAAACGAGAAGAAAGGTATGACCTTCGATGTCGGAATATACCTGCGTAGCCGGTATATAAGCACTCCGGCGAAGAAATCGTAAAACGTCCTCAGATAACCCCATATCGCGTGAGGTCCACCCCAACCAACGTTCAACTCATTAGTAAAATATGCAGAAATCGCGAACAGCACGCCGGAAATCGTCACGATGGCAGCGACGGTGCGGGTGCGACACCCGACAAACCACCGAGCCCAAATGAAGGTAATCGTCGTCTGATATATAATCGTAGATAACGGCGGATTCGAAATAACCGCATTGTCTTTTTTATATAATAATCCCCAAAAATCCTTGGTATAAGAAGAAGATTGAGCACTGCATACGCGAAGACAAAAGCGATCAATGGAAGACGAAAATCATGGTGCGTCAGGATAAAAAATACTGACCCCAAGAAAACACCCACCGACATCAACGGAAACAACCGCAGGAATCGATGCCGGACAAAATCTCGAAACGTTATGCGCTCACTTTCGAGTTTCGGTTCGTCGGCGTTAGTCGCCACAAACCCACCCAGCATGATAAAAAAATCGACTACGACATGCGTGTGATTGAGATATGGGTATGTCGTGAGATATTGAAAGCTGTGATGCAATATCACGCACAGAGAACATACAAATCTCATAAAATCGAGATATTAGTACTCTCTTTTTACTTTTTGGCTCATAACAACCCAATCGAATCGGATTTCGACTGTAATCGACCAGAGCTTTTGTATCAAAAAAAATTACCGTTAATATTAATAATTCATCGTATCTTTTTGTTTCTATTTAATCTAAATGTGCATTCAATCCGTTGCGTTTATTCCGAAATTATATCCAAATTTTACCCAGAGGTATTTTTTAGTATTTCACAAGATAAATTTCATAATAAAGTAATTATATAATATACTCAGAAATATAAAAGATAATTATATTATAATGAAGGTTAACTATATAAATATAGATCAAATTCCAAAGCACATATCAAGGATCGTCGCAACCCATCACCCCCAACGAGTAGGGTCGACTGCACTCCACTACTATGCAGACACAAGCGCGGGACCGTGACAATTCCACTGGAGCGCTGAATGCCCCCAAACGGAACGCATCCAACGCCCGCAATCAAAAATTCAGAACCATCGCCGTCACACAGCAGAACGCTATCACGCCCGCCTCAACGCGCGACCTATCTAGGTGCAGGCTCGTCGTTACGACGCGACGGCCAACGCAGAACAGGTTCCGAACGTCCACCTGGGGCAGAACGCTTGATCTCATCCCCTCCGCCGCCGAGCGGCGACCCGCTGGACAAACCACGCTGCGGCCCACCCGGCGGTTGTTCCTCATGCCACGGCATGCGCTTGTCTCCGCTGGAGACACGTAGCGGGTCAGCAGCGGCCGCGCCTCGAAATTCACCTCGAATTTCGCTCCGCAGCTGCGGCTCAGGCGGAAGCGTCACCCGCGCTTCGTAAGCATCGGTGGCGCGAACGACCTGAGACCCATCGGCACCGTCGCCCTGACTATCACGAGGAAGGGCATTCCCCAGATCGTCCGCCCGACTGGTTGGAAAGAAATTTACGTCGCGGCGTACATCCGAGGCGTCAACCACCTTCCCCACATCATGCGCGGCAGCACGCTGAGCAGCGGCGAGTGCGTTGACCGACGTCGCAGGATCGGGTCGCGGCGCAGGCGCCGCTTGCCTGACGTCAGAAGGAGCGTCCGGCAGAGAGCCGCCTGCTGGCGACGCAGGTCGAAATTCCGGCTGACGGAATTCCGGCTCAGGCTTTCCTCCGACATGAGCAGGCGGCGCCCATTCAACCGCACCGCCAACCGCTCCCGCGCGATCACGGGGGACCTCCCCCCCCGACAAGCGAGCCGCGATCACGCGAAGATCGCTCCGTACGTCCTCAAGCTGAAGCTCAATCTCGGCCAACCGCCCCTTCAGTCCGAGAACGGCGAACGGCATCAGCAGAAACGCGAGCACGAACACTGCGCCCACGACCAGAATGAGCAGTTGCGCCCAGAGAGGCAGCCATTCGGGAAGAACTGGAGACATAGAGGGGGAAAAGCTCCGACAAAACGCTTGATTGAGGAAAAGCTTCACGCGACGACGCTGGTCGATGGGAACGGCAGCCAATACTGGCAATCGCTGAACCGTCCAGCGCCGACGTCCGGCTAACCAATATCACATGCGCGCCGGTTTCACAGACAGGGGCTTGTCGCGCGTCAGAAGTCCTGACGGCGGTAGCACTCACATACCCAAAGCGCGACGGTAGATGTCGAGCAGTGTCTCCTGCTCCTCGATCTCCGAGGGCTCCTGCCGACGAAGGCGAATGATCTGACGAATCACCTTCACATCGAAACCGGCCGACTTGGCTTCGGTGAAAATGTCCTTGATATCTCCGGCAAGCGCCTTGCGCTCCTCTTCAAGGCGCTCCACCCGCTCGATGATGCTGCGAAGGCGATCTACCGCAATTCCGCCAACCGCTGCGTCTTCGCCGCCCGAACCCATATCGGTGTCCATCTCCGCATCACTCCATCTCTGTTGTTCGACGCCGAAGATGACGCCCTTACGCCGAAAGGCGGTCGCGCCATGACAGCGGCTTGTTCGAACGCCGCAAAACGACGAACGCGCGGCATTATCCCGGCGACCGTCCCGTGGTCAATCGACGAATTGCCCCGCTCCGCCGGATCAGACGCTCTAATTCTCCACCCGCCGTGATGGGCTGGCGTCAGGCGAATGATCGGATTATAGGGGGGCGCTCGCTCGCGCATCGCTTCCGATCGGAACGCGACGACGCGTACGGCGTTGAAAATCGACGTCCAACGTTCAGTCAAACAGCGGCAGGCCTATCGCCACCGGCGCCAACGCCCGGTCGCCGGCCGTTTTTCACCCAGAACGGAGTCCCCTGATGGTTGCATCTGCGCGCAACGGCCAGCCGTCCGAAATCGATCAGCCAACCGATGAGCCCCGCAATGCGCAGGCCGTCATGACACAGACCGATCCCTTCGACTTCGTCATCGTCGGCGCCACGGGCGACCTGACGATGCGGAAACTGCTTCCCGCATTCTACCAACGCTTCCGCTTGGGACAGGCACCGGAAGGCACCCAGATCATCGGCGTCGCGCGCTCGAAATTGTCTTCCGAGGAATACCGTGAACGCGGCGCCAAGGCGCTGAAGGAATTCGTCCCGAGCGATTCATATGACGCAGCGCAGGCTGAAGCGTTCTTGGAGCTCGTGCAATATGCATCGCTGGACGCTGCGGACAAGGACGCCGACTGGAGCACGCTGAAATCCCTTCTCGACGGCCATGAAGACCGCCCAAGGGTGTTCTACATCGCCACGGCTCCGAATCTCTATGTGTCGACGGCCGCCGCGTTTGCGGACAAGGAACTGATCTCTCCCCACACCAGGATCGTTCTGGAAAAGCCAATCGGCGTCGATCTCGCTTCGGCCGAAGAGATCAACACCGGCGTGGGCAGGTACTTCTCGGAAGAGCAGATTTTCCGTATCGATCACTATCTCGGAAAAACGACCGTTCAGAACGTTCTGGCTCTCCGTTTCGCCAACCCCATGCTCGAACGGTCATGGAACTCCGGCACGATTCTGAGCGTGCAGATAACCGCTGCTGAGACGGTCGGGGTCGGCGCGCGCGGCCCGTATTACGACACGTCCGGAGCCTTGCGCGACATGGTGCAGAACCACCTGTTGCAGGTTCTCAGCCTCGTCGCGATGGAGCCTCCCGCATCGCTGACAGCGGCGGACCTCCGCGATGAAAAACTCAAGGTTTTGCGCGCCCTGAAGCCTATGAGCCCGGAGGCCGTGGCCAAGGACACCGTACGTGCGCAATACGTCGCCGGTGAGATCGACGGAAAAGCCGTGGACGGATACCTCACCGACCTTGGCGACGATACAAGCACCACCGAAACTTTCCTCGCCATTCGGACCGAGGTGCGGACGCCGCGCTGGTTCGGCGTTCCTTTTTATCTGCGAACCGGCAAGCGCCTCGCCGAGAAGGCTACCGAGATCGTCATCACCTTCCGTCCCCAGCCCTGGCCAATCTTTCAGGACGCGCCGAAACCGAGCCGTTTGGTGCTTCGTGTACAGCCCCATGAAGGCGTTTCTCTGACACTCTCCAGCAAGGACCCATCCAAGGACGAATTCCGTCTGCGCGAGGCGACGCTCGACGTTTCCTACCCCGAGCAATTCCACACTCGTTACCCGGATTCATACGAAGAACTGCTGATGGACGCGGTTCAGGGCGATCCCGTCCTGTTCATCCGTCGTGACGAAGTGCAAGCCTCCTGGCGCTGGGTCGAACCGATCCTGGCTGGCTGGAAAGAAGACGCACGCGCTTTGGAAACATACAAGGCTGGGACCTGGGGACCTGATTCATCGAAGGACCTGCTCGCACGCGACGGGTCAAAATGGCTGGAAGATTTTTAATGGCGTTTCGCAAGACCTCCCCTCGCCCGGGCGACAAATCCACGAGCGGCCGCCCCGGCGTCGGTTTCGGTAAAAAACCGCGCACCCTGCGCCAGCATATCATCCGCAGGCTGATCATGGTCGTGCCCCTCAGTCTCGGCGCGATCTTTCTGGCGCGTAGCGGCATCCTCGACCGCATGGTCGACAGCTATACATTCCAGCCTACAAGCTGGTTCGACGATTCTGCTCTGGTCAGACATTTACGCAACATCGTCACGCATAACGGCATGACCGGGGACCGCCCGGACTGCCTGCTGTTCATCGTCGACGGCAATAGCCCGCCCGACGGCACGAAGATCGACGTGATGGAAAAACATTCCGGATCATGCCCGAATCCGGACAAGTCTCTGCCGAAGCTGTTCACCCTCAAGGTTGACCGCGTCGACCGGCAGGTCTTCTCCGATCAGGGCTCTCCGGGGACATTCCACCTCATCCCCAACGGCGCGAACTGAGGCACGTTCCTCGCTTGCGCCCGCCAAGGGCAACCGGATAACAAGGCGCACATGACCGGCTCCGCTCCCGGCGCCGCGGCGCCCTCCCCTCCGGAAAGCCCGCCGCGCAGAGATCTTCTGACGCTCGTGACGGCCTCCACCGTCGCGATCGGCGCAGGAGCACTGTGCTGGCCGTTTTTGGAAAGCCTCATCCCTGCTGACTCCAGCGTCGCCAGCGTCCCGGTCGACGTGGATCTGTCCACACTCGCCGTCGGGCAGCAGGTGACGGTGGTCTGGCGATCAAACCCGATATTCATCACGCGCCGCTCGCCGCAGGCGCTGGAGAAACTGAAAACGCCGGAGTTACGGGCACGCCTGCGCGACCCTGACTCACAAACGCTGCAACAGCCGCCCTACGCCACGAATTGGCACCGCTCTCTCTCTCCCGAATATGGCGTGCTCGTAGGCGTCTGCACCCATCTGGGCTGCGTCCCCGCTTATGCGTCGGGCGCCATGGACCCGATGCGACGCGGTTACGCATGCCCATGCCACGGTTCGAAATTCGATCTCGCGGGTCGCGTTTTCACCGGCGTTCCCGCGCCCTATAACTTGCCTGTTCCGCCGCATCGGATGCTTTCGCCCAACCACCTTCGGATCGGAGAAAATCCGCCCGGCGCCACATTCGATTTCTCCGATATCGTGCAAATCTGATCACCCGCACTGGACGAATTTTCCGACGTGGGGCAGAGCTGCAACAAAATGCGGATGTTCATACCGCTCATTTTCCGAGGAACGCTTTTGATGCGCCGCTCTCTCATCCTTCCCTCCCTCGCTCTCGGACTGGCCGTGAACGTAACCCACTCTCACGCCGCAGCGCCGAAACAGGAGACCAGCGTCGTCTACACGGCTCCGCAAACGGCAGGATCATGGGCGTCGATGGGCCTGCCCGCGATCACCGTCAGCGCAAACCGGGCGGCCGGGCCTGCAAGCCGTCTGCTTGTTCATCTTCCAGACTTCCTACGGAAGGGAGGCAAGGCTGACTACGCCCTCGCACCTGATGGCGCCAACGCATGGAAGACCAGCGAGGATGGACGCGTCGTGTCTTTCACATTGCAGTCCGAGAATTCCGCCGTCTTCAAAATGGATGGCGCAACGTCCAGCCAGCATATCGAACTACCGGTGTTCCGCTTCTAAAACGAGTGTCACCTGGAGTGCATCGTGCGACCGGATAACCACCCACCGTAAATATCGCCCCAGAAGCTTGGCGCAAGAGGCGACGCGTCATGTGCCAAGCAATCTCACGACACCAGTTATCAGCAACAAACCGCGTGCGCCCGCACGAACCCGCCGAGCAAATTTCCACTTATCATCCTTAGTGGATTGCGCGACCCGATCTCGGCATTTCACCTGACCAAAAGCAGTTCCATTGCCCCCGTGGGGCGCCGCGAAATGCTCCACAGCATCGAAACTTCCCAGCGGCGCAAGCCACACGTCGTCGTTCCCGAACTGGCCACTCGCCTCGATATCTGGCTCAAGTCGAGGCGATTGATCTTCGATGCTTTGGAGGAGTTTCGACGGCAGACTGGCTATGTGAACGTTGAGTCGGTTGATTGACTGTTGCGCGCAAATAATATTTTTTGTCAGCATGTTTCGGGGAGATGACTTTTCATGCCAGAGCACGAGACGGCCGCCACGCGGCGACAACTCCTGTCGCGAATAGGAGCAGTTGCTGGCGCCGGAGCCCTTTATCAGGCGATGACGAGCCTCGGTCATGCTGCGCCGAGTGATTTCGTCAACCCGCCCAAATTGTCTGGCGCTCGCCCGGGAACAAGCGTTCTGATCCTCGGGTCTGGTCTGGCAGGCATGGTCGCTGCCTATGAATTACAAAAAGCTGGCTACAAAGTTCAAATTCTTGAATATCAAAACCGGGCCGGCGGGCGAAATTTCTCCCTTCGCGGCGGAGACACCTTTGAGGAACTGGGCGGCGCCGTCCAACATGTAGGTTTTGCTCAAGGCAATTACTTTAATCCTGGCCCTTGGCGGATACCCTATCATCACCAGGCCGTCCTGCATTACTGCCGCACGCTGGGCGTCGCACTGGAACCTTTTGTTCAGGTCAACCACAACGCCTATGTGCATTCGAGCACGGCCTTCAGTGGCGCACCACAAAGGTATCGCGTAGTGGACGCCGACTACTCTGGTTATGTTTCAGAGCTTTTGGCAAAATCTGTAAATCAGCACGCTCTGGACAATGAAATCAGCGCCGATGAGCGAGAGCATATTCTGCAGTCTCTAAAAAGTTGCGGCATGCTTGACGCCTCCTATGCTTACAAGAAAAGCGATCTGACATCGATGCGTCGAGGCTACGAAAAGCCGCCCGGCGGCGGTCTGGACGGCCCGTCCGTCGCATCGACGCCGCTTTCCAGAGGAGATATTTTCAGCTCCGGGTTATGGCAGGCAATTTCCGTAAACTCGCTTCTCAATCATCAGACAAGCATGTTCCAGCCTGTTGGCGGCATGGATCAAATCGGAAAGGCGTTTCAAAAACAGCTGCAAAACGTCATTAATCTCCGATGCAAGGTCACCGCAATTCATCAGGATGATTCAGGCGTATCCGTTACGTACACTGACGACGCGCATGGAAGCGCCACTCGTGTAGCAAAGGCCGACTACTGTATTTGCACTATCCCACTGTCCATTTTGTCTCAACTTGACATTCAGGTGAGCGGCTCGATGCGCGCAGCAATCGCCGCCGTGCCTTATGCTCCAGCCATAAAAGTCGGGTTGGAATTTAACCGCAGATTCTGGGAGGAAGATGAACAGATATATGGAGGAATTTCGTTCACTGATCTTCCAATTACACAAATATCTTACCCAAGCACGAAATACTTTTCCAATGGCAAGGCCGTTCTTCTGGCAGCCTATCTGTGGGAAGACGTGCAGGCGTTTCGCTTTGCTGGCATGACGCCCGCCGAGCGGATCGAAGCATCGATAGCCTCAGGCGAAAAAATTCACAAACAATACCGCAAGGAATACTCATCCGGCGTCGCTGTCGCCTGGAGCCGCGTCCCTTGGGCTATGGGATGTTCTTCAATCTGGAGCGAGCAGCGCCGCAAAGATCACTATAAAAACCTGTGCACTATGGACAATCGTATTGTTCTTGCGGGCGAGCACGCTTCGTACATTGGTGGATGGCAGGAGGGATCCGTGCTTTCCTCCATCAACGCAATTGAGCAGCTGCACAAACGCGCTTCGGGAGTCGGCTAATGCACAAACTTGCTTTAATGTTGATCGCATTGGCCTGCCTTCCCAACGCCGCATGGGCGGACAGCGCGGATGCGATTACAACGAACAAACTGACAACCACTGACGGTCGCGTCCTGTATCAGACGCTATGCAAGGCATGCCATATGGCGGACGCAAAAGGAGCAGAGGGAGCAGCTCACTTTCCTGCATTAAGTGGAAACCCCAAACTTGCGTCGAGCAGTTATCCCGCTTACGTCGTCGCAAATGGGTTCGGCGGAATGCCTTGGTTCGCAGACAAACTTTCCGATAGTCAAATCGCAGCTATCGTGAATTACGTGCGCACACATTTCGGCAATCACTACACTGACGCCTTGAAGCCATCAGATGTGACGAAGGTTCGACCGTCGGAGGAGTCGATTAAACCGATTTTTGACTAAACGCGTCGACGTGACGAACGCAAGCATCCCTCTGACCGGTCATTCACGTGATCGGTGACAGCCTGCAATGGTGGCGCCCCGATATAATGTGGCCTGCAAATGACCTTACGCAGTCACTTATCCAGTGAATTTTCGGGGTGCTTACAACCTGTTTTTCACGACATCGCCGGGCTATGCAGGCTGTATAGCGACCCCAATGATCGATCAGGTGCGCCTTACAGCGACATTGTTACAAAAGAGAAGATTTGAATTCGGAATTTCATATTCTATGTAATGGGCGAAGCGTCGTGCGGCTTTTCATCTGATCTATCAGGCAGGTCAGCCATTTAAAAAGCGTGCGTATTCTTTTTTGCCAACTCACCGCCACTCGGCACAGATACCGCGCTTATGCCCGCGATCCGTTATATCCCAAGCGTTGAGCCAGAGGCCTGGCACCCCGGTCCGGCATTTGTCCCGATGCGAAAGATCAACCGCGTCGCCTCCCCCTCGCGAACCGCCACAATCTCTCCTCCATGCAGGCGCGCGATTATAGCGGCGACATAAAGCCCAAGGTCGAGCGAACGATCGCTTCTGCTTCCACCATCAAACGGATCTTGAATATGTGAGGATATATCCCGCACCTCAACAGCCGGGTTCGCAAGCACATCCAATTCAAATCCCTGCGGCCCGGACACAGCTGTCACTGCGATAGTCTGCTCAGCTAACTCCAGCGCCCGCCCAGAGGAAAGAAGAGAAGCCAAAAGCTGAGCCATCCGATCGTTGTCGCAGTAAACCGGCGCCAGAAGGTTGAAATCGGTCGTGACGATGACCTCTGGTTGGGCCGCCCTGAACTCCTCAACGACCTCGCGCAACACAAACGTCAGACTTTCGGGCGTCCTCACCCGCAAATCTCCGAGTTGTGCAACCGCAACACTGTCGGTTCGGCCGACGTCAGCGCAGCTTGCTCCCGGTTCATCCATACCAACGGCCGTCCCGTCAGAGGACGTCACCCCGGTCAGTTGCAGGTCGACAAGATCGAATGCCCCGTCAATCAATCTGTTCATCCTGCCGACAGACTGTCTCATCTGCGGAACAAAATCGTTCCATCGGTCGGGCTTGCGTTCCAGCAACCGCAAACCGGCCAACACCGCAGCAAGAGGATTTCGCAGATCGTGTGTCAGCGCGGCGATGAACCGCTCGCGTCTCACTGCTTCATCCTCAACCACGGCCAGACGGCTCGCGGTTTCCAAAAATCGTCCCAAAAGCCTTGCATGCAACGTCAACGCTTGCCTGCCGATCACAAGGGTGTCGCCGTCAGGCTCCTCATTCCACAGACAGCACAGCACTCCAAGAAATGCGCCCCTCGGATCAACTACCCGCGCAGCCGCACAGTGGCCGCCCCCACAGGCTTCCACAGCCGAGATCATACTGTCGTCCGAAGTGTCGCCCGTGCTCACTGCAATACGTACGGTCGCAGCAATGCGCTCCGTCACAGCAGTCAAATTTGCGGAACAAGCAGTATCACACAACAACATTCTGTGGGCGTCCACAAACAGCGTGTTCGTAGCGCGAGCGCCACCACGCAACTCAGCGAGAAACGCCTTCACGGTCGGATCGGCGGCTTTGGTTTCGCGCTGTCGCAGATTCGCATCCATCACGCCATCGCCTCTCCCGCCAGCCCCAGTATGGGACGCGCCAGCCCCTGTTAAGTTCCGCCCAGCGACGTCGGAGACCGGTCGGTATTATTCTTGCGAAGACGGCAGACGCCGGAGCATGGCTTCACGCAGCAGCGGAACGAGGGTCCCATCCGGATCGAGATCGCTCGCCGCGCCGTCCAGAGCGGCTGCGACAAGGCGCATTTCCCGGCGCGTTGCATAAAGCTGGTCCAGCAACGAGAGTACTAGGGACAGAGCGTCGTCACCGACGCCCAGATCCTCCCGGAGTTCGACGATCAATCCGGCTCGCGCAACGTCGATTTCGCTGAACACATAATGACCGGGAACGCCTTCCGCCCGGATCCAGTCGTGGCCGATCCATGCCTCGATCTCGTCAGCGCTCACCCGGCCAATGCGGCTGGCGAGGACTTCGATCGTAATCATGCCGCCTCCCCTCCGACGGCGCCTCCTTCCGGCTTCCAGTCCTTCAGGAAGGCCTGCAAGGCATCGTCAGGTTTGCCTACGTGAATTTCGAGGACGACGTAGAGATTACCCGCTTCGTGCCCGCCATGCTCTTTGACGCCGCGTCCGCGCAGACGCATGACCGACCCGGTGTCGGAGCCTTCGGGCACATTCATACGCACCGTGCCGGACGGCGTCGGAACCATGATCGGCCCGCCGAGCACGGCGGTCTTAAGATCAACCGGCAGCCGTTGACGCAGATCGCGTCCTTCCCGTGTGTAACGGGCGTCCGGCGTCACCGTAACGGTGATCAGCGCGTCTCCGTCAGGTCCGCCCTGCTGGCCGGGCGCGCCTTTACCACGCAGACGAAGCACCTGCCCGTCCTCAATCCCCGGCGGAATGCGAACGTCAAGCTCCGCGCCGCCCGGCAGGTTGATGCGTGAGGTCGCCCCAAGCACAGCGTCCACAAACGGTACGGTCAGGGAGTAAGACCGGTCGGCGCCGCGTTCGGGTCCTCCCGACCTGCGGCCAAAGCCGCCCCGGCCGCCGCCGAACATACCGCCAAGAATGTCACCCAGATCTTCCTGAGAGAACCCCCCGCCGCCTCCGCCATATCGGAAGCCGCCCGCTCCATCCGCGAAATCGCGATATCCGCCATGGGCGCCGTAGCCGGGCGGAGCCCGCTCTTGCCCAGACCCGTCTATCTCGCCACGGTCGAAACGGCCGCGCTGATTTTCGTCGGACAGCAGGTCATTAGCCCGGCTGATCGACTTGAACTTCTCCTCCGCAGCCTTGTCACCGGGATTCAGATCAGGGTGATATTTCTTCGCAAGTGCGCGATAGGCCTTGCGGATATCGTCCTGGCTCGCCGTTCGGGCGACGCCCAGAATTTCATAGGGGTCGACCGTGCTCACGCGTCCTCCTCAGGCGGCGTGGGGACGCCTAAATCTTCCGTCTCCAGCAGGTTAAGCAACAGGGCGATCGTCACGTCCGGCGCGATCCCATCCGATTCAGCCTGCGCGATCAGCGCCTTAAGGCGCGGCCGCAGCACATCCTGTGCGGTTTGTCCGCTCATACGTTACACACTCCTCTCACGCCCCGAAAACCGGCGGCGTCGCGACCGCCTTGCAAGGCCAGCCGAACAGTGAACTTTACTTCATAAAATAATGGGAATGCATTCCCCGCCGGTCAATGGTCGGGAACAAGACTTAACGAAGTCCTGCGCCGCAACGTTTCGGCTTTGGCTTCAGTTGAAAGCTTCGCAAAGCGCCCTTCATTCGAAAATCGCCGAAATCCATATCCAGCCTGTCGGATACGCCATTGGCGTAATACCGCATGCCCATCTCAAAATCCGGCAGCATCGCCCCCGGATCGACGGCGTAGAACGCGACCCGGACCCGCGCCGTCATCAAGCCGGACAACGCGGGGAACGGCGCCTGGCCGTCCGAAGGAGTCCAGCCAAGAATAGACACGTAGCTTAGCTGCGCGCCGTCCGCTCCGGTGCCATCAAACAGCGGACGCGCGAGATCGTGCGCGCCATCTTTCGCCGCGTGGAGAATGGCCAGCGTATGGGCCATTGGAAGAAGCGTCCCCTTCGGCAGGGTCACGGTTTTCTTTTTCGGAGCGGAGTAATGCACGACGCCTGAGCCGTCGGCGTCGAGCGTCGCGTCGCCACGTATGACCATCACAGTCTGGTCGCCGGATTTCTGCGTCGTAGCGAACTGGAACTGCCGTCCGTCCTTGCTTTCCAGAGCAGAATATTCCGAGGTTTGCTCCGACGCCGCACCGGATCTGGATACGGTCTGAACCTTCAGCATCTGTTCGGTGGACCAGAAGCCGCACGAATCGGACACCGCATAAGTCATCGACCCGTTCGCCGCGACGACGTCCCCTCCACCGACGGCTGAGAGAGTCAGATCATAGACCGCACGATGCGGCGCGGCGCTAATTTCCGCATCATTGGCGCCGGGGGGCGTGAGGGTGGGAGCCGCAATTGCACCGGCAGGCGTCGCATTCCCGCCGCCTGTCGTTGGCGCTTGCGCAAGCTCCGAGGAAGAAGAGGCGGCGAAAGCTGAGGCAGGGCCGCACATGATCGCCAACGCCGCTACGGCCGCGACCCTCCGACCTCCTGACGTGGGTCTGAATCGTTCCATGATCATACGCCCGGAGCTTTATGCGAAATCATGCGCCCAGAAGAGGGCAAACCGTGTCCGAGCGCAATCGCCGCCCGTAACGACCCGCCTCCATGAACCAGGCGTCAGCCGGCGTTTGTAGGCTCGATCTTCGCCGTCGGCTTCGGCTTGGGCAGATCGAGCGCCAACGACAGTTCCTTCAGACGCGCGGGCTCGACGGGCGCAGGCGCACCCATCATCAGGTCCTCGCCCTGTTGGTTCAGCGGGAAGAGAATCACTTCGCGGATGTTCGGCTCGTCGGCCAGCAGCATGACCATACGATCCACGCCCGGCGCCGAACCGCCATGCGGCGGCGCGCCGTAACGGAACGCGTTGAGCATGCCGCCGAAACGCGCCTCGACCTCACTTTCCGGATAACCGGCGATCTCGAACGCGCGGATCATGACTTCCGGCAGATGGTTACGAATGGCGCCGGACGACAATTCGATGCCGTTGCAGACGATGTCGTACTGATACGCCTTGATCTTCAGTGGATCCTGCGTGTTCAACGCATCAAGCCCGCCCTGCGGCATCGAGAACGGGTTGTGCGAGAAGTCGATCTGCTTCGTTTCCTCGTTCAGCTCGTACATCGGGAAGTCGACGATCCAGCAGAAGCGGAACGCGTCCTTCTCGATCAGGTCCAGCTCCGTCGCGATGCGCGTGCGCACCAGACCGGAGAATTTCGCGACATCGTCGCCCTTGCCCGCAGCAAAGAACACGGCGTCGCCAGCCTTAAGACCAGTCTTCTCGCGGATCGCCTCGACGCGCTCGGCTTCAAGGTTCTTGGCGATCGGACCTTTGCCACCATCGGCTTCGAACACGATATAGCCAAGACCGCCAGCGCCGTTCTCACGCGCCCAGTTGTTCAGCTTGTCGAAGAAGCCGCGCGGCCTGTCGCCCGCGCCCGGCGCCGGGATGGCGCGGATCTCGCCGCCATCCGCCGCAATCTTGGAGAACAGGCCGAAGCCCGAACCCGCGAACGCCTCGGTCACATCGCTGATCTTCAACGGATTGCGAAGGTCCGGCTTGTCGGAACCATAGACGGCCATCGCCTCGGCGTACGGAATACGCACGAAGGGCGCGGCGCTGACTTCGCGACCGCCGCCGAACTCCCGGAACACGCCTTCCATGACGGGTTCCAGCGTCGCGAACACCTCTTCCTGCGTCGCGAAGGCCATCTCGAAGTCGAGCTGGTAGAACTCGCCGGGGCTGCGGTCGGCGCGGGCGGCCTCGTCGCGGAAGCACGGCGCGATCTGGAAATAGCGGTCCAGTCCGGCCACCATCGCCAGTTGCTTGAACTGCTGCGGCGCCTGCGGAAGCGCGTAGAACTTGCCCGGGTGCATGCGTGCGGGCACAAGAAAGTCGCGCGCGCCTTCCGGCGAGGACGCCGTCAGGATCGGCGTCTGAAACTCGGTGAAACCCTGCTCGACCATCCGGCGGCGAAGGCTCGCGATGACCTGCGCGCGAAGCATCATGTTGCGGCGCACCTTGTCGCGCCGAAGGTCGAGGTAGCGGTATTTCAGACGCAGATCTTCCGGGTAGTGCTCCTGTCCAGCGACCTGGAAAGGCAGCACCGCGGCGGCGGACTGCACGACGAACTCCTTCGCACGCACCTCGATATCGCCCGTCGGCAGGTTAGGGTTGCGTGTCGCCCCGTCACGCAGCACGACCTCACCCGTCACCGTGACCACGCTCTCGACGCGGACGGCCTCGGCGGCCTCCATCACCGAAGATCCGGCTGGAATGACGATCTGGGTGATGCCCGCATGGTCGCGAAGGTCGATGAACAACAGGCCGCCATGATCGCGCTTGCTGTGCACCCAGCCCGAGAGACGCGCGGTCGCGCCAGCGTCTTCTGCCCGAAGGGCGGCGCAGCTATGGGTGCGATACGGATGCATTGCTGAAGTCCTGTCTGAGGTGAGCCGCGCCGGAACCGCGCGTAAAATGAGGCGTCGGAGGAAGCCGCTCACGGCCCGATCTGTCAACCCTGAGAACGCGCGCCTCATGGCCGTAAAGACCTCCTCCGCCATTCAGCGCGCCGTCAGGTTCGTATGATATGCATCCGCGTGGACATCGCAGGCCCCCTAAACTCCATGCAGCACCTCGCGCTTCAGAAGCCGCTCAACGCCGAACGCCCGCTTCGCGCGCGCCTGAAGGCCGTCACCGCAGCCGTCGCCGCGATGCTCCTGACGTTCCCGCCCACTGCAACCATGGCCACAACCGCCATATCCACAGGTTCGGGCGTGGCGGCCATCACCGTGGACTCCGCACCCAAAATTTCACCCGCCAAGAGCGTTACAACGGCGCCCACGGCGGCAAAACCTGTTGCGGTCAGCACCTCCACAACCACTCAGGACATCGCCAGCACATCCTCCGCCGCGAGCATGGTGACGATGAGTCTGGCCGCCCAGAAAACAGAGAACGTCGTCACTGGTCACCCTTCCCGCGAAACGCTGGAACGCACGTTGCCCGCCATGGCCCAGATCCAGCCGGACACCCGGCTGGTCGTCCATGTGCGCCCGGCAGGCTCAGGCAAGGTTCTGGCCGTGAGCGTCATCCCCGGACAGAAGGTGAAGCGCGGCGAAGGACTTATCGACTACACCGACCACGCCCTGCATGTGGCGCAGTTGCAACGCGCGCAGGCGCAGGCCGCCCTCGCCGCGGCCCGCGCTGAGCAGACCGACGCGCGGCTGGCTTACGACCGGGGACGCGCGCTGGTGGGCGCTACGGTGTCGCAAGGCGAACTCCAGCGCAGGACAGCAATGCTGCAGCAAGCGGACGCCAATCTGGCGGCGCGCGAAGCCGACGTCGGCACGATCAGCCACCGGTTTCAGGAAGAATACACCTCGGTCACGGAGCGCATCGACGAGGACGAACGCTCGACGCTTCTGTCACCCGTCGACGGCGTGGTGCAATCCATTTCCGCAGCCCCCGGCGCGGATATCGAAACCGGAACGGACGTAGCGACTGTCGCAGACCTGTCACGTGTCTGGTTCGTCGCCTGGATCGCCCCCGAGAACGCCACGCAACTTTCGCCGGGAGGGCGCTTCGACGCGCGCCCCGCCGGAAAGGGAACGAACAACGGAGACGACGCTCAGACCGAAAGCGACGACGCGTGGCCATGGAGCGGAAAGATCGCCAGCGTCGATCAGGCGGCCGACCCGACGAACGGCCTGCTGCGCGTCATCGCCGAGGTCGCCAATCCAGACGGTGCCTTGCGGCCGGGCGCCATGCTGGACGCAAGACTGCACTCGACGACGCAGCAGACCGGCGTGACTGTCCCATCTGACGCCGTACAACAGATCGACGGGCGGGATTTTGTCTTTGTGCAAGAAGCACCGGAACGCTTTCGCCCGGTCCCCGTCGTCACCGGCCTCGAAGACGGCGGCCGCGTGATCGTCCGCTCCGGTCTGCGTGGCGACGAGACAATCGTGACGCAAGGCGCCTTCTCCCTGAAATCCATTGGCGCTGTTGCGCAACTCGGCGACAACGACTGACGCGATGCGCCTCCTCCACGCCCTTCAGAAAAGCAGGTTTCTGCTGTTCGGCGTCCTGGCCGCGATCATCGCCGTCGGCGTCGCCTCGCTTGCCGGGTTGCCTGTCGAGCCAGTCCCCGACATCTCCCCGCGGCAGGTTCTGGTATCGGTCGTGGCGCCCGGCCTCGCCACGGAGGAAGTCGAAAAACTCATCACCTTCCCGGTCGAAAGCGCGATGACCGGCCTGCCGGACCTCGTGGACTTGCGCTCCATTTCACGCTCCGGCGTATCCGTCGTCTATGTGCAGTTCGCCGATGGCACCGACATAGATCTCGACCGAACGCGGGTGAGCGAGCGGATCGGACAGTTACGCGGATCTCTCACCGTACCGAACCTGTCCATCAACATGGGGCCCCGCTCGACCGGCATGGGCGAGATCATGCAGTTTCGCGTGGAGGGTAAGGATCGCTCCCTGATGGAGCTGAACCGCTTCGCCGCCTGGACGATCGCGCCGCAGTTTCGACTGATTTCGGGCGTCGCGGACGTCAACATCAACGGCGGCGGGGAGGAAACCTGGCAAGTCAGCCTGAGCGACGCACGGCTCGTCGCGTATGGCGTCTCCGTCAGCGACGTCTTTCGCGCGGTCGAGGCCAATAACGCCGCCAGCGGCGGAGGCTGGATCGAACGCCACGCTGAACAACAGATTGTCGTGGGACGCGGACTGATCCGCGACCTTGCGGATTTTGGCGCCATACCGGCGCACGTCGCCCCGGACGGAACGGTCATCCGCCTGCGCGACCTTGGACAAATCTCGCGCGCTCCCCGCACCCTGCTGGGCGCGGTGACGCATGACGGCATGGGTGAAGCTGTCGTGGGCGTCGTGATGATGCAGCAGGGCGCGAGTTCGAACGCCACGCTGGGCGAAATCCGACGGCGGCTTCCCGCGATCCAGCGCAGCCTGCCGCCGGGCGTGCGCATCGCGCCGTACTACGCGCGCGACGGACTGACGGAAAAAATCATCGCGACCGTAAAGGAGAACCTCGCGCTGGGCGCGGCGCTGGTGATCGTTGTGTTGATCGTGGTGATCGGCGACTGGCGCGCCTCTCTGGTGATCGCCTCCAGCATTCCGTTCGCGCTTATCTGCGCCATGGCCGGCATGCGGCTGTTCGGCGTGTCGGCCAACCTGCTCAGCCTCGGCGCGATCGATTTCGGCATGATTGTCGACAGTTCTCTGGTCGTCGTCGAACACGTTCTTTCACGCAGGGCGCGCGAACGTAACGTGGCGTTGCCAACGCTGGTGGTCAGTTCGCTTGCGCAGGTGATACGCCCCGTCAGCTTCGCAATCCTGGTGATTGTCATGGTCTACCTGCCAGTGCTCACGCTGCAGGGCGTTGAAGGCAAGATGTTCCGCCCGATGGCCCAGACCGTGATCATGGCTCTGCTCGCCTCGCTCGTGTGGTGCGTCGTGTTCATCCCCGTCATCGCGTCGCTCGCCCTGCGCCGCAGCCCGCTACACGCCATCGACGACGGCGTGAACGAGAACGCAGGCGACACGAAGCTGGTCTCGATCCTGCGTCGGGGCTACGGCCCCATGGTCACGTGGGGAGAAGCGCACCCGAAAACCATGTTTGGCTCCGCCATCGGCGTTTTTCTGCTCTCCGTGTTTCTCGCCACCCGGCTGGGCGGCGAGTTCATTCCGACGCTGGAGGAAGGCGCCCTGACCGTCACGACGACGCGCCTGCCGAGCGCATCGCTCCCCACCGTGCTGGCGGGCGTGACGCAGCAGGAGCGGATTCTCCGCTCCTTTCCCGAAGTCACGTCGGTGATCAGCACAACCGGCTCCTCCGCCATTCCCACTGACCCGATGGGCGTGAACGAAACCGACAGCTTCATCTTCCTCAAAGACCCGTCGCAATGGACGACGGCTCGCACTCAGCAGGGGCTGGTCGACGCGATGAGCCGCAGACTCCATGACGAATTGCCAGATACGCTACAGAACTGGAGTCAGCCGATCGAAATGCGGATGGACGACTTGCTGTCCGGCGTGCGGAGTCAGATCGCCGTGTCGATCTACGGCGACGATCTGGACGTTCTTTCCCGCCTCGCCCGGCAAGTCGCAGCGACGATGGCGGCGATTCCCGGCGCCGCCGACGTGGCGCCGCAGGACGATGGAACCGTGCCGTTCGTGCATATCGACATCGACCGAGACCGCGCCGCGCGGCTGGACGTGGCTGCATCCGACATCCTCGACACGGTGTCCGCAATCGGCGGCCTCGTCGCGCGGCCAGTGATCGTGGGCGACGCCATCATTCCGACCCAGATCCGCTTCGCCGCCTCCGACATAACCTCCGTCGAACAGATAGGACAGCTTCGCGTTAGACGCGCGGACGGGCGCGCCTCCACCCCCCTTTCCTCCGTAACGCATATCGCAGTTCAGGATGGTCCGCCGCGCATCAGCCGTGACGGCATCCGCCGCCGTATCATCGTGCAAGCCAACGTGCGTGGCCGCGACCTTGGCTCTTTCGTGACCGAAGCGCAGGCGCGGGTGACCAAGGCGGTGTTTCTGCCGCCCGGATATCGCATGGAATGGGCCGGGCAGTTCCGCAACCTGCAATCCGCGATGCGTCGGCTGGAGATCGTGGTGCCGATCGCGCTTGCGCTGATCTACATCCTTCTCGTCGCCGCCCTTGGTTCGGCGCGCGCCGCACTGCTGGTGTTCCTCAATCTGCCGATAGCGGCCACCGGCGGAATTTTTCTCCTGTGGCTCAGGGAAATTCCGTTCAGTATTTCTGCGGGCATCGGCTTTATCGCCCTGTTCGGCGTGGCGATCCTGAACGGCGTTGTACTACTGTCCGCCATCGGCGCGTTACGGCGAGACCTGACGCTGGACGCCGCACAAGCGGCGTTCCAGGCGGCCGAGGAGCGGTTTCGTCCGGTCATGGCGACGGCGCTGGTCGCAAGCCTTGGTTTCTTCCCGATGGCGTTTTCGACAAGCGCAGGGGCGGAGGTCGAACGGCCGCTGGCGACAGTCGTGATCGGCGGCCTCGTGTCCTCCA
Organism: Acetobacter sp. DsW_063; assembly: GCF_002153745.1. Taxonomy (GTDB): domain Bacteria; phylum Pseudomonadota; class Alphaproteobacteria; order Acetobacterales; family Acetobacteraceae; genus Acetobacter. Next base: position 32,023 of record NZ_JOPL01000071.1, on the reverse strand, counting down.
CGCTGCTGACCCTTCTGGTGCTGCCGTCTCTCTACGCCCGCGTCATGCGGGGCCAAGCGTGATCCGCCAGCGCTCGTCGGGGAGAGGCAGGGCCTCCAGAAAACGTGAAACAGTGGAGCTGCTCCACCGAACCCGTTGACGCCCATTCGGTTGAGGCCCTGATGGCGATCCGACTCTCGCATTCCAGCCCCAACGTGAGCATGACGCTTGATGCCCGCGATCCCGCGCGTTGCATCGTCGAGGGCTACGGCGACAACAGGCGATCCCGCCGAAATACGCGCATCTCAGAAACAGATGAACCTGTTCGTAACGCCAGAGCCTTTGGGAGAGCTGGCCGCGCCGACCGTTTCTCAAGGCGAACACAACCTGAACGCTCTGCACCGAGACCTGATTTTCGACCGACCGAAGCGCGATCGTCAGACGGCCGCCGCGTGAGTCAATCCTTTCGCCTGCACCGGCGCACGCCAGAGCCGCGCGACGCGGTCTTTTCCAAAGGGGCGTTTTCCGCTCACATACGGCCAACGCGTCTACCCGGCGCCCAGAGCCTCCAGTCGATCACAGGACCCCAACTCTCCATGACCGCTCTCGCCGATACAGATACGCAAGCCCACCGTGTCCGCACCGCTATCGAGACATTGCGAACACGGTTCGGCGATCGGGTCAGCACGACACACTCAGTTCGCGAAGAACACAGCCATGGCGAGGCGCTGGACATCTCCCGCCTGCCTGAAGCAGTCATTTACGCAGAAAGCACCGAAGACGTGTCGGAAACGTTGCGCGTATGCCATCAGCACCGCGTCCCGGTCGTCGCATTCGGAGCCGGAACCTCGCTGGAAGGCCATGTGACGCCGCCAGAGCACGCCATCAGCCTGGACCTGTCGCGGATGACGAAGATCATCGCCGTGAACACGGACGATCTCGACTGCCGCGTGCAAGCGGGTTTGACACGACAGTCTCTGAACGCGAATATCCGCGATCAGGGACTGTTCTTTCCGGTCGACCCTGGCGGAGAAGCGACGTTGGGCGGCATGTGCGCCACGCGCGCATCTGGCACCGCCGCTGTACGTTACGGCACAATGAAGGAAAATGTCCTCGGCCTTACGGTCGTTCTCGCTACAGGCGAGGTGATTCGAACCGGCGGTCGGGTGCGCAAATCCTCAACGGGCTACGATCTGACGGCCCTGTTTATCGGATCTGAGGGGACGCTCGGCGTCATCACGGAAATACAGCTCAGGCTCTACGGACTCCCCGAAACCGTATCCGCTGCGATCTGTCAGTTTCGCGGTCTGGACGACGCCGTCGCCACGACGATGCAGCTCGTGCAGATCGGCTTACCGATCAGCCGCGTGGAATTGCTGGACGAAGTCCAGATGGGCGCCTCGATCCGCTATTCCAGACTGGAAAACCTGAAGCCCTTACCAACACTCTTCTTCGAATTCGCCGGAGCCCCTGAAGCCGTGCGTGAACAGGTGCAAACGACGGAAGCCATCGCACTCGACAACAACGCGTTAGGCTTCACATGGGCTGATACGGCCGAAGAGCGGTCACGCCTGTGGAAGGCGCGGCATGACGCATTCTGGGCGGCGAAATCGCTCGCTCCGGGAGCATTGGTGATATCCACAGACTGCATCGTGCCGATTTCAAAACTCGGCGTTCTCATCGCAGGCGTCCGCAGGGACATCGACGCGTCAGGCTTGCAGGCGGCGCTTCTCGGGCATGTCGGAGACGGGAATTTCCATGCATTGTTGATTGCAGAAAACAGTGACGACGGACGCCGTCGCATCCTCGAACTCGATCGCCTGATCGTTGGGCGTGCGCAAAGCCTGGGCGGTTCATGCAGCGGCGAACACGGCGTCGGTCTGGGCAAGCAGGAATTTCTGGAAACCGAACACGGAGACGGCGCCCTTAGCCTGATGCGCGCGCTGAAAAACACCCTTGACCCCGACGGAATTCTCAACCCAGGAAAACTTCTGCCACCTGGAAGGGTTTATGGGCACGAGGCGCCACTCAATTTATAAACGCGAGGCGAAATCGACGTCCCTTGCAAAAACTCCGTCCAACATATGCGCGTCCCCGGACGTCGGGCCAAAATGATTGCGCCCGATAGTCCTTACGATTGAGCGCATATCCGCTTCCGTGAGAACGCTGTGGCGCGCAGCAGCGCCTCTTTTCTGAAAATCACTCCGATAATGTGCACCACGACTTTCCTGACGCATCAACGCCGAAATCATCGTCAGACACCCCATCAACGCCGCATCGTCATAGCCGGAACAACGAGAGAGCGCATCCAGTTCACGCAGAACTCCGGCGCGATTTCTGATCGGACCGAGCGCGTTTCGGAACGCCTTTCGCACCGCCGGCAATTGTCGGTGCAATGGCGCACGGTCCGGACGAACGCCGGATACGTCGCATAATGGAGAGGACGGCGCGCCTAGCACGCTCTCCGCTACAAACCCGCTGCAAACCACCGCCTCCAGCAGTGGGTTACCCGCGCTGATCGACGCGCCATGGAACCCGGTGCATGCAATCTCTCCACACGCCCAAAGTCCAGGAATGGACGAGCGCCCAGCAGCATCCACCTTAATCCCACCGATCTGGAATGCAGCCGCCGGACGAACCGGCAACGCCTGCTTCTGCGGATCGAAACCCTGCGCGAGGCATCGTTGAACCATCGTGTTCAACGCAGGATCCCGCTTAAGAACATCCTTGTTTAAAACTCGTGTTATGTCAAAAAAAACTGCACGCCCCTGAGCCCGGCGCACGGCGATATCCCGCGCAAGCAACCCCGGATCGAGTTGGTCGACACTCAGCCTGCACCCGGCGTCGTCAAACAGCACGCCATAATTGCAGAACTCGACAGGCGCATAGACTCCGGACGAACACGCGTCGCCCTCGTCGAGCGCCAACGGATGAAAATAAATCAGTTCCAGATCTGAAAAATCCACCCCAGCGCGCGCGGCGACCGCCATGCCCGCCCCAATCCCGGGGCCTTGCGTCAGGGCGCCAGGAAAGAGACCGCAGGCGCCACCACACGCAAGAATGACAATGTTCGTGTCTATCGCGAGTAATCTCTCGCCAACGTCAAGGCTCACCCCCCTGACGTGTCCGTCGATAATCGTAAGCCGCCTGAGCATGGCGGGCGCCACGATGGTCACGTTTGGACGATCACGAAGCTTCGCCAGCAACGCCGCATGAAGCGCGGCGCCCGAATCATGAGTGTCCAGCGCCACGCCGACGCGCGCCAGACTCTCAAACGCATGCGGCATTGCATTCGTAATTCGCTGAACGACTTCCGGAGACGCCAATCCCGCGCCACTGGTGAGCGTCTTCGTGGCACGATCCGCAATCGTTTCATCGCGCCCCAACGCCTTTCCGACACCGGAGGCGAGCACGCCCGCACCTGGTTTCTCGGCAGCCGATACAATGACGCACGGTCTGTCGCCAAGATGCAACGCCGTGAGCAGCCCTGCCACTCCTGCGCCCACGATCACAGGCTGTCCCCTCAACGCGTGCGTGTCCAGAGAGTGCATCATCGAATAGCCGCGCTCTGGCTCGCCAGACATTCCAACCAAAGAACGCAGCAAGAAACGCCTGTCATGTCGTGCTCCCGCCATAGCCGGAGGTCTTCGACCCCACGGTCGGGTTACCCGATAAGTGTGATCATCCGGTTACCGGCGCTTCACGTTTTCGCGTTGAACCTTCTCATGCCCCCCGGCTTCGTCCTGAGGAGCAAGCACCGCGTCCAACGTCTCAGACTGCAATTGCTCGATCGCCACCGGAGGAGTCAGTGTCATCGTTTGCAGTTCACGCAGCGTTTCCATTTCAATTCTAAATCGGAACAAACGCGACGGACGACCGAGCGCGTCAGAAACCAGCCCACCCGCAGATGCGACAAGCTTTGTCCGAGTAATCTCGCGTCGAAACATTTGACTATCGCGATGCTCACCCATCACGCCCTCCACCCCGGCCTGCAACTGCCGCAAGGTGAAACGGCGCGGCATCAACTCGGTCGGAACCGATAACGAGCGGAAGGCATTGCGTACGACGCCGAGCGCCCGCGCGAGATGCCGTTCCCGATCGCCCAACCCGGCCACGCCCTGCGCATGCAAGGCGTCTTCGTCGAGGCGACCTTCGACCACCGCCTCCCTCAACGCCATGAAGCGTTCGTACGCCAGTTCCGGTCGCCACGGCCATCCGCCGGTTCCGAACAGGGCGTCAATCCGGCGTCGATAAAGCTGCCCTACCGAATAAGACGGCGTGTCGATCGTCTCCATCAGCATCGCCGCCAGAATTTCAGGGTTCACCCACTTCTGGCCTGGCTCTATTTCGTGCTCCCACGCCTGACTTCGCACCTGATCGCCCCGCGAGCGCCGATCCTCCCACGGCAGGTAATGATAGCAAGGGGACCAGTTCGCTGCGTCGCCCTCTATCGTGGTCGTCACCACATACAGGCTTGTGGCTGGCGAGCGTCCGTCCGGGCTCTCCTCCAGCGCCAACTGCTCCGCACGCACCACGCCGGAACTGCGACGGCGCGTCATCATGTCGCGAAGCACCTCCGGAACGGAGCCGCGACCCAGCTCCACACTGGGCAAAAACCCGTCATCTCCGGTCATCACATAAGGAACGTCGCCCTTGAGGGCGATGGGAACGGCGACAAGGACGATCCGTGCCCCTTCCCTCATGACCGCGGATCACCCCAACGACGTGCTCGGTTACGACGTTCAACTGCACACCGTCAGTCTTCCGTCGGCAAGGACGCCAAATCCGACGCACTTTCGCCCGCACCCGGTCTACCGCCCCTCCCGCCTGATTTTCCGGTAGCTCCCACGCTTAACTCACAAGCGCCGCGAACGTCCTCCTGAGAGCGAGAAACGGGCTTTGAGTATCAAACGCATTCCATCACGACCTGAAGGCGCCCCTGAGATCGGCCGCCTGCGCATTTCATCAGGGTGTCGTCCGCATGACAATTCCTTTCAGGAGGCAACCAACACCGCTCCGGGACATTCTCCGTGCTGGCGCCACATGTTAGGGTCCGCTGAGACAGCGGGTTCTTTTAGGAGAAACGGTATGGCGAACAACGACGCCAAAGAAAGCCTGATCGCGCTCCTGCGCGGCGTAGAGCATTTCAACACACAGATTTTCCCTCAGAAGCGCGAACTGTTCGCCGAACTGGCCGATGGTCAATCGCCGACGACGCTTTTCATCGCCTGCGCCGACAGTCGCGTGAACCCGACCCTGATCACCCAGAGCGACCCGGGCGAACTCTTCGTTCTGCGCAATATCGGCAACATCGTGCCCGCCTACGGCGAAATGCTCGGCGGCGTGTCGTCGGCGATCGAATACGCTGTGGTTGCACTGAAGGTGACCAGCATCATCGTCTGCGGTCACTCCAACTGCGGTGCCATGATGGCGCTTCTGGATCCCGATCCGGGCAAACTGGCGAAAATGCCGACCGTGCAATCCTGGCTCCGCAACGCCGAAGCCGCACGCGCAGTCGCTCTTGCCGCGACCGATGGCGGACCGGCGACGGTTCGCAGCATGGCTGAGCAGAACGTGCTGCTGCAGATCGCTCATCTGCGGACCCACCCCTCCGTCGCAGCGGCTCTCGCCAGGCAGGAATTGATCCTGCAGGGCTGGTTCTACGATATCGGCAGCGGCGAAGTTATGGTTCTGGACGAGAACGCCCGCCGCACGATCAGCATCGAGCAGGCCGTTGCAAGTCTGGAGACTTCGGAGAACGCGGCGGCCTGAAACCGCGCCTTTCTCACTGCGTACCGCTCTCGCGATCATCGAAAGTATCCGATTCGCGAGAGCGGTCCTAATGGTATCCAAACGAACCTATTGCGACGACTGATCTCCCCGGGTCGACGACGCGCTGGACGAATGCTAGCCGTCCAGCCATAACCGCCGTTAAGCGTGGCCGGAACACGGTCGCGAAACTCGCTGCACGGATGTTATGACTGGTCGTAAAAAAAGAAGGCTACCAGACGGCTTCTTACGAATCGCCACCATTTCAGCCGTGGCGGCGACGTTGCTGGTCACGGCCTCACCCGGCATGTGCCATGCAGATCCGATCAAGATCGCGACATGGAATCTCGACTGGCTGACCAGCGATCCCGAAGGGCAGAAAAGCATTCCTGCTGACGTCTACCGGCGACAGCCCGCAGATTTTGATCGACTTGCGGCTTACGCGCAAAAGCTGGACGCCGATGTCATAGGATTTCAGGAAGTCGATCAACCGCGTACGGCTGCGATGGTCTTCCCCCCATCACGTTATGCGATCGTCATGTCAGACGACAGGATCGAACAGCGCGTGGGCATCGCGGTGAAACGCACGCTGCATGTGACGCGTAATCCCGACCTCACTGCTCTTAATGTCTACCCGCCCACCGCGCCGCATGCACTACGGAGCGGTCTGGACGTGACGATCGGAGACGGCGCCTCCGCATTGCGGGTTCTCGTGGTGCATCTCAAGACCGGGTGCTGGGACAACCCATGGAATGAGCGCGGCCATTCCTGCCCCACTCTGGAGGACCAGTTCGCAATACTTGAGGATTGGGCTCTCGAAAGGACAGACGAAGGGCAGCCCTTCGCGATCATAGGCGATTTCAACCGGCGCCTGACGCCACATGATCCATTTTATATGGCTCTGACCCATGACGCGCCGCTCACGCTCACCACTTCCGGGCGCGCCAGTCCATGCTGGGGCGGGGAATATTTCATCGATCACCTGCTGCTTGGCGGCGGCGCAGAGCACTGGATGGCGCCGGGCAGCCTCCGGGTGGCCACCTTCAAAAACACGGACGTCCCCCCTGATCACCTTTCAGATCATTGCCCCGTGTCGATCAAGCTGTCTCCGCCGTGACCGAGCAGCCTCCTTGCCGGTCGTGCTCCGACATCTGACAAAAAAGTGCCCCAGCTCAGCTTCGGGACGGCGAGGTAAATTTCAGCCCTGCCGCGCCACGCCCGGCGAACCACAGCAGTTGCAGACGTCTGTGAAATGTCAGCCCGCGTCTACGGATTGACGCGGCGCGGTCAACGCCCGCAAGGTCGGGTCCTCATCCCACTCCTCGACCGGCACGAGATCGACGCCAACGCGCAGCGCATCGCCGCCGCCGCCAAGGATCAGACCGCGAACCGGGCTAATATCCGCGTAATCCCTGCCCCACCCCAACACCACATGCTCGTCTCGCACCACGATCCCATTCGTTGGATCCAAGCCAAGCCACCCAAACTCTGGCCCCAGCCAGACTCCGACCCATGCATGCGAAACATCAGCACCCAGACGACGCTTTTGCCCCTGCGGCGGGCGCGTACGAATGTAACCCGACATATATCGGGCCGGCAGACCGAGCCAACGCAATCCACTGAGCATCAGGTGCGTAAAGTCCTGACAAACCCCTTCCCGCCGCGCCAGCACCTCGTCCGCCGTTGTCCGCAATGACGTGACGCCGGAGCGGAAACGAAACTCCTTGAAAACGCGTATATTGAAATCGAGAACGCCTTCGAGCAGCGACCGACCCGCCGGGAAAGATTGCGCTGCATAGGCGCCAACTTTTTCGGAGGCGCGACACATCGATCCGTCAAACAGAAACTGAGAAACATCAGCATCAAATCTTGAACAGTCTCGAATAAACTCCCATGGAGATATCTCCTCCGTCGGGGGCGGAGGCGGAGGCGCAAACGCCACGTCAACTTCCGATACGGCCACGATTTCGAACCGCGTATGCGGTTCCTCATGGAAAAGCCAAAAGACAGGATTTCCGAAATGATCGACGCCACCATGACGCTTCACCGGCGTTGGCTCACAATCGAGACGCGTCCACAGCACCCGCTGCCCCGGCAGATCTCGCGGCGTTACATGCAACACGTGGGCGGCCAGGTCGACCGGATTTCCGTAGCTGTACACGGTCGAATGACGAACGCGATAGATCATGCCAGCGCCTCGTCATGGCTGTCCGCCACCAGATCGTCGCCGATGATGCCGACCAGTCGCGGCGAGGTCAGTACGGAGAAATAGCAGCGGCCAATCTGGTCGGACAACGAAAGAACCGAAGCGCAGGCGCTGCGCAGCGCCTCCGGCGCGTCGGCTGCGGCGCGGTCCTGATTCTGGCTCTCCAACACCGACGCCACAACCATCGTCAATGAATCCAGAACCTGCGCTGCAGAGGCTGACAATTCGCCCGACGCCGCACGTTGCGCCGCCGGCGCTGTCCCCCCAGCGTTGGCCAGTTCACCAAGAGAATCCCGCAACGCCGCCAACTGGAAACCGGCGCCACGCGGGTTGTCCGCATCAAGCAACAGCAAGTCGAGCACTGGCGCAGGCTGCACGACGCCAAAATAACGGGAGCGATAGGTTATGACGCTGTCGCATATTTCCAGCATCAACCGAAGCGCCGCCTCCATCCGCCCGCGCTGATAAACGCCGGGTTGCTCCAGAACGCCCGCGCAGCACGACAGAACCAGCGACGCGCGTTCGATTCTACGGCCAAGATCAAGGAATTGCCGCCCGCCGGAACGCACCATGTTTTCCGCCGTAAGGCCCGAGAGCGTCGCCCCGTACACCAGCAACGCGTCGGTGATTACCGTCACGCGCGCGATGGATCGCGACACTTCGCTGCGGCCCGGCGCAGCCGCCAGCTTGTCCAGTAGGGCGTTGGAGTTGTGGATAATGAAATCACGCATCTCACGCGTCAGGCGATCAGAAAGTTCTGGGACAAGTCGTAGAGTTTTTCGCAAAATACGCCCAAACAACCCCTGCTCTCCCATAGCCCGGGAGAGCGTGTGGGTCAGTGCGGAGAGCCCATAACCGAAGGCCGGGATTTCATCGATAAGGCCAACCGCGCGCAGTTCCCGCACGAGCGTCTCGAGATCGACCCGCTCTCTTGGCGATGGCTCACCACCCGCCATATGCGCAAGTACAACGCGTAGAAGTCGCGCGGCGCTGTCGATCTGTTCGAGATATCGGCCCAGCCAGAAAAAATCATCCGCAGCGCGGCTGGGGAGATCGCCCAGGGAGCGCCGAATCGGCAACGGGGTGGCGAGATGGACCGGATGTTCCCGAGGCGCGATCTGATCGTTCACGAGAACCCAGACGTCCTTGACGACGTGCTCGCGAGCGTCCCCATTCGTGGGGACGGCGTCTTCATACACGCTTGCAAGACCGCCCGGCATTACCGTCCAGTCCTCACCATCGTGGACCGCGAACAGCCTCATCGTCACCGGTCTGGGCACGAACTCCGCCACGCCGACGGTCGGCGCGACTGACGGGGCCAGAACCGGGCGAGCCACGTAACGCCACGGAGCGCGTCGAATCCGATCCACCGCCTCAGCGCGCTCGACGGCGCTCAGCTCCGAAATCCGCAGATACGGCTCGGCCGGGTCCAACGCGGACCCTATCTTCCACGCAACGGACCGTCTCGCAGGAGTTTCCAAGTCAGAGCGGAGAATCTCCTCCAGACACCTCTCCCCCGCTTCGTCTCCCAACCAGACGGAAGCCGCGTTTTCCAGCAGAAGATTTTCACCAAGAAGCCTATTGGCCAACGGCGCGAGGAAGGGCGCGAGCCCCGGCGCCTCGACGAATCCGCTGCGCGGATCATTCACCAGCCGGACCGTGCCTGCACGAGCGGCGTCCAGCAAACCGGTGACGCCACCCGCGCCGGTCCCGTCGGGCTCCAGCGGATCAAGGGCTCGCCCGTCCTGACGGGCGAGCAGAACATCCACACGCCGAAGACCTCTTACGGTCTTCAGCCACAACTCGCCTTCGCGAACCGCCAGATCCCCGGCCTCGACCAGAACACAGCCCAGTTCGCGCGCGAGAATCACATGCTCGCCCCAATCCCGGCAATGCGGCCCCGGCGTCAGCAGCGCCAGACCGGGATTCGTCAATCCTTCGGGCGCGGCCCGCTGCAGCGATTCCTGCCAGATATCGAGAAATGGCCCCAGGCGGCGTAAATCCTGTCCGGAAAAAAATTCCGGCGCGACACGCACCATCTGCCGGCGCGCCTCCATCGCAACGCCCGCTCCGTCCGGCCTGACGCTCTGTTCCGCCAGAACCCGCCAGACGCCGTCCTGCTCGCGCACTACATCCACGGCGAAAGACGACAGAAAACGCCGGGAATGGCCGTGCTGGCCCTCCAACTCTCCTCCGCGCATGAACCCGGCATTCGCCCACAGGAGAGCCGGAGGCAACAGGCCCAGAGCCAAGGTCTCGCGCTTGCCGTAGACATCGTGCAACAGGCTTTCCGCCAATCGCGCGCGCTGAATGACCCCGGCCTCAAGCGCCGCAAATTCCTCGGCGCGCAGGATTATCGGCAGAGGATCGCAGATCACAGGCTTGCTCTGACCTGCCACGACGTCCGAACGGCGGGGTTTGACGCGCCCCTCGATCGTCTCGCTCAACGCCTCTATCGGCAGCGGCGAGCCGGTCTGATCGGACAGCGCCACCGCGATCTGGCGCTTCCGAGCCGCCAGTTCACGGTGACCAAGATCGGAAAACACGGCGAGCAGCCGTCGCCAGTGCTGGCGAACGCCGCCACGACCGTCCACCATCTCGTCGAGGGGAATCGTCTCGTTCATAAGGAGTCGTTTTAAGGGGTGGCCCGTTCTGTGCGCAATGCTCTCGACAAGCCCGCGTCACAGGAACCTGCTCCGACGCTTCAATAGCATACGAAACAGACGCTGGACGACATTTCCGGAGCTACAGCTTCTTGGTCGGACTTACAAAGCGGCTGCCGATCTCGATTTCTGTTTCGCTCAGCCCTCCATCGAAACATACGCACGCTGAAATTGTATCAGCGCCTCCCCCATACGACGCCAGACTATATTTGAGCCTGCATGCGACGACGCCACGTCCGTCAGGACTGGAGGCAATTAATCGCAACTCATCGCCCCCGGCTAAGGTGTCCTTAAGAAATCTGCCCCCGGCTCAAGAGCCGGGGGCCTCTTTTCTCAGGAAGCAAAAAATACGAATCCACAGCCACAGAACCCATACGAACCAGAAACAAATTAATTAATTCCCTCAGCATTTTCCAGATGATTTACTGTCGCGACTCCAGAACGTAGAACCCCACCGATCTGAACTCGGACTCCCCCCGCGCTATAAGATCCGTCCATAAGATACCCGTCCATTTTATACTGGATTAAAGTTGCAGACTTCAGGTCGACCGCAATCATAAATTTATCGCCATTTATTTTTGAAATAGAAATTTCCTTGGATATAGAATTTTCAAACTCTTTAACCCCACCGGCATCTTTAAAAACCAAAGTCGTACTCGGAGTTTTCTTGCCAATTGGCGTCAAGCCGGTATTAGCGTAGGGCCCAAGCTGAACGCCATGTTTGCTTTTCTTTAGCAAAAACTTGTTGTGCCTCGCGTAATTCACCTCCTCCGCGCGGCGGCTATGGTTGATGGATTGCGCCGCCGCAGGATCGTTTTCCAATAGGTAGGGCTCTACCTCGTTGGAATCCCCCATATAAGCAGGAAGCCTGTTTTGGTGATTTTGTATTACATCAAAGCGAGGATTTCCAATGGACATATGACGAGATCTAAATCCCTCAGAAAAATGAACCTCAACCATACATCCCCCAAATTACTTCTAGGTATATATAAAACTCTTCAAGACATCGTATCAGACCGTTCTTGCGAAACAACCTCCGTCAAAGCTCCAGGAAGCACCAGACCATGCACAAGCTGATGGATAAAGCGGAGCTTCTCCGCAATCTCTGGCGTGATCACGAACGGATAGAGATCCGCCTGCCCCATGGACCGATTGAGCGCATTGACAACGACAGTCAGCGGCAACCACGCCTTAAGGATTTCGTCAAAAGATCCTGCCGAATACGGATCGAAATTGAAATGACGCTCCACGCCATCACCTTCGGGCGTGCTCGTGTCGACTACAAGACCAAAAGCCATCGCGGTCTGCAATGTATCGACAATGTGTATGTAATGCGCCCACGTTTCCGCGAAATCTTCCCACGGGTGCGTCGTGGCGTAGGAACTGACATACGTCGCCTGCCAACCGACAGGCGGCCCGTTTTCATAATGAGCGGTCAAAGCCGCGCCATAATCCTGGGAGTCGTCACCAAACACGGCGCGGCACGCGTCAAGCTGTCCAGCATCCCGCACGAGGACATTCCAATAGTAATGGCCGATTTCATGACGGAAGTGCCCTAGCACTGTGCGATAGTACTCGCCCATTTCCAGACGCATCTTTTCGCGTTCTGCGTCATTCGCTTCTCGCAGCGCGACTGTAATGACGCCCTCGTCATGGCCCGTCATCACTTTCTGGCCTTCCTCCCCGTCAGGAGGGTCGTCCATAAAGTCAAAAATCAAACCACCGTCCGCAGCTTCGACAGACTTTTTGATCGGCAGTTTCAACAGAAGCAGGCTGTAGATCAGATAGTGCTTGGCCGCTTCAAGCTTGCGCCACAACTCAAGATTTCCCTCGACCGTCAGATCGGGAATAACCCTGTTGAACGCGCAGGCGACGCAAAACTGATCTTCAGTTCCGGCGGGCACCAGCCAGTTGCAAGCATCCTGCTCCGCATTGACGCAAAACATGCGGGGCGCCGACGCGTCCCCGCCGACCGGAATCCATCCTCCCGCGCCCACTCCGCCATCGCCGTCAGCGGGGTCCAGAGCAAGAAGCGTCGCTCCTTCGCTGCAATAACCGACGCGACGCGAACAACGCTCGCACCGGACATTCTCGAAGAACAACATCTGCCCGCACGCCTGGCAGGAAAACAACTTCATGACCGTCTGGCTCCGGATCCCGCTAAGGCCCTAACAACGTCACGTCAGTGCGGTCGTTTCCTTTCTGTCGTTATTTTTCCGGCATCCGAAGGAACGCCGTTCAGAAACGGCGCAGATCCAGTGTGCGCGGTTGCTCCAGAGACCGTTCCTGACGCGGTGGCGCCATCGGTCCGACCGTGTGACCTATCGGGAAGAACCGCGTGCGGCGGCGCGCTTCCGCCTCGTTCGCGTTGACCGGGCGGGTGTCGTAACTGCGGCCGCCCGGATGAACGACGTGATAGGTAAGCCCGCCGACGCTCCGCCCCGTCCATGTGTCGTAGATATCGAACATAAGGGGCGTTTCGACACCGATCGTCGGGTGCAAGGAACTGGGGGGATTCCACGCCTTGAAACGAACGGCGCCCACATACTCACCCTGCCTTTCCGTTGCGCTCACCGGCACGGTCACCCCGTTGCAGGCAAGAACATAGCGTTCACTGACCCAGCCGCTGACCCGCGCCTGCACACGCTCGACAGAACTGTCGACATACCGCGCCGTACCGCCCGCGGCAGGTTCTTCCGCAAGTGTGTTCCAGGGCTCCAGCGCATGGCGAAGCTCAAGCGTGATCCCAAGTTCGCTGATATTGCCGATCTCAGGGAACCGGAATTCGAAATGCGGCGCGAACCAGTCGGCGTCGAGCGGCGCGCCCAACTGCGTCAGTTCTGCGATCGCGTCGCGGAAATCCTGCTCGACGTAATGCGGCAACATGAAATCGTCGTGCAGGCGCGTTCCCCAGCGAACCAGACGACGCTCGTATGGGGTCTTCCAGAACGCCGCGACGCAGGCCCGCATCAACAGGCTCTGCGCCGCCGCCATCCGGTGATGCGGCGGCATCTCGAATGCGCGATACTCCACGAGCCCCAGACGACCGGACGAGCTTTCCGGCGCATACAACTTGTCGATGCAGAACTCGGTCCGGTGCGTGTTGCCGGTCATATCGGCGAACAGGTTACGGAACAGCCGATCGGTCAGCCATGGCGGCGTGAAAATCTGCCGGTCCACCTGCCGGAACGCGATCTCAAGCTCATACAGCGCGTCCTGCCGCGCCTCGTCGATGCGCGGATGCTGGGAGCTTGGCCCGATGAACAAGCCGCTGAACAGGTAGGACAGCGACGGGTGATTGTGCCAGAATCCCACCAGCGACCGCAGCAGGTCAGGGCGGCGCAGGAAGGGACTGTCCTCCGGCCTCGTCGCGCCCATCACCACGTGGTTGCCACCGCCCGTTCCGACATGGCGGCCGTCAAGAAGGAATTTTTCGGCGATCAGGCCGACGCCGCGCGCCTCGTCATAAAGCTGGCGGCTGCGTTCCTCATGCTCCGCCCAACTCGCCGCCGGATGCACGTTGACCTCAATGACGCCAGGGTCCGGCGTGATCGAGAACGATTTGACGCGCGGATCGCGTGGCGGCGCGTAGCCTTCCAGCACGACCTTGCGACCAAACTCGTTTGCCGTCGCTTCCACTTGCGCGCATAGATCCAGCCAGTCCTCGATCGCATACAGCGGCGGGAAGAATACGTGCAGGATTCCACCCCGCGCTTCGACGGTCAGCGCGGTGCGGACAACGTTCGGCTCTTCCCGATTGATCTCCAGAAGGTGCTCGCCCAGCGCCGTCTCCGTATTGATGCGCCAGGGCTTGCCAACGGGATAGGGCGGTAGCGCCGGAAGATCCGACAGCATTGGCTGGGGACGTTGCGGCCCCTCGTGGAAAACGCCCTGCGAGCCAATGCGATCTGGCGCGCTGGCCCTGTATGCGGTCGACGCGTAACGAACGGCTGCCGGATGCGGCGGGAGGGGAGATTTCGCTGCGAACGGGTCGGGCTCGAACTGTTGCTCGATGCTCTCTGCGTCGGCCCAGGGCAGGCTGTGCAGCGGCAGACGAAAACCAATTGAGGAGTCGCCCGGAACAAGGAAAATCGTGTCACTGCGCAGAAACCAGCGCCCCGACCGCCAACGCCGCACGCCGTCGCGCACTTCAACCCGCAGCGGCAACACCGAACCCGATTCCCGTGACAGTCCGCGCCCGAACACCCGCGCAAGGCGTTCGCGCTCCAGCGGGTCGTTCAGCTTCGAACCCTCGGCGAGCACGTTCGCAGGCAGCCGATGCTCTTTCCACAGATAGTAATGAACGTCCTCGTACGCAGGCGTTACGAGTTCCTCGTCAACACCAAGACGCTTCGCGAGCGAGCGCGCGAAGCGCCGTGCGTCATGCTCCGTCGCGTCATCTGTATCGTCGTCGGACGCAAGGAGCGTGCGGTCGAGCCACACCGGCTCCCCGTCCACGCGCCAGTAGCAGCTCAGCGCCCAGCGCGGCAGCTGCTCACCCGGATAATGCTTGCCGAACAACGTCATATAGGTCGCGCCGGGCGACCAAAGCGGCATCAGTTTATGCAGGAGCCGCTGCGCGTATGCCCGCTTGGTCGGACCCAGCGCCTCGATATTCCATTCCGGCGCGTCCATGTCGGCGGCGGCGATGAACGTCGGCTCACCACCCATCGTCAGACGCACGTCGCCTGCCTCAAGCTGCGCGTCGACCGCTTCACCAGCAGCAAGGATATCGCGCCACGTTTCGTCGGCGTAAGGCATCGTCGTGCGCGGCGTCTCGGCCACGCGCGTCACAAACATCTCGAACCCGAATTCGGTCTCGCACTTCTCCACGCCGCCGGAAATGGGCGCAGCAGAACTCGGCTCCGGCGTCGCAGCGAGCGGAATATGCCCCTCGCCCGCCAGCATTCCCGAGGTTGCATCAAGTCCGACCCAACCGGCGCCGGGCAGATATACCTCCGCCCACGCATGAAGGTCAGTGAAGTCCGCCTCAGGACCGCTCGGGCCTTCCACAGGCTTTTCGTCGGCGGCGAGCTGTATCAGATACCCCGACACAAACCGGGCCGCGTAACCAAGGTGACGCAGCAACTGCACCAGCAGCCACGCGCTGTCGCGGCACGAACCGCGCCCTTCGCCAAGCGTCTCCTCCGGCGTCCAGACGCCAGGCTCCATACGCACGACATAAGAGATACGTCGCTGAATCGCCCGATTAAGTTCGACCAGCATGTCCACTGTCCGACGCGGCTCGCGCGACACGCCGTCAAGCAAGGCGCTCAACAGCGGGCCGAGAGGTTCGGTCCGACGATACGGCGCAAGTTCCTGATCGAGCACGTGGTCGTACGTGAACGGCCACTGCTCCGCATCCGGTTCAAGGAAGAAGTCGAACGGATTGACCGTCGCCATGTCGGCGACAAGGTCGACGCTGACATGGAAATGGTTGACGCGCTCCGGGAACACGACGCGGGCCTGCCAGTTGCCGGACGGGTCCTGCATCCAGTTGATAAAATGCGGTTCCGGCTCGATCTTGAGCGCGTAGGACACGACGTTCGTGCGGGCGTGCGCCGCAGGACGCAGACGGATGACCTGCGGGCCGAGCGTCACCGGCCGGTCGTAATCGTAGGTGGTCTTGTGCGTCAGGGCGACGTGTAGCGTCATAGTCATCTTTCCAGAGCTTGGCTTTCTGGATTTAAGCCCAGCGCGGCGAGGACCGACAGACCCATTTTTATTACGCAGTGAGAAAATTTTGACGCAGTCTCCCCCGTCGACGCGCAACGCCCGATCTTGGGAACGTCACCGCCAAAGGATACGCCCCGTGATTTTCTCCCTTCATCTCTCCCGTTCGTCATGATCCCACCGGAGGCATCCGCCACAAATCACGACTTTTCAGCATGGACCTGCATGCGGCTCTCACCGCGCCTCACTATCCACGCAAACGGGAAGCAACCGGTCCTGCCGTCGGAGACGGAAGCCTGCGTCACGGGCATATGGGACGACGCCTGCCGCGTACGACCCACGCTGTTCAACGGGCGCGTCTTCTGCGCCGACGCCATCTCCACCGACGGGATAGACGGACACTGGACGGAATATCGTCGTGCATTCGCCCAGATCCGACGCCCCGGCTTGTTTGGGCCGCGTCCACTTCGGCAACTCGCCGTCTGCGGCGTTCTGTTCTGCCCCCAAGGACTGGTGTTGGCGCGACGTCAACGCGACGCGGCGTATCTCGGCGGGTTCTGGCAATCCCCGCCCGCAGGAACGATCGAAGCCCGAGCGAGCACTGCTGCGGACTCATCCACGAATATCGACCTCGCTGCACAAATTCTGGCGGAAGCTGAAGAAGAGCTGGGGTTGGCGGCGGAGAATCTTACGGTCGGTGCGCCTGTCGTCGCGGTGACTCACGCCAAGACCGAAATCGTCGATATCTGCGTCTCACTCACCACGGCCCTGCCCTTCGCCGAGATCGAATCGCTATGGCGACGGTCCAGCAACAGGGAGTACGAACAAATGACTGTCGTCGCCGAGGCAGAGCGCTCTGATTGGCTAAATCGGCCGGATTTGATCGCCACGACCCGCCTCGCCGTCGAAATGATGGCGCAATAAAAATTCGACCACTGCGAAACAAACATTACATTTCATCGACGAAAATTCCGTACGGAAAATCCATCGACAGCGCACTTAAAGCCGCGCTCAGCCTGCTCGGCAGGCGCTCAACGGCATGCTTCGACCGCATGACAGGGGCGCGTTTTTTAATTTACTTGAGATGAACATTGAGTCACATTCGCACCACATGATCTTCCGGGGAAAACACCATGATCGCCTGGGTCGCTCGTCAATTTTCTAATGGTCTGGTCGCTGTTTTACTGGCGGCGCACACGCACTCGCAGGAATCGACGGGAACCGGCTCCCCGCGTCTCTGATTACCTGCCATCGTCCCCGAAATTCCTGCGCCGTCCTGTCTGGGTCACGCGGTTGCTGATCTTCGCTCCCGCTAAAGCCCTACCCAGATCGCGCCGAGCAGCAGCAACGCACCCACCGCGACAAGGACGACCATGCCCATCGCCTCTCCCGGCATAACGTCGGGCGCGGTGATCGCGAACTGAGCAGCCAGTCCCATAGTGACCAACCCAATAACGATGACGATCACCCGCATCGTTATTCGTTGCGTCAGAGCAGTTCTCCAGTTGTCGCGCATCCAAGTCCTCCGCTCCACGCCATCAACGCCATTAGCTCGCGTTTTCGCAATAACAAAATTACCGAGCACGGCAAGAACCGGCCGCTTCGTTGCGACTTTCGACGATCTGCGTCTTCCGTTTCGCGGATAATCGAAACGTCTGCCCAAACCTGTCTTTCCGTAGCCCCTTTCGCATCTCTATAAGCGCTTATGCTCAAGGGTTTTCTTACTGTCGGCGGCTGGACGATGCTCAGCCGTATTCTCGGCCTCGTACGCGACCAGCTTCTCGCCGCCTTCATGGGCGCCGGTCCCATGCAGGACGCGTATCAGGTGGCGTTCAGACTGCCAAACATGTTTCGCCGCCTGTTTGGAGAAGGCGCATTCAACGCGGCGTTCGTCCCCCTGTTCTCCTCGGCGCTCGCGACCGAAGGCGACGGCGCAGCGCGCACGCTCGCACGGCAGGCTTTCGGGGTGCTGCTCACCTGGCTGATCTTCCTTTGCATCCTTGGCGAGATCTTCATGCCGCAGGTGCTGCGGGTCATCGCCCCCGGCTTCACCGAGACCGGCTCGCGATACGATCTTGCCGTGACGCTCAGCCGCATCACCTTCCCTTATCTGGTCCTGATCTGCGCTGCGGCTCTGGTTTCAGGCGTACTCAACGGCCTGCACCGGTTCAGCGCCGCCGCCGCGGCCTACCTCGCCTTCAACGTGGTCGGCATCGCCGCCGTGCTGTTCGCCACGCCCTTCCTGCCCAGCGTCGCGCACGCGGCGGCGTGGGGCGTCACGATCTCCGGCGTCGCCCAGCTTGGGCTATTGATGATCGCAGCGAGACGAGCCGGTTTTGATCTGACGCCGCTGCCGCCGCGCATCACGCCGCAGCTGCGCCTTCTGGGGCGACGCATGGCCCCCGGTCTCATCGGCAGCGGCGTCACGCAGATCAATCTGACGATCGACACTATTATCGGCACCCTCCTGCCTGCAGGCAGCGTCTCGCTGATGTATTTCGCAGATCGTCTCAACCAATTGCCGCTGGGCGTGCTGGGCGCCGCCGCCGGAACCACGCTGCTGCCCGTGTTGACCCGTCACCTCGCCGCTGGCGAGGAAGACACGGCCCACGCCGTCCAGAACAGCGCCATCGATTACGTGCTGCTGCTGACTCTGCCCGCCACCGCCGGGCTTCTCGCCCTTGCCACGCCGATCATGCAGTTTCTCTTCGCCCACGGGTCGTTCAGCCTCTCCGACGCTGCGCTGTCCGCGCAGTCCCTGCGCGCCTACGCGCTTGGCCTGCCCGCTTTCGTGATGGCGAAGGTTCTGGCCCCGGCGTTCTTTGCGCGCGGCGATACGTCCACGCCGGTCAAGATCGGGTTCTTCACCCTGATGATCAACCTGATGCTCAACCTTCTGCTGATGCGCCCACTCGCGCATGTCGGACCGCCTCTGGCCAGTTCGCTCGCCGCCATCGTGAATGTCGCCGCGCTGACCTTGCTGCTGCTGAAGCGCGACGCATTGCGCTTCGACCGCAAGTTGACGAAGCGAGTCCTGCTGATGGCGGGCGCAGCGCTCGCCATGGCGGCAGCTCTCTGCACGGCGCAAGCCATGCTCACCATGCCTGTGTCGCATCGGACGCTGTGGCTGGGGGTCACGCTCGGGATCGAGGTTCCTCTGGGCGCGGCGTTCTACCTTGGCGTGCTACACGCGCTCGGGGTGCTAAACCTCGCCAGCGCGCTGGACGGCGTCCGACGCCGTCTTTCCCGCCGGACCAGCCGCCAGAAATGACCCGTTCCGCCGAAAGCGCTCCACCGAGCACGTGGGCGCTGGCGACGATCTCTTTCGTCACCATGCTCGGCATGGGGGCGATGGGCATGTCGTTGCCCATCTTGCCGCCTCAACTCCATCTCGGATTCGGTTACGACCTGACGACGGTCGGCTGGGTCATCGGCCTGGAATCGGTCGCCACGCTGGTCAGCCGCCCGTGGAGCGGCCGCGTCGCCGACAGGCGCGGCGGCAAGAGCGCGACGCTGCTCGGTCTGGGCGTCATGATCCTCTGCGGCCTCGCCTACGCCTTGTCCGACTTCACCAATCCCGCGACAGGCGCCGGGCGGTCGCTGGCGCTGCTCGCGATCATCGTCGGTCGTGTGTTGATGGGCGTGGGAGAAGGCCTGCTCATCGCCGGATCGGGCCTGTGGGGGATTGATCGCGCAGGACCCCGCCGCACCGGACGCGCCGTTTCATGGGTGGGCCTTGGAATGTTCGCCGGACTCGCCATCGGTTCTGCCGCCGGGGCAGCGATCGATCACGGTCAACCGCATGGATTTGCGCTGGCCGCAATGGCGTCCATGCTCGTGCCTGCGCTGGCGATGGCGATCTGCGCGCCGATTGGCGCAGGCGCGCTCTACCACGACCATGAACCTGTCTCATTGCAAAGCATGATGTCGGCTGTTCTGCTGCCAGGGTTTGCGTTGCTCGCCAACGCCTGTGGTTTTGCGGCCGTTACTTCCTTTCTCGCGCTCGACTATACCGCGCAAGGCTGGACAGCGCTGCCGCTCGGAGGGACAGGAACCGGGGTTTTTGGCTTCGGCGCCGGACATGTCTGTGCGCGCGTGCTGTTTTCCGACGTGACCGATCGCATTCGCGGCCCGTGGCTCGCTGTCGCGTGCCTGCTTGTGCAGGCGATCGGGCTGGCTACGATCTGGCAAGCCGAAACGCCGCTGATGGCGCTGATAGGCGCTATCGTCACCGGTTTCGGCTTCTCCATGGTCTATCCACTGCTCACCGTCCCGGTTTTCTCCACCGTGCCTGCACAGAAGCGCGGGACCGCGCTGGGCCTGTTCGATGGCTTTTTCGACGCCGGAGCGGGTCTCGCAGCGTTGGCGTCCGGAGTGGTGGCCAACTACCTCGCACTCCCTCAGGTTTTTCTGGTCGTAAGCGCGATGGCGCTTGCTGGCGTCGCTCCGGTCCTTCTCGTGCGGCATGAGAGGTGGCGTCCGGCGGCGCAGGACGCCTCGTAATGCGCGTTGTCCGTGAACGCATTTGTCCGTCGCCAAGATAAATTACCCGAGCATCGTTGCTGTAACGTAGAGCTAATGGCGCCTCACGAAACAAGCGCGGCGAACCTCCCCGCCTGCTTCGTCTTCGACGGAAGCCGTGATTGCACAAAAACGTTCAGAACCTCACCCCACCGGATGAATTCATCCCGTCGAGCGCAGCAATTCGCCGGAACCGAGACCTGAAGTCATAATCTGTGAAGCAATGCGAAGAGATATGGTTCCAGCGGGCCGACCCTAGACGCGTCAGCCTCCCCGCAACGCCTCGAACAGCCGAGCAATGGCCTCCGCTCCAGGATCTGGCGTGTCGTCCAGCCGTCCCTCGGGAATGTAAGACGCGCGCCCCGCACCTGCCTTCTTCATTTTAGCAGTCGCGTCGGCCCCGTTCCTTGCAGCACTGACGACACTGTCCCAGGGCCCGTCTTTCTCCAGAACTTCGATCGCCGGGATGAGCGCGTCCAACATCGTCCGGTCGCCCGCCCCGGCGCCCCCGAGATGCCGCATGGCGGCGAGGCCTTCAGCCAGCGCCGCCTGCCAACGTTCCTGCTCACTACGTCCAGCCGCTGCGAACATGATCGACAGCAGCACCCCACTCGACCCTCCCGCGTGTCGGGACAGCAGCCGCCCCAGCGTCTGCATCAGGGCGAAAGGATCGTTCAGCGGCAGGCGGTCCAGCGCCCCGTCGATGACGCGCGCAGTCTCTGCGAAGGTCGATCCAGCGTCGCCGTCACCAACCTTGGCGTCCAGTCCGTTGAGATAGTCCTCATTTTCCAGCAACGCCTTGACCCCGCGCGTCACCGCCTCCCTGACCGCTGCATTGTCTGAGGGCGCCGCCGCGAAGACATCGGGTAAGGTCGGCAACGGCGTCACGGAAGGCTCGCGCCACGACGCGACCCCGGTCCAAGCTTCCGGCCCAACCTCACTTTCCAGCGCAGTCTCAATCTCGGTGCTCAACTCAAGAACGGACAGCGAAAATCCGTTCATGTCGAGAGCCGTCATGAACGGCGCAGGACCGGCGACGAGAGCAATTTTCTTCGCCAGCGCAGTGCGCGAAAACGCGTCGAGCAACAGGGACATTTCGACCACCGGCGTCGCGCCCAGGTTGTTCAGCATCAGGGCATAGCGTGCGTCGCCTTCGGGCAAAGAGGAGGCCAATTCGTCCGCAGCCAATCGCATCAACCCATCCGCGCCCGTCAGTCCGATGCGCTGTGCGCCGGGCTCGCCATGAATACCCAAACCGAGTTCCGCCTCATCCGCCTTCAGGCGGCTTTCGTGCGCCTCGTCGTACGCATCGACGTCGCTCAGGGATAACCCGATAGAGCGCGTGCGCGCCGCGACATCTTTCGCCATGGCCGCCACCTCGGCCAATGATCCACCGGCCTCCGCAACGCTGCCAGCCGCCTTATGAACGAAGATCGTGCCCGCAACGCCACGCGCATGGCGGTGACCCGGCAAGGAGATATCGTCGCCGACCACCACCATCTCGACATTCAGCCCCATGGCGCGCGCCTGTTCCGCCGCAAGCCCGAAATTGAGACGATCGCCAGTGTAATTCTTAACGACCAGCAGGCACCCGGCGGGTCCCGTCACCGCGATGACGCCTGCGAGAATCGCGTCGACGCCGGGCGAGGCGAACAGCGATCCGCAAACAGCGGCGGTGAGCATGCCGCGACCAACGAAACCGGCATGCGCCGGTTCGTGACCGGAGCCGCCGCCGGAGATCACAGCGACCTTGCCGTCTTCCTTCTTCCAGTCACGTCGCAGAACGACTTTTATGTCCGGATAACCGTCCAGACGGGCCAGATTGCGGCCCGCCGGTGACCGCAGCAGGCCGTCCAAAGCCTCGGTGACAAGCGTCTCGCGGCTGTTAATGAAGCGCTTCATTCCGGAATTTCCTTTCGCGGGAGGCGATCCCCGATGCTGGCGGCGTCGCTCGCCAGAGATCATAAACGCGCAACCGTCCCGCCGTTTCGATCATCCGTCCACCCCTGCGATCGCTGCGCTCGAGAACCCCGCCTCAGGAATGTGATCCCTCCAGCCCCGACCGGACGCGTTCAATCATCGGAAGGCGAGTAGAGCTGGTTTCGCAGAAATTCGAAGCTCTCAACGGGAAAAGACTCCGCATGACCGACCGGCCGCCGCAACTGCCACAGGCGCTCATGGGCGAACACAAGATTTTCAATGACGCGCCGCCGACCGAGTTCCCAGCTCATGCCTCTCCGCGCACTGACGTCCTCAACAAGCGCCAAAAGCCTGCGCGCAGTGTCCAGTTCGCCAAGATCACAGGCCTGATGGACCGCAGCCAGCAACGTTTCCGCCAGACGTCGCCGACGCCCGCCATGGTTGACGCGCCCACCCGCGGGAGCCGGCGGAGCGCCGTCGTCCGACCTTCGCCGATAGTCCATACCTCTAGCCTCTCGTCGAAATCCGGCGAGGCCCCCGGCAAACCCGACCAAAGCTCGGATGGTCGAAGAAAGGCTAACGCACGATAAAGTGACAGTTGATCGCGTTCGTTTATCTCAAAAATGGTTCCGACGCCGCAAGATGGTTGTCACAAATTCATCATTTTACTGTCGTCGCTTTTAAAATCCGATTCTCGTATTCAGACCCTCGTCTTGGCGCGGGGAGCAAGAATGTCAGACGCAACGATCGACTATCAGAACGCCACCGGCCCACTGCACCGACCCGACCTCAACGGGGGCAGAAAACCGCTCGGCGCCGCGATCTTCTTCGGCGTGCTCATCGGCGCGCTCGGCTTCGCCGCATGGAGCGTCCTGCACGACATGAGCGCAGCGGGCGACACCAGCCATCTCGCCGTCGGCACGTTCGTACTGCTCGGCGTCGCGCTGATCATTGCGCTGGCGTTCGAGTTCGTGAACGGATTTCATGACACGGCCAACGCCGTCGCCACGGTGATCTACACCAACAGCCTGCCACCCATGGTCGCGGTCGTCTGGTCGGGTTTCTGGAATTTTCTCGGCGTCGTCACATCCGCCGGCACGGTCGCCTACAGCATCGTAACCCTCTTGCCTGTCGAACTGATCCTGCAATCGGGCAGCAGCGCCGGTTATGCGATGATTTTCGCGCTGCTGATCGCCGCTATCGTGTGGAACCTCGTCACCTGGGCGTTCGGCATTCCCAACAGTTCCTCCCACGCCCTCGTCGGTTCGATCATGGGCGTCGGCCTTGCCAACCAGTTCGTCTCTCCGGCTGGCGCCGCGACTCAGGGCGTGGACTGGGGACAGGTGCAGAAAGTATTCTCCGCGCTTCTGTTCAGCCCGCTCTGCGGCTTCGTGATGGCGGCGCTTTTGCTGCTCGTCATGAAGATCTGCATCAAGAACAAGGCGCTCTACGACGCGCCCAAAGGCGACCAGCCGCCCCCGACATGGATCCGCGCCCTGCTGATCGGCACCTGCACGGGCGTTTCGTTCTTTCACGGCGGCAATGACGGCCAGAAAGGCATGGGCCTGATCATGCTGATCCTGATCGGCGCCGCACCGACGGCTTACGCCCTCAACCGCGCGATGCCCGACAGCAGCATGCCCGCCTTTATTCAGACTGCTGATCAGGCCGAGACCGTGTTCAGACTGCATGCCGGAGACGCGCCCGCAGTGGACAGCGCCGCCGCGCGCGACCGGGTTGGCGCCGCCTTGCGGGCGAAATCTGTCTCATCCCCCGATGTCTTCGCCGCCCTGACCACTCTGAGCGACGATATCTCTCACTCGGTGAAGACCTACGGTTCGATCAAATCCGTGCCTGCGGCCAGCGTGTCGAACGTCCGCACGGACATGTATCTGGTCTCCGACGCGATCCGCGTGATGAAAGACCCGGCAGACTTTTCCGCCGACCAGAAGAAAATCCTGAAATCCTTCATGGGGGAGTTGAACGCCGGCACCCGTTTCATCCCCCTCTGGGTCAAGATCTCCGTCGCCATTGCGCTGGGTCTCGGCACAATGGTCGGCTGGAAGCGCATCGTCGTGACGGTGGGCGAGAAGATCGGCAAAACGCATCTGACCTACGCTCAGGGCGCGGCCGCCGAACTGGTCGCCATGGGCACTATCGGCCTTGCGGAGGGATACGGCCTCCCAGTGTCGACCACGCACATCCTCTCCAGTGGCGTCGCGGGCTCCATGGCGGCTAACGGCTCCGGCCTGCAGTGGTCCACCCTGCGCGCGATGGCCATGGCATGGGTCACCACCCTGCCCGCCGCCATGGCGATCTCGGGTTGCCTTTACATCCTGTTCCGACAGGTTTTCTGAGCCAACTTCGGTCGGCTCGCTCCGGACGAGCCGACCGAAGCATTTTCATACCCCGATTCAACACGGTCCCGGGTGCACAAGCGTCGCGCCGACACTATAATCGATGCGCAACATGTCTCTCGTTCAGACCGAACTCGTCGCCGTCCTCGTCGCCTTTAACGGCGACACGCCCCGCGTGCTCACGTTGGACGACGGGCGCAGCCTGCCCAACGGCCCACTGAAAACCGACGATCGATCCCTGCAAGCCAGCCTGCGCGCTGCGGTGGAGCGACAAACGGGCGTCGCGGTCGGTCACCTAGAGCAGCTTTACACCTTCGCCGATCACCCCCCTGCTGACGGCGAGCCACGGCGCGTCGCGATTTCCTATCTCGCCCTCACCCGCGTCGGCGCCGAACGTCCCGCCGAACACGCCAATCCCTTCGACGACGCCGGCTCTCCTGCCGCCTGGAGGGATTGGTACGATTATTTTCCGTGGGAAGATCAGGCGTGCCCGCGCGCCGCTTCAGCCATCATGGCCATTCTTCAGCGCCTGGACGGCTGGATTACACGCAAGCCCCCCGAAAGGTGGGAAGAACTGCGCCAGCGTCGCGATCAGGTCTTCGGACTGAATGGGGAATCATGGAACGACGAGTTGGTCCTCCAGCGTTACGAACTGCTTTACGAGGCAGGGCTTGTCCCTGAAGCACACGCAACAGACGTCGGCGGCGACGCCTGCGTAGCCGGGCTCGCCATGCGTCACGATCATCGCCGCATCCTCGCGACCGCGATCGCGAGAATTCGCGCGAAAATCCGCTACCGTCCGGTAATTTACGAACTGATGTCGGATCAGTTCACGTTGTTCGCGCTACAGCAGGCCGTCGAACGCGTGGCCGGTCGCCACGTCCATAAGCAGAATTTCCGCCGTCAGGTCGCCCATCAGGGGCTGATTGAAGAGACTGGCGAAGAAAGCCGCGAGGCTGGCGGGCGGCCGGCGCGGCTCTACAGATTTCGCCGTTCGGTAGTCATGGAACGCGCCGTAGCCGGATCGAAGCTGCCGATCGTCCGGGCGCGTTGACGAACAGCCTGCAAGCGCAACGCCAAGTGAGCGAAAATGTCCCAGCGAGTTCTGCTGCCGCGAACCACGGTGACGTTTCACTCCTGAGGACGCCCGGAGAATATCCACGGAACACATGCGGCCGGACGAAGAGCCGCCAACACGAATGTGAGCGATTAACTGCGAGTCCGGGTGGAATCTCACACTGATGTGTGGCGTCGCCATTTCCGGCGGTCGACAGCCGTCACCATGCCTTCACACCGCCCGTCCCCGCCGCTTTAAAGTTTTTTTCTTTTGACTTTCCCCACGCAGGAAGTCCTCCTCACGCCGATCTCTCTGGCTCAGGCCGCACAAAGCAGGTCTTGCTTTCACCCGATTAATGCTCATATTGAGTATTAATCTTTTCCGCCGCCCTTCGGAGGGCTCATGAACCATATACTCAAGCCTCGCCTGGAAGCGCCCTCTCTGGACGCCCTGTATGACCGCGTGAGCTCGCTGATTCCGCCAATGGAATGGGGCGCGTTCGCCGACGACATCGCAGCGATCCAGCGCCTGAAGGCGGAGAAGAACGCCGTCATCCTCGCCCATAATTACCAGACGCCGGAAATTTTCCATTGTGTCGCGGACGTCACCGGCGACTCTCTCGCGCTTGCACGTGAAGCACAGAACGTCGAGGCCGACGTCATCGTCATGGCAGGTGTGGAGTTCATGGCGGAAACGGCAAAGCTGCTGAATCCGTCCAAAACCGTGCTGATCCCCGACAGCAACGCGGGGTGCTCCCTCGCCGACTCCATCACGGGGCGCGACGTCCGGTTGATGCGCGAACGTTATCCCGGCCTGCCGGTGATCACTTACGTGAACACCTCCGCCGACGTTAAGGCCGAGAGCGACATATGCTGCACCTCCGGCAACGCCGCGCGCATCGTGAAGAGCCTCGGCGTCGACAGGGTCATCATGATCCCCGACGAATTCCTCGCCCGGAATATTGCGAAAGAAACCGGCGTCGACGTCGTTACGTGGAAGGGCCATTGCGAGGTCCACGAACGTTTCACGCCCGAGGAAATTCGCCACTGGCGCGACGCCTACCCCGGCCTTGTGGTTCTGGCTCATCCGGAATGCCCGCCGGAAGTTGTGGCCGAAGCCGATTTCTCAGGGTCAACAGCGGGAATGTCCGATTACGTGGCGACTGCGGATGGACGTCGGGTGCTGCTGGTGACCGAGTGCTCGATGAGCGACAATCTCGCCATCCAGCACCCGAAAGTCGAGTTTGTGCGGCCATGCAATCTCTGCCCGCACATGAAGCTGATCACGCTGCCCGCCATCCGCCGCGCTCTTGAAACCATGACGACGGAAGTGACGATTGACCCCGCCGTAGCGGACCGCGCCCGCCTGTCCATCGAGCGCATGCTCGCGGCTTGACGCACGGTATTTCGGAAGAAGACAATGCACTATCCCCTGCCCGACCTGCTGCTTGAGCCCATCGTCCGCGCCGGGC
Source organism: Acetobacter sp. DsW_063 (assembly GCF_002153745.1). GTDB lineage: Bacteria > Pseudomonadota > Alphaproteobacteria > Acetobacterales > Acetobacteraceae > Acetobacter. The sequence goes on along the minus strand of NZ_JOPL01000071.1, from coordinate 4,407 downwards.
TTCTGGAAGACCTTGGCCGTGCCGGGGACATTACTACCGACGCCATCGTTCCCCCGGATGCGATCGCCGCCGCTGCGCTGTGCAGCAGACAGGACGGCGTCGTGGCAGGTCTGGACATGGTGCGGCTGTCGTTCAAACTGATTGACCCGACCGTCGCCGTAACAATGTTAGCTCGTGACGGTGACAGGGTGACGCCGGGCGACACGGTGGCGTGTATTGAAGGTTCGGCGCGTGGAATTCTGACCGGAGAGCGCGTCGGCCTTAACCTGCTCTCTCATCTGAGCGGTATCGCCACGGCGACCTCGTCCATCGCCCTGGCGATCGCCGGAAGCAAGGCGAAGCTGTGTTGCACGCGCAAGACGACGCCCGGAATGCGTGCGCTACAGAAATATGCGGTAAGGGTCGGTGGCGGCTCGAACCATCGTTTTGGCCTCGACGACGCAGTGCTGATCAAGGACAATCACATCGCCATCGCTGGAAGCGTTGGCGCCGCAATTGACCGCGTACGTTCAAATGTCGGACATCTGGTGAAAGTCGAAGTCGAGGTCGACACCCTCGCTCAGCTCGCCGAGGCGCTTGCCACAGGCGGCGTCGACGCCGTTCTTCTGGACAATATGTCGTGCGATACGCTGCGCGAAGCCGTGAACATGATCAGCGGCCGAGCGATCGCCGAGGCTTCCGGCGGCATCACGCCCGAAACGGCGCCCGGCATCGCCGCGACCGGCGTAGACCTGATCTCGGTAGGCTGGTTGACGCACAGCGTGCGCGCCATGGATTTCGGGCTCGATTTCGACGCGTAGACGCCGCGAGCCATGATCAGCGAACTGAAACCATGCCCACGGACGGCGTGTTGACGAATCCGGCTTTAACCGCGCCCATCCACAGCGAGACGGCCCAAAGCCGGATCGTCCGTGAAGAACCCGTCCAGTCCGAGATCCAGATAGCGACGTAATTCCGCAACCATCCCTGCGGGATTCCGCGCTGTCGGTCCGTCGCCGTTGCGGAGCTGCTTTGGCAAAAACATATTTTCTGGTCGCGCCGTATAAGAATGCACCAGAAGCCCGGCTTCATGCGCGTCATGCACGAGAGTGCTCGGCGCCGCCCACGCGCCGTCAGCATCCCGAGGAATGAGGTCGGTATTGGACGGCCCGATCACATCCGCAAATGTGCGGATATCCTTCAGCCCTTCCGGCGTCATCATATCCCCGAACGTCGTCTTCTTTCCTGCGGCGACGAGATCAGGAATCTGGTAATTACGTTCACCCATCAGGAACATAAGCCGCGCCTGCGGGTTGATCGCCAGAACTTTTTCACGAATCGCGCGCAGGTTGCCCGTTTCGAACGACTGCACCTCCAGCGGCGCCTGTCGCGTATATTCATGAGCGGCGATCACGCGCAGGAATGCGGCTTCAGGATCGAACCCCAGCGCATGAAAATGTGTAGAGTTCTTGATCTCCGGGATTACACCGAAAACTTTTCCCCGGGCGGCGGATTCCGCCGACACGAAATCGATCATTTCCTCGAAAGTCAGAACGTCAAAACGTCCGTCGTAACGGGCGTTGCTTACACGAACCGTCCCCAGACGTTCTTTCGCGCGCAGCGTCTTGAGTTCGGCCAACGTGAAATCCGTCGTGAACCACCCCGTCTGCTCTCGCCCGTCGATTTTCATCATACGTTTGCGGTTGGCGAACTCCGGGTGAGAGGCCACGTCCGTCGTTTCGGCGATATTGCTTTCGTGACGCACGACCAGCACGCCATCCTTGGTCATGACCAGGTCGGGTTCGATAAAATCAGCCCCGTCCGCCATCGCCCGCGCATAGGCGGCCAGCGTGTGCTCGGGAAACAGCGCCGACGCGCCACGGTGCGCAAAAATCAGGGGTTTGGTCGCAAGCATCGGCTCCGCCTTTGCGCCACGTCCGACAATGGAAACGGCAGCCGTCGTGGCGGCGAAAGCGAACGTCGATCTGCGCGTAAGCATGTATGTCCTCATCGTAATCTATCTACCGAAGCGCACATCCGCTTCGGCGCCGCCCCACCGCCAGACTGGCTGACGGGGCGGCAGGCGCGCAAGGCGCCTCGCAGCAGGCTTCTTACCACTCAGCGCTAAGCGTCAGGAAGAACATACGCGGCGCAATCGGATAGGCTGTGAACTGCCCGGAAGTTTGCGTGGCACTCACCGTGGACCATGCCTTCACATTCGTAAGATTCGTGATGTTTCCTTGCACTCTCAAAACCGGAATGTGGGGAACGCCATGAATCGCATAGCCCGCATTCATGCTGAACATGGCGTAAGGCGAGGCCCACATGTCGTTCGTGTAGGTGGTGAAGCGCTTGCCGATCACCTCCCCGATGAACTGCCCGCTGAAACCGCCCCAGTTGGTGGTGGCGATGAATTTCTCGCTCCAGTCCGGAGTGCCGACCACATTCTTGTTCGCGGTGTGAACAAGTGAAGTGCCCGTGGAGTAGTTATCGTTGTAGACGGACTTGTTGTAAGACAGCGCGTTATACAGCGAGAAATGATCGCCGAACTGCGCCGTGAACGAGAAGTCCATGCCGTCGGTGGACACCGATCCGACATTGGCGAGCGTCGTCGCCGAACCGACGATGGACGAAAGAACCTGCGTCGTTGAGATCGCAACCAGGCGATTCGAGAAATGAACGTGATAATACTCGGCCTGAGCCTGAATGCCGGTCAGAGGACCAAGGTTGACGTTATGATGCGTCCGCAGACCAGTCTCATACGTCCACGACGTTTCAGGCTTTCCGTTACGTGCGAAATTGTCGAACGCGGCCTGACTCGTCGCACCCCACGCCGTTGCGTTTCCATAACCCGTAGCCTGGAAAGAGCGCATGTTTTGCTGAATATTCGCGAACCACTGCTCGTTCGGGGTAATATTCCACACTGCGCCGAATGACGGCAGGAACGGCTTCGCCGCAGCAACCGTGCCTCCGGGAACCGTGACCGCTGTGCTCGGCGACAGAGATCCAGCCTTGGCCGCGACAGGCAGCGTGCCGTTCGTGTAAACCAGTTCGGACTTGAAACCCGCGTTCAGCGTGAAGTTTTTCGACACCTTCCACGTATCCTGCAGATGAGTGACCCAGGTGTTCGTATAAAAATTGTTCGTATACTGGTCGATCAACGCATTCTGCTGGCGTTGATACGGCGTCGTCGGGTCGGACCAGCTGAAGGGATACCAGCGCCGCGCCTGAGTATTGTTGTTGCGCTCGTACCAGCCACCCACCTCAATCGTGTGCGTACCCAGTTCATACCGCAACGACGACATGACGCCTCCGCGATTATCCCAATATTCGGTCGTGCGTGTCGCAAGACCTGAACCGCCGAAAACCTGATTCAGGTTCTGTCCTGGAAAATATGCTGAGAACAGGGTCGGAAGTCCGGCCGCCGAAATGGGCCCAGCGACGACGCCCTCTCCAGTGTCATTGTGATAATAAAATTTCGTATCCAGATGAAGGTGTCTGTTGAAATCGTGTTTCCACGAGAGGTACGTCAGAAAATCACGACGCTGCGCGGCGCTGTAGTAATTCCTGTAGTTCAGGCCAGCGGAAGTATAGGCGCTCGAATTGAAATAGTTCTTCGCGTAGGCGGCGTTGGGGTAGATGAACGGTCGAACGTAGGTGCCGTAACCGTTCGGCAGAACGATGCCGTCCTCGTTCGGCTCGACCTTGTCGGACCAGTCAAAAAACCAGCTTATCTTGTCATGTAGCCCTTCATGGACGAACTTGGCGTTTACCTGATTGCCGCCTTGATGGCCCGCAAAGTCCCAGGCCCGAGCGTCCTGTCGCGCCCACGAGACATAGGCGTAGTTACCTTTTCCGAACTCGCCCGTATCGATTCGCGCAAAAGTTCTGAATGTCGACCAGCTACCGAACGTCTGCGAGAGCTGCCCACCGGCGTGACGCTTGGGGTCGGATGACGTGAACTCCAGCGTGCCGCCAAGGTTGGATGTCGAGGCGGTGCCCAGCGAACCCGCGCCGGTTGCCACCGCCGCATTGGCGATGTTCTCGCTGATCACCGCACGCTGCGGCGACAGACCGTTGTAATTGCCGTAAGACTGATCGCCCAGCGGTATGCCGTCGAGTGTGAAACCAAGCTGGTTCTGATTGAACCCGTGGATGTAGAGCGACGCATTCTGCTCGTTGTTGCCCCACGGATCTGCGTCTTCATAGATAACGCCGGGCAGCATGCTGAGCGCCTTGATCGGGTTCACGCCCGGAAGGATGCGCTGGATCTGGGTGTGGCCAAGGCTCTGCTCGGAGCGCGAGCGCCGAGCCGTTGCGACAATGGACTCCACTCCGGAGGCCGTCGTGGAACCGGCCGCCTGTTTAACCGGCTTTACAGACAGGCGTGGCGCGGTGGAGGCTGTCGTAGCGGCGGGGAGAGAAGCC
>NZ_JOPL01000070.1 GCF_002153745.1 Acetobacter sp. DsW_063 | reverse complement strand
TACATTCATGTCCGCAATCCACATCGCCGCATCCTTCATCTTCTATCTTAAAGAATGAGTCCTGAGCCTAGAACACAGGACCTCACCAGGGTCGTCAGAGTTTTTCGCGATCCACTTTCTACCTCTATTTTCAACCAATCAGAGCAGCGGCAGATTCTCATCCTGAGGCTACAGGATTCCCAGGTCGTCGGCGCCGCTTTTCTTCAAATAGCTTCAATCCGTGCGTAAAGATTGTCCTCCGGACGAAAGCGCCGATGCGGAGTGACGGATGCTCCACGAACTTGACGGCCGAACCCCAGAGATTTCACCGCACGCAGGCTTCATTGCCGAGAATACCACTCTAATTGGCTCGATCACTATGAGGGCTTACGCAAGCATCTGGTGCGGCGCTGTCTTACGCGACGACACGGAGGCTATTGTCATTGGTTAGGGAAGCGATACCCAAGACAACGCCGTCCTCCGTCTTACTCTGATGTTTCCTTACTCGACATGCCAAAGTGGCAATGGCTCAATGAGCAGCCCGCCGCTCAGTGCGTGCATAGGACACCACAATCTTTTTCGCCGTTTTCAAGGCTCTGATGTCCGAGCAGTATTTCAGGACTGACAACGCGCAAAATTATCACATAGAAACACAATTATTCTTGGAGTATACTTTTTAAAATAACATTCATTTTTGTATAATAGAATAAAAGTGTCTTTGCGTAAAAACGCCTCCCAATTCAAAAACTACCTTTTCAGAAAATCGCCGAAATCGCACACATCGCAATGGCGCACGTCAAGCGGTGAAAAAGTAGCTTAAGCCCATCGCTCTCAATGATCGACGGTAAGCGATTGAACTGCGATCAGCCATCACATGCGCTTCCAGAGCGATGTCGAGCGGGAGATTTTCAGGCTTTTGCGCTTCAACAAGCGCTCGATCTTCCTCGAATACGCGCCGATTGAACTCATAGACTGCATCGACAGACTGATCCGTATCGAAATTCCTGCAAATCGGCGCGAACATTCTCGTCATGCGCGCGGAGACAGGCGATGCCGCGTTCATAATGACCAATCTCCCGTCGCGAGGGAAATGTATCTCCAGCGTGGCGGTGAAGGGCGTATGCAGACGAAAATGCCGCAACCATTCAAATCCCGGCAATCGCCAATCGGAGTGGCCGATCGGGTAATTGCCCACGCTGCTGCGGCACTCGGCCTCGAACCCGTCCTCTGTCAACTTCGGTGTATATGACGGCACGACAGGGTTCTCCGGGTCGGCAAACGTCTCCGTATGGACGAAGGCGAAATGCGCAACGTCGAGAAACCCCTCCACCTGTCGCCCCGCAAAGCCTGCGATGTCGATCGAGGGGCAGGTAATCCGCTGGAACCCCTCATCCTCCCAATGCGGCATTGGAGGAATAGTCGCGACACCTTCATGCGCAAGGCAGGTCCATATCAGCCCGTAGCGCTGAACAGCAGGGTACGTCTTCAGATTCAGCTTCTTCGGGATGCCGCTGTCTGGATGCGCCGGCACGCGAACGCAACGCCCCCCCTCCCCAAACCGGAACCCGTGATAAGCGCAGGCTACGGTTTCCCCATCGCCGACGCCCATACTAAGGGGCACGCCGCGATGTGGGCAGAGATCGTCGGCGATCACGATTTCCTTGCCGGCCCTATAGACCACGAGGGGGGCATCCAGCAGGGTCACACCCAGCGGCTTGGCTCCGATGTCACGAACCAGCGCTACGGGATGCCAGCAGCCGGCGAGTATGCGCCAGTCGGCTGGCTCGAAAGTGCAGCCTCTCGGCAACAGAGGCGCACTCGACGGCGAGGACTGAAGCGTTGCTGACATTGGCGCCCCCTGAGGATATCGGCCTGCCTTGTTGATCGTTACGGTAGTGATCGTAGCAGAAACTTGCCCACTTCATGCCAGAAAGAGAAGAGATCTTACAGAAAAGCTTTCCACCTTGCTCACTGTCGAAAATACTTATCTATAAATTTGGGCCGCAGTAAAAATATAGACCATCGAGATTCGGGGGAGGGCCGCAGACCCTGCTCAGGGGCGCGATTGACAGATGTCCCGACAAACGAATTGTTGCATAGACACGCCGCCAGCCCGACGCTTTAACCTGAACAGCTGCCCCATTCGGGCGACGCCTAAACAGGTGACCAATTCTACAGCCCATCACCCGCAGTAGCGCAGTAAGAGAGGAGTTAATTTTATGGCGCGCTTCGACGCCGTGTCACCGAGCAATCCCGCTCCGTTAGCACATGATATTCTCGCTGGCCGTTGACTGCGGTTTTTCGCACGCAGCCTTTCGAGACGAACGACAGCGTTTCAAAAGAACGACCACCATGGAGCCACAGATTTTGCCCTCGTCACCTGAGTCCCCACTATCCCGACGTGAACAACGTCGCATCGAAACGCACGATGCGCTTGTAGACGCCGCGATGTCCCTGCTCTCCAGTCAGGGCTTTGATGAGACGACTGTGGATGAAATAGCAGCCACAGCGGGAATTTCACGACGAACGCTGTTTCGGTATTTCCCGACCAAGGCAGACATCGTCACCGCCTGGACGTTGCAGATGACGTCGGTTCTGGCAGCCACGGTGGACGCCTGTCCCGACGGGTGTTCCGCTCAAACGTTGATAAGGCATGCGCTGGAAGCTGTGATTCCTCACATTGCGCCTACTGAAGCGAAGGCGCTGGCTTTCGTCGTGCTCATCGAACACACGCCTGCGCTTCAGCCTGTCAGCCTGAGGAAATACGCGCAGTGGGAGGACAGCCTCGCCAATGCCCTGTCTCGACGGCTACCGCCATCAGACGACCGGGCGCTCTCGGCGCGTGTCGCCGCACGTTCAGGGATAGCAGCCTTTCGAACTGCACTCGACGAGTGGATTCGCATCGACGGGAAGCAGCCTCTTGTTCCGATTCTTCGGTTGGTAATGGAACTGCAATCCGACTTGCTATCACCCGCATAGAGCGTTTGCTGACCAAAACTTCCGCCATCTACGATTTTATATAAATACGAAGGAAATTTTCTCGCGGCGACGATCAGTAAAAATAAAGAGAAAATATATCCACGCGATTTGATAACAAGTGCGCACTGTCGTCCAATTGTTCGCGCAAGAGACAACTCTTCACAAATTTTCATAGAATTTGTAAGGAAAATCACAAATTCGGCAATCAACTTTCTCAAAGTCAGTTCCCGCAAAAAAATCTCTGATCAAAAGATATACGAATCACCATGCACACGGCTGCACAGTGACGTCACAATCACGAGCAGGATCATCACCAGCCATCAGCTAAGAAGTTCGGCGACTACGTTCCCCCGCGAGAGCCCTTCCTGCTGGCAGAAGCGAGTTATCTGGCGCGACGACGTCAGTTCAATCGTCGGCGTGGATACCCCCGCCAATATAGACCGATAGCGTCTCCTGTTTTCTCTTCCTGCACCGGCGATATGACGAATCATATCCCATTTGACGCTGTCCGCCCCACCATCCAGTCCACCAATACGATCGCGCTTCCCCCATGATCGACGAAGATAGCGGACCAGACTGGTCACAGTTGAAACATCAAGCAAAATCACCCCGGTAGAACGGGCAAAACGCTGCTGCATGCACCTGGAGTAATTTCCATCCATGACCCAACGCTCATCAGCGATTGCCGCATCGTGAAGGGTCACGAATTCTTCGACAGGCCTCGGGCGCCAATCCGTATTAAGCATGTGATAAAGTTGATCAAGATGAATTGGCGCATGTCCCCGAGAGCGGGCGATCATGTCCGCGAGCGTCGATTTACCGCTATTGGACGGTCCCAGAATGCATATGCGCGGACCAAGATCGCCAAGCGTGACGGGCACGATAGAACCTCAATCTTCGATTGAACCTGCGCGACATGCGCTTACGCTCGCCATTACCACAGTACCGAAAGCTACAATACGGAAATACACTCATTGTGCCTGTATCGATGCAAACACAAAAAGCAATGCGGCGTTCCGCCAGTCAAACCGGACGAAAATCTACACGAAGCGCGCAGAATTACGAAGGTTGGCTTGAGTTTGTCACTGTGAAATTTGGCAAAACGCTGCGACTCAAGCCTTTGATGGCTCTCTCTAAAACTTCATGGGTTTAAAACGTGAGTATCACCTCACCCATCAACATTTTTTATTCTTATCAACTACCCTAAAATGATCCGCTCAACCCAACCCATGCGCGGCATAAAGCCTGTTGGCTAAGAAAATTCTGCCCAACGCCTTACTAAAATAAAAACAGAGACGGCTTCTATTGCGAGGCAAGTAACTCTGGGGCTCGTTTTTTCGGCGAGGGACCAGAAACAACCGCCGAAAGCGCGCTCCGGCCCTCATATGAACCTATTCTCAGTCGCCCCTGTTTCGCATGGCGACGCGCACGGCCTCATCAGCAGCACGGAACAGAGCGCGCGCCTTGTGCTCTGTCTCCTCACGCTCCAGCTTCGGCACGCTGTCCGCGACGACGCCACATCCGGCCTGAACGTGCATCTTCCCGTCCTTGACCACCGCCATGCGCAGGCCAATGCACGTATCCATGTCCCCGCCCGCACCGAAATACCCGATGCAACCGGCATAGGTCGCACGTCGTGAGCGCTCGACCTCGTCGATAATCTCCATAGCTCTGATCTTCGGCGCCCCAGTCAGAGTCCCTGCCGGAAACGCAGCGACCAGCGCATCGAGCGCCTCCAGTTCGGGACGAAGCACGCCTTCGACCGTCGATGATATGTGCATGACGTGACTGAAACGCTCGATCACGAAACTCTCCGTGACCTTCACCGATCCTGGCGCCGCGACACGTCCAACGTCGTTACGCCCAAGGTCGATCAACATCAGATGCTCCGCCCGCTCCTTCTCATCAGCGAGCAGATCCTGTTCAAGGCGCAGATCTTCCGCGGCGTCCGCACCGCGCGGGCGGGTTCCCGCCAGTGGACGCACCGTCATCTTGCCGTCGCGCAGACGAACCAGAATTTCCGGCGACGATCCAACCAGAGAGAACCCGCCAAAATCGAGGTGGAACAGAAACGGCGCCGGATTGACGCGCCGCAACGCGCGATAAAGCGACAGTGACGGCAGCCCGAATTCCGTAGTGAAGCGCTGACTAGGCACAACCTGGAACGCATCGCCGGCAGCGATATATTCCTGAATACGCGCGACGATCGCCTCAAATTCCGCCGCCGAAAACGTCGAACGCGGCGGCTGGATGGCGCTGACATGCGTATCTTGCGGCGGCGTCAGAGGGGCGGCGAGACTGGCCCGCGCGCGGGCGATCAGACCCTCTGCGCGATCAAATGCGGCTTCGGCCGTCGAACCATCGGTGGGACGAATTGGCGCTGCGAGGATCAGTTCGTCAGTCACCGAGTCGAAGATCGCAAACAGACCCGGCCGCATGAGGATCGCCTCGGGCAATCCGAGATCGTCGGGCGGCGCGTCAGGCAGCCGCTCCATCTGGCGAACCATGTCGTAGCCGAGATATCCGAACAGCCCCGCCGTCATCGGGGGCAATCCGTCCTGCAACTCAAGACGGCTCTCATGGATCAGTGCTCGAAGACTGTCCAGCGGCGCGGTCTCCAGCGGCGCGAACGCCTCCGGATCGACGCCCGGCGTCCGATTGATGGAGGCTTTTCCGTCGTGGCAGCGCCATACGAGATCGGGCTCAAGCGCGATCACGGAATAGCGCCCGCGCGATACGCCGCCTTCAACCGATTCAAGCAGCAGCGTGTTGCGTCCGCCCTGCCGGTTCAATGCGACAAGACGCATGTAGGCGGCGACCGGCGTCAACAGGTCCGCCGCTTCCACGGCGTAGATCACCGTGGCCTCGCCTCGTCCCCAGGCCTCCGCGCACTCGACACGGGTGGGAGAAGAAAAGCTCGTCAAACGCATCAGGAGCCGTCTCCAAAGCCCGCCATATCAAGCGCCGCCTTCACCCCGGCGGGAGCAATCTTCGCCTTGTAACGCTCGCCCAGCGACCTGGTCAGCACCCCGGTCAGATCTGACGTCAGCGAGTCGGTCAATCCGTCGCGAACGCGCCCGAACCCGAGTGAGTCGGCGGCGGGATCAGGATGCTGCACGGCCGTCGCGGTCACGACGATGTAGCTTTCCGCATCTTCTCCCATGACGCTACGCCCGGCAGGCATTCTCAGCACCGTCTGCGCCAAATCCTCAGGCAGTCCTTCCGGCGGCCGCGCGCGCGACGCGAAGACACCCTTCTTGAGGTCGGCGCCCGTGGGCGCCACGGCTGCAATGCCGCCCTGCTGCTGAGCCGCCAGATAAAGGCCCGTAGCCTGCTCGTCTGCCGCATGCCTGCGCGCTTCGTCACGCCACGTTGCAAGAACACGAGCGCGGGCCTGATCGAACGGCACCGGCTGGCTCGCCGTCACGTCGTCGACTGAGACGGCGTACCAGCCAAGCGACTGGCCCGGCTGCCCCTGCTTCGCCGGAGCGGTCGCTTCCGTCAGTGTGGGAGGCGCGCCTTTCGCCTGCGAGAAAATGCGCGCCACGACGGCGTCCCGAAGCGGACCCGACGCGGGCAGAGGCGCAGGCTCGCCGTCCTTCGTCATGCCGGTGGAATCCAGCGTGCCCGCAGCGGCGGCCGCCCCGAGGTCGGAAGGAATCGCGTCGAGTCCGCCTCCGGCAATCGCGTCCTGCAGCTTCTTCACGTTGGCGTTCACCGTCTCCGGCGCGCGCGCCTTGACGATCTGATCTTTCAGAGAAGCCTTTGCATCGTCAAAGCTCGTATCCTTGGGCGGCGTGACCTTGACCACATGGAAGACCACCCAGCCGGTATCGACCTTCACAGGCCCCTGCACCGTGTCGGCCGGAGCCGAGAAAACCAGCTTCTGCAGAGCCTCCGACGGCAGGCTGCTTTCGCGCGCATCGTCGAACTCCACGGCGGCGCTGTCCTTCGCCGCCGTCTGTACCTGCGCCCAGGTCGCCCCCCCGCGCCATACGGTGGCGATCGCCTGCGCCTGCGTCTCGTCGGGCGCCGTCACCAGTTGAACGCTGCGTAGCTCCGGCAGATGGAACCGCTCTTTCTGGGCGTCATAGAGGCGGTGCATTTCCTCATCGGTCGCAGACACGGTGGACGCAACCGTGTCGGGCGACAGGACGACAACTCTGGCGTGACGGAGTTCCGGGCTCACGAACAGCCACGGATGGTTCGTATAGAACCGCCGCAGAGTAGCCTCGTCGGGGTCCTGCGGCGTGGGTTCGGACGCGAACGGAATGTGAAGCACGTCCAGAACACGCGTCTCCGTCTCAAAGCCATATGTCCGGCGCACCAGCACGTCGGGGACATGAGCGCCGGAGAGAGCAGCGTCGAGCACGCCACGACCGGCGAGGTCGTCGCGCACGAGACCGATCAGGCGCTGCTCGGTCATGCCCGCCTGCGCCATACGCGAGTCGAACAATTTGCGGTCGAACTTTCCATCTTTGCCCTTGAAGTAGGGCATCGCGAAAATTTCCTCGCGGACGGCGGAATCGGGGACCACGAGACCCATCGCCGCTCCTGCTTCCAGCACCTGCGCCTGACCGATCAGCCGTTGCAGCACCTGCTGCGCCATCTGATTACGGAACTGGGGCGGAAGGTTTTTTATGTCGGGCGCACCCATGCGCTGCGCCATCTGCGGCAGTTCGGCCTGCAGCGCCGTCGCCAGTTCGCGAGAGGAAATCTTGCGCGACCCTACGCTGGCGGCGACGGACGGATCATCTCCGAGATTGCTGATCACGTCGCCCACACCCCAGGTGACGAATGCGATGAAGATCACCAGAGCGAGGACCCGGCCGACCCATGAGTCGACGACGAAACGGCGCAGGAACGAGATCATAAGGGAAGCAGTCCGGGCGGTTTGACGTATCAAGGATGCCGGACGGCTTGCGATGACGCGAAGCGTCCGGGCGGCGCACCTTATTCATCCCTCGCCCCGTTGACCAGAAGCGGGGCTTATGATCTGCGCCACAAGTTCAGGCGGCGCGCATTTACCCCCGGCTTGCCCGATCGCGCCGCAGTGGATTACGCATTGTCGAACAAACGTGACGCGCGGAAAAACGGAACGCGGGAAAGACAGGCGTGCCAGAAAACGAGCGCGCGGAGGGGAGACGTCGGATGAGCAGGCCACTCGTTGTCGGGAACTGGAAGATGAACGGCCTGCGCGCCGACTCCGCCGCCCGCGTCAATGCGCTCCTGGACGGATTGCGCGAGAAACCCGCCGCTGGCGTTGACGTCGCGATCTGCCCGCCCTTCACCCAGTTAGCGTTAGTCGGCTCTCAGCTTGAAGGCGCGCCCGTCGCTCTGGGTGCGCAAGATTGCCACAAGGCGGAGCGCGGCGCGCACACGGGCGACACCTCTCCCGAGATGCTCTCGGACGCGGGCGCCTCTTACGTTATCCTCGGGCATTCGGAGCGTCGTCGCGATCATGGCGAGATCGACGAGACAGTGCGCGAGAAAGCCGTCGCCGCCGCCAAGGCCGGGCTGACGCCAATCGTCTGCATCGGAGAGACCGAAGATCAGCGACAGAGCGGGGAGACGGAAAGCGTCCTCGGCTGGCAGATCAAGGGTTCGCTGCCGGACGGTTTCACCGGCGTCGTCGCCTATGAGCCGGTCTGGGCGATCGGCACCGGCCTCGCCGCGACCAGCGAAGATATTGAGGCGACTGTGGGCTTCATCCGCGCTGAACTGGTGCGCCAGTTCAACGAGAGTGGAAAAACTCTCCGGATTCTGTATGGTGGTTCGGTCGATGCTGGGAACGCCGGATCGATTCTGGCTATCCCCAACGTAGGGGGCGCGCTTGTCGGCGGCGCCAGCCTGAAGCCGGACGCGTTCCTGTCCATCATCCACGCCGCGCCGGGCGCCTGACGCCCGTCGGCCGCAAGGCCGTGCGGACCGTTTAATTTCGAACCGGATACTCCATGACCACCGCCCTGCTCGTCCTGCATCTTTTCGTCACCATCGCCCTCATCGGGACGGTGCTCATTCAGCGTAGCGAGGGCGGCGGTCTGGGCATCGGCAACTCGCAGGGCATGGGCGCCTTCATGTCAGGACGCGGCACGGCCAACCTGCTGACGCGATCCACCTCCATTCTCGCGGCGCTCTTCATGGTGCTGTCCCTGACGCTCGCGGTCATCAACCGCGGCGCGGTCACGGGCGGCGGTCACGACATTCTCGCAACTCCCGCACAGACCACGTCGACCCAGGCGACGCCTGCGTCGAGCGCTACCGTCCCTGCAGCGGCGTCTCCTGCGACCACCGCGCCCGCTACGCCTGCGCCCGACGCCACGCAGCACTGAGCGCCCGACGCTCATTCCGTACTTCCCTCTCCCTACCCTGTCGGTGTAGGGAGAGCGTCCATGACGCGGTTCGTATTCATCACCGGCGGTGTGGTGTCCTCTCTCGGCAAGGGAATCGCATCTGCGGCTCTTGCCGCCCTCCTTCAAGCTCGCGGATACTCGGTTCGGCTTCGCAAGCTCGACCCGTATCTGAACGTCGATCCGGGTACGATGAGCCCGTATCAACATGGCGAAGTGTTCGTCACGGACGACGGCGCAGAGACCGACCTCGATCTCGGTCACTACGAGCGTTTCACCGGCGTCAACGCCACGAAATCAGACAATGCGACGACAGGGCGGATTTACTCCGACGTGATCGCCCGTGAACGGCGCGGCGATTATCTCGGCGGGACCGTGCAGGTCATTCCGCACATCACCGACGCCATCAAGGAACGCGTCGTCGCCGACACCGAGGGGCTCGACTTCGTTCTGGTCGAGATCGGCGGCACCGTCGGCGACATCGAGAGCCTTCCGTTCCTTGAGGCCATCCGCCAGCTTCGCAACGATCTCGGCGTCGAGAACACCATGGTGGTGCATCTCACGCTGCTGCCGTGGATTCCCTCGGCAGGAGAGTTGAAGACGAAGCCGACGCAGCATTCGGTCAAGGAATTGCAGAACGTCGGCCTTCAGCCGCAAATTCTGCTGTGCCGTTGCGATCGCGCGATTCCCGACAACGAGCGGCGCAAGATCGCGAATTTCTGCAACGTGCGTCCGGAAGCCGTCATCGCTGCGCGCGATGTCGACACGATCTACGCCTGCCCGCTGTCTTACCATGCGGAGGGCATGGACACGGAAGTACTCCGGTACTTCCATTTGCCCTACGAGGACGAGCCGGATCTTTCGGGCTGGAAGCGCATCGTAGACGCCATCCGCGAGCCGGAAGGCGAGGTCCGTATCGCCGTAGTCGGCAAATACACGGCCATGCTCGACAGCTATAAATCGCTGAACGAAGCGCTGCTGCATGGCGGCATCGCCAACAAGGTCCGCGTGAAGCTCGACTGGGTCGAATCCGAGACGTTCGAGAGATCGGGCGAAAAATCGGGCGTGTCCCTCGATCGTCTCCGTGAAGCGCACGGCATTCTGGTGCCCGGCGGCTTCGGAGAACGCGGCTCCGGCGGCAAGATCGAAGCGGTGAGGTTTGCGCGCGAGAACAAGGTGCCGTTCCTCGGCATCTGTTTCGGAATGCAGATGGCGGTCATCGAGTGCGCCCGCAATCTTGCCGGATTGCCTAAAGCGTCTTCGACCGAGTTCGGCCCTACGGATGAACCCCTGGTCGGGCTGATGACCGAGTGGGCGCGCGGCAACGAGTTGCTTCGTCGCCGCGAGGGCGGGGAACTTGGCGGCACGATGCGCCTTGGCGGCTATCAGGCCAAGCTGGCCGAAGGCTCGCGCGCGGCGGAAATTTACGGCTCGACTTCGGTTCGTGAGCGGCATCGCCACCGCTACGAGGTAAACGTCCACTACAGGGACCGTATCGAGGCTGCCGGGCTGAAGTTCTCCGGCATGTCGCCCGACGGCATTTTGCCGGAAGTCGTCGAATACCCTGACCACCCCTGGTTCGTGGGCGTTCAGTACCATCCGGAACTGATCTCGCGCCCCTTCGCGCCGCATCCGCTGTTCTCCGGCTTTGTCGCCGCTGCGCTACAGAAAGCACGCCTCGTATGAACACGGAGAACACGTCCACCCCACGAGTGGTCAAGGTTGGCGACGTCGGCGTCAGCAACGCGTTGCCGTTCGTTCTGATCGCCGGTCCCTGCCAGATCGAATCAGCCGACCACGCGAACGATATGGCTTCCGCGCTGGTCGAAATCTGCGCCCGGCTGGGCGTCGGGCTGATCTACAAAAGCTCGTTCGACAAGGCGAACCGCAGCAGCCTTGGCTCCCAGCGCGGCGTGGGCATGGCGAAGGGGCTGGAGATTCTCGCAGGCGTGCGTGAACGTTTCGGCGTTCCGGTGCTGACCGACGTGCATTCGGCCGAGCAATGCGCGCCAACCGCCGAAGCCGTCGACGTGTTGCAAATTCCCGCATTCCTATGTCGCCAGACCGACCTCCTTCTGGCGGCGGGCGAAACGGGCGCTGCGATCAACGTCAAGAAGGGGCAATTTCTTGCGCCGTGGGACATGACCCATGTCGCCGCGAAGATCGCCTCGACTGGCAACGAGCGCATCATGCTGTGTGAACGTGGCGCCAGCTTCGGCTACAACACGCTGGTCAGCGACATGCGCAGCCTGCCGATCATGGCCCACACAGGCTATCCGGTGATCTACGACGCCACGCACTCCGTGCAGCAGCCGGGCGGACTTGGCTCGTCTTCTGGCGGCCAGCGTGAGTTCGCGCCTGTGCTGGCGCGTGCGGCTCTTGCGGTCGGCGTCGCCGGCGTCTTCATGGAAACGCATGAAAACCCGGACAGCGCGCCGAGCGACGGGCCCAACATGATCCCGCTGCGCGAAATGGAAACGACATTGCTGACGTTGATCCGTGCCGACCGGGTGACGAAACCATACTGACGAGGCCTGTCCCGGAGGCGTCACTCCGGGACGATCGTCGCCACAGGCGTCTCCCCGAGACGTGCTTTCATCCCGGCGATATCTCCGGCCAGCGGCCTGTCGTCGGCATACCGGGCGACGCCGCTTCGAACGAACTCAAATATCAGACGAGTGCGCGGAGCCAAGGCCTCTGCACACCCGACCAGGTCGCAGGCCTGCGCCGCTGCTAGCAGTTCGATCGTCAGAATCAACGCGGTTCGATCGAGAATCGCCTGAGCTTTCATGACGGCCGCGGTTGCGTGACACAGCATGTCTTCCTGCAATGCCGACGTGACGCCTCCGTCCAGACTGGCCGGGAGTCCGTCGCGACGATTGGCCGAAACAAGCGCAGAGGCCGTGTACTGCGCGATCATGAAGCCTGATTCCGCACCAGACGCCCCCGCCAGAAAAGCGGGCAGTCCACTCAGCAGCGGGTTGAGCATCCGATCAAGACGACGCTCCGACATCATCCCCAGTTCCGCAATAGCGACGCCGAGTTGATCAAAAGCCAGTCCTATATCCGGACTGACCGCGTGCGCCTCTGACATGGCGAACGGTCCATCGGCGCCGTCAAGAAGCGCCGGATTGTCCGTGACGCTCGCCAGTTCCCGATCCACGCAATCCGCCGCATTCGTCCAGACGTCCCTGACTGCGCCATGAAGGTGCGGAATGGTCCGTAAGCTGAGCGCATCTTGTGTGCGCTTGCCGCGGGCTGCCTCGATCCGCACCGAACCCTCCAGAAGCTTCGCCATGCGCGCGGCGACAAGTTCCATGCCGGGGCGCACGCGCAAAGTCGTGGATTCAGACCGAAAAATTACGTCCTGCCCTTCCAGACACTCGAATGTCAGGGCCGCAATAGCGTCCGCCCAGTCGAGCCACCGCTCCAGCCGCGCCAGCAGAAGCGCGCCCATCCCCGTGGCGCATGG
Source organism: Acetobacter sp. DsW_063 (assembly GCF_002153745.1). Lineage (GTDB taxonomy): Bacteria > Pseudomonadota > Alphaproteobacteria > Acetobacterales > Acetobacteraceae > Acetobacter. Next base: position 38,155 of record NZ_JOPL01000070.1, on the reverse strand, counting down.
CGTGCCGTTGACGAGCGACAGCCCTTCCTTCGCCTCCAGGCACAACGGTTCCCTGCCGATCCGCGCAAGCGCGGCGACGCCCTCCGTTTCCCGATCTTCGCCGGGCAACACAGCCGCCCCCTCCCCCACCAGTGTGAGAGCGATATGCGCCATGTGGGTCAGGTAACCGACCGATCCGTCTCTCGGGACCGACGGCGTGCAGCCTGCGTTCAGAAGGTCGAGAATCTGCGCAACGACAACGGGGCGGACACCTGATCGTCCGTGCGCAAAATTATTGACCGCAGCGACCATGATCGCTCGCGTTTCGACAGGCGGCAGTGGCGCGCCAACGCCCACGGCGTGGCTACGCAGGATGTTGTGAGACAGCGCGCTTTGAGCTTCCCGCGAGACGACGACTTCGGACAACGCGCCGACCCCTGTCGTGACGCCATAAACCCGGTCGCCGCTGGCGACGATGGCGCGACGGCGGTCGTCTCCGGCAGTCACGCGTGCGAGCGCTGCCGCTGAAAGGATCACGCGCTTTCCCTCTGCGACCGCGGCGACGTCGCGCCAACGCAGACTTTCCCTCAGTTCGATCACGCCATCGGACGATGCATGGGTGTGCGGCATGAGAGGAATTCCTTGCAGGCGTCAGAGTATTATCCGAGCGAACGGAATCATTCAGTCGGATCAGGATGCTCGCCAAAACGATAAGCTGGCGCCATGTCCGTGAATGGTTACGGCTCCAGACGGCGTTCAGAGGGCTGCGCGAAGTTCTCGATGCAGCACAGGATAGCAGAACGGAATCGCAAGTCCGGCAACCACGGCGGCCATCAGCGCCAGAGTCAGAAAGCTGCCGTGATCCACGACCAATCCGCCGAGCGGGGCGCCCAAAGCGAATCCAAGCCTGTCCATGCCACTGCACAAGGTCCCCGCCTTGCCGGTGTCATCAAGAGAGGCGGCGCTCCCCAGCAGATAAGCGTAAGACAGCATCGAAAACACCCAGAATCCCGTAATGGCTATGGCGTAGCTCCATGGGCCCCAGGCTGCGCAGGAAAAGAAACAAGCCGCCGCGACGCCCACCAGGCTGGTAAGCAACACGACGGAACGCGGCAGCATCGTCGCGATGACGGCGCCGCCGAAACTGCCAAGCACGCCAGCGATGATTCCGACAGATGACAGGGTGACGATGAATTTTTCACTCAACGCCAAATGGGCGCCGACACGCCCGGCGAACGACCATGCAACACTTTGACCAAGCGACGACAGTGTCCACATGACGACCAGCGCCACTCCGCCCGCGCTAAGACGCAGCCGAGCGCGTTCATGGGCCGCCGCCGCGTGCGGGGCCTTGCGGAGCATCAGCAGTAACGGCGTTGCGACCAGCATTGGTGCGCAAAAAGCGAGAAAAGCCCCTAAAGGACCGCATAGATGCGTCGCCAGAGGCACCAGCGATATCGCCCCGACTATGACGATCAGGCCGCCGCCGCTAGCAATCGAATACACGCGATCGACATTGCGCGACGCGGAGACTGCCTGAATATAAGAGCGCGCCAAAGATCCTGATGCGACGCCGATCAGAATTGCGCACCCCCAGCAGGCGAGCGTCGAGCGCGCAACACTGAAGAGCAGTATGTTCGCGATTGCGCCAAGGGCCGCTCCGGCTACGGCGGTCACGACCGGCGGGAGTGGGCGATGCAGGCGCGACAGGGCGATCATCGTCAGCGACAGAGCGATGATCTCAAAAAAACCGAACCATCCTGAGTCCGTCGCTGAAAAATTGACGCCCGTCATCAACGCGTCGACCTGAAACGGCATCGCCGAGGAGACGAGATGCGCCGTGCCTGAGCCGATACAGGCGCCAATCAAGACCGGCAGCGGCAAAACAGCCCCCGCCGGGGAGTCAGCCGAAGCGTTTACAGAGGTCTCAGAGAGAAACTCCGCATAACTATCCATCGTCATGCGGATATCACTCCCGAGTTAGCGGTAAGAAAGTCGATTTTCTGCGGAACACGGGCGCGATCGATCACGCCCTGTCTGAATGCGGATCGACTATCAGAACCCAGTGCTGAAGGTCGCCAGACAGGCGAAATTTGGCGCAGCGAGAAGCTGCGCTGTGCCAGCGGTCGTCCCCGGCGAATACACGCCCGACAGATAATGGTGATCGGCCAGATTGATAATATTCAAACGAATAGAAGGAGACTTCATGAACCCGATCTTCTTCATCCGCGCGCCGATCATCATGTCGACCTGCTTGTAACCCTTGATCTGCTCGTCATTCGTGTAGGTGCTGTATTGCTTGTCGACATAGCGAAGCGTCACACTGCCGAACATCGTGCCGTCGTCATAGTTGAGCGCGACGGACGCCTGCCAACGCGGCGCAGACGGCGCGATCTTTCCCTTTGTGTTCAGATAAGTTCCGTCAGAGTCGGGAATGTTGTTATCGGTCGTAGCGTAGAGGTACTCACCGGAGGCGTAAGGCGAGAAGTGATGCCATGGACGCAGGCCCATTTGGGCGTCCACGCCTCGGATCGTCATGCCGCCGACGTTCATCGCGACAGGGAGGGGGTTCGCGCCGTTATAGGCGTTCACCTGATGGTTGGTGAAGTTGTAATTGAACCCGGTGATGGATGCGTTTCCAAGGCTGCCGGAATACCGCGCGCCGACTTCTTCGACGATGCTGTATTCGTTTTTCAGCTTTGTATTGCCTGTGGTGATCTGCGATCCATTCCAGGGATTGTCGTAAGCGTTATACATCGCCGTTCCGACCGGCGTGCGAAAGTTGGTGTTGACGCTGGCGAAAACCATGACATTCGGATTGATGTGGTAATCGATCGACATCCGCGGCAATGGCTCTGCCGTATTGTAGCCCACCTTGTAATACCCCTCGACAGGCTGCCCGAACGTGCCGTCACGCGAGATCATCGCTTCCTTGAAACCTGCCGAAATATGCAGGCGATCATTGAGGAGCGTCACCTGATCGCCGATATAGAGCATATTGGTCATGGTGATCGTGTGGTACGACTGCTCGCTCAAAAGCGTGCCGTCTGTCAGCTTCAGATTGTAGCGACCATCGAAGTTGGCGGCCTGACCGGTCGCAGTCAGCGCGGAGAAAGGCTCGAGAGCCTGCATATCGGTGTAACCGAACCACCAACCGAACGTCAGCTCGTTGTGTTTGGTCTTGTATTTCACCGACGAATTAAGGCCAGCATACCCTTCGGTGCCGAGCCAGTTATACATTGCGTTAATGGCTTCGCCTTGCGCGGTGCTATAGGTAGCAGCGTTGCCGGTCGCGATCGACGCGCCAGTCGTGCCGGTTCCGTTGTAGTTGGAGCCATTGATCGCCAGCAGACCACCGTAATCGCCTGCGCCGTTCGAAAGGCTGCCGGCGCCGAACGGGTAAGCGCCGCTTCCGTGATAGACATACGGCGAAACGTCGAAAGTCAGCTTCGGGCTCGCCTCGAAATGCATCGGTGCGCTGATCAGAATGTCAGCCCAGTTGGTCTGATAGAACTTATAGTAGCTGTTCAAACCGTTGTAGCTGGCGTCGTTAACGTTATACGTGCCCGAGAAATTGTGGCTCAATCCCTCCTGATTCCACTGACTGACGGAATCGTAGGTCGGATAGTAGGCCGTGTTCTCATTGTTGTAGGATCCAGCGACAGAAATGAAACTGTTGCCCCACTCCTTGATCGCTTTGAAATCCATGTGACGTCGGTTGTTTCGCCCGGGACCACGCCACGCCTTGCCGGAAAGATTGGAGTAGGATGCGAACGCACGAACGCCGCTATGGCCGATTTCACCGGTGTCATAACGGATGAACTGTCGATTAAGCTGATGCGTGCCGTAGCTGACGTCGAGTTCGCCGCCATGCTCGTATTTCGGATTGCGCATATTCACGGCCATGATGCCGCCAGCAGAGTTCGTGAGGGGAGAGTTCAACTCGCCCGACCCCTGCTGCAACTGCACATTGTCCATGTTTTCGGAATCGATCCATTCCGAGGAATTCGGCGTGTAATCGTCGGGATCGTTCATCGGCGCACCTTCGAAGGTGTATCCGATCTGCTGCTGGTTCATGCCGCGCACGGTGATCATCGATTCATCGCTGACGCCGAACGGATCGCCCATGGCTACGTTCGCGCCCGGGGCCATTTGAATCAGCGCCAGAGCATTGGATGCGGGAGACTGCTTCGCGATATATTCGTGCGTAACCGTGCTGACCGCCTTCGCCGCAGTTTCCGCGCGCATCATGCCCCCGCCCGAGACATGCCTGTGCCCAACGGCCGCAACGGCCTCTGTTCCGGCCGCGTTAAAAACGGTCGGCGCCCGCTTTACCGGCGCCGCTGCAGCCCCATTGCGCGGAGAAGTTACTGAACTCGCCGCCGCGCCAGCGCCTGATGACCCGCGATGATGGGCTCGTGTGGCGGCTCCCGCCGTCCCTGCGAGCGCGATCGCCAAAATCGCTGAAACCGCCACGCAGCCGGTAAGGCATGTCGTGTGTTTGATCATCTCGCCGCAACTCCTCACCACGACGCCCCAATGCGCCAGTTATGTCCTGCCGCATGCGGCGTCGCAAACGTCGCCCCGAAAGACGCTAACCATTATTGATTATGGTTGCATATACGGAATGTGGGCGACAAGCCAAATTCAAAACATTTTCGGAACAAAAATTGAATGTTGCGATCTTACAACACTCACCAAAATCCCCGCGAGACGCGGGACGTTCAGCAGCCGACGACGCCGGGCCATACTCGCCTTTTTGAGCCGGAAATCAGCCCACGCAATTGAACTCAAATTGGATGGGATAAACGCCGACGATCACCACAAATCACTCATCGCATTGTATATACAATACTACGTTCGCGATTATGGAAGCTCGGCAATTACGTCCACCTCAATCAACCATTCTGGCCGAGCAAGAGCCACGACGACGAGCCCAGTGAAAACCGGAAATACGCCCTTCATCCACTTGCCAAGCACACGGTAGGTCGTTTCGCGATGGCGGATATCGGTCAGATACACTGTCACCTTGCAGATATGCGCGAGTTCCGCTCCACATTCGCGCAGCAGCAACTCGATATTCTGCATCACCTTCTCCGCCTGCCCCTCCGGATCGCCCACCGCGACATTTTCGCGCGTATCAAGATCCTGAGGAACCTGCCCGCGCAGATAGATGGTCTTGCCAGCCACCACCGCCTGGCAGAGATCGTTATCAAGGCTCTGCTCCGGGTAGGTGGCTTTCGTATTGAACGGACGGATGCGTTTGTGAATCATACTCTTGTCTTTCCCTGACAGTGACGCTCTCATCAGGAACGCCTTGCCTAAACCTGAACAGTCTCAGACGCAGCCCGGCAAGCGAGCCTGACGAAGCAGTAACCACCGCCTCCGTCACAGCCACGGTGTCCCGGCGATACGCCGCCAACGCGCGGGCGTGACGCCCGGAACATCCGAACAGTAGGGTTGCGCATCGTTCTGACCAAGCAAGGACTACCGATGCCTATCATCAGAAAATTCGATGTAAATTTCGAAATAACAATTTTTTACAAAATTCATTCATTCGTCGCCGGGCACCCCATAGGACGGGGCGCCCAGCGGATTCAGCGCGCGACTAAGATAATCGCGCATTTGCGGTCGCCACAGCTCCCACAAGCCGCGCAGATCAGCGACAGGCGCCTCTGACCAGTCGATCCGCAAGTCCACCAACGGCCACACCTCCCCCTCGACGATCTGCAATCCCGCCGAGTGCACGGGGCCTGCTTCGCCGCCCGCAGCCAAGCCAGCCTCCAAAGCAAGTAGAACCCTTTCAGCCAACTCCTGTTCAGGGTCGGACGCGACAAAGGCCGCAACGATCGCTGCCGGGACGCCGTCATTCGCCAAAAGGTTACCTGCGGACACGACGTTAGACGCCAGAGCTTCCGCGTTCACGCCAAGGGTCCGCCCCCCCGACCATATCGCCCCCTCGCCATTTCCATCCACGATGGTCACCTGCCTGAATTCAGCATAGGTCGCCGCCGCAGACACCCGATCGCGGGCAGCGGCCGCCGACAATCCCTCTGCGATAAAATCGAGAGCTTTCGGCCCCAGGCGTGGATCGGTGACGTTCTGGGTCGTCACGGCGCCAACTCCCGCGCGAGCGAAAGCGCATCGCGCCGCGACCGCCGGCGATGACGAAACGACGGCGACGCCGAATTGACCCGTACGCTCACATCGGGCGACAATGGAAAACGTCATTCTCTATACCTCTCTATTGACGGGTGTCGGCATGCCCGATGGACCGTTCGGAGCAACTCCATGCGGTTCACCCTGAGACAAATTGAATATTTCGTGGCGGCTGCTGAAACTGGCTCGATCACAGCAGCCTCGCGACAGGTCAACATTTCGCAGCCGTCCATATCCGCAGCCATTTCCCAACTGGAAGCGGCTTTCAACATTCCACTTTTTATCCGCCATCACGCCGCCGGATTGTCGTTGACGCCGGAAGGCCAGAGCTTTCTTCGGGAAGCGCAAAGCCTTCTGCTTCATGCACAGGAATTCGACGCCGAAGCAGCTGGTCTGTCCAACCGGATCAATGGTCAGGTCGAAATCGGCTGCATGACGACGCTGTACTCGCTGATCGTCCCGGAACTGTTGCAGTCGTTTGAAAACCATCATCCGGCCGCACGGCTTCTCGTCAGCGCCGGGCACCATGCCGAACTTGTGGACCGTCTGCGACGAGGGGAAATTTCCGCATGCCTCGCCTACGATCTCAACACCCCGCCGGACGTTCAGTTCGAACCGCTGGCCACCCTGCCCCCCTTTGTCATGGTGTCGACCACACACAGGCTTGCGCGCCGCAAATCCGTTTCGCTGTCTGAACTGATCGACGAGCCCTTTCTCCTTCTCGACCTGCCTCTGTCGCGTGACTACTTCCTCGGCCTGTTCAGTCAGCAGACTCTGTCGCCGAAAATCGCCGGACGTTTCGGCAGTATCGACGTTGTTCGCAGCCTTGTAGCGCGCGGCGACGGTTACGGACTGGCGAACGCCCGACCACGCAACAAGGCGGCGCTGGACGGGAGAGCGCTGGCCTACCTCGCCCTGAAAGACGACGTCCGCCCGCTGCGCTACGGCATAGCGACGATCTCCGGAGTGCGACGGACCGCCCGTTGCCGCGCTGTTCTCGATGTGTGCCGCAAGCTGCTCGCTGGAAAAAAATTGCCTGGCAGCGACTGACGCGTTTCTTTCAGACAAGCGCATCAACAAGCTTCGACAGGAACCTCTCGCACCCGGCCAGTTCGCCACGCGTGACGTATTCGTCCGCCTTGTGCGCACGATCTATCGACCCCGGACCACATATGATCGTGTCCAGACCAAGTTTTTCCTGAAACAGCCCGGCTTCCGTCCCGAATCCCACAGTTACGACGTCATTACGTCCTGCAGCGGCCAGCACAAGCGCGCCTGTCGCAGAGCCCGTCTCGGCCTTGAGGCCCGGGTATGCGTTAATGACCTCGATCTCGATTCTACCGCCCGGAAACTCGCACTGAACGCGCTCTGCCTGCCGCCGCAGACGCTCGATCCAGACGTCTGATGCGTCTCCGGGCAAAAGCCGCATCTCGAAGTCAACGTTACACAAATCGGGCACGATATTCAGCGCCACACCGCCGGATATAAGCCCAACCTGCGCGGTGTTGTGCGGCGTCTCGAACATGGCGTCCTGCCTTCCGTTCGCGATCATATCCGCCTGTATCGCCTCGATTTCGGAAATCATGTGCGAAGCCATAAGAATTGCGTTGCGACCCAGTGCAGGATTGGCCGAATGCGCAGCCTGTCCATGACACGTAATCCGCGCCGCGACTTTCCCCTTGTGCGCGACAGCGACCCTTAACCCGGTCGGTTCGCCAACCACGCACCCGGCGGCGGCGAACTCCCGCTCCCGCAATCGTCGCAACAACGAATGAACGCCGACACAACCGATTTCTTCATCATAGGAAACGGCGAGATGCAGCGGCCGAGCCAAGGACGGTCGCGCCGCCGCGTCGCGGATCGCCGTGACGGCGCAGGCTAAAAACCCTTTCATGTCGCTTGAGCCGCGTCCGAACAACTTGCCGTCGGCCTCTGTCAGACAGAACGGATCGGTGGTCCATGGCTGCCCTTCGACGGGCACCACGTCGCTATGAGCAGACAACACGAGGCCATCCGGACGATCAGGACCGACGCTTGCGATAAGCCCCGCGCGCCCCGGTTCGTCCCCCGGAACGATTTCCACGCGCGCGCCCGCCTCCGTCAGCGTGGCGGCGAGCCAGTCGATCAATTCCAGATTATCGTGACGACATACAGTCGGAAACGCGACGAGACGTTCCAGCAACGTCACCGTTCCTGCCGCTGTGTTCCGATCCGAGTGCTCCGTCTCCATCGCGCCGCCTCACATGACATCATTGGCGCGCCGGAGCCCCGACGCCCGGTGCGGCCATAGCCGCACGGGGCAGAATGCACGCAACCCCCATTGCCCACGCATCGAAACTTCCGAGGCGGAGACACGCCTGCGCCTAGCCAACGCCGCCAAAATAAGCGCCAACGCCTACGAAACGATCAATCCTTGTTCAAGGCTTTAAATCGCGGAAAACGAGCAGGTTCCGATCTTCATTTCTATAACAGCAAACGATCCGGATCAGGCAAGGGCATTTCCGCATCGTCCAAATGTTTGGCGCGCTCGCCACTCTGACGACGTCGCCCATTACGGCCCGATTGGCGCTGTCACGATAAGCTTATACAACCAAGGCCACATACGAGCCTGAAATGCGGATCGCTCAGGCTCACGCAGACCCCGGAGAGCGGGCGCGACGCACGCAAGGGGCTTAAGCTTTATCTTCGGGGAACACAGGCATGACGCTCGACCTGGCCCTTCTCAACGCCACGGTTCATACAGGATCGCACACCCTGCCCCTGATCGGAGCTGCCGTTGGGATATCCAATGGACGCATCGTCCATATCGGCCCGACGGAAGAGATCCGCGCCTTATGCCGCCCTGAGACGACTATTCGAAATCTGGACGGCATGTTCCTGATGCCCGGCTTCATTGACGTGCACGTTCATGTGTTAATGGCGGCGGAATACCTCTCTGCGGTAGGTCTTCGCGACGCCCGTAGCATGCAAGAGATCGTGGAACGTGTTGCGGCGCGCGCCGCCGCCACTCCGGACGCGCCCTGGATATACGGGCTCGAATGGAGCTACGGCTACCCTGACCTGCCCGGCGGTGTCTTCGACCGTGCGATGCTGGACGCGGTCTCTCCCAACCGGCCGGTCCTGCTTGTTTCCGCCATGGCGCACGCGGCCTGGGCCAACAGCCGCGCTCTCGAAATTGCGGGAATCACCGCCGAGACTCCCGATCCGCCGAACGGCGAGATCGTCCGCCGCCCTGACGGTTCCCCCTCGGGCTGGCTCAAGGAGCACGCCGTTGATCTGGTCCGCCGCCACATGCCCGCTGCAAATGAACAGGATCGGCGACGCGGCCTCGATTTAGCGTTTCAGGAAGCGGCGCGTTGCGGCGTGACCCGGATGCAGAGCGCAGCCTTCGACGAATCGCTCCTGCCCATGCTGCACGATCTGGAGTTGTCCGGAAAACTCCCTATCCGGATTGGCATGATGACGGAAATCGCGCCGCCCTCAATGGCGGAAGCGAGACTGCGCGACGCAGTTGCGCTGCGCGCAGCCTATGACACGGATATGCTCCGCATCGACGGGCTGAAATTCTTCCTCGACGGCGTGCTTGAATCCCATACCGGATCCATGCCGGATGGCTATGCTGATCGACCGGATCTGACCGGCTCACTGCTGTGGGAGAAAGAACCCTATATCGACGCCGTCCGTCGCGGCATGGAAGCAGGCTTCACCACATGGACCCACGCCATCGGTCCCGGCGCCATCGCCCTTTCTCTGGACGCCATTGAAGCCGCCGGGCCGCTATCGCATCGTCTGCGGCCGCGCGTAGAGCACGTCGAGTTACCCTACCAGAATGATATTGATCGCTTTTCTCGCATCGGCGCCATCGCGAGCATGCAGCCTGTCATGATCGCGCCATCCGACGTCTGGATGGGCATGGAAGGTGTGTGGGAAGCTCGCGTCGGAGCGCAACGCCTGCAAAACGCCTTTCCGATGCGCGCCCTTCTGGATACGGGGGCCAGGCTCGCATTTGGCACCGACTGGCCCATAGTGCCGCTTGATCCGAAGCAGGGCATCCGTAAGGCAGTGCTGCGTCGTCCGCTCGGAGCGCCCGCCGACGCCGGGTGGGTGACACGGCAGGCGATAACATTCCCGGAAGCGTTTCACGCCTATACCGAAGGCGCGGCCTACGCCGCGGGACGCAACCGGGATGAGGGGCGGATAGTCGAGGGCGCCTACGCCGACCTTACGGCGCTTTCCGCGAACCCGTTCACAGTTGATCCCGACGACCTCCCTTCACTTCAGAGCGTCCTGACCATCGTGGGAGGGCGCATCACGCACGAGACGTTGTGATTTTCTGCCTACCAAGAGCGTGATTTTCACAATTTACGCCGTCATTTTTTATACAGTAACCAACCAAGAGCATTCACTGATCGGACGCAAAGGCTCTCAGCGACCAAGTATAAGGAACTTTGTCCATTAACCGGCACGAGTGGATAGGAATTAGTTTCTATAATGAAACACTCCCACTCATGAGTGGCAGCGTGCGCAGTCATTCAAACGATCTTTCAATCGTCGGAGCAACATCTCGGAATAAAATGAAAAAAGCTACAACCGGCAATAAATTTTCAAAAATATCATTACCGATAAATGCGCCACCATACAAAATCAAATCGCAAATAAGCCGCGCTCGGCAACGGTTAGCGCGGTGAGCATCGCCCTTCGCCTCACGGACCACCAAACAGGCGCTCCAGCCCCTCCTGCAGCGCCAGCGGCGTGACGCCCAAACGCTCGCGCATCTCCGTGACGTTGAACGCCTTATCTTCAAGCAGCCTTCGGACTTCGGCTCCGCCGATATCCGGCGCACCGGGAATTGCCCGCGTCACGCCTGCCAGGGCGATCAGAGGCGCAGCGGGCACGGACAGCACTGGTCGACGCCGGACGCCCGCCGCGTCCGCCACCATCCGGACGAAGTCGCGATAGGAAACAGGCGCGGCGCCCGCGATCACGATGGCTTTCGGCCCGCGCCAGTCGATGTCGATCGCCGCCAGAACGCTCGCCGTGACGTCACTCTGATGAATCGGCTGCACCAATGCTCGCCCGCCAGCAGGAAGCGGCACAACAGGCAAAAGCCGCAAGAGCGCGGCGAGACGCTGCACGTTGTTCTCGCCTTCTGCTCCATAGATCATCGTCGGGTGCAGGATGACACCGGGACGGCCAGACTCCAGCAGTGCTCGTTCACCGCGCAACACCCCATCGCCATGAGCATCAGGCCAGCGGGTGAACTTCCGCGTGCTGCCAAGACACACCAGTTGCGCACGCTCAGGCATGCAGGAAAGAACGACCGGAACATTACGCGCATGCGCGGTGCAAACGACAGTCGTCGCATCGGCAAGCGCACGGCGCAACGGCGGAAGAGACGCTTCGAGATCCGCGAACCGAGCCTCTCGCAGCACGCCCTCACCCGCCGGGGCCACGCCCGCGCGCGCTAACCCGCGCCGATAGCGCTCGTCGTCCCGGACCACGGGCACAACGGCTCGCCCCTGCGCGAGCAGCGCCTTACATAGCGCCGCGCCAGAACGCCCGCCCGCGCCGATGACATGAACCGCTCCTCCGTTCATGGACGCGGCGCCGCCTTGGACGGTGCGGAAAGCGCATCGGGCGGAACCTCGTCCGTGGCGTCGGCCGCGTCGCCATCGCCGCCCATCGTCGCGTCCGGCGCCTTTTCCCCCTTACCGCTACCTGTGGGCGCGTGAACCATGAGTCCCATGGATTGAACCAACTCGGAGGACCCGCCGGACGAAAGCGCCATCGGCAGCGCAGCAATGACTGCGATCAGCGGCAACGGCTGAGGCGGCGCCAGCGATATCCGCAGCGTTCCCTTGTCCGGCGACTGCAGGTATTGAGCCAACTGCGCACCCATACTGTCCGGCTCAGCCCCGGCTGGGGCCAACGAACGCTTCAGCGCCGAGAGATAGGCGTCCGGATCGACGCCCTGAGCCACGGCCGATCGAGTGATCGCCCGATTCACCAGCCCCTCGTCGCGCCAGCCAATATCAAGACGGTTAACCTTCGCGCCTGTCACGCCTGCGCCCCCAAGGTCGAGGACGCTCGGCATATCCATCTCGCTCAGGTCTTCACTGATAGTAAGGCGCCCGGCCCCCGGCGCGGTCAGGTCGAAATTCTTGACGTTCGCCGTACGCGCACGACTGTCGATAAGCACGTTCGCAGCGATCGAAGCGTCCAGCGACGAATAGCCCAGTTCCTTCAGAATCTCGAAATGGGGCGCCGACGGCCAGATCAGCAGGTGATCGACCGTCACCCTGGCGTTGCTCTTCAGGCCGTTTGTCCTTGCGTGCTCGACCAACCGTTTCAATGAAAGAAACGCCTGCATTTTACCCGGGACGCCGTCTGCTTCTCCGTCCAGCTTCAGGTCGTCCAGACGCAGGCCGCTGTCGCCCTCGTGGGGCGGAAGTCTGGCGCCGAGGCCGCCATTGACGCGCGACGCGATATCCTGGCCATCCACTGCGAGATGCGCGAACGTGATCTGACGCGCGGGCGTCGCGTATCCGTGGAATACGAAGTCGGCGATATCCAGCCGCGATGTCTTACCAACGCCAAAATTGTCGATCGACGCAGCCTTGATAGCGAAGTCAGCCAGCACCCCGGCGGGCTTTATCGACAACTCGGACAACTCCCCATGCCCGAAAATCAGCTCCTCCAACGACTCATCCTGCATCGGCGTCTGCAACTGGTCGACCGCAAGGCGCTTGAACATGACTTCCAGAGACGGCGCCTTCAGTCGCCCGTCGTAAGCGATCAGATGATCGAATCGCGGCGGCGCTTTCGTTCCAGCGTCAGGCGCGGAAACGCCGAGCGCCTCCAGCGTGGACGCGGTGAAAATCCCCCCCCCTTCCCTGAGTGTGACATCCTTCAATCGCGCGCCATGCCCGAGAGGCAGTCCCGTGGCCTGCCGGTAAGTCAACTCGCTCCCGGGGGGCAGTTGCGTGCGAAACTGCGCCAGAGCAGCGTCCAGCCGGGCGTCCGCAACACGCTGCGCCCATACCCAGGCTGCTCCGCCGCCGCCAAGCAAAACAACGGCGAGAACCGCGGAAGAAGCTATGAGGACGCGGGGTTGCATCATATCTGGTCCTTAAATGACGATTCGACGTCGACAACCCGCAAACCGGAATCGACACAGGCGCAAGCGAACCCCCCTAGGTAACAGCATGAGCGTCGACCGACACCCCGGAGAGGTTGTCATACGTTATAAAACAAGGCGCTGGGCTTCGGGATCAGCCTGCTGACGCCGTGGCGACCGGGCTTTTCCAGACAGGGACAGTCGAAACGGAAAAAGCGGTATCATGTTACCGCAATCAAAAAACCCTGAAAAACGGCGAACAAACCCAAAAAACTCCATCACTCCTTATGAACGTGCTTGACGAAGCCCGTGTCCGTGCGCATAACGCGCCACCCGAACCGATCAAGATTTCTGGACGGACATACGACCAATGAAGACCACCCTCTCGCTCAAGCCCGCGGAGGTGACGAAGAACTGGATCCTGATCGACGCCGAAGGCCTCGTTCTCGGTCGGCTCGCCGCCATCATCGCCCAGCGTCTACGCGGCAAGCACAAGCCGCAGTTCACCCCCCATGTCGATTGCGGCGATCACGTCGTCGTCGTCAACGCCGAGAAGATCAAGCTGACCGGCGACAAGGTTGGGCAGAAGCTGTTCCACTACCACACCGGGTATCCGGGCGGCATCAAGGAACGCACCATCACCCAGCGTCTGACCGGCAAGAACCCGGGTCAGGTCGTTGAGAAGGCTGTCGAGCGTATGATCACGCGCGGCCCGCTGCAGCGCGCCCAGATGCGCAACCTGCATGTCTACGCCGGAGCCGAGCACCCTCATGACGGGCAGCAGCCGGTGAAACTGGATGTCGCGGCGATGAACCGCAAGAACACCGCCATCGCGAAGAGTGGGGTCTGATCACTATGTCCGAAACTCTGGAACGCACCGGCACACTGGCCGATCTGAAGGACATCGCCCCGGCGACACTCGCTTCGGAAGCCCCCGTGTATGAAGTAAAGCGCGACGCGCAGGGTCGCTCCTACGCGACCGGCCGCCGCAAGGACGCCGTCGCTCGCGTGTGGATCAAGCCCGGCAAAGGCGACATCACCGTCAACGGCCGCCCGGTGGTCACGTATTTCGCACGCCCCGTGCTGCGCATGCTGCTGACCCAGCCCTTCCTTGTGGCTGACCGCTACAACCAGTTCGACGTCGTCTGCACCGTCACCGGCGGCGGACTGTCCGGTCAGGCTGGCGCGGTTCGTCATGGCATCAGCCGCGCGCTGACCCATTACGAACCCGGCCTTCGCGGCATCCTGAAGGCAGCCGGGTTCCTGACCCGTGACTCCCGTCAGGTCGAGCGTAAGAAGTACGGTAAGGCCAAGGCCCGCCGCTCCTTCCAGTTCAGCAAGCGCTGATCTGCTTCCGGCTCATATCGGAAGTTTCAGACAAGGCCGCCAACCTCCCGGGTTGGCGGCCTTTCTGTTTTCAAACGGCCATAAGAAGCCGAATGACACAGCTGCCTCGTTCGCAAACAAAAGGCCCCTCGAAACATGCGTTTCTAAGGGCCTTTTACTGTGATCTCATCAGGGAGATGGTTCAGCTAAAGCATTCAGATGCAGCTTAACCACATCCAGAACCGATAAAGATCAGGCGGTGATATCGAGCGCGGAACTATCGGCGCTGGACGCAGTCTTCGACGCGCCTGTAGTTGTTTCGGAAATAATGTCGCCCTGAGAATCCGTGACGGTTGTCGTGATGGATCCGTCAGCATTCGTCGTCACCGTCGTGGTGTCTTGTGACGAACTCGTTCCCGAACTGGATGATGCGCCTGAAGACGACGCCGAGGAAGATCCTGCGCCGTAGAGACTGCTCAACGCCGAACCGGAAAGACCAGAAATCGAGGAAGACATGCTGTAAGCTCCGAAGTGACGATACCGGTCGCATCGTCACTTCGAGCCATTAATAACGTCTTAGCAAAGACGTAACGAAGAGCAACGTTACGTCAACAACACCAGAAGACTTCACTCACTGCGCGCTTTGGGCGCGAACTTCCTCGATCAATCCAGGCAGGATCGAAGGGTCGGAAAGCGACGAAAGATCGCCAAGGGCTTCCGTTTCGCCCGACGCGATTTTCCTGAGAAGTCGCCTGACGATTTTACCTGAACGCGTCTTGGGAAGATCGGCGACGAGAAAGATTTTTTCCGGCGCCGCGTATGGCCCGACGCGCTCCCTGATCACATTCGTCAGCTTGGTTGACGGTGGCCTGACTTTATCGCTCCGCGCCACAACGAACACGACAATACCCTGCCCCTTCAGATCGTGATTGACGCCAACGGCCGCCGCTTCCGCCACGGAGTGATCCGTCGCCACAGCGTCCTCGATCTCCGCCGTGCCGATACGATGACCTGATACGTTGATGACGTCGTCCATGCGCCCGGTGATGAGGTAATACCCGTCAGCATCGCGGCGCGCGCCGTCGCCAGCAAAGTACAGCCCCTCGCTGAAGCTGAAATATGTCTGTCGGAAGCGTCCGTGATCGCCCCAAATCGTCCGTGCCTGACCGGGCCAGGACCCGGCAAAGCATAGACAACCCTCGGCTTCTCCGTTTCCTTCTATCAGTTCGCCTTTCTCGTTCGTCAGCACCGCCTTCAGTCCCGGCAAAGGAGTCGTCGCCCATCCCGGTTTCAGATGCTGCGCGCCCGCCACGGGCCCGAGCATGAAACCGCCCGTCTCGGTCTGGAACCAGACGTCAATGAAGGGGCACTCGCCACGGCCAACGACCTGATGGAACCAGTCCCATGCGTCCGGACTGATCGGCTCGCCAGCCGAGCCGAGACGGCGCAGCGACTTCAGCGAGTATTGAGTCGGCACGCCGTCGCCTTCACGCATCAGCGAGCGGATGGCCGTCGGGGCAGTGAAGAGCCCGGAAACATTGTGCCTGTCGATAATGTCCCACCAGCGCCCCGGTTGAGGGTAGGACGGAAGCCCTTCGTAAATCAGAGTAGTGCCGCCATTCAGCAACGGGCCGTAGACGACATAGGTATGCCCGGTGATCCATGCGATATCCGCCGTGCACCAGTGGGTCGTTCCCGGTTCCGGCGCGAAGGTGATGTCCATGGTATAGGCCGCCCACACCAGATAACCGCCGGTGGTATGCAGCATCGCCTTCGGTTTGCCTGTGCTTCCCGAAGTATAAAGCAGGAAAAGCGTATCTTCAGCCGCCATCGTTTCCGGAGCGCACTCCGTCGACGCGCCTTCAGTGATAGCAGCATATTCGAGATCGCGCCCCTCTTTCATCGGGACATCATCCCCGGTGACGCGAACGACAATCACGTTCCGAACGCTTGAGATCGTGCCTGCATGTTTCAACGCCGCGTCGATCGCCGTCTTATGAGGCACACGCTTCGCGCCACGGCGTCCGGCGTCGGCCGTCACGACAACGACCGTTCCACTGTCGACCAGCCGCTCACCAAGTCCTTCCGGCGAGAATCCTCCGAACAGAACGACATGAATCGCGCCGATCCGCGCGCAGGCGAGCATCGCCACCACGCCTTCGACCACCAACGGCAAATGGATCGCCACTCGGTCACCGCGCTGCACGCCGAGAGCACGTAGCGCATTTGCGAAACGACATACCTCTGCGTGCAGATCCCGATAGGTGAGAACGCGCGAATGGCTTGCGTCTTCGCTCTGCCAGATCAACGCCGCCTGATCCCCGCGCTCGCGTAGATGGCGGTCAAGGCAATTATACGACGCATTGAGGCGCCCATCCTCGAACCAGCGGATGGATACGTCTCCAAGAAACGAGGAATTTGACGCTTTTGTCGGCGTTTTTTCCCACTCAAGCATGCGCGCGCGCTCGAGCCAGAATTGATCCGGCTGGCCTTCCGCCTGCGCGCGCAACGCGGAAACACGCTCTACTTTTTCAGCGTCGAGGTCGTTCAGATTAGACGACACCAGGCTGAGCACATTGTCGAGCACCGACATTACCTCCGTTTGGGGTATAAGAGCTTTTCATTATTTTATTATATACCGCTCCGTACACACATTTTACGCGATTAGCTCTCCAAAATCTACCTCTTTCACCAGGCTAAAGCCACGCTCACGAAGTCGGCTTCTCAGTGCTCGCAGCCACCCAAGGTGGCGCACGGTTCTTGCGCCTCATGCCCGAACGCAACCAAATTCAGCATTAGGTAGAAATTTGATAAAATTATCATATTTATTGTTGTTTTTATAATCATATATATCGAAACGTAAATCGTTTCGCGCGCCTCCAAGGAAAAAAGCCAGCGAATGCGTCACCATGAACAACACCATCGAGCCGGGGATATTTTCGCTGAATTATAATAAAGATTTCTTGATGAATTTCGATCATTTTATGCCAAAGACACAGGATCACGCCACACACCCGCTGAACGGCAAAATGAATTTCAGCGCAACGAATCTGCAGCGGGGTACGTACCGTACATTTCTCAAAATGGAAACCATAGTCAAAGGCTTCGCATACGCGCCCCAAGCAGTCATACCTACGCAGTCAGCCCCCTCTACCCAACACATTCGGCAACCGACCAGAACTTAACATTGGGGGGAGAGAGTCTCTAAGACTCATGCATATCATATATATTTTCTGAATTATTATTTTCCCTCACTCGCAACGCCGATATCGCAGATTGCGGACAAAAATCCGAGCAATGCAGATCAATCGCACACCCCAACAACAAAACAAAAACCATTACTTACAATGTATGTAAATATTAAATCTCCGAAAAACGTGATTTTTCGCGACACTAACCATAAGGCGAAGATTCACATTGCCTATTACGAAATAACCACCATCAATACGCCTTGCTCATAGCGGAGAAGCGTAGCTCCGAGAAAGCATCGCCCTTCGACCATACCCTCCACTCACTCGAGATTTGGTCAACGGCGCCACCCGCGATACCCAAACTCATCAAACACCATACGCTCCACTCGCCGCCTTCAGGACACATACCAACCTCGCAGCGCACCACAGTTGCGACACGTGTTAGCCTATCCTCTTATTGATCCTATACTCATGGGCATGGCGCACGGTATAGCAAAGTGAGCGAATAAATGCGAGGATCAGAGAACGTTTTGCAAAGGATGCGAAGATGACCCGTCGCGCAAATAAGGTGTTCGCAGGTTCTCGAATACGCGAGTTACGTGGTCGTATCGGGCAGACCCAACAGGCGCTTGCTCAAGAACTCGGTCTTTCCGCCAGCTACCTTAATCAGATCGAAAACGATCAGCGCCCCATTCCGCCTCCGCTCCTGCTAAAACTTTGCAAAATTTTCGAAGTTTCGGAAGCCTATTTTGGCGACACCGACGAAATTCGCCAAATCCAGGCGCTTCGCGAAATTCTCGGCGATCCCCTCTTCAAATCTGCCTCTCTCCGTCCCGCGGAACTTCAGGCCGCAGTCCGGGCCGCGCCAGGCCTCGCCGATCGGTTCATAACCCTCTACCGTTCCTTCCGTGCGATGAGCGAGCATGCGGCGCCAGACAACGCCACCATCCCGCGCAGCCTCAAACCCAACGATCCGCATTCGCCTCCCAATGCCCAGCTTTCTCCCACACGCGCTGGGGCATCTGGTTCACCGTCCATTTTCTCCGACCGCCAATCTGGAAACGAAGACGCCAAGCCCGCCACGACGCCTCCTTATGAAGCCGTCGGCGACTGGGTGCATGACGAACACAATTATTTCGACGAGGCTGATCGCGCCGCCGAAGACCTCTATGAATCAAGCGCCTTTTCGAACGGAATGATGGCGGCCAATCTGGCCCGCTACCTGCGGGACCGACACGGAATACGCGTCGTGACAGACACGGACCTCGACCGCAAAGGCGTAGTCTGGCGCCTTGACCGGCGAGGCAAGAGGCTTTTCATCGCCGATGGCGTCCCGTCGGAAAGCGCCGTATTCTGGATGGCGCAAGCCGTGGGGCGCCTCGACTATGCCCGCGTGCTGGACCGGGCGATCAAGCGCGCACACCTGAACAGTTCGGACGCGCGCGGGTTGGCGCGCGTCGGCATGAGCAACTATTTTGCAGGCGCATTGCTACTGCCCTACGAGCGCTTCAGACACTCCGCATTGGAGAAGCGGCACGATCTGGACCAACTTCAGCGTCAGTTCGGCGTCAGCTTCGAGCAGGTCTGTCACCGTCTGTCGACCCTGCAGCGTTCCGGTGCAGAGGGAATCCCCTTCTATTTCATCAAGACCGACATCGCTGGCAATATCCTCAAGAGCCACAGCGCTACACGCTTCAGCCTTTCGCGCTTCGGCGGCCTGTGCTCGCAATGGAACGTCTTCCGCAGCTTTTCGGCGCCCGGCCAGTTGCATGTGCAGGTGTCGCGCACGACAGACGACGCCGTGTATCTCAACGTCGCCCGCACGGTCGGCCACGCGGGCGTTTCGTATTTCGACCGACCGCGCCTCGTCGCAGTCGTGCTCGGCTGCTCCATCTCGCACGCGTCGGATATCGTCTACTCCGCAGGCCTCAACCTAGACGACGAACGGATGATCATTCCAATCGGACCCGGTTGCCGGGCCTGCATACGCACCGACTGCCGCCACAGAGCCCTTCCGGCCGCCGGATTTCAAATCGACGCCGGCGGCGAGGAGCGCGGCGTGGTTCCCTACCATATGGTTCCGAATCCGGAATAATATTCCGTTACCCGTCTCCCGAAGTTGGAACGCCGAAATATTCCACGAACGCATTGATTGGCGACTTTCAGCCCTGTAAAGTCGAACGCTGCAAAGCGTCGGTCGCACCATTTCTGAGGGAGGATGAAGCGGACGCGCATTGGTGTTCGAGCATTTCGCTCCGGGGGGAGTCATGATTCACCATAATGCAGGGCCGCGCCGCGGACCTTCAGCTATATCCTTGCTCACATGCACAACGGGCCTCGCCTGCGCAGGTTTCGTGTGGGTCGGCTGCGCCGACGCTGCAACGTCGACAAGCAAGAGTCACAAACGACACATCGCGACGCCGCATGCCGCCGCGAGGAATCCGGCGGCAGCCGTCGCGCCAGCGCCCCATCGTCCTGTACACGTCGTCGCGAAGGGATCGGAGTCCGTCAGCGTGTCCGTTTCCCGTCATGCGCGGGAGGTCGGCGGCGGCATGATGCGGGTCGAGACCAGCGCCAACAACGTGCAGACGGTCAGCAAGCAGTATATCGACATGATCTCGCCCACGGCGACCATCCTCGATATCGCGAAGAACACGCCAAGCATGAACATTTCTGTCGCGGACACGTCGGGAATGCAGGGCGGAAATATTCAATCGCGTGGCCTGACGGACTCTGACATCGGCCTGCTTCTGAACGGAGCGCCCGCGACGTCCGCCAATTACCTCAACGAGGACGCGGACGCAGAAAACGTTGAGAGCGTTACGATTACGCCCTCCTCCTCGCGTGTCGAAATGCCTATCACCGCCGCCGCAGGCGGCGTACTTGACGAAACGACCCACACCCCCACCGATAAATTCGGGGGCATGGTGGATTTCTCCTACGGCACAAACAACATGTCGCGCGAGTTTATCCGCCTGGAAAGTGGCGAGATCGGTCATAGCGGCGTCAAGGGCTACTTCTCGTTTTCGAACACCCACGCCCGCTCCTGGCTCGGGTCTGGTATCAACTGGCGCAAGCATATCGACTTCGGCATGAAGAAGACGTGGGCCAACGGGTCGACCAACGACATCTTCATTTCGTGGAACTATGAAGACTTCACCATCGACCACAAGCCGACGGCGGCTGAGTTTTATGATCTGAAACATAATGGCGTTAATTACAACAAGATCAATACCTGGGATCCCACGTCGGACGACGCCAATCGTTACTGGAAGAACAATATCGATCACTGGAACCAGCTTTTCCTGTCGGCGCCACAGCATTTCGTCCTGACGAAACATGTGTCGTTCGACCTGCTTCCCTATTTCAATCTTGGTCGCGGATGGGATGGAAACGGCGCGACCAGCAGCCGGGTCGGCGGCACTGCGGGCGCTACTGGATACTACACGTCCAATGGCACGCCCATTACCGACCCCAACACATGGTTGACGTCGTACTACCAGCAATACGCGGACCAGAAGCTGGGCGTGACGGCGAAACTTGGCGTTGACGTCGACCGCCACAATCACCTGACGTTCGGGTACTGGTTCGAGCACTACACCACGACTTACGGCATTCCCTCCAGCTACACGAGGGCGGACGGCTCGAACCCAAGCCCGAACACGGAGACGTCCCAGGCATTTACGTTGGTCGATGGTCAACTCAGGCGCGTCAACAGCTATTACACCAATCCAGGCTATGATCTGCACGCGCTCTTCATCGAAGACGTAGCCAAATACCTGCAAGATCGCCTCGTGATCAACGCAGGCTTCAAATACATCATGACCAATTACTGGGACCCCTACAGTGGCGTGGGCGTCAGCGGCGGCTCCGGATACAGCTACTCAGGTCGCTACGGCATGAACCTGACATCCCCACTGCCGCATCTGTCGATCAGCTATCAGTTCAATCCGCATCACCAGATTTATGTGAATGCGCAGGGCAATTTCCGGCAGCCCAGCCCGGACGCCCTGTCGCCGAACTATCAGGGCACACTGCCCAAGCCTCAGTACTCCATCTCTGAGGAACTCGGATACCGTTACAACGACGATCATTTCATCGTTGATCTCTCCTTCTTCAATATGAACATCACCAATCGCCTGATGTCCGTGGCGGTCAGCGACACGCAGACCAGCACTGTCAATGTAGGCAACCAGACCACGCGTGGCGTCGACCTGATGCTCGCCACCCACCCGTGGCACCACATCAGTCCGTTCATTGGCTTTGAGTATTTGAGCGCAAGGCTTGACAGCAACGTGCCTTACCAGAGCACGTATCTGAACACCAAGGGCAAGCAGGCCGTGGGCGCCCCGCACGTGACGACCAGCTTCGGCCTGACCTACGACGACGGGCGTTTCTTTGGCAATTTCACGCTGAAATATGTCGGCCCACAATCTGTCACGCTTGTCGGCGACGAACGGATGCCCGGCTATATCACTGACGCAATCTCGCTCGGTTATCGCTTCAAGCCCTGGCGTTACCTCAAAAGCCCAACTTTCCGTTTGAATTTCAGCAATCTTACGGATTCCCGCGTACGTAGCGGCGCTTATGGGTTCGGCACCAACAATCACTCCACCACGTTGATGGACGGCACGACGCTGGCTGGCGGCAACGGTGCGACGTATTGGCTTGTGCCCCGCTTTACAATGACAGGCACGATATCGACTGGGTTCTGAGTCCCTTAAATCCCCTCCCCTCTTTCACTAGCGACCGTCGTTGCTGGAGGAAGAGGGGAGAATACGCCGAAATGGCGACTGTATTATTTTGTATGTGATATTTCTCAATTATTATTGATTCGCGCACTTTTTTATAAATACGCTCATGATCTGGTCGCATTCACATAAAATCAAGCAAGCAGGCAGGCAACGCTCCAACATTTAACGCCGCCTGCATTGAAAAAGCATTTCAATGCTTCCCTCTATTTGAAATATCTCTTTTCCAAAACGATCCACGATCAAACAATGTCATCACGATCCACGGACATACCGGGCACCTTCAATCAAATACGCACTTCTTTCCATCGGACGTCCTTACGGGCACGCCAAATCGTCAGTTCCTGTGAACACGATGCCCTCATGACCTGCTACCGGTTTCGTGGACAGCAGGCTGTCGCGCCCCCTTTGGCCCCGAAACTCGGCTCAACGGCGTTCCATCATGTGGTCCAGACGATCACGCACGCGAACATCCGCGCATCTTCTCTCCGCCCCACAAAGGACCCCACGCACGCAGAGACGGCGGCTTGGGCGGCCGAACCTTAACTCGATCAAGGCCCGGCGCAGTCTCCAAATGAAGCCGTCGCGACCGCGTCGACGCCACCACTTCGCAGTTGGAACGCACGTCGGCGCTTCCAGCATAACGGCACCGTCAGACCGCTCCGGCTTGCGTTCACGCGCAAGTCGAACCAAATCAGTGTGCGTACGTGCTATCAGCGACACGGAGATCTGGCATGAACATCGTGGTGAATGACGAAGCGCGGGTGGTGAACGCCCGAACGCTCGCAGCGCTGATTGACGAACTGGGCTACGGCGACGCGAGAATCGCCACCGCCGTCGATGGCGAGTTCATCCCCGGGTCCCGCCGCTGCGGACTGGACATCGTTGACGGTATGCGCGTCGAAATCGTCGCGCCGATGCAAGGCGGCTGATCTTATGTTATTTTATGGAACGGAATTGGCGTCGCCCCTCATGCTGGGCACAGCCCAGTACCCGTCGCCGGAAATTCTCGCCGACTCCGTGCGCGCGGCCGACGCCGGTCTCGTCACCGTCTCCTTGCGCCGGGAATCTGCCGGCTCGCGAGCAGGTCAGGCTTTCTGGTCCCTGATCCGCGATCTGGGAACGCCTGTGCTGCCCAACACGGCGGGATGCCATACGGTCAAGGAAGCAGTGACCACCGCGCATATGGCCCGGGAAGTGTTCGAAACCGACTGGGTGAAACTGGAGGTGATCGGGGAGTCCGACACGCTTCAGCCGGACGTGTTCGGACTGGTCGAAGCAGCCCGCATCCTGTCGTCCGAAGGGTTCAAGGTTTTCCCCTACACGACAGAGGACCTCGTCGTGGCGGAACGATTGCTCGCCGCCGGGTGCGAGGTGTTGATGCCGTGGGGCGCGCCGATCGGGTCCGGCAAGGGCCTGAACAATGTCTTCGGCCTTCGCGCCCTGCGCGCGCACTTCCCGGACGTCCCCCTCGTCGTCGACGCGGGGATCGGCTTGCCCTCGCACGCCACACAAGCGCTCGAACTCGGCTACGACGCCGTGTTGATCAACACGGCCGTCGCAAAGGCTGGCGACCCCGTAGCTATGGCACGGGCGTTTCGTCTGGCCGTCGAGGCTGGACGTCTTGCCCGGATCGCCGACCCGATGGAGGCCCGCGACATGGCCGCGCCTTCGACCCCGCTGCTTGGAAAGCCCGCCCTGTCATGATGACAAGAAGACTGCCGCAAGAAATCTATTCAGTCGTCGATCGCGCTTTCTGGGTCGAACGTCTGGGCGGCGCGGGAGCGCGCTTCATCCAGCTCCGCGTCAAGGATATGGACGACACCGCGCTGCGCGAGGAAATTGCGACCGCACTGGCTTCCGCGCGAAGGCTTGGCGTGACGCTCGTCATCAACGACTTTTGGCGGATCGCGATTGAGACCGGCGCGGATTACGTGCATCTTGGGCAGGAAGATCTCGATACTGCGGACCTTGGCGCTTTACGGGCCGCTGGCATACGTCTTGGCGTCAGCACGCATTCCCATGAAGAATTGAACCGGGCGCTAGCTCTGCGCCCCGATTACGTCGCCCTCGGGCCTGTGTGGCCCACGCGCCTGAAGAAAATGGCGTTCGGACCGCAGGGCGTCGCGCGTATAGGCGAATGGCGGGAGCTGGCTGGCGACGTTCCGCTGGTGGCGATCGGCGGCGTCACGCTGGCAAGAATGCCGGAATGCCTCGCCGCTGGGGCGGACTCCGTCGCGGCCGTATCGGACTTCATTCTTGCCGATGACCCGGAAGGGCAGGTTCAGGCGTGGCTGCAGGCTGCGAAGGGAGCACAGCTTCCGAGCGCCTGAAGCGCGATATCACCGCGCTTAAATGTTCCTCAATAGGCATGACCGATCATGTCCATATCTGATCCGGGCTGAGAGTCGTGCCGCATTTGTTTCGTCGCATTTCGTACTTGAGAAGCCTCGCACTTCTCCCGCCAGTTCTGTGTCTGGTCGCAGCCATGTGCAGGGCGGCGGCCGCCGAACCCCTGAATGCGAAAGACATCATGATCGTGGGACAGGCTCTGCACTTCGTTGAGCCGCCACTGCAAGGGGCGATCCGCGTCGCAGTCGTCTACAATCAGGCCACACCTGGATCGGAGAGGGAAGCCAACCAGATCGTGGACCAGTTCGACGGCGAGCTCACGGTAGGCAGCCTTTCAATGCGCCCGGTCGCCGTCAGCCTCGCGCAGATTGCGCAGACCCCTTTCGACGCACTTATCTCTGCTGACGGAGCCGGGACAGCGACGCTGCGACAAGCGCTCATGCAGCGCCACGTCCCGTGCGTCACAGGACACCGGGAACAGGTCACGGACGGGTTTTGCCAAATCTATCTCACGTCCCAACCCAACGTGGATATCCAGTTGAATCAGGCGGCAAGCG
This sequence comes from Acetobacter sp. DsW_063, assembly GCF_002153745.1. Lineage (GTDB taxonomy): Bacteria > Pseudomonadota > Alphaproteobacteria > Acetobacterales > Acetobacteraceae > Acetobacter. The sequence goes on along the minus strand of NZ_JOPL01000070.1, from coordinate 12,723 downwards.
ATGCGGCGAGCGTGCATTTTGCGACTGCATTTCGCATCATGATCCACACTCTGTAGACGACGCAGCCCAAGCTGCAGCCACAAGCAGAACAAACTCCCGATTGGAGACCTTGCCGGTATGCCCGCTCAACAGCCCGCATTGTCGAACAAGTAAGTCCCCCAATGATCGGTGAGCGAGGCGGTCTTAATGCCCGCCGTCGTCCTTGACGCCATTTTCAGCCTGGAACCGCTTAATCTCGCCCCTCAGATTGCCTATCGGGGGGGCCGACACCGTGTCCTGATAACTACCGCCACGCCAGACCCAACGGTCATCCCCGTCCACAATAATGTCGTACATGCCGCCATGACTCTGCGGCAGTATGCTGACGGCGCCGCTAATGGAATCGAGCACCTTGATCCAGTCATCGCCCCGATGCAGATAAACATCCGTCGAGCATCCTGCCGACCCGCAGAGTGCTGCGGACTGAAGCTGCACAAAAAGCGCAATCTCACCCTTGCGCGTAGACAACGGGGCTGAGCCAATCAGAACCAGCGGCGGCTGATGATGTCGCAGTGAGGTTGCTATATCGTCCGCGTTGAGCAGGCGCGCCTGCTTGTCGAGTTCGCTCCCAGGCTGCTGGCTAAGGAGCACCGGCTTTCCCGACGCAGTCGGAGCATTTTTCGCGGCACCTCGACTATGATGGTGAACGGCCGCTGCAGCCGTCCCGGCGACCATCGCTCCTCCACCGGGCGCCCAGCACAAGACGGTCGCGCAAAGGAGGAGCCCGCGACGAATGTCAAACTTGCGTCCACCTTGGGCGTCTGGACGATGCGCGAGAGGAGACGATGTTGTGGAAGGGCGCGATGGGAGGTCTGACAACGTCTTGAATCTCCGGTGACGGCAATGTCTCGCGCCGCCACGGCGCGGCGCCAACGCTACAATAGCGGTGTTAACGTATAGGAGCGATTTGATTTTGCAGGAAGAACTCTTGGCGCCGCCAGGGCGGTACCGTCACTACAAGGGCGGCTTCTACACCGTGCTCGGCGTGGCGCGGCACAGTGAAACCGAAGAACCGCTTGTCGTCTATCGTAGCGAGACGCAGGGCGGCCTATGGGTGCGGCCTCTCTCAATGTGGCTGGAGACGGTCGACGGACAGCCCCGTTTCGCCTTGCTTGAAGAGACTGGCTCTGGAGAGAGCTCCCCCTGAACTCTGCAGAAAAAAGCCGACCGTGCGGAAATGCGTTGCGTAACGCGTCGGCGCGCTGTCTGCTCCACTGCGCGCCGATTTGAGGAGAGACCAACGTGCCCTCGACTCTACCGACTTCAGACGCGCCGACACGCTATCCGTCGACGCTGATCCTGCTTCACTGGCTGAGCGCCCCCTTGGTATTGGCCGTCATGGCGCTGGGCTGGGTGGCCGCTGCGACGCCGGACGATCAGACCGGCTTCATGACGCATCCGCAATTGATGTTCTGGCACAAATCGGTCGGCCTTCTGATACTGCTTCTGACCTTTCTGCGCATCGGCGTTCGCATCTCGCGGCGCGAGCCGTTCGCCGGGGGCGGCGGCCGAGTTCTGGAAATTGCCGCCATGATCTCGCACTGGCTGATTTATATCGCGCTGCTGATCATGCCATTGAGCGGCTATATGATGGCGGCGAACGGTCGCCCGATGTCGTTTTTCGGAATTGTGCCGCTTCCGTCCTTCGCTAAGGACGAGGCGCGCGGCGACATCGCGTGGAATATCCATTCGACGGCGCAATGGGTGCTTTATGCACTGCTTTTGCTGCATCTTGGCGCTGCAATCTGGCACGCAGCGATACGCAGGGACGGCGTTATCTTGAGAGTATTGCCTCGTCAGAGCCCTTAGGCCCAAGCGAGACACGTCTCTGCCGCAGCACCTCAAAAAGGGTGCTGCGGCAGAGAAACCTGATCTCAGATCAGGGAACGCGAACGGGCGAGAACGACCGTGCACAGCTTACCCTGCGCCGGCTGATCCAGACCCGTAAGGGTGGACGCCTTGCCGCCGACCAGGAACTGTCCCGCCGTGCCGATGGCGTAGTCCATGTTGCCAGCGTGGTCGGTCGGCACCGCGTTGGTCTTGGCGTTCAGCGCGGTCTGCACGGCGTCGCCGTCTTCATGCGAAACCTGCTCGGTTTCAACGCAGTAGTTTAGAAGTCCCGCGACGTTGGCCGGAGAAATCTCAGCGACCTGAGCAGCCGTGGCGGCTGCGAGGTTCGTGCCGGTCGGGTTCTTGTCGCTTGTCGCAGTCTCACCACCCTTTGAAGCAGGGGCGGGCTGGTCGGCGCGGGCCGCCGGGGAAACTGAGGCCAGTCCGGCGGCGACGGCGAGCGCCGCGAGAACATGCGTGGATAGACGGGTCATCAGAGGCTCCTGTTGTCTCGCGCGTAATGTGCTCAAATCATACGTGAGACACAACGTTGCGCCTGCGCATGACGTTAATACCGCAAATTGTCGAGCCGGGGGGGGCGGTGGTCGCGAAGGCGGCCATATCAGCGTGTCGCTGGAGCGGGTGAAGGGAATCGAACCCTCGTATGCAGCTTGGGAAGCTGCCGTTCTACCATTGAACTACACCCGCGTTGGCCGATCTATAGCCACGCCCGCCGTGGATGACAATCGTTCTCGACGCGGAGGAACCTCCTTGCCGGAGACACGATTGCAACGCCTCCCGATCCATGCCGGGCCCGCACTTATCACGGGATGTTGATCGATACCCGTCTCAATTCGGCGACTCAGAAGATCAGGACTGGCGTTCTTGACGCGTTTCTATCTCCCGCCCCCGGCAGAATCATTTTTCCAGCCCGGCGCGCGCGTCTGCCGACGAGGCGCCCGCAACAGAGCTCCTCGCCCGACGCTTTTCGATCTGCCCCAAAAAATATCCGCTCCGTTCTCTTGCGGACGATAACGCCTCCTTCTCCGTCCGTATGCGCAGCGCCGACAATGACGCTCAATTCGGAATGGCGCGTCAGGCAGGCTCCCGCGCCGCCGCGCCCTGATTGCGCGCTGGAGACCGACGAATGGCATACGCCGCCCCCAAGCACGGCGTGATATCGCCACGGCAGCTATGCTCACCCGGCCCCTTAATCCGGTTGACGGACCGAAGGCTGATCCGCGATAAGGCTCGTCCCTCCCGCCCATGGCGCAGAGGGCCTCGCGATTTGTTAGGCTGGCTTGCGGCGAGGCTAAAGAATCGCGCTAAAGAGGCGTTGGCGGGCAAGTGCGTCCGACAAGGTTTCCACGGTCGACGATCCGCGTGGGGGCGACAACGCGTCAGGTTCCCTCACCCGTCCCGCGCGGAGGACAGGAAAGAACCGAGACCGCGATGAGCACATCAGACACAAACGGGTCCCCTGACGTCTCGCAGGAATGGCGCGAGGCGACCCGCCTGCTGCACGCCAATGTCGAACGCTCTCCCTACGGAGAGACGAGCGAGGCGCTGTTTCTCACCTCCGGCTTTGCCTACGACAGCGCCGAGCAGGCCGCAGCCACGTTCACCGGCGACGCCGTTCATTATCAATACTCCCGCTTCGGCAACCCAACTGTGGACGCTCTGCAGCGTCGCCTTGCCGACCTTGAAGGCGCGGACGCCTGTATCGCCACGTCGACCGGCATGGGAGCCGTATCTTCCGCCCTGCTGGCGCACGTGAAAGCTGGCGACCGCGTCGTCGCTTCTCGCGCCCTGTTCGGCTCCTGCCACTGGATCATCGCCAATCTCCTGCCGAAATACGGCGTCGAGACGGTGTTCGTCGATGGCGGCGATCTGGACGCATGGAGCGAAGCCCTGCGCCAGCCGACTGCCGCCGTGCTGCTTGAAAGTCCGTCGAACCCGATGCTCGACGTCCTCGACCTGCGCGCCATCGCCGATCGGGCGCACGCAGCGGGCGCCATTGTAATTGTCGACAACGCATTCGCATCGCCCGTCTATCAGAAGCCCCTGACTCTGGGCGCCGATGTGGTCGTCTATTCCTGCACTAAGCATATCGACGGACAGGGGCGCGTACTCGGGGGGGCTATTCTCGGGTCAAAGCAATGGATCGAGGAGGTTGTGCAACCCTTCACCCGCAACACCGGCAATGCGCTGTCGCCGTTCAATGCGTGGGTGATGCTCAAGAGTCTGGAGACCCTCCGGTTACGTGTCGACGCGATGACCCGCAACACTGCGATCGTCGCGGACTGGCTCGCCAGCGCGCCCGGCGTGATCGGTGTGCGGTATCCGGGTCGCAAAGACCACCCGCAGCACGAGATCGCAGCACGACAGATGACAGGTTTCGGCTCGCTGGTGGCGTTCGAAGTCGCGGGCGGGACAGCGGGCGCTTTCGCGTTCCTTAACGCCCTGCGCGTCGTGCTGATCTCCAACAATCTGGGCGACGCCCGCTCTCTGGCGACGCATCCGGCGACCACGACCCATATGAAAATCGGCGCGGAAGAACGCGCGCGTCTCGGCATCTCCGACGGCGCCATCCGGCTGTCGGTTGGGCTTGAAGATGCGGACGATCTCGTCGCCGATCTCCAACGGGGCGTTGCGGCGCTCGGACAGGCGAGCCATACCGCCTGAACGCGGAACGCATCCCCTTCGGCTACAGTGAGCGGAAGGGGATAGGAACGTTCTGCAAGCAAAGGGTTGGAGCGTAGTCGTCGAACCTGAGTTCGATGGCCCCGTTTCAATCGCAACCCCTATCGGGCTCGCGACAGCGTCCGAAAGTCGTCATCAGGGAGGAAGCAGACATGTCCGGTCGGCCGCCAATGCCCCCGAAGCCGTTTGCCGAGGCCGAAGCTGCGCTGAACGAGGCGATCGCGGCGCTCCCTGCGTACGAGGCGACGACGCAGGGCCTGCGTGTACAGGTGCGTGCTTTCTGGCTTGATGATCAGTCCCAGCCTGAAGACAACAATTTCTGCTGGGCGTATCGCATACGAATAGAAAACCACGGCGCTACGTCGGTGCAGTTGCTCGAACGGTCTTGGGAGATCATCGACGGACGCGGCAACGTCGAGCACGTGCGCGGCGAAGGCGTGGTAGGCGAGCAACCCGTCATCGAATCCGGCTCGGGTTTCGAATATACATCCGGTGCGTCGCTCGACACGCCAAGCGGCATCATGCGCGGCGCCTATCACATGGTTGAGGTCGCGACCGGGCGTGGTTTCGAAATTTCCATTCCCACCTTTAGTCTGGACAGCCCCTATCAGTCGGGCCTCATTCACTGAGCCTTCGCTCCTAACGTCCCCAATTTTTCCCCTTCATACAGACGCCGCAGCGCCTTCCGCTGTGAAGAGAATTTTCCGAAAGAAGTTGCGCCAATGGCCGATACGTCGTCCCCCGCCCCGAACACACGCCGCCCGACCCGCGAGGAAGCTGAACAGGCTGTCCGCGTGCTCCTCAGCTGGGCCGGAGAAGATCCGGAACGCGAGGGTCTTCTGGATACGCCCTCCCGGGTAGCCCGTGCGTACGAGGAGTTTTTTCAGGGTTACGCGGTCAATCCCGAAGACTTGCTGCAGCGCACGTTCTCGGAAGTCGAGGATTACGACGAGATCGTTCTGCTCCGCGATATCCGCTTCGAAAGCCATTGCGAACACCACATGGCGCCGATCATCGGCCGCGCGCACGTCGCCTATCTGCCGCGCCGCCGCGTGGTCGGAATTTCCAAGCTGGCGCGTCTGGTGGACGCCTACGCCCGTCGCTTTCAGATTCAAGAACGGCTGACGGCGCAGATCGCCAACACCATCGACTCTGTGCTGCAGCCCCACGGCACTGCCGTGATCATCGAAGCCGGACACCAGTGCATGACGACGCGCGGCGTCCACCGCCCCGGGGTGTCGATGGTCACCAGCCGGATGCTCGGCGTGTTCCGCGAGAACTCGGACACGCGCAAGGAACTGATGGCGATGCTCAACCGCCCGACCATTGGCGAACTGTCCGCCTGAGACCCGGACACTCGCAAGAAAAGACATCCGGCATATCGGAAAAACCGCTCCGCTCGCGCGTGTCTGGGCAGAGTGGCGAAGAAATAAGGCCTGGCGTCTTCCACGCAAGTCAAGAAACTACGTCAGATAGTGAGAGCTCTGTCCGACCAGCCAGACAGCAGACCGTCTAGCCTCTGGCTCTGCGTTATAATCGAGAGCATTTCCACAGAACTCCGGTTCAGTAGAAATGCTCCATCTCATTATTTCAGAACGCCTCATCCCCCTGAACAAGCGAATCCATGTGAAGGGGGGCGCTTTGACCACCCAAGTTGAGTCCGGGCGCGGCGGGGCTTAATCGCCTCGCCCGGAAGCTCGCCTATTTCGGCGTCGGCGTACACTCGGCGACCACCGGCCGGTCGTTCATCACCGCCTCGGTGAAACCTGCAGAATCTTTCAGCGACGCCAGCAAGGTCGGAGAGTGCGCCAGCCCCTTGTAAAGATGCGCCTGCACTGTCGAGCCCGCTGCGCACGCGTCATGAACGAGCGCGAGTTGCGACGCCGGGGAGACGTCCTTGTCTGCGGTTCCGGTTCCGATGAACACCGGCTGAGCCAGCTTGAGCGTCGGATACGCCATCGCGCGGAAAGTTGGCGCCAGGGCCTGCGCGAATCCCGGCGTGAAGGCCGTTGCGGGCGTCAGCCCCGCCGCACCGACCTGCTTGAACAGAGGATCGATGCACATCTGCGACGCGGCCTGGAACGAAGGCATAGCCGCCGGGGTAAACGCTGTCTCCGGCTTGAAGTCGGGATCGAGCGCCGCCTGCGACGCGCCGAGCAACAAAGCGTAGACAACTGTTGGGTCACCCTCGCCCGACGGCGAAACTTTCCCGTGACCGCCGTTGGCCGCCTTGCTCTTGGCGTGTTGCGCCTTCGTGATGTTCGCCAGCATCGCCTGAACGATCTGGGGACTCATATACGGTATTCCGGTCGCGACTGTCCCCTTTACACCGAGCGTAGGTGCATAGGTGGGCGCATAGGCCGCTGCGGCGAAAGCAGCCCCAGCCCCCTGCGACTGCCCGACAATCATGACCTTGTTACTCAGCCCCTTGACGCCTGAAAGGGCCGCCCGCACTGAATCGAGCACGCTGTAAGCTTCGGCGCGCGCGTTCAGATACGGATGGGGGCCGGGTGTTCCCAGACCCTGGTAATCGGTCGCGACGATCGCGAATCCGCGCTGCAGCCATGCGGAAAGATAGGCCTGATTCCGAGGCGTGACCGGATTCTGCGAAGGCGCGCACGAGTCCGCGACGCCTACGGTGCCATGCGCCCATGCGACGATGGGCCACCCCCCTGCGGGCGGCGCCCCTGACGGAATGAACACTTCCCCAGTTACAGGGACGAGACCGGAGCCGGTCACGCCATCGGTGGAAAGATAAGTGATGCGCAACGACGTCCCTGCCTCGGACAGCGCATCCGCAGCCGGAAGCGGCTCGGAAGACGTCAATTGACCAGCTACCTGCGGCGGAGACTTGGGCGCTTCCGGCAACCCGGAGCAGGCGGCCAGCGTCAGCGCGACAGCAGTCGTCGCGACGTTGAGCAAACCGGGCGGAGTTTTCATATGCGATGGGGGCGGACACGAGCGTGGCATCGTTTTTCCTTACGCGTCAGACGCGCCGTCTTGAGAGCGGCGTCGCCCGCCATAAAACAGACTCCGCGCTCCCCCGTGAAGCGAAATGTCCGAAATCGGCGCCCGCCGCAGTTTGACAATATTTTTGCAGCACATTTATCGTTTCGAGATCGAATGTAACTCGAGGGAACGTCGTGCCCGCATAATCCCCCCCCCCTAACCGCCAGACCTGCCAGCTTCCGGCCATCGACACCCGACCAGCCATCCGCGCGTCGCTGTGGCCCGCTCGGACAGGTCAGCGCCGCTCTCCAACCATCGCGACGAAGCTGCGGAGCCAGCCGTCAATGAGCGGGCGGGCGGCATATCGTCTTCACATTCTCCAGCCATTCCCGGATACAGTTCATGAAAATACGCACGATATTAAAAATTCTTCTGGCGACGCAGGCGCTTCCCGTTGCCGCGCTCGCCGCGCCGACTACCGGCCTATTTCCGGATATGCCAGAAACTTTCAAGGTCGATTCTTCAAGTTTCAATTACGTCCGGCGCGACGTCATGATTCCGATGCGCGACGGCGTAAAGCTGCACACGATCATTATCATTCCCAAGGGCGCGCGCGACGCCGGTATGCTGATGACCCGCACGCCCTACAGCGCGGACAAGATGGCGGCGCGCACGCCGAGTGGGGACGAAGCGTCGAGCCTCCAGGGTTATGACAACATGCCCGACGTCATCCTCGACGGCGGCTATATCCGCGTGCTGCAGGACGTGCGCGGAAAATACGAGTCCGAGGGGCGTTACGTCATGAACCGCCCGATGCGCGGCCCCTTGAACGCTACGTCGGTCGATCATTCGACCGACACCTGGGACACGATCGAATGGCTGATCCACAACGTTCCCGAAAGTAACGGCAAGGTCGGCGTGATTGGCGTGTCCTATGACGGCTATACCGCTCTGACCGCACTTGTGCACCCTCATCCAGCGCTGAAGGTTTCTGTGCCGATGAACCCCATGGTGGATGGGTGGATGGGAGACGACTGGTTCCACAACGGTGCGTTCCGCGAGGAAATGCTGCCATATGTCTATGAGCAGGACGGCACGCCAAAGAACACCGTAAAATGGTGGGCCAGCCAATACGACGGGTACGATCTCTATCTGAATGGCGTTTCGGCTGGCGCCGTTGGCAAGTCACGCGGAATGGAGCAGATCGGCTTCTTCCGCGCCCTGCTCGCCCATCCTGCTTACGATTCCTTCTGGCAGGCTCAGGCGATGGACAAGATTCTCGCCAGCGAAGGCCTGAAGGTCCCCACCATGCTGGTGCACAGCCTCTGGGATCAGGAGGATATCTACGGCGCACTTGCGACTTATTACGCGCTCCATCGATCGCCCGCGTCGAGCGCCAACCTCTATCTGGTCATGGGACCGTGGAACCACGGAGGAGAGATCAGGGCGGCGAGCACATTGGGCCCGGTGGCCCTGCGTTCCGACACAGGTTATTATTTTCGCAAGAACGTTCTTGAACCTTTCCTTGCCCACTACCTGAAAGACGCCACGACGCCTCTGCCTGCTCGCGTCACACGTTTCCGCACCGGGGACAACGTATGGGAGACAACGGACGCGTTGCCGCCAGCTGCCTGCGCCTCCGGTTGTGAAGCTTTGCATTTTCAGGCGAACCACGGGCTGGGCTTCAGCACGCCGGGTTCGGACGCCAGTCCCGTGAACTACGTCGCCGATCCCGCGCACCCGGTTCCCTATATTCCACGGCCGATCCGCCCCAAGGGCGTGGAGGGGTCGCCCTGGCCTTACTGGCTGGCGACCGACCAGCGCAACGTTACAGCGCGAACAGACGTCGCCACCTTCACCTCTCCGGTGTTGACGCAGCCTGTCACCCTTCGCGGCGAACCGCTCGTGCATCTGACGGCGTCGACGACGGGAACCGATGGCGATTTCGTGGTGAAGTTGATCGACGTCTATCCTGACGAGGTCGCGGACCAGCGGGAGATGGGCGGTTATCAGTTCATGGTGAGCGCGGACATCCTGCGTGGCCGGTATCGGAACGGCTTCGACAAACCGGAGGCCGTCCCGGCGAATACCCCGCAATTGTACAAATTTCCGTTGCCTATGACGAACCACACGTTCTTGCCTGGCCATCGGATTATGGTGCAGGTCCAGTCGAGCTGGTTCCCTCTCTACGACCGAAACCCGCAGACTTATGTGGACAATATCTTTCTGGCGTCAGAAGATTCTTACAAACCGGCGACCATTTCCATTGATGTGAAGGGAAGCTGGATCGAGGTCCCGGTGCAGAAGTAAGCCTTGACAAGGAGGCGTTCGAGCCTCGGGCGGACGTGAACGCTTCCTTAAAAACTCGTTCAGAACGCCCTGAATGAAAAGAATAAATTTTCTTCAGATAGAAACACGACGACGTCGCGCGGAATCAATATGCCGCGCGACTGCGTATTACTAAATGTTTAGTAAATCATACTCAGTTCGCCCAGAAACATGCGACCTGCGGACGGCGTAACGCGGTTAGAGAAGAGGCTCTGATAATTCAAGCGATTGGCGAGGTTGTAACCATTCATTGAAATTTTCCAGTGCTCGTTGAAGCGATGAGAAATGACGGCGCTGAAGTCAAGATTTGCTGGCGCGCGCACTGTATTGGCCGCATCGAGCCATACATGCTGACGCCAGGTCACGCCTCCGCCGACCATGAAATTGTACGGCTTGCTGGAGAACGCGTTATAGGCGGTCCAGAGCGTCGCCTGATTATGGGGAACATACTGGACGTTCTTGCCTCGATTGGCGGCTGTGGCTGATGACGTCGTGTCGCTATCGTACAGCGCATACGTCGCCGTCACGTTCCAACCCGGCAGGATGACGCCTCCGGCAGAAAGCTCGAGACCCTGGTTACGCTGCCTGTCAGAGGAACTTTCAATTTGACCTGTCACAGGATCCGCATTGAGAGCATTACCTTTATCCAGACGGAACAATGAAGCCGTAAAGCCCATACGATCATGGAACAGGCTGTACTTCGCGCCAATTTCGTAAAGCTGCGCTTTTTCCGGACTGGCGAATGAATTCGTGCCCGGCCGGATCGGAACGGAGCCATTGGTGACGTACATCCCCATCGGCGTCGTCGAACTGGCCCACGTAAAGTAATAAGTCTGGTGGCTGTCAGGAGTGACGATCAGGCTTACGTTGGGATTGAATACGCCGCTGACGTCATGAAAATGCTTGTCGGGGTATTTTGAGACATCTCCTCCGGTGACATTGTACGTAGTCTGCCAGCGGTCCCAACGAAAACCACCTTTGACCGAAAGCCAGTCGGTGAACCAGATTTGGTCAAATAGAAATAATCCGGTGTCAAAGCCATAGCCGTTGCTGTTGGCCTTCGCGCCGATTCCGCCCAGATTTACTAATCCACCGGGGTTGGAATCGCCCGATACGAGGCCAAGATTTCCTACATAAGGATTAGGGCTGACCAGACTCGCATAGGGTTTGGCCTTCAGATATGTCGACTGTTCACGTCGGTCGCTGACACGCTCGAGATCAAAGCCCGCCACGAGTTGGTGTTTCAAAAATCCAGTTTTGAAATTCGCGACCATCGAGGCGACGTTTTGAACGGACCAGCTCTGTTGTTGGTAGGGAAGCGGCGCCATATACGTGCCCGCGCCAGCCCCATTACCAGCGCCGTTGGGGCCCGAACGAGCTACAAGAGCGCTTGCCGCATTTCCATCAAAATAATTATCTACGCAAGTCGTGTCGCACGTAGCTTTTGACGCTGCAAAGGTGCGATAGTACTGACCACCCCGAAGATCATCATAAAACGTAATATGGTCGTTTAATTTATAGGTAAAGCGAGCCGTCTCCATATTGTCGTTTGTGGCGTTTTGATCATTGTTCGTTCCATAGAAATTCGTTCTGCGAATACCATATGCAGTGATCGGTTGACCGTAGGCCGCTCCAGGCTTCGTGACCACCGGAACACCGAAATCCGGAACCGAGTTTTCCGACTGATGCATATACTGCAGCACGAGTGTTGCACGTTTACCCAATCCAAAGGCAATGGATGGCGCTACGCCCCAACGGTGCGAATAAATATAATCGCGGCCAACGACGTTGTGTTCGTCGCCCATGCCTGAAAGTTGGAAAGCCGTGGAATCATTTATCTTCTGGTTGACATCCAGCGTTCCCCGATAATAACTGCCCGACCCTCCGGAAAATTCTGCAGCGTAACGGTTCGCCAGCGTGGGTGACTTCGTGATCATATTAATGGCGCCGCCGGTGGTGCCGTTGCCGAACACCTCCGACGAAGGTCCCTTTATAACGGACACCGTCTCAAGGCTAAATGAATCTCTTGAATATACACCAAAATCCCTCAATCCATCTTCGTAGATATCGTTCTGGGCCTGAAAACCTCTGATAAGAAACTGATCGCCGTTCATCCCACCGGCGCCTTCGCCGATCGATGATGTCACGCCCGGCACATTGCGCAGCGCCTCATCCAAAGATTTCACGTTCTGCTGTCGCATCAGCTCCTGAGGCACCACGTCGATCGTCTGCGCCGTATGAAGCACGTCCTGCGGCATTCTGGACAGGCCGAGATTCTGATGCATGGTGTTGAAACCATGTCCTTTGACGGTCAGGTTCTCTACATCCCCGCTTTCGAAATTGCGTCTGGCACTGGGCGCTTTCTGATTTTTCTTCTCGTGCAACCTGTCGGCAGGGGCGTCCTCTCGTTCGGAAGCGCCGATGGTATCCGAAGCATTAGCATGGCTCAGGGCAAACAGAGTCCCCGCGACAGACAGCGGCGCGACGCAACGTCGGATTAAATCACTCATCGGAAACTCGGCCCTCTCTCTTGAACTCGCACAAAACACCTACGAGGCAATGTTTCTGAATGTGACTTACGTCACGGCGCCGAAGATGTAAATGCGAATTGGTCGCATAAAATGACTCGAGAGTTGTTTGCTGCTATCAACCGTGCATTAGATTGCTTGCTCGATAAATCAAAACACAACGAAAATACGACTATGCCCGACAGGAGTAAGTCGAGAAAATTCGACGAATTTCTTCAAAATTATTTTGAAATTATTATGAATAACAAAGAAATATACCGAGTTTCACCCGCATATGACGGAGACTGATGCACCACGGGACTAGGGCCTGTTAGGTCTTGAGATGATCTGCCGTTGCTGCAATGCA
>NZ_JOPL01000069.1 GCF_002153745.1 Acetobacter sp. DsW_063 | reverse complement strand
CGCAGCAAGCTTCATCTTCTATCTTAAAGAATGAGTCCTGAGCCTAGGGCTGAAGCTCTCGATGAGCCGATCCATCGCTTTTGCAAGCGTGAGATATCCAAGGCATTTTCTTGGCGTGCCGTTCATCAGACACTCGGTCCCGGCGAGGTCTTTGTGCGTGGGGGATGCAAGATCCGTCCGGGAGGGCAGGAGCTTGCCCGGTGCTGTCACATTAACTTTGTGGCTGTAGACTGCCCTGCATGAGA
>NZ_JOPL01000068.1 GCF_002153745.1 Acetobacter sp. DsW_063 | reverse complement strand
CACAACCTCTCGCTCACTTCAATAAATTAATAGGTCCTGAGCCTAGGTTGATAATGTTATGATTAGCTGGGATGTCCAAACCTTCGGTCGTAGGCCTCGTTATGCTAGGCGCTAACTCAACAGTTAATCCGGTTTCGGCATCTGGCCAGCCTGATCTGATGTCTTTGGCTAAGTCGGATATTTCTTTGTCATCAAGGCGTCTAATGACCAGATCAATAGAGTTAGACATGCAATCTCCAAATGTATGCGCAACTGAGATTCACGATGTACAAGCAATGTAGTAGCAATCAGAATCGCGCACATCCAAAATTACAAGACCGGCAGGTGCTCCCGCTGGCAACTGTGGTCCGGCATTTTGTGCCGCTGCTCACCCGTTCAGCAAATCCCGAGCAAGCCGGTAGTGATCCACGACCAACCCGCGCTCATCCGCGACTAGTAAAACCCCACCACGCACCAGCACCCGACCGTTCACCATCGTCAGCGCCGCGCGCACCGGCGTACAGAACAGCAGCGCCGCAAGCGGATCACACTGCGCCCCCGCGTGCTCGATCCCCGAGATGTCGAACGCCGCAAGATCCGCCGCCATACCGGGTTCGATCACCCCGACATCGTCGCGGCCCAGCACCTGCGCCCCGCCCCGCGTCGCGATCTCCAGCACCTCGCGCGCGCTCATCAGCGGGCCATTCGTCTGATCCAGCACGCGCCCCAGCAGCATCGCCTGCCGCGCCTCGCTCAGCATGTGGCCGCCGTCGTTCGACGCCGAACCGTCAACGCCAAGAGCCACCGGCACGCCTGCTGCGCGCATCCTGCGCACCGGCGCGACGCCTGAGCCCAGCCGCATGTTCGAGCAGGGACAGTGCGCGACGCCCGTTCGTGTCGCCGCGAACCGTGAAATCCCGTCCTGATCGAGTTTCACGCAATGCGCGTGCCACACGTCTTCGCCAAGCCAGCCGAGATCTTCCGCGTAACGCGCAGGCGTCTTTCCGAATTTCTCCAGGCTGTAGGAGACGTCGCTGTCGTTCTCGGCAAGATGCGTGTGCAGGGTCGTGCCTGTGGCGCGGGCGAGCAACGCCGCGTCGCGCATCAGCCCCTCGCTGACCGAAAAAGGCGAACATGGCGCGACGACGACGCGTCGCATGGAGAAGCGGGAGGCGTCGTGCCACCGCTCGATCACGCGTTGCGTATCGGCCAGAATCGAACGCTCGTTCTCGACCAACGAGTCCGGCGGCAGGCCCCCGTCGCTTTCGCCGACGCTCATGGAGCCGCGCGCGGCGTGAAAGCGCATGCCCATGTCTTCTGCAGCCTCGATCTGATCGTCCAGGCGAGCACCATTGGGAAACAGATAGAGATGATCACTGCTGGTGGTGCAGCCCGACAGCAGAAGTTCCGCCATTGCTGTGCGGGTGGAGGCCCGGATCATCTCGGGCGTCAGACGTGCCCAGATCGGATACAGCGCACGCAGCCAGCCGAACAGGGATGCGTCCTGTGCCTCCGGCACGGCGCGCGTCAGCGTCTGGTACATGTGGTGGTGGGTGTTGATCAGGCCGGGCAGTAGAACATGTCCGGTAAGATCGATGCGCTCTGACGCCTCGGGCTCTGGTTCCGTCGCCGCCCCGACCGCCGTAATCTGATTATCCGTGACCAGAACCCAGCCGCCGGGCAACTCCCGGCGCAGACCGTCCATGGTCGCCACATAGGCGTTGGATAGCAGGACGGTTTTCGTCACGACGGGCCTCCGCAGGCTGCTTGCTTTTTCTACCAGAACACAGGTCCGCGTCGCATGAGACGAAATGGCTGTTTCAGCGTCGTCCCGCCGGAGCCGCGGCAGGGGTGCTGTGCGCTGCAGGCGGCGGCAGAAGCGATTGCACGAAATACAGCGTGCCATTGGACTGCGGCGCGCCCGTAACCCACAGCCGCGTCACGACGCCCGCGCCATTGGACAGAATGATCTGGCCGCTCGACGCCTCGACCGTCGCGATGATGGAAGCGCCACCGATGGTCGGCAGTGCAAACGCGCCGTTCGGCGAATGCGCGATCGCCTTCGCGATCTTCGGCGCTGGCCAGTTTCCGCGGACGATCGTGTAGGAGAGAAGCGCCTTCAGGGCCGGAGCGTTCGTAGGAGCCAGAATCCCGCCGGGGAACTGTGTGGAGTAATGCTCCAAAGGACTGTTCGGGATAGCGAACACAGTGAACGGCCCGTTTCGCTGAAGGAGCCTGAACAGATCCGCGTCCTGCAGCGCCTTGCGATAATCGGCCAGTTCGATGGCGGCCATCAGCGATTCGGAAATCGGACGGTCGCAGTAGATCGGCGTTTCAGGGTCCGGATACGCGATCGCGCTGTCTGGCGCGGCGCCTTTGGGGGCGTAGGTTCTGGCGCCGGACACCGTGGGCGCCATGAAGGAGCAGGTGCCGGTGGGCTTCGTATAGGGATCCTGCCTCGCGGAACTTTCGCATCCTCCAAGTGACAGAGCCGTCCCGAGGACGAGCCCCGCCACGCCGAACCGTCCAGCCAGACCTGGCAGCATCCCGTTCCTCACGTTTTCAATCATTGATATTCAACCGCATCACAACCGACACGGCTCGCGCCGAGCGTATTCGCGCCCGGTTTCGAAGACGTAAAGCCGTCTCCCGAGCGAAAGTCGCACATGGCGTCCAGTCTCAAACCACAGGCCTAGCAACCGTCGCCGCGCATCGTCCAACCGGACACGACGCCGTTGGCGAGTTCAAAAGTCGTCTGGCAGGAGCTGTTGTAGTAGCTGGGCGGCATTCCGCCGCCGCCACCCCAACCGCCGCCCCAGCCATTACCCCAGCCGC
>NZ_JOPL01000067.1 GCF_002153745.1 Acetobacter sp. DsW_063 | reverse complement strand
GCCGCGCGCGGGCTGAATGAAACGCTGTCCCAGACGACGCGCGCCGTGACGGGCGTGAGTGAGGCGACAGTCGGTCTTGACGAGGCGTTGTCCGAGACGTCGGGCGCGATGGCGGGCGTGGCGACGGCGACGGCTGCGCTGGACGAGGCGCTGGGGGCCACGTCGGCCAGCGCCGGCGCGGCCGGTTCCGGGCTGGCCGCTGTTGGCGGCGAGGCCGAGGAGGCGGCGAACCGGGTGGCGTCAGCCGCCGATCGCATGAAATCCGCCATGGCTGGCGTGCGCGCGATGAACGAGTTTCACGCGGGCTATGGCGGTGCATCTGGCGACGGGTCGTCCGGCATGGATCGGCTTCGCGGCGTTGGTCGCGCAGTCGGCGGCTTCGGGGACAGTATCGAGAGCGGCGTTGGCCACGCGTTCGGCGCGGCGGCCACGGGGTTTGGGTTGATCGAGCCGATTCATGCGGCGGCCGAGTATGACAACGACCTGACGCATGTCGGAATCACATTGGGCAAGGACGGTGCAGCAAATGCGCCGTTCGCGCGTGCGCTCGGTGAGAGGATCGATGCGATTGCGCGTCAAACGGGACAGCGCAGCACAGAATTGGCAGGCGCCGCGTCGTTTCTAAGTCAGGAAGGGTATTCGTTCGATAACATCACGGCTTTTCTGCCCCAGATTGCGAAAATATCGACGGCTTATAACTCAGCTCCAGACGCCGTCGCGAAAACAGCATTTGCTCTCAATCAGAATTTGGGCATTTCGAAAGAGCAGTTGCCGACCGCTCTGGCGACAGTCGCGCGGGTAGGCAAGGAATCCGCGTTGCCTCTCGAGCAGCTTGCTCCGCTGTTTCCCGATGTGGCGGCGACGGCGGCGCAACTGGGCGTGCGGGGGCCACAGGGGTTGGCCGATCTCTCATCCATGCTCGCTATCATCCGGAAGAACGTTGGTGGCGAAGGTAAAGCTACGACAGATCTCAGGCAGGTGATGTCCACGCTGACCAGTCAGCATGGTCGGAGACGCTTTAGGCAGCTTCTTGGTTGGGATCCTCGCGACATTATGGATCAGGCCAACAAGCAGGGTCGTGATCCATTATCCGCTGTCATGGATGGCATTATGGCCATCAGGGAACCCTTGAAGCGCCAGCACGCGATTTCGGATCTGTTCGTTGGCATGGAGGATCAGACTGGTGCTTCAGCCATGATCCGTCAGTTCTCCCAGATGATGGAGATCCGCACGCGCCTGCAGAATACTTCACCAAAGATGGTGGACGACGATTTCGACACCGGACTGCAATCCACGCTGATCCGTCTGCAGTCGTTCGAGGATGGGCTGGGCCAGCTTCAGCGCCGCATCGGCACGTCCTTCGTCCCGACTCTCAACGTCCTGACAACGGGCGTGCATCTGTTGACCGAGGGGTTTGACTGGCTGAACCGGGTGACCGGCGGTTGGGGATCTTCCATCGCCGGAGCCACGGGCGGTTTCCTCGCTTTCGCGACGGTGCTGGGGGTGCTTCGTGCGTTGGCTGCGCCGTTGCGCGGGGGGCTTGCGCTGATCGGATCGGTCCTGCGGCTTGTCGGGCTGCGTGCGATCGGCGCGCGGATGGCGCTGGCGACTATCCCGCGTCTGTTGCCGCTGATCGCCAATCCGGTTGGAGCGACGGTTGCAGCTCTGGCTGCGCTTGGCTTCGTCGCGTACGAGGTCGTGCATCACTGGGACGCACTGCGCCCATACTTCACCGGCCTTGGACACTGGATGTCGTCGTGGGCGTCCTCGATCTCGACGTATCTCGGCGAACAGTTCTCCCATATCTTTGACGGTCTGCTGACCGCCCTGCACGGGGTCGAGCATCTGTTCATGTCGTCGCCCGCGCGCGTGCTGTTCAGTCATGACTGGACGCCCCGCGTGCCAGTCATGGCCCAAGCCGCCCCGGCCGCCGCATCGCAGACGCATGGCGCATCGGCCAATGGCGGCCGCGATGAACTGCATCTGCACATCACCGCCGCGCCGGGGCTGCAAGTGCGTCAGACGGGCGGGAGCACACGTGCGCGGGTGACCACGAACACGGGCAATATGGTGACGCAGCCATGAGCGGTTCGCTTCAGTCACTTGGCGCGCTTGTCCAGGGCGAAGGCATTTCCGCGCTGAGTTCCGTCGGCACGGTCGGGGGCCTGCTCGGCTCCGCATTCGGCTCCATCCTTGCGACCGGCAGCTGGTCGGGGGTTACGTTCTACGCTCCGGACACGGACGACCAGATCGGCCGACGCGTGACGCAGTTGCTGTTTCCCGGTTCCGACGTCTGGCGTTATCAGGATTTCGGGCAGGCGCCCCAGATCATGCGCGTCCGTGGGCTGATCATCGGCGACGACTATGTGATCCGGGCGACGCGCATGCGGACGGCGCTTCTGACGGCCGGTCCCGCGACGCTGGTGCATCCCTGGTGGGGCACGTTGTGCGCGCGGCTGATGGAGCCGGCGACGATCAGTTTTTCGGATCGCGCGATCGGCGTTGCGCGTTTCGAGGCGACGTTTGTGCGCGAGCCGGACGCGTCAACGTCGGGCGGTCTTTTTTCCTCGATCGCGGACACGCTCCAGAACGTGCTCACGCAGGCGGACTCGCTGGTCGATCAGGCGACGCTGATGGCGCAGGGCATCCTCTCTCCGCTGTCGGTGGCTGGCGCTCTCGCCAGCAGCGTATCGTCCGTCATCTCCGCCGCCTATGGGGTGTGGAACGGCCTTCTGGGGTCAGCCCCCGTGGCTGTGCAGACTGCTGCGGCGTCGGCGCTCGCGTCGCTCGACGCAGGTGTGGCGGAGCCGACGACGAACGCCGATACGACGTGGGCGAATGCGGTGGTCACGGTGTTGTCCGCCGTCCCGGCTGCGATCACGAACGCTGTCAGCGGCGAGACGACTACGGCGGTGGCGGCTTCGACGGCGGTGGTCGGCGATGCGTCCGATACGGTCGACGCGTCGTATGCGACGACGCTG
The DNA here is from genome assembly GCF_002153745.1 of Acetobacter sp. DsW_063. Taxonomy (GTDB): domain Bacteria; phylum Pseudomonadota; class Alphaproteobacteria; order Acetobacterales; family Acetobacteraceae; genus Acetobacter. Next base: position 14,155 of record NZ_JOPL01000067.1, on the reverse strand, counting down.
CTTCTCTCCGCCGCGACATCGATCGGGAGCGCGATGACGACCCTGGCGGCGTCTTCGGTGACGCCGGGAACGGTGTTGGCGCTCGGCGTCGTAACCCGCGCGCTGACGGTGTCGCAGGCGCTGGCGGCGCAGACGGACGAGACCTACGCCAGCCAGCCGGACGCGCTGACGTCGCGCGATACGATGCTTGCCGCGCTCGATGACCTGACGTCCGACATCGAGGTTATGGAGGCGTTGGCCGCTGTGCCTGTCATGGCGCTGGCGCAGGCTGTCGTTGATGCGCGTGCGGCCGTGACTGCGGACATCAGCGATCAGCTCGGCCGTCTGCCCGCGCTTGTGAGCGTTCAGGTTTCGGCTCCGGTCAATGCGTGGCTGATCGCCTACGCCGTCGCGGGCGACACGCCCTCGGAAGTCGCCGCCACCTGGGACGATCTCGTATCGCGCAACGCGCTTGCGCATCCAGCGCTGGCCGGCCCCGGCGCCGTGCAGGCGCTGGAGCCGTCGTCGTGAGCGGTTCGCTCATTACAGCGCCGCGTCGGCCGATCCGTGTGTTCGTGGACGGCGTCGAGCTGGCGACGCGTCAATCGGTCGAGGTTGGCCGCGATCTTGCGGACATTTGCGGACAATTCAGGGTGGAGTTCGACGACGCCGGGCGCGACGAGGCGGCGGGCTTTGCTGCTTCAACGGGCGCCACGATCATCAGAGAGCATCAGTCGGTCGAGATCCGCGTGCTGGATCAGACGGTCCTTCGCGGCAGCGTCGAGGATCTCGCCTTGCGCATCTCTAACGACGGGGCCTCAGGCACTTTCGCAGGGCGCGACGTGGTGGGCGACCTGGTCGACTGCACCGCCAATCCGACCGGGCCTGCGGAATATCGCCAGATCGGGCTGGTGGATGTCGTAAGCGCGTTGGCCACGCCGTTCGGACTGACGGTGGACGCCGACACCGACCTCGGCGCGCCGTTCACGCTGGTGGCGCTCGACATCGAGCCGGCCATGGCGACGATCGGCAAATTGTCGCGCCAGAGAGGTGTTCTTGTCGTGTCCGACGGCGTCGGCGGCGTGCGACTGACGAAAGCCGGAACGCAAAGATCGGCGGGTTCCCTCACGTTTCCGGGCAATGTGCTTTCGATCGACGCGAACATCTCTGTCCGCGAGCATTTCTCCGACGTTTGGGTGAAGGGCAGTTTTCGCAGCGCCTTGCGACCGCAGACCGCTACCCTGAGCGCAGACTCAGCGCCATCTGAGAGCGTCCTGAGCGCAACGCCAGGACAGTCTTTTTCGACGCAGGAGGCGGCGGCCGTCGTGCGCTATGGCCATGCCGTCGATCCGAATGTTGGACGCTGGCGTCCGCGCGTCTGGGCGGCGGCGACGCAAAGCGGCGGATCAGCGATGACGCAGAATGCCGGAAACCCTGCGCTGGACTCTGACGCCGCCGGATATCTCCGCAGTCAGGGCCTCAATCCGGACGCCTATCACGCGACCGGCGCAACGCGGAGCAAGAAGCGCCAGGCGACAAAGCCGCGAACGGACGGGACGCCCTGGACGTTGCAGGATCAGGCGTTGTGGCGGATGCGGACGACCCGCGCGCATGGGACCGCCCGCGTTTATACGGTCGCAGGCCACAGCATGGGCGGCGCGCTGTGGACGCCCAACACGCTGGTGCCGGTGAGCGACGCGTATTCCGACATTCACCGCGACATGCTGATCGGCGCGGTGACCTTCGTGGACAATGCCGAGGGATATTTCACGCGGATCTCGGTGGTCGATCCCGCGACTTACGATCTTGAGGGCGACGTCCAGCGAGGCTCGCGGTGATGGATTATCACGCGCTGCATGCGCTTTCGATGGCGACGCGCACGCACACGGTTCGCGCGGTCGTCCAGGGCGTCAATGACTCGGGCGCGGAACAGACCGTGGATGTGCAGGGTTTCTACGGATCACAACGTTCGGCTGTGCCTGTCGCCTTCCCGTTCGGATTTGGAGCGCGTGTGCCGACTGACGGCGCCGTGACGCATGTCGTGGCGCTTGGCGGCGATCAGGCTGATCTGTTGGCGTTGCCTCCGTCAAACCCGTCCGTGGCGCGCGTGGGCGGTCTGAGCGAGGGAGAGGCGGTTCTTTACGACGCCGTCGGGCAAAAGGTTTATCTGAAAGGCGGGACGATTGTCAGGATCGACGTGCGTACGTCGCTCGACGTTCGCGTCGGCGGAGAGGTCGTGCTGCAGGTGACCGCGACGGGCGCTGCGATCACGGGCGATCTGACCGTGTCCGGCGACGTGGAGATCGGCGGTAAAGCCACGGTGTCCGGCGACGTCACGGCTGGCGACGTCTCACTGGAAGGTCATAAGCACTCAGGCGTGCAGAGCGGTTCAGGCACCTCGGGCGCTCCCGTCACCTGATCAAATAGTCGAGCATTAGCGGGATATCGCGCGCGCGCGATCATCGCGGGCATGACGACGACCGCTGGAATGATGCTGCGCTATCGCGCCGATCTCGGCTGCTGCGACCTTGTGGTTCGCGCGACGGCCAATGGTCGCGGCCGCGTCCGCACTGACTCGACGCTGGCGTCTGCGTTGCTGTCACAGCTCGGCAGCGACCGTCGCGCAGACGCGACCGACAATCTTCCAAACGCCATTGCGCTGCTGCCGGCGCAAGGCGGCGGCGCGTTCTCGCGGCGCGGCTGGCCCGGCGACATGCTTTTGCCCACCGGCACGCGTCAGGGATCGCGCCTGTGGCTTCTGTCGCGCGGGAAGGCGTCAGAAACGGATCGTGTGGCTGCGATCGGCTACGCGGCCGAGGCGGTTGCGCCCGTCGCGCAGTGGAGTTGCGAGACGATCCAGACCACGGCGACGTGGCTTCGCGCCGGAATTCTGCAGGTCACTGCGACGGTTTCCGGTGTTTCCATTACAGTTCCGGCGGGGTCGGCATGACGCTTTCGATCCCGACGTCAGCGGAGATCGTTCGTCGCTTTGCGGCGGCGTTGCAGGCCATGCCTGTGACTGCTGACGATGGGACGTCCGTCGTTCTGGATGCGAACGTCCCTGGCAGCGTCGAGCAGGTTCTGGCCGCAGCTTTCTCGCTGGAGATGACAGGCGTCTACCGCTACGCGCGAGATTATTGCCTGGAGCTTATGGTCACCACGGCGACCGAAAATGGGCTGCTAGCATCCCATGCGCTCCAGTGGAAAACCCCAAGGATCGGCGCGCAGGCGGCGGTTGGGAACGTCCTCGCGACCACGACAGCGGCAGTCGTGTTTGCGGTCGGCCAGACCATGACCGTCGACGGGACCGTAACGTGGTCAGTCACGGCGGAAACCAGCCTTGCCTCCGGAGTGACCGGGTCGGTGCCAGTTCAGGCGACGACGACTGGCACGGCCGGAAATCTGGCGGCCGGGACGACGCTGACGCTGGTGACGCCGGTCACAGGCGTGTCGTCGATCATCGTCGACAGTTCGGGTCTCGCCGGGGGCGCCGCGATCGAAGCGGCGGAGAGCTGGCGGGCGCGCATACTGGCGGCGATCCGCAATCCGCCCGGCGGCGGCACGGCGGCCGATTACAAAAAATGGGCGACGGACGCAGGTGCGGGCTACGTCAACGTCGTCGGCGGTTGGCTCGGGCTCGGGACAGTCGGCGTCATTGTCGCGATGCCGGGGCGTGTGGCGCCGACGGACGCGCAATTGGCCCAAATTCAGGCGTATATCGACGATCAAAGCCGCAAGGTGGTGCGGTCCAATGCGACAGTGGTGGCCGCCACGATCGTGCAGCGCAACGTCGTCGCCTCGATCAATCCGGACACGACGACGGCGCGCGCGGCGACGTCTTCGGCGGTCTCCGCCTACTACGCGGGGACCGGGCTTGGCGACACGCTCTACCAGTCGCAGCTGTCGGACGCGTTTTCGTCCGTTGTTGGCGAGACGAGCCATCTGATCACCTCTCCTGCAGCCAACATCGTGCAGGCGGCTAACGAGCTGTCCGTCTTCGGCTCGATCAGCTGGAGCGCCAATACGTGAACGTTCTGAGCTACGATCTGCTGGTTACGCTCAGCGGCGCGGAGAGCATTTTTGCCGTCGACGCAAGCGGAAAATCGCGACGCATCCTGACGGGCTCCATCTCCGGGACGGCCGCGAGTTTTCCGAGCAGCGGCAATTTCTATGCCGACAAAGGCGCGACCGTCGGGCGATATGGCGACCGTCTGTTCGTCGGCGGCGCGGCGGCGAACGACGGTAAATCGGACCGTGACGACACGCCCACGGACTGGCTGACGGCGGCGATGGCGGCGACGTCGATCGGCGGCTGGGCGGTCTGGCGCGCGACGATGGCGGCGCTCTCGACGGTCGGCGCGAGCGGGTTTGTCGGCGGATCGCGGACGTCTGACGCGGTGGCGAACACGACGGCGCTGGGCTCGACGCCGAGTTCGATCGGCGTGAGCGCATGGGGCATCGCGGACAGCACGTCCAACCCGACCGCAGCCACAGCCTACGGATTTTATGGCGAGGCGTGGCGGCTGACCGGCGTGAACTATCAGCCGACCTTCGTGGCCGAGTTCGACGCGGTGAACCTTGGTGGCGCGGCGTCGGGGCAGACCACGCCGTATCATCCCAATACGGGGGGCGGTGTTTACGGATTGCAGCTTGCGTCCGGCGGCGGCCAGACCAGCGGCGTCAGCGACAGTGAAGCCGCGATCACGATCGTCAACAACAACGCCGCGTGGAAGGCGGGCATCGTCTTCGGGGCGACGGCGCTGACCGGCACGGACGGGGCGGACAGCGGCTACGGCTCCGCGATCATGATGGCGATGCGGCAAGGTTTGTCCTGGGCGACGCCCGAGACCGTTCAGAACGTCCAGGGCGCGAACACCGGCGCAATGATCTGGTCTTCGGTCACGACTGCCGCGAACGGGCAGCGCATCGAATTCAACGACAACGGGCTTCTTTTCGAAAACGGCAGCGGAAATCTGCTGTTCGCGATCGCGCCCAATGCGGCGCCCAACGCGACGCTGCAGATTCAGGCAGGCAGCGCGCAGCAGGCGGCGGGCCTTTACGTGAATGGTGGAAATGATGGATCGGCAAACATGCTCCTCTCCTGCGCCAGCGGGGGAAATTTCATGTTCGATGGCGCCATGGTGGCGGCGAATACTTCGGTCCCTTTTACTGCCGCTCCTGCGTATGGCTGGTTGCAGGCTGGTGTCCTGGTCGGAGGAGTCTGGCAGCAGGGACGCATCCCCGTCTTCAGCGCCACGCAGGCCGGAGGATGAGGTGGTGCTGACGCTGCCTCGCCGTGACGTCGACCTGATCGCGAACCTGCTGACGGAGGTTCCGTTCAAGGTTTCCGCGCCGGTGATTTCACGAATTTCTCAGCAGATGACGGGAGCGGCGGCGCGATGAGCGTCCTGCTCGACACGTCCGGCACGGCGCTGCTCGATCAGGGCGGCGATCCGCTGCTCGATCAGGGGCCGCCGCCGCCGCGCACGCGCGAGCAGATCATGGCGGGTTTCATGGGCTCCCTTTTGCCGCCGGGCTGGGCTTTTCCTCACGTCGCTTCAAGCAATCTGGGCGTTGTGGCGAACGCCCTGGGCATATCTCTTGAGGTTCTTGAGGGGGACATCGCGGCGCTTGCCTGGGAGATCAGCCCGGCGAAATCGACGTTGTTGCTTGACGATTACGAGGCGGTTTTGGGGCCGGACCCGTGCGGGCGCGATCCGACGACGATGTCGCTTGAGACACGGCAGGCGTTCGACAATGGACGATGGGTCGGGTCAGCGGGGACGTCGTGGGCGTTTTTCCTTGGTCTGGCCACGCAGATCGGCGTGACGATGACGATCGAGGAACCTGAGCCTGCGATCTGCGGGGTGGCTGTCTGCGGCGTCGATGTGTGCAGCACGATCGCCGACCGGTTTGTCTGGGTGGTGACGCTGCCGAACCGCGAGACCGGCCTTGAGTGTCCGATCAAACGCAATAACCCGCCCGACCTGACTGTGGTTTTCGAATATGTGAGCACGACCTGATGGATTACACGAGCGCCACCGGGAATGCGCTGGTCAATGGCATCCGCCAGTACGTCGACAGGGATCTCACGAACGGCGTTGCCGGTACGTCGCTGGTTGCCGTGGATCGCAACGCCGTCATGAACGAGATCATGAAGGTCATCACGGCGGCAGGCCTCACGCCGGACGCGGGCGATCTGACACAGCTGTATCAGGCGATCGCGAAGCTCATCGCCGCCGCCGCCACGGCCGCGTCCGTAGGATTTACCCCTGTCGAGCAGGGAGACGGACCGAATCAGGGCACGGGCGCGACAAACGCCAAGATCAACATCGGGATCGACACGGCCGACGGCGGCATCGGCGTGAGGTTCTCGGTCGGCGGCACGGATTACGGATTTATCGTGCGCTCGCTGCCTGCGGCGACGGGCGACGATTTCTGCACGAACCTGATTTATTCGAAGTCTTTGGCGGGTCCACAGTTCATAAGCCCTTCATGGTCCGGGCGGCTGATCGGGCTGTCGGATTATTCCTCTGCCTATAACGGAGCGACCGGCGTGCAGATGCTGGCGTATCGGCGCGAGCCCGACGGCTTCATCAGCCAGTCGGGCACGAACATTTACCAGGGCACAAGCGGCGTCGCGACCGAGGTGATCTACAACCCGGCCTTCCCGATCCCTTTCACAAAAGTCGTGACGGGGCAGAGCGCGAACATCATCAACGCGACAGCGGGAACGTCCAGTTCGGTGGCTCTGTCCAATATCGGGCTGACGTCGATGACTGTGCGCATTTATCCGTCTTACTCGGCGACGTGGCGGGTGGAGGGATACTGAGATGGACACGCATCATTTCTGGTCACCATCACGGCTTTCCTTCTACCCGGCCTCTATGCTGGACGCCTATCGCAAGAGTGACGCGGGGCTACCGGACGATCTGATTCTGGTTTCCGAGGAAGTGTTCCGAGTATTCGCGCTGAATCACCCGCCGTCGGGCAAAAAGCGCGGCGCGCGCGCAGACGGCGCGCCGGACTGGATCGACGCATGAACGGCACGCTGCGATTCAAGGTCGGCCTGCCGTTCGCGATGCTGGTCGCGATCGATGCGCCCCACGGCGGCGTCGCGGATCTGACCGGATGCACATATGCGGCGCAGATACGCGATGCGCTGGGCACCCTCGTTGCGTCACCCGCCGTGACGGCCGTGCTGGCGCAACCGGGCGCCGTGCAGCTGACGGTGCAGGACACCACGCAATGGCCATTCGGCCAGATGTGGTGCGACCTCAACGTGACGTGGCCAAACGGTCTGACGACGCCGACCGAGCCATGGATGATCACCATTCTACGCGGAGTGACGCGATGAGTGGGCCGCTGATGAGCGCGCTGATGTCCGTGCGCGTCTATCCGATGTTTCCGATGGCGCCGCAGGCGACCGTCGTCAGCGCCGCCACCGACGAGAGCGGGGCGCTGCTGCTGACGCTCGATGACGGCACGACGCTCGCGGCGATCGCGTCCGGGTCGACGGTCGCGGCGCAGATCGTCGCGGCGCTCGGCTCCTCGTCCGACGTGCTGCCGAACGCGCTGACCGTGGACGGCCAGCCGCTGACTGTCGACCAGGAAGAGGTCACACCATGATCAGGATTGGAAAAATGCGGAACATCGCGTTGCTCGCCTGCGTTTCCGCTGCCTCCCTGTTGGTCGGCGGTCGCGCCGTCGCTGCGGGACTGGAGATTACGGCGCAACCGGCCGCGACGTCTCTGGCCGGGACGGACGTGGTGCCGGTCGTGCGGGTGGTGAGCGGGACGCCGACGCTCTATCAGGCTCCGCTGTCGCTGCTCTGGGCCGCTTACGCGCCTCTGTCGTCGCCTGCCCTGACCGGCGTGCCGACAGCGCCGACGGCGACGGCCGGGAGCGCCAGCACGCAGATCGCGACGACGGCCTATGCGGATGCGGCGGTCGCAGCACTGTCGTCGGCTCTGACAGCGACGATCACCGCAGCCCAGACCGCTGCGACACAGGCGCAGACGACCGCCAATGCGGCGACAACATCTGCGGTCACGGTATCATCTCCGGGGACGAGCTACGCAGCGGTGATCCCGGCGTACGGCTCCGTCGTCTACGACATCACGCCCGCCGCCGCGATGGCCGTGACATTTTCCGGCGGCACGGCCGGGGTATGGACGCGCGTGACATTGCTGATTCGTCAGCCGTCAGCGGGCGGCTACGCGGTCGCACTGCCAGCAGCGTCGGGCACGCTCAAATACCTCACATCCGGGGGAGCGGCTCCGACGATCAGCACAACGGCGGGGTCTGTCAGCGTGCTGACCTGCGGGACCGACGACGCATCCGCCACCGTAATCTGCGGGCTCTGATCGATGACCAACAATCTCACGATGACCTCGGCAACGTATGCGACGTCGCCGATCTCCGGTTTCGGTCAGGCGCTGCAGCCCGGCGGTTATGGCGTCGCGGCGGCAAGCCTGTTCTCTGCGGCGGCCACGTCGGTCGAGCTTGAGGCGCGCGTGCTGTTTGCCGCGAAGCCGACGACCCGCAACAGCATTATCGCGATGCAAGACAGACTTGTGTCGATGTCCGTGACGACGGCCGGCCTCGTGCAGGTGTGGTTCGGGTATGTAGGCGGGTCGAATCTGGCGCTGACCAGCACAGCGTCGATCGCCGATGGCGCGGCGCATACGATCACCGCGATCTACAACGCGACTGCGGCGACCGGTCAGTTGCTGGTCGACGGCGTGGTGGTGGCGTCAGGATCGACATCAAGCGTCACCAGTTTCAGCTGGACAGCGTCGGCTTTCGGAATTGGCGTCTATCCCGGATCGTCCGCAGCCTACACCAATCAGGGCGTTATCGACGAGGTCGCGGTCTTTTCGCCCGCGCGAGACAGCGGGGCATACACACCCTCAACCTCGCCCTACACGGGGTCTGAGACCGACCTCGTCGCGCTCTACCATCTCGACGGTAACGGCAACGACTCTGTCGGGGCGGCGACCGCGACTGCATACGCGCTGACCGGATCGGCGACTCTCGCGGTTGGCTCGGCGGCGACTTATACAGTTCAGCCGACCGGCGCGGTGGCTTCGGCGACGGTAGTGACGCCAGCCAGCACGATCGCGGGCACGTTCTCGCCGACGTCGCTGACTTTCGCGGCCGGCGCCACGGCGTCCCAGACGTTCACCTTCACACCGAGCGGTAGCGGATCTGGCTCCCTGTCCACGACAAACAACGCCGGCCTTGCGGATCCGGCCGCGTTGTCGATCACCGTATCAGCCGGCGCAACAGCGCCAGGCGCGCCGACCTTCACGCTGACGCCCGGCAACGGGTCGATGCTGGTTACGGTGGAGGCGCCATCTTCAGACGGCGGCGCCACGATCACAGGTTACCCGATTTATGCCGGAACCTCAGCGGGTGTGGCGTCCGGCGCGTCGATAGCGACGCTGGCGGCGGCGGGGACTTATACGATCAGCGGCCTGACGAACGGCGAGCTGGAATACGTCAACGTTGGCGCGACCAACAGCGTGGGCACGACCCTTGCCGTCGAGCAGAGCGCCACGCCTGTTCTGAGCGGCGTGACGATCGCGCCGAACAATGCGGCGATTACTTATTCGGCGTGGAACTGGCTGGTTGGGTCAACATCGGCCAAGTCGATTAATCCGGGCGCTTATCTGGATTTCTGCTTTTCCGGTTCGTCTCTGACGCTGAATTTCGATGTATCGGCGAACTTGGCGCCACTGCCGACCGTGTGGCTGGTGATCGATGGTACGGCGACGCTCTACACGCTGGCGTCGTCAATCACGGCGACAATGCCGGCCGCTACCGCCGGTTGGCCGATTCACACGTGCCGCCTGATCTTCGCATCGGCGACCTGCACGCAGAATCGATGGACGCCTCAGTCCACGGCTTTGACGCTGACATCGATCCTCGTGGCTACCGGGGGTAGCGTCACCGCCGTCGCAGCGAGCAGGCGCAAAAAAATTCTGATTTTCGGCGACAGCATCACCGAAGGGTATCAGACGCTCGCGAAGATCGTATCCGGCACGAACACCGACGCATCGGCGAGCGATGTCACGCAGGCGTGGGGCTGGCGTTTTGCAGATGCGGTCGGGGTGGATGTCGGGATCGTCGCTTTCACAGGTCAGGGGCTGACGATCAGCGGCAATGGCAGCGTTCCGCCGATCCCGACAACGTGGAACTATCTGTGGTCCGGGCAGGCGCGCGATTTCACGACCTCGCCGGATCTGATCGTCATCAACCAGGGCACTAACGACGGCGGAAAGAAGGCTACGCAAGCGGCTGTGCAGACGGCGATGACGACGTTTCTGACGGCGCTGGTCGACCAGTTCCCGAACACGCCAATCGTCGTGATGCAGCCGTATGAGGGCAACGGCTCGTATATGACGGCGGCCTATCGGACGACAGTCACGGCGGCGTTGCAGGCGGCGATCGGGGCCGTCAACAACGGGCTGATCACGTGGGTTCCGACGACTGGGTGGTTTACTGCCGCCATGGTGTCGCTGTCGGCGGACGGCACACATCCGCTTGGAATTGCGACCCGGCAGACGATCTCCCCGGCGGCCGTCGCTGCTATGGGTTCGTCGGTCAATCCGCCGCCCCGCTCGTTCAGTTCGATCTGATGCCGATGCTCGCTGCGTGGAATGAGATAGCAGGACCGGCCGCCTGGGCGCTGTCAGCCGCGACCGGATGGTGGGGGCATAGCCTTCGCATGCGGCGCCTCGCGCGCCAGCGGGAGCACGACGCGTCTGATATGGCCCTGCGCCTGATCGGTCTGGCCGTGGCTCGGGCCGAGCAGCTTGAAGCGCTCCAGCGGTCTTATGTGACCGAACTGGACGATCTGCGCCGCGATCGCTGGCGCGCGTCGGAAGCGGTGGCGCAGGTGCAGGCCGAGGCGATTGCGGCGCGGCTGATCGTCCACGAGCTGGATGCACGCCTCGGTGAGCCACCGCGCGAATTCCATCCGCTTCCTGATTTCCCTTTTCCACAGCGGGCGCCGGACGTGCGCGCGATAACCATGGAAGATCACAAAGATGCGTAATCTTGTCGAGACAATCAAAGCTCCGTTCCTCGCGCTCGCAGGGCCAGCACGTCTCGTCAACGTCGAGACGGTCGATAATCGCGGCCGTCGACGTTTCTGTGGGCAGGCGCTTGTCACCGGGGCGGCGCTCGCGACGCTGGGGGCGACACAGGGCTGCACGGTCTCGACGTCCGGCAATGTGACGACCGCCACGCTCAACGTCGCCAAGGTGGTCGCTTATGGTCAGGCCGGGCTCAATATGCTCGGCACGCTGACGACGCTCGCGGCGGCGTTTCCTGCGCTCACGACCTATGCGACGGCCGGTGCTGCGATTGAAACGACGCTGTCCGCCGCGCTGACCGCGTTCGAGACGGCAGCGGGGAGTTCCGTGTCCGTCTCCTATGACGACACCAGCTACAAGACGGCGATCGACAGCATCCTCGCGGATCTCCAGCAGGCGGACACGGTCGCCGCGAATGCGTTGAGCGGCGCGGGCAGCGCGCTGTCGGACAGCGCGAAAAGCACGCTCTCTACTGGTCTTTCAGCGATCAGGACGGTGGTGTCTGTGTTCCAGGCGGCGTTGGCCGGGACGTCGGCCGGCCAGCTTGCCATGTCCGAGGCGCAGGCGTTGCGGACCCTCCACGTCGCGCAACCGCGCTGACGCATGGTGCGTCGTGCTCCTCGCCGGGATGACGGTATCAGCCGCCGTTCTATGGGTTTTGTGGCGGCGCTATTGACGTTGGCCGGATGCTCCGCGCTTCCCGGCCGTGCGCGCCATGACCTGGTGGGGATGACGCTGCCCGATTTTCTCGCGTGCGCCGGGCAGCCGACGGAGCGGATGCGGATCGCGCCGCGCCAGTGGGCGCTGACTTTTCCGACCAATAACTGGTCGACGCCGTCGCTCTCCGGGGCCGTTCCGCTACTGGGCGACCTCGTCAAACCGACAGTGTCGGCGAGCGCATCGGAATCGTGTCGCATGACGGCGCGCATCCGCGATGGCCGAGTAGCCAGCATTCACTTCGTCGCCACGTCGTCGCTGACGACGAGCGCCAGCGCAGCCTGCGCGCCGCTGGTGCGCGACTGCCTGCTCTATCCGGATCACACCATGCTGCCGGCGGATTACGACGCCGACGCCTATCTTCAGAAAGGTTCGTCATGACCGCTGCCCGTCGGCCTCTGGGTAAACTGCCTGCCCGTCACGATCCGCGCACATTTCGGATGGCTGCGCCGCTGGCGCGCGCGCTCCCCGCGATTCCTGCCGCAGTGAACTGGGCGCAAAAGGTCGACTGGCCGATGTGGGGGAACGACCGTTACGGGTGTTGTACCCAGGTGGGCGTCGCCAGCGCGATCCGGACGTGGACTGGCGTCGCCCAGGCCCCGGTTTTGCTCACGGGCGCTCAGGTTCTGAATAACTACGCTGCCGCCACGAACCCGCCGTTCAATGTTTCTACTGGAGCCAACGACAACGGGGCGGTCGAGGTAGATGTTCTGGACCGTTGGCGCGTGGAGGGTTTCGAGCGACCGGGACAGACGCGCGACTACCTGACCGCGTATGGGGCTGTCGGTCCGCAGGATGCGGTGAGCGCGCGACGGTCAATCGCGTTTCTGGGCGGTCTTTATATAGGTCTGTCTCTGCCTGAGTGGGCTTGCGTCGTTGGTTGCGGCGACTGGGATTACAGCCCCACGCGTGACAACAGCATCGCCGGTGGTCATTGCGTGTGGCTGCATGGCTATGACGCCGACTGGTTCTATCTGAACACCTGGGGCGACGATAAGCGCATGTCGGCCGCGTTCATGCGGCAGTTCTGCGACGAGGCTTACGGGCTGGTGTCGCGGCAAAACTGGACGACGGTGTATGGCGTGTCGGTCAATGGCGAGGCGCTGGATGCGCTGGTCGCCGAGATGCGGGCGTCGGCCGGTGTCTGACGAGATAGCCTTGTTCGCGGGCGGCTCCGTGTTCGGGGCCGTGGCGCTGGGGGTCGTGATCGCGCTTTGTGTGCGCGCTCGTATGAAATGGCGCTGGCCAGGGGACGGTAGCGGGCGTCCGTAGCGGCAGTTCGCTCGTCCGGATTTCCCCGTCTCCTTAACAAGACGGGGGCGAGGCTGCTGGAACAGCCGAGCCGCGTGCTGTCACACGCTCGATGAATCGACCCGTCACCTCTGCAGAGGCCGGGTCATTATGAGTGTCCACGTATATGCAAAAGGTAAAAATGTCCGGGCTTTCCACGCCCGCGCCTTACGTCGGCGGAAAGCGCAACCTTGCGTCGCTGATCATCGATATCATCGGCAAGATCCCTCATCAGACTTATGTCGAGCCGTTTGTGGGTATGGCGGGCGTATTCCTGCGGCGGCCGACGCCCGCGCGCTGTGAGGTCATCAATGACCTAAATGGGGAGGTCGCGAATCTGTTTCGTGTGCTCCAGCGGCATTTCGTCGCGCTGACCGATATGCTGCGCTGGCAGGTGACGTCACGAGAGCACTTCGAGAGGCTGCGCGACACCGCGCCCGAGTCATTGACTGATCTGGAGCGCGCTGTGCGCCTGCTCTACGTCCAGAGGATCGCCTATGGCGGCAAGGTTCGCGGGCAAACGTTCAATTACGCGCAGCGGACGGCCCGCTTCGACGTCACCAAGCTGCTCCCGGCGTTGGACGATATCCATCACCGTCTGGCGTCGGTGACGATCGAGTGTCTGCCGTATGGTCGGCTGATCGAGCGATATGACGGGCCGGGGGTGCTGTTCTATCTCGACCCGCCGTATTGGGGCTCGGAGGACTATTACGCGGCGGCGTTCGACCGCGCCGAGTTTGGGAGGCTGGCTGACCAGCTGGCGTCTCTGCGGGGGACGTTTGTGCTCTCGATAAACGACCGGCCAGAGACGAGAGAGGTGTTCGCGGCGTTCAATCTGATGGAGGTTGAGGCAGCGTATGGGCTGGATAGTCGGTACGCTGAGCGCGCTCCAAGAGGCGAATTATTGGTGTCTAACACCCCTCTTAAACGGGGCTGAGAATGGTCCGTCGGACGAGCTTTTGGGGTTCCAAACAATGTGTCCGACGGTTCCAAACCAACTGCCGCGCTTCAAAGATGAAGCTTGCTGCGATGTGGATTGCGGACATGAATGTATGAGCGCAGCGGTC
>NZ_JOPL01000066.1 GCF_002153745.1 Acetobacter sp. DsW_063 | reverse complement strand
GCTTGCTGCGATGTGGATTGCGGACATGAATGTATGAGCGCAGCGGTCGTATCGTGTTGCCACCCGTCGCCAGTCTTTCAACTTTGCGAACATGTTTTCGATCAGATGGCGCTTTTTATACAGATGCCAATTGTAAGGTGGCTTTGATTTCCTGTTCTTCTTTGGTGGAATACATGCGGTGATGTTCCGGTCTGCGAGAGACTGTCTGATTTTATTGCTGTCG
>NZ_JOPL01000065.1 GCF_002153745.1 Acetobacter sp. DsW_063 | reverse complement strand
ATCACAACCTCTCGCTCACTTCAATAAATTAATAGGTCCTGAGCCTAAAGTGGCGTTTGGAAAAATGTTTTCATCAGCGGCGATCTTTACCTCTGGTCCCAGATTGAGCCTGACGGTATTTGCGGACTTTGGGAGTGTCGTTCGGTTTCAGGAAAACCTTCAAGCATGTCGCTTTACGGGTTCGGAAAGCATGGCGTCGATCTGCGCCGCTGATCCGGGCCGCCCAAGCATGAACCCCTGAATGAAGGGGATATCATTGTCACGCAGCCACTCCAGTTGCTCGTTCGACTCCACGCCCTCGGCGACCACATACACATTCATATCCGATGCGAGACGGGCGATGGTGCGGACAATAGCTCCGACCTTCCTGGACTGAGGCAGGTCCCTGATGAAGCTGGCGTCGATCTTTATGCCGTCGACATCGAAGCCACGCAGATATGTCAGTGACGAATAACCGGTTCCGAAATCGTCCAGCACAATACGGACGCCCATCCGCCTGATGGCGTCGAGTTGACTTACGGTTCCTGCGCTGGCGGCGAGGAACACCGTTTCGGTCACTTCCAGAATTAAACGCTCGGGCTGGATGCCTGTATCCCTGATGCAGGCCCGTAATACCGGAACGAAACGCCCGGAGTGCAACTGTCTGGGAGACAGATTTACCGCGACAGGGATTGGCTCGCGCCATGTCATAGCTTCAAGGCAGGCCGCGTAGAGTACAAACGCACCGAGTTCTTCGATCAGGTCATTCGTTTCGGCGATGGCGATGAATTGTCCGGGGGAGAGAACGCCGCGCGTCGGATGCTGCCAGCGTACAAGCGCTTCGGCCGAGACCACTGCGCCGGTGATCGTGTCCCGCACCGGCTGGTATTGGAGAAATATCTGATGGCTGTCGAGCGCGGTGGACAGTTCCAGGCTCAGGCGCATACGGCCAAGATATTCCGTCTCCATCCACTCGTTGAACATGACGCATACATTTTTGCGCTCTTTTGCCTGATAGAGCGCCAGATCCGCGCGGCGAATCAGCAGATCCGGGCTGCCTCCATGTTCCGGGAACAGGGTCACGCCAATGCTTGCGCTGGGCTCCAGGGACATCTCGTTCACACGATAGGCCTCATGCAACAGGATGTTGAGTTCGTTGCTGACGCTGAGGGCGGTAGCTTCGGTAGCGCCGGAGAGCAGCACAGCGAACTCGTCTCCGCCAAGACGTCCACCGAAATCATTCGGGCCGAGAGCCCCGCGTAGCCGCTGGCTGATGATGCGTAACAGGCTGTCGCCGATGGCGTGTCCCAAATCGTCGTTGACGCGCTTGAAGTCGTCTAGATCGATTAACAGCAGGGCGAAAGGTTCGCCTGCGAGGCATATCTCGTTCACACTTTCGACAAAGGCGCGGCGGTTCAGCAGGCCGGTCAGATCGTCATGTGTGGCTAAATATTGGATGCGTTGCTGCGCTTCCCACTTCTCCGTGATGTCGGAACCTATGCCGCGAAAGCCATTGAACAGGCCATCGCGGTCATGAGACGGATGGCCGGTCAGACTGATTCGCCGTGGACGAGCCTCGTCTGGGGCCAAAACGGTGAGGTCACGGAATGCTGTGTGGTCGGCGAGCAGCGAGCCCAGACTCCGCTCCTCTCCGGGCGCGTTGACGAGGTTAAGTTCAGCGAACGAGCGTCCCTCAAGATCCTTGGTTTTTTCGTCGATAAGTAGCAGCCACATGCCTGCGCTGACGTTGCGAAGCCGACCGCTGGCGTCGGTTTCCCAAGTCCAGTCTGTGGAGACTTCCTCATATTCACGCAGGAAGATGTGCAGCGTTTCATGTTGCCGCTCGAGATGCAGACGTCCTAGCGAACGGTCGAGAAGCAGCTTGTTCATGTAAACAAGCCCGACGAAGACGAACGCCAGGAAACCGAGGAAGGAAAAGATCGCGACACCCTGCATCGGCTGCAGGTCGATAAGGATCGCGCATGAGCAAAATAGCGTCGTGGGGATATAGAACGCGAGAGCCGCTCCGATGGGGACGCCCAGCATCGAGCTGGAAAGCAGGCCCATGATCAGACCGATGACGATCCCGTGTTGATCGGGACGGGCGCGAAGGGCCATGAGGTTTGTATAGGCGCCCCACGCGAACGCCAGCATGATCAGAATCCAGAAAGCGGCGTTGATGAAAGCCGAGTCTTCCTGATCGCGCCTCCAACGCCATGAAGTCGCTCCCAGAGCTGTGTAGAGCGTGACGATCAACCCGCATAAAAATGCGGTTGAGCGATCGAACTGTTCGCGAAATCCGAAGGTGAAGAGGAGGCAGCTTCCAATCCCGAGACCGATGAAAAGAATGACCATATCCGAGAGAATCACGGCCTGTTCGTGACGCAGAGCGCGACGGTTCTCTCCCGCCTGACTCAGGCGAAAAAAGCGCCAGATTCTCGGGAGGTTCCCGGGGTAACGGAGGTGGATATCGTCAGCCCTGTCTTTCATAGTTTTCGTCCGAGCATCGCTTTAGTCAGCTTGGGGACAAACATGGCCGTCTGATGCCGGTATTCCATATATCCGGCCGCCAGCGCAGAAGACGAGAAACGACGCTCCTCCGAACGCGCCAGCAGCGCGTACCAACCGATAAATGCGCCGCATACAAGCCATTGAACGCCCCCGACGCCGACAGCGGAGGCGACCCAGAAAATCATATAGGAAAGGTAGAACGGATGGCGTGCGAACGCGTAAGGGCCGTGGCGATAGAGTGTGTCCGCGTCAGCCTTCGAGTGCGCGATGCGCGGAGGCAATGCGCGGGTGGTTCTGGCCGTCCACCAGAAGAGGGCGAAAGATGCCCCGAATAGCGCGATCGCAATGGATGTCGCGCCTTCTGTCAGAATGTCTTCATGGCGAAGGCAGAGAAGAAATGTTGCATACCCCAACGCATTGAAGACAGAGAGCGCTTGCATGCCCCAAGGCGTTGCGGCGCTTTTGCGAAAATGGGCGACGACGCCCCACACGAAAGAAGCGAACGGCACCAGAGAGGTAAGCGCCAGAAGAGTCGCCTCCATGGTCATTGCGGGGCCAGGAGCGCAAGCGCCACGGGCTCGCCGGAAAGAAAACCCTCCAGTGGACCGGTTGCGCCCGCAAATGGATCGAGAATTGGGTAAGTAAGGCGAGTCACGTCGTAGCGTTCGCGGTCGCACGCCATCAGCAGCATTGGACAGTGCAGACCGGGATAAGGGCGCAATCCCGTTTTGGATGAATATCCGAGGCGCTGGTAGAACGAGACGTGTTCCTCGCGCACACAGGCTAGCAAAATCTCCGCGTCGGCGGCGATGCCGATATAGGCCGCCATGCGGTAAAGCATGAAAATCAACCCTGTGTTGTTCAGCGCTGACGGGCTGCGAACAAGGCGGGTGGTCTCCACTGCGCGAAATCCTCCATGGCCGTTGGGCCTGTTGCCGGCGAGAATACGCTCCACCTCTTTAGGGAACGCATGAGAGGCCGGGGAGGCGCCGCGGTGTCCGCCTTTAGTCGTCAGCAGGCAGGTTCTAACTGACCCAACGGGCACGCCAAATCGATACAGGACCACTGTGCGGCTGTTCGGAAGGAAATCGTATTCATCAAAGAAAAGTTCGTCGCCATTGGGGGAAATGTAACCGAAGTACAAATAGCTTTCGTAACGCAGCCGAAAGGCGTCCTGACGCGTTTTCGGGTCCAGCGCTACGCGCGCGACGTAATTGGATGTGTGCGATGAAGCCAGAAATGGGGCCAGAGGGTGATCCGCGGAATTAATACGGGCGTTTTGGACTGGGGACATATTCGGTCGTCCCTGTCTTTGGTTTCCCACGAGCATTGTTCCCTCGGCTCCGACTGCGGTCATCGGATAAACGAAAGTTTGGAAAGAATGGTTGATCTGAATCTGGTCAAAACGGCTAATGAATTCAAATCTCTCAACGAAGGTGAGATTCTGAACGGTTATTTAGACGGATTCTACGGCGGACCAAAGCCCGGATACGATTCGTCGGAATCTTATCGTCGTGGCTGGGTCGACGGTCGGACAGATTCTGGGCTGGAGCCAGCCGATGAGACACGGTATTCCGACGCCGGTCCGCTCGCCGTGTCCTGATGGATGTGTTTTGTATTTATGGTTTCTATTAAAATTGAAAACTGAAGTTGGCGTAATTCGCCCTCATATATTGTCGTCGAGCAAAACAAGGCAGCCTGTAGCGATCGGCTCCTATATTTTCCGAGGTCAGACAGAGCATCGCTGGAACGCAGACATTGCAAATGACGCCGATACAGACACTATTATTAATATAAATATCGAATAAATAACTGCATTTTGAAGATAAAATGATAGAGATGGACAGTTCACGTTCCGCGTTTGCTGTCCTCAATCGCCTGTCGAGCCGCCGTGGCAATCTGATCGACCCGCTCGTTCTCGGCGACGCCTGAATGACCGCGCACCCATTTCCAGGTCACTTGATGCTTTTTGTCGGCGTCGAGAAGCCTGCGCCACAGATCCATGTTCTTGACAGGATCCCCCGCGGCATTCCGCCAATTCCGTCGGACCCAGCCTGTATGCCAGCGCGTGATGCCGTTTTTGACGTATTCGCTGTCGGTGTGAAGGTTGACGACGCAAGGGCGGGTCAACGCTTCAAGAGCCTCACATGCAGCCGTCAGCTCCATGCGGTTGTTCGTTGTCTCAGCCTCGCCGCCCGACAACTCGCGCTCCCGCCCCTTGAAGCGTAGCAACACGGCCCATCCGCCGGGGCCGGGATTCGGTTTGCAGCCGCCGTCCGTCCACACCTCGACCACGGAGGCGGCGTCTTCAGTCGACAGCGCTGAGGCGCCACCGCCCTCGAGATCTGTGCTTTCAGACACCATAGACTCCGATCGTCGGGGTGGCGAGGTGGAAGCGGAGCCGTCTGACATAAGCCATCGGGTCCTTGCGCGTCACCAAGGCCCCGGCGGGCGTGTTGAGCCAGTCGTACAGGCGAGTGAGGCTGAAGCGCATCGCGGCTCCGGCTGCCAGCACGGGGAGCGCTTCGCGCTCCGCCGCTGACAGTGGTCGTACACTTTCGTAGCCTTCCAGCAGGCGACGAGCGTAAGTCACGTTGAAATCGCCCTGATCGTTGAAACACCATGCGTTGAGACAGATTGCGACATCATACGCCAGCAGATCCGTGCATGCGAAATAGAAGTCGATCAGGCCGGAAAGCTCATCCCCGAGGAAGAAGACATTGTCGGGAAAAAGATCGGCATGGATATGTCCGTGCGGCAAATCCGGCCGTCCGGCCACGCCGGGCCAATGAGGCAGAATACGGTCCAGAGCCGCTTGCAATTCGTCGATCAGGCCAGGAAAGGCAGATGAGGCCCGCTCATTCTTCGCGCTAGCCCTCAGTAACGGCGGCCATGCTTCCGGCCCAAGTCCGTTGGCTCGGACAGGCGCGTAACCGCTGCCAGCGAGATGAAGGCGGCCGAGAGCGGCGCCAAGAGGCGCGCAATGATGCGCGTGCACCTGTCGAGGCCACACGCCGGAAAGAAACGTGGTGATGGCGGCCGGACGTCCGGCCAAGTGGCGTAGCGCCTCGCCGTCGCGCCCTGCTACGGGCAACGGGCAATTCAGTCCCTGCCCCGCAAGGTGCTGCATCAGGCCCAAGAACCAGGGCAGATCATCGGGATCGACCCGTTTTTCATAGAGCGTCAGGATGAAGTCGCGCTGAGCTTCATTATGCGCTGTGCGCAAGACGAAGTTGCTGTTCTCAACGCCTTCCGCGATCCCGCGAAAGGCCACCAGACCGCCGATGTCATATTCGGTCAGGAACGCCGCCAGAGCGTCGTCCCCGACATCCGTGTAAACCGCCATACGAGTCCGGTGATCAGCCGAGCGGGGCGGGAAGACGGAAAGTGACGTTCTCTTCCTTCACCGTCCGTTCCTCGATCTTCAACGTGTAGCTTTTGGCCAGAGCCGTGACCATTTCTTGCACGAGAGCCTCGGGGGCGGACGCCCCGGCGGTGATTCCCAGTGTCCGTACGCCTTCCAGAACCGACCAGTCCAGCGCAGCGAGCTTGGGCACTAGCAGCGCGCGCTTCGTGCCGGAACGCTCCGCGACTTCACGCAGACGCTGGGAGTTGGAGGAGTTCGGAGAACCGATGACGATCACCAGATCGCAGTCAGGAGCGATCGCTTTGACTGCTTCCTGCCGGTTGGTCGTCGCGTAGCAGATGTCCTCGCGCTTCGGGCCTTCGATCAGGGGGAAGCGTGAGCGAAGAATGTCCACGATCTCGGCGGTGTCGTCGACCGACAGCGTCGTTTGCGTGATGAAGGCGAGGCGCGCCGGGTCGGCGGGCTGCACAGTGCGGGCTTCCTCCGCATCATTGATCAGTGTGACGGCGCCGGGCGGCAACTGGCCCATGGTGCCGATCACTTCGGGGTGGCCGGCGTGCCCGATCATCAAGATGTGGCGCGACTCGGGACCGCCGTCAGCGTAGTGACGTTCGGCCTCACGATGAACCTTGGAGACGAGTGGGCACGTCGCGTCCAGATACAGCAGGTTGCGTCGCGCAGCCTCTGCCGGGACGGTCTTGGGGACGCCATGCGCCGAGAAGACAACGTGACCGTCGGCCGGAACCTCGTCCAGTTCTTCGACGAAGATGGCGCCTTTGGCTTCCAGCTCTTCGACGACCGTGCGGTTATGCACGATCTCGTGGCGGACATAGACCGGCGCGCCGTAGGCGCGGATTGCTTCCTCAACCACGCGGATGGCCCGGTCCACACCGGCGCAAAAGCCGCGCGGGCCCGCCAGAATGACCCGTAGATCGCGCGCCGCGCCAGCCGTGGCGCGGTCGTCGTCGGCAAGGGTGTCAGAGACGGTGAGCTGATCGGGCATTGTCTTCCCCAGGCGGTCGGCGGACAGGACGAACGGCCGCCGAGAAACGGTCGGGGCCACACTGCAAGATGGGTTTGTCCTCGCCCTACGGCAATACGCGCCTCTTGTGCAAGCGGTAACGGGCGCCGGACATGTCTGCGGGCGGTGAGCGACGCCTCGTCAGGATGGCGTCGACAGGGGTTTTTCGCCATGAAAGCGCGCTGACAAGATGGACGGGTTTTCATGTCGTGACATCTGTTGAATAGTCGCCATCTGTGAAGCGCATGGCGAAGCCCGTATGCTCTTCCGAACGTTATGCATGTTTCTTCAGAGGTCGCCCGTTGCATTGGATCAGTCGCCAGCGCGTCGAACGCCCGTCAGTCCGGACCCTTTCATGACAGCTCCAGCCACTCGGATTTCGGTTATGTCTCGCTACACGGAAACCACTGAATTTTTCTTCGCCGCCCGCCGTGCAGGCTCATACGTTCGACGCAGGGGGCTGCCTGCCACGCTGGCGTTGGCGTCGTGCTTCGGCATCGCCGCCTGCGGCTCGGACGACGCGGACATGCGTTTCGCTCCGACATGTCCGACGCCGCACATTCCGGCTGAAGTAGGGGATTATTACGCCTACGCTGGCGGCAAGACAGATTTTGCGCACCTGATCATGCGGGCGAGCATCACGCGCCTGGGCGGCGACTGCATCGCGGGCGGCCCAAAAATGCTGAAGACGAGGGTGGGTCTGCATATCGTTGCGCGTCGCGGCCCTGCGCCGTGGACAGGCGACCTGACGTTGCCGTGGTTCGTAGCTGTGGTTCACAATGACAAGATCGTCGGCAAGCATGTCTTCATCCAGCCGGTAACATTCCCCGCGAACGCCTCAACCGTTGAATTCGATACGTCTTTGACCACGGTTGACCTGCCGGTGAAGCCGACGAACGGCGACAACGATTATCGATTCGAGTTGGGATTTCAGCTTACGCCAGCGGAACTGGCCTATAATCGCGACCATGGCGTCACCGCAGCCTTCAAGTGACGTTGCCGGGTGGAAGCACTGGGGCGATTGCAAAATAGTGTAACCACGCCCTGCGCATGCGTATTCCTCTAGCGAGCTTATTAGCCAGCTTGCGGCGGGCCGATCTCTTGGACGTTCAAACACCATTGCTTTTACGTTCAGCTCCGAATGCAGCGCCTCGTGCAACCGGAGCGGAATTGCCACGCAACATGCGTTGCTCTGCTTGTCGTTCCATCGGGCGTGCCGCAATCGATGAGGAACGGCGAAGCGAATTTTCGGAGCGTTGTTAAGATAGCAATGAGCCGCGGAACTGCGCACATGGTCCGGTCGTGCAGCAGGTTTGAGCCATATCTGAGTGTTTGTGTTTCGCGTTCGATTGTCGCGGGGATGGAAGAAGATACGGTTTTCGTTCGGTAACATCACCATGCACGGACGCGAACTCGTTCTGATTGCGTAGCGTCAACTCTTGAAGGCGCATGTCGCCTGACCGACCGAAATCATCTGCACGGGCACGGATGTGCACCCGTGCCGCGGGCGCACATTTACCGTGAGGCCCGAGTGAGCCGATAGGCCGTCAAAACCGGAAAATGAAGTTCGACTGATAATAAGTGCCGCTGGAAGCTCCCGCGCGCGCCATGCCGGAAGAAACCATGAAGCGAGAAACATACTGCTGCCACGTAACATGTGGAAGGATTTGCCATGTCAGCGACGCCTGCGGCGCCATGCCGATGAAGCCGCCATGCAACTGATGTGCGAAGGTGTAGCGTCCTGAGCTCATATATACGGCGTCGTTGGTGCTTTCCCGCCACAGCAGAGGGTATTTGACCTGCACAGAAACCTGCTTGAATGGTGAGAAACGTACCAATGGGGCAAGGCTGACAAGGTTCGATCCCGAGAGATAGGTTGTGGTGTCGAGGTAGTTCGTCTGGGGGTTAAAGGGTACGATAAATGTGCCGACATTCCCGGTTTTTCTAGCGTCGTCTCCACCTGAGTAAAGATCCGTCTGCAGGCCCAGAAAGGGGCTGGTCGCCAACTTGAGTCGATAGCCGATCAGTGTATTCACGGCGAAAGCGTTCACTGACCGAGGCTTGTTGGAACTGGCGTATTGGAAAACTCCGCCCTGCCATGTGCCGCCAATCGAGAATTCGATAGGCCCCGCGACGCCGTAGTAACGTCCGCCGAAATTGTTGCGTGTGGTGGAGCCCGATGACGAGCTCGTCGCCGTGGCTATGGCCGCGCCAGATCCTGCGAGTTTGTAACCTATGTAATAGAGATCCAGAAACGAATAGCCGTCGCCGCCGAGAAAGCGAAAATCCGGCGGCGCCCAGGTCATGTCGACTCCGTAAAGGCGATTTTTGTAGTTTTCCGTGTCCTGGAACATTCCGGTCTGGGAGTCGTCGGTCTGCACGAAATCGTAGGCGTCGATGCGAAAACGAGACCAGATGGAATAGGCGCGAAAACCGTTCCACGATAGCGGGACGTTGGGCGTTTCACGATTGTAAAGCAGATATGTGGGGGCGTCCAAAAACTGCTGGCGACCGAAAAGGAAACCTGCGCGTGCGCCGAGAAACTTTCCGCTGAGCTCTACGAACGCCTGCTGCACGTCGAGACGCTTGCGATAGGTCGTCCCGTAGCCGTAAGCAGCCCATCCCGCAGCGTCTCCGTTAACCAATTGGCCAAAGAAGCGCAGATGGGAGCCCAGATGCAGGTCTACGCCATAGAGATTGCGCACGCCAAAACGACCTGAGTCATTTGGGGTTTTTGTTCCAAGCATTGGTCTTGTTTCGAACCAGTTGCGCAGTCGCGTCTCGCCCGAGAATGAAAGCCAGATGGAGCCGCTCTCGTTGAGTGGGACGTATTTCAGCCAATCGAAAGGATCGCCCTTGCGGACATGATGGGGTCTGATGCCGGTCCAGTCCTGTCCCCAGGGCGTCATGCCGGAAGGACCGAAGCCAGAGGCTTCCCCTGTGCCGCGATTGAACACGAGGTTGTTGCCGTATGAGGTCGTGATTGTCGTCAGCGGCTGCCCGGGAAAGCCGGCATAAGGTATCCGCCCTATCGGCGTGCGTCGTACGGTGCGCGGCGCCACGACTGACGTTGTTGTCGGGATGCTGGCGGGGATAGCGGTCGCTTGTGTGGAGGGCGATTGAACGACCTTGCCAGGCGACCGGTGTGTGGTCGCCGCATGTGAGGCGGTTTGGGCGACCGCGGCGCCGCAGGACATTGCGATTGTGGCGACGGTGAAGGCCGAGAGGCGGGGGAGGATATTATTCACTACTGCTCACCGTTATATATGCAATATGCGACGCTTGTTAATGACATTTTGCATTGTGTAATTAATAACGCAATATAGTGGTGAAAATAATATTTTATCGACGCGTCGCGTAATGTTTCGGTTTATGGCGAGATTGAACGGGTTGAGAATTTTCCAAACACAAACGGGGAGTTTTTTATATATATTTGAAAGTAAATGAAAATTTCTTGGATTCATGCTTTAGATAATGAGATAAATTATTTACTATAATAAATGGTGAATTTCGAGACGATAAGAGCAAAACAGTTACGGACGCCGCCGTCGGGCCAATTCTGTTCGCGTAGTGACGAGGCTCGTATTGATTGTGGTGTGAGTTAGTCGCGCTGCGTGCGCGGTGCGGGCGGCTTAGAGTGTCGGTGGGTATTTTTCGCGACGTCCGAGATTGCCTCGCACACCCGGATTCTATCAAAATATGTCTACACGCGCCTGCCCGGCATAAGCGGGGCTCATTGGCATGAAAGGCGCGTAGCCGCGCGAAACCGGTAGCGAGAAGCGGTTATCCGGCATGGGTTCATGCAAGGGCAGGGTTCGTCACCCCTTCGTTTTGGTCATCGCCTGTAACACGACACCCATACGCCGCCCCGGCTCTCTGCGGTGCGCCCGTTGCCGCATGGCTGGAAGAAAGCTAATCGGAAGGGAGATCAAAGCCGGATCGAGGTGGCGGCGCATCTCGCGTCGAATACGATCGGCTATATCAGCGGAGCCGGTCGTCGGCGCCGACGCAAGTGTATGGAGTATTCTCTGCGTGCGTGAGCCTCCCACGAGACCCCGGTCTGCCGAGCGAGCGCGGGGGGCAACCTCTGCCTTGCGTCCCCGTATATCCGGGATCGCGGCGCGGGCGGCGATCCGCAAGGCAGGACTTTTCCTGACCGCAGCGAGTGTGCTCTCCGCATGCGGCGGCTCAGGTGGCGTGAAAAAGTCTCCTCTGTCGCTGCTGGGGTTGGGGCAGGCTGCACGTACCGGCTATGTCGGTACGATCGTTGCCGATGAACCGATCGCGGCGCTCGCCGCCCACGACGTGTTGTTGAGGGGCGGGAACGCAGCTGACGCAGCGGCGGCTTTAGGTCTTGCCTTGTCTGTTACGCTTCCTTCGCGGGCCTCTTTGGGCGGAGGTGGGGCCTGTCTGGCCTGGAAGCCCGGCGATCGGGATGGTGGCAGGGCGTTCCTCTTCCTCCCCACGGGCGATGCGCCGCAGGACGCACAGCAGACGTCGGCGTCTCGTGCCGATCGTCCTGCGTCAGCGCCGATGCTGGCCCGTGGTCTGTATTTGATGCAGATTCGGTATGGGAGCGTCGATTTCGCCGATCTTACGCGCCCGGCGATCAGTCTGGCCCGCGCCGGTTTCGAGGTCAGCGGGCAACTCGCTGCGGATCTGTCTGTCGTGCAGGCGCCGCTTCTGGCGGATGACGGCGCGCGAGCCATCTTTGGGCGCGCCGACGGTTCGGTCCTTAAGGCGGGCGATATTCTCCGGCAACCGCGCCTCGCCGGATCTCTTGAGCGGATTCGCAGTGGCGGTGTGGGCGATCTCTACACGGGCGCCCTTGGGCAAACGCTCGTTGCGGCAAGCAATGCGGCGGGCGGCGGCCTGACGATGGCCGGTCTGCGCAGCGCGCTGCCTGTCTCGGTCGCGCCGCTTACCGTGACGTCAGGCAATGTCAGCGTATCGTTTCTTCCTCCGCCTGCGGACGGCGGTTATGGCGCTGCGGTCGCATGGCTTGGACTGGCAAACGGGCAGGGAAGCTCCAGCAGAGGGCGGCAGGCTGTGGCCGCATGGCGCGCCAGCGAAGCTGGCAGTTCTGTTAGTACGCAGTCCGCGCGCGCCGAGGCGTTGCTGAGTTCCGGACATGCTCCTGCCAGCGGCGGGACGTTGCCCAGCCTGCCAGCGTCGACGTCCTTCGCGGTGGTCGATCGTGACGGCGAGTCAGTCGCATGCGCGCTCACGATGAACAACCTGTTCGGCACAGGACGTATGGCGGGTTCGACGGGTATCGTTCTTGGCGCGTCGGCTGCGCATAAACCCGGTCCGCTGCTTGCCGCTGCGATCGCTCATCGCCGGGCGGACGTATTCCTTGCCGCCTCGGCCGCCTCAGGCCAGGCCGACGCCGCGGACGCTGCGGCCGCTGCTCTGACCGGTGCTCTGGGCGGCAACGTCAAGGCGATGTCGCCGACGACCGAAGCGGGGCGCGCCAATGCCATCTCCTGTCCTGGCGGCCTGCCCGGCGAGGGTGAGCGCTGTCGCGGTTGGACCGACCCTCGTGGCGGCGGCTACGTGTCTGCGAGCGACGGTTCCTGAGGCGGGGCCGTCGGGTAGAGGGGGGCTATTCCGCCCTTCGATAACAATATGAAGGACGCCCTTATCCGCCGCCGAAACTGCGGACAAGGCTTCCGGCAACCAATTGCCATCCGTCCACCATCACGAAAAAGATGAGCTTGAACGGCAATGATATGGTGGCAGGCGGCAGCATCATCATGCCGAGGCTCATCAAGACGGTGGCGACGACGAGGTCGATCACCAGAAACGGAAGATAAAGCAGAAACCCCATTTCGAAGCCGCGACGTAGCTCGCCGATCATGAAAGACGGGATAAGTACGCGCCAGGGCGTATCGGCTGCCGTCGCTGGCGGGTGCAGGTTGGCGAGGTGGAAAAATGTGGACAAGTCCGCAGGACGCGCATTCGCGAGCATGAATTTTCGAAAGGGTTCCGCTGTCGCGCGGATCCCGTCCATTTCTGCCAGACGACCGTCCATCATGGGCGCTACGCCGTTCATCCAGGCCAGATCCAGCGTCGGCTGCATGACGAAGAAGGTCAGGAACAGGGCGAGGCCGATCAACACGGTGTTGGGCGGCGTTCCCTGCGCGCCAAGGGCGCTGCGCAGAAGCGACAGGACGATGACGATCCGCGTAAACGCGGTGACCATCACCATAAGGCTGGGAGCCAGCGAGAGAACCGTAATCAACGCTGAAAGTTGAATCAATCGCCCCGTAGTGCCTGGGCCGCCACCTTGTCCGAGGTCCAGATTGATCGACTGAGCCTGTGCAGCGTGAGGCTGTAAACAAAGCGCAACACCGACGACGATCGCATATCCTGCGGCACAACGGAGCAAACGACTTATGGCGTTGGCTGTTCCTTGCGTCGCCCGCGTTTTCACGATTCCGCCTCCTCGTTCGGAGCCCATCCGACTACGAGGTCATTTGGCCCCCCGGTGAGGATAAGGAGTCTCTTGCCGTCGCATGTCAGGACATTCAGGCGTCGCTTCGGATCGATGGCGAGAGATCCTGCCACGACGACGCCTGCAACCGTTTTCCCGTTTGGTCGTAGGCGGTCGGCAAATTTCCATCCGTGGCGGCTGAGCAGGATCATCGCGACGACCGCGACGAGCGCAAGCAGGGCGGAGACGGCGTCGTGAAATCCCATTCGCATGTTCCGTGGCTGATGCGTATGGACGTCATGTGGACTGCAAAAGCTAACGAAGTATTTAGCGAAAGATCCAATTCGAAAATATAAACAAAAAATCCAGAATATAATGTCAATTAACGTATTTTCAGCTTTTGATGCTCATGATCGACACTTGGGATGAAGCGTTAAGTGAACTGGAGAACGTAGGTGCTGGAGGCTTCTCGATCAGTTGCTGGCGGGGTCGATATTTTTGGCCTCGCTCAGCGCCGCATGCAATGGCTGGAGGCACGCCAGCAAGTTCTCGCAGGCAATGTCGCCAACGCGAATACGCCGGGATACGCGCCACAGGACGTCGCACCATTTGACGGGATGATGGGACAGTTCGATATCCCGCTTGAAACGACATCCCCAAAACACATCCCTGTTGGGGTGCGCGGAAGAATGCAGAAAGTCACAGGTATTGACGAGCAATCGCCTGATGGAAACCGCGTTTCCCTTGAAACGCAGATGGAGATGGTGGCTGACACCGGAGATCAGCAACGCCTCGCGGCCAATGTTTACACGGCATACAAGACGATGCTTGGCGCTGTTTTGGGAAAATGACGGTCTAAAAAATGGATATGACGTCAACGCTGAATATATCCGCTGCGGGAATGGACGCACAATCGCAGCGTCTCCGTGTCGTGGCGGAGAACCTAGCCAATCAGGATACTACCGGCTCTACGCCGGGAGCAGATCCATACCGACGCAAGACCATCACTTTTCAGAATGAAGTTGATCGACAAAGCGGAGTCTCGACAGTCAAGGTGCAGAGGATCGGTCAGGACATGTCTGATTTCGAAACCGAATATAATCCATCTCATCCCGCAGCGGACGCGCGTGGCTACGTGAAGAAGCCGAACGTCAACACGATGGTGGAGGTGATGGATGCGCATGAAGCGCAACGTTCGTACGAGGCTAACCTGAATACATTGCAGGCGACGCGCTCAATGATGACACGCGCGATTGATCTGCTTAAATGATAATTGAACCGAACTCGGCCAACTCCCTGGCTGCGGCCGCGTACGCGCGCACTCAGGCGAGTGCCGCTGCTTTGGGCGATTCTGACGCGACGTTTTCCGGAGAGGGTGAGAGCGTCTCGGGATTCGGCGCCGCGTTGGAAAGTGCGGTCGAAGATTTTTTCAGTTCCAGTAAGGCCGCAGAGAAAAAAGCGTCTTCAGGACTGAAAGGCCAAGGTAACTTGACCGATATCGTGACGTCCGTATCCGAAGCGCAGATGGTTCTGCAGACCGCGTCGGTAGTGCGTGATCGCGTTATCCAGTCATATCAGGAAATCATGCGCATGACGATATAGTATTTAATTCGCTTTTTATATTCGAAAAGAAGTTCAATGAATACGATAGATATTGCTAATATTTTACGTGAAACCCTATTTGTGGCGGTGAAGGTCGGAGCGCCCACTCTTCTGGCGTCATTGGCTGCTGGCCTATGTATATCCATTTTGCAGGCGGTTACGCAGATCAATGAGTCCACGCTTGCATTTTTGCCAAAATTTCTAGCATCTATGGCGGCGTTGTTGTTTTCTGGGTCTTTTATGTATGAGACGCTGATAACATATACGCGGCATATCTTTGATCAGGTTATCGTCGCAGGCGGATCTTGAGTGACGACCTTACGACTTTGATCGCGGAATTCCCAGCACAGGTAGTGGTCTTCGCCGCGATACTCTCCAGAGTCGGAGCGATGGTCGTTACTATGCCTGGGTTGGAAACAGAGACGCCGAATTCAGTGAGAGCTGCTCTGGCGATGGTCATATCGTTTCTGATGTTTCCACTTTTGGCGAAATATTTTTCTGGAACCAACGCGATCGATATCCTCGACCCGGGGCGAATGATCTTGCTTATCGGCGGCGAATTGTTGAACGGGGCGCTGGTTGGCTGGCTGGCTCAGTTGATGGCGCTTTCGTTTCCAATTGCGGCGCAAATACTTTCAACGTTTACAGGTCTGTCGAACGTCCTTCAGCCTGATCCGGCTCTTGGTTCACAGGAGACGCCACCAAGTCGTTTGGCTTCGATCCTAATCCCTATAGCACTTTTTTCGTCAAATCTCTATGTGGTGCCCCTGCGGGCGTTGGCAGGAAGCTACAATGTGTTCCCGCCGGGACATTTTCCGTTTCCGGGTGATGCTGCGAGAAGCGTTTCTGAAACAACGTCTCACTCGTTTCTTCTGGCCTTCCAGCTTGCCATGCCTTTCGTTTTGATTGGTACGTTATGGCCAGCCATGCTGGGGTTATTGAATCGTTTTTCTCCATCATTGCAAATTTACTATCTTGCGATGCCTGCCCAGATGCTCGGTGGAATTTTGCTGCTGGCGTTGTTCATGCGCGGCATGCTGGAGGCGTGGACAACTGCATTCGCGGCGTCCCTGAATGGTCTTCCTGGGATAGGCATATTTTGATGATCATAAACCCGTATCACAAGACATGGAAAATGCTTAGGAACAGATCGACGATTTCTGATTATGGCTGAGGATGATTCAGGCTCGAATACCGAAGCTCCGACCGCTCAAAGATTGGTGCGCGCCCGTGATGAGGGTAACATCGCGCAGTCGCGGGAATTGCATCTTCTGTCCAGCCTGGGTTTTGCGACGTTGGCGCTGACCATGGCGCTCCCTGAAGGCTCTCGAGATTTTGTCATCAGGATGCGTGGGCTGATGGCCAATAGCTCGCAAATAGATCTCGACCCCGAGAGCGTTGCGAAACTATCCTGGTTGGGTGTTCGCATGATGCTGGTGGTGGGAGCGCCCATTGTGGCAGCGGCTTCTTTGGGCGGCGTCGCTACGGCGCTTCTGCAGTCCGGGTTTCTGCTCCGGATGGAGGCCTTGATCCCCGACATCGGTCGCTTAAACCCGCTATCGGGAATAAAACGTATATTCAGCGTCAACAATGCCGTCGAGGTGATAAAATCTCTTGTAAAAATTGGTATATTTTCTTTTCTCTTGTTCGGCGTTATTCGTGACACTTTATCTGCCGCCATGGTGTCACCAGGATGGACGGTGGAATTATTTACCCGGCAACTCTACGGTTTTTTTATCAGATCTGTAGCGACGATCCTGGCGGTCCAGGCGATCATCGTCGTTTTGGATGAAGGATGGACCCGTTATCGGCGCATGCAGGACCTGCGTATGAGCAGGCATGATATACGTGACGAGATGCGGCAATCCGAGGGCGATCCGCATGTGAAGGGGCGGCTCAGGCAGATACGCATGAGCCGGTCACGAAAACGAATTCGAGAGGCCGTTAAGACCGCGACTGTGGTCGTCACAAATCCGACCCATTACGCCGTCGCATTAGCTTACGATTCTGGCGTCAATGCAGCGCCGCGCGTGGTTGCAAAGGGCGCCGACGAACTGGCTGCGCGCATACGTGAATTCGCTTACGAGGCGCGAGTGCCAGTCGTGTCCAACCCTCCGCTTGCGCGAAGTCTGTATACACTGCCGGAAGACGCTGAAATCCCCTACGAGTATTTTCAGGCTGTAGCTGCGATCATCGCATATGTCTGGAAGCTTAAAAAACCTGCATCGAATGCCCTCCCCCCTGTGCACTAGGGCCTGTTATGCCTTGAATGACGGAGCGAAGTGCCCAGCTTTTT
>NZ_JOPL01000064.1 GCF_002153745.1 Acetobacter sp. DsW_063 | reverse complement strand
GGACGCCGATGTCCGGTGTGCCTTGAGGTGTGTTGCATCGATCATCAGGCGCTTCGACCGGCCAGCCTGCTCTGTCAGGGCGACAAAGATCCGGTCAAAGACGCCCGGGCGGCTCCAGCGGATGAACCGGTTGTATAAAGTCTTGTGCGGACCGTACGCTTTCGGGGCGTCTTTCCACTGAAGGCCGTTACGGATTACATAAACGATCCCGCTCAGAACACGCCTGTCATCCACGCGTGGCATTCCGTGCGCCAGAGGAAAAAACGGCTCAAT
>NZ_JOPL01000063.1 GCF_002153745.1 Acetobacter sp. DsW_063 | reverse complement strand
CAGCAACAGCAACAGCAACAGCAACAGCAACAGCAACAGCAACAGCAAGCCAGAGCCGCACCGTCCACGAGCATCAAGAGCGCTTCACCGGATAAACGCAGCAAAACCCTCCGGCTTGCATCGCCGCATGATATTTCAGCGACACCGCCTCCGCATCCGTCCCGAACGCGTGCGTAATCGTGCGCGCTCCTGTATGACACGACCGCACCCCGGAACCGTCGGCCAGCTCGGACGGCGACGATGCTCCGTGAACAAGAACCCGGGCGCGCCCGACGAGGCCGCCCCTCGCATCTTTGACGTCCAGTGATGAAAGCCGCCTATGCGCGAGTTCAATTTCGACGGCCTGGTCGGCCCGACCCACAACTACGCAGGCCTCTCCTTCGGTAATCGCGCCTCGACCGGCAATGCTGGCGACGTCTCCCGCCCGCGTGCCGCCGCGCTGCAGGGTCTGGAGAAGATGCGGCGCATGGTGGAGCTTGGGCTGGGTCAGGGATTGCTGCCGCCGCATGACCGCCCCAACGTCGCGTGGCTGCGCCAGTGCGGGTTCGGCGGCACAGACGAAGCCGTCTGCGCGGCCGCGTGGCGCGACGAACCCGGCCTTTTAAAGGCCGCCTTCTCCGCCTCGCCTATGTGGACCGCGAACGCTGCGACGGTGTCCCCATCTCCCGACACCGCTGATCGCCGTTGCCATGTCTCTGTGGCGAATCTCTCCTCCATGATTCATCGCAGTCTGGAAGCGCCTGAGACGACACGACTGTTGAAGACGCTGTTCGCGAACGAGCGGTATTTCGCGGTGCATGACGCTCTCCCGGCCGCGCTGGGGGACGAAGGCGCAGCAAACCACATGCGCCTGTGCACGCATCACGGCGCCCCGGGCATCGAGATTTTCGTCTACGGGGAGACGATCCCCGGAGGGTTCCCGGCGCGGCAGGCTAAGGCCGCGAGCGCTGCGATCGCCCGACGTCACGGCCTGCTGCCGGAGCGCGTTCTGCTGGCGCGGCAGAGCGACGCCGCGTTGCAGGCAGGGGCTTTCCACAACGACGTCGTGGCGGTCGCGAATGAATCTGTCCTGCTGGCCCATGAGCAGGCGTTTGAGGACCGGGATGCGGTATACGGCTTCATCCGCCAGCACCTTCCTGAAGCCCGCATTCTTGAAGTGCCCGCCGATCAGGTCAGCCTGGAGGACGCCATTCGCTCATACCTGTTCAACGCGCAGCTCTTTACCCGGCCTGAAGGCGGGATGACTCTGGTCGTACCGGCGGAATGCGACGCCACGCCGTCGGTGAAACAATGGCTGGACACCATGCTTGCGGGGAACGGCCCAATCCGACAGGTGCAGACGATGGATTTGCGGGAATCCATGCGTAATGGCGGCGGCCCCGCCTGCCTGCGCTTGCGCGTCGCCGTGGACGAGGCTGCCGAAGCCGCGCTCGACAGACGCTTTTTGCTGAGTGAACGTCGGATCGACGCCATTGCCGCTCTGATCGACGAACGCTGGCCCGAACGCATCGCGCCGGATGATCTCGGCCACGCCGATCTGTGGGCCGATTGCCGCGCCGCCCGCGAAGCCCTGTTTTCCCTTCTGGGACTGGCCGCAGCATGAACCGCATCGCGCCGCCCCTCGCGCAATCTGCGACCGCAGCACGTCAGGGAGCGGAGTCTCCCTGGATCGTGCGCCCCGCGAATTCCAGCGACGTTGATGCTCTTTACGAACTCGCGAGCCACACCGACGGGGGACTGCTCAACCTGCCCCACGACCGCGACGCGCTTAAGGCTCGGCTGGGATGGAGCGAGGCATCGTTTGCGCGTCAGCTCGAAGCGCCGGAAAATGAGCTTTATTTTCTTGTTCTGGAAAACGAGGACACCGGCGCGATCGGCGGATGCGCCTGCGTCTTCTCGCGCATCGGCGTTCCCTGGCCGTTTTACAGCTACAAGATCGCCACGCACACGCATGTTTCGCGCGAACTGTCACACAGCTTCGCCGCGCGGCTTCTGCATATCGTCAATGACTTTGACGGCGCAGCGGAAGTCGGCGGCCTGTTCCTGCACCCCGACCACCGTTCCGGGGGACTCGGCGCGTTGCTGGCGCGCAGTCGTTACCTGTTCATCGCCCAGCATCGAGAACGCTTCCCCGAGAAAATTATCGCCGATCTGCGCGGTTATGTCGGCCCCGACGGGTCGCCATTCTGGAACGCCATCGGTCGTATTTTCTTCGGTCGCGACTTCCGTGAAGCTGACCACTACAATGCGCTTCACGGCAACCAGTTCATCGCTGACCTGATGCCGCGCTATCCCATCTATGTAGATCTGCTACCGAAAGCCGCGCGAGAGTGCATCGGCCGTGCGCACGATCAGGCCATACCGGCCCGACGCATTCTTGAAGCAGAAGGCTTCAGTCATGACGGCTACATCGACATCTTCGATGGCGGCCCCACGCTTTCGGCGCAGATCGCGAACTTGCGCACCCTGCGCGAAAGCCGCGAAGCCGTCGTGACCGACACGCTGTCGCCCGATGAAAACGGCGGCGCGGCGCTCGTGACGTCAGGCGCATTGAAATCATTCCGTGTGTGGCGAGATATTCTGGTCGATGACGGCGGAGAGGCGCGATTGCTCACGGCACGCCGGGCAGGCGTCGGCGCGGCGATCAGATACGTCGCCTGAACGTCGCGCGGGACATCTGGCGCGCTCTCCGGATATTTTGATTTCCGACGTCGCCCTCCCGAAGCGCAGACAAGTGGCACGCCCGTTCCCGCCACGAGAAACCTGCGCGCCCCATGCTCGAAGACGCCCTTCTGATCGACGCCAACGGCCTGCCTCGCCGACAGCGTCACAAGCCCCATTCATCCGATTGGGATGAAGTCAGAAGCTTCTGTCGCGACGCCTACATGCCCTACAGAACGGAAGCCCTGTCGGCGGCGGCGCGACCGGACGCCACCATGTACTCGTTCGACACCGGACGCATCCTTGCAACCCGCTTTGCCTACGGCACGCCAGTCCATCTCTCGGACTTCGATCCTTCCGCCGGTCGTGTTCTTGTGCTCACCACACTGCGCGGCGGTATCGAACATGCCGCCAGTGGATCGGGAAGCGTTTCGACAAAAAGCGGCGAGAGCTTTGTCGTTGACTGCAGTCGAACATCTTACTGGCTGCGGGCCAGCCCGGACCATCTGCAGTTGAACCTGACAATCGCGCACGACACGCTCGCGAACTTCGCCCGTCAGTGGTTCGATGCCGCACCCGGCGACGAGCTTTGGACCAAAAAGACGCGTTTCGGAGACCGAAACAGCTCATGGATCGCGCTGATGGAATATCTTGCGCGCTTCGCAAGCCAGTGGTCACCGGACAGCCGCGCCAGCGCGCGCGTCGAAGAGATGGTGTTTCTGGAGCTTTTGAAAAACTGGGCGACGAACGCCGGTATCGAACTTGACCGCCCGACGCTCGAAGCTGCGCCGTTCTATGTGCGACGCGCGGAGGAGTTCATGCGCGCGCATGTCGCGGCCATGCCCACGATGATTGAGGTCGCCGCAGCGTCAGGAGTCAGCGTCAGAACCCTGTCCGGCGCCTTCCGACGCTATCGCGGAGTCAGTCCCAGCGCTTTTCTGCGCGAACAGCGACTGCTGCACGCCCACCGCGACCTGCTTGAAGCCGGACCGGGCGAGACTGTCGGCGCCGTCGCCAGCCGCTGGGGCTATGTCAATTTCAGCGAATTTGCGCGCGGCTTCAGACAGCGCTTCGGTGAACTTCCGTCCGCCGTGCGGCGCGCTCACAACTGATTGACGCCAATCGGGCCGTTACGGCGCCGATAACAGGCGCCGCCTGCCGATCAGAGGCGGCGCACAGGTCGATTCAGAGCCATTGTCCCGAATATATTCCAATTCGAAGGGACAGTTATGCGCAACAAGACAAAAAGCCGCTGCGACGCCATCCTTGAGCGCGCCGTTACAGCCAACGACAGAGTGCCCGGCGTGGTCGCCATGGCGACGAACCGAAACGAGGCGTTCTACGAAGGCGCGTTCGGAGAGCGCTCCCTCGGCGGCGGGAGCGCCATGACGACCGACACGGTGTTCCGCATCTTCTCCTGCACCAAGGGCGTGGCGGGCGTCGCCGTCATGCAACTGGTCGAGGAAGGCAGGCTCGACCTCGACGCCCCCGCGAAAAACTATGTCCCGGAGATTGGCGATGTTCAGGTCATCGAGGGGTTCGACGCGGCGGGCGCGCCCATGCTGCGGGCGCCGAAACGCGACATCACCACCCGGATGCTGATGCTGCACACGGCCGGCTTCGGATATGATTTCTTCAGCGAAAGCTACCGGAGACTGGCGGAGGACGGGCGTCTGCCGAGCATCGTCTCCGCGAGCAAGGCCTCGATCACGGCGCCGCTGCTGTTCGATCCGGGCGAGCGCTGGAACTACGGCGTGAATATCGACTGGGCCGGGCTGGTCGTAGAACGCATCGCCGGGGCGCGGCTCGGCGATGTGCTGAAAGCGCGCGTGTTCGAACCCCTCGGCATGAGCGACACCTCATTCACTTTGTCTGCAGACATGCGCTCCCGCCTCGCTGCCATGCATCAGCGGGAAGATGACGGCGCGTTGAGGCCGCTCGAAGATTTCGAGCTGGCGCAGGACCCCGAAATCCATATGGCCGGACATGGGCTGTACTCTACCGTGGGTGACTACATGCGCTTCGTGCGCGTGATCCTGAACGACGGAGCAGGAGAGCACGGTCGCGTTCTGCGCGCGGAAACGGTCGCCGCCATGGCGCGCAACGGACTTGGGGACCTGAAAGTGACCCGTCTGGACGGCGTTATCCCGGCCCTTTCCAATGACGCAGAGTTTTTCCCAGGGATTTCAAAATCATGGGGGTATACGTTCATGATCAACGAAGAAGACGCTCCGACCGGACGGCCTGCTGGCGCTCTTGGGTGGGCTGGCCTTGCGAACCTCTATTACTGGATAGACCGTCGGAACGGGTTGGGCGGCTTCTGGGCCACGCAGATTTTTCCCTTCGCCGACGGGCCGTCTTTTAACGGCTACCTGGACTTCGAAACTGCGGTCTACCAGAGCTTATCCAATGTGAGCTGAGCCTCCGGGCCGTAGGGCGGGGCGGCGTGAACGTCTCCTTG
Organism: Acetobacter sp. DsW_063; assembly: GCF_002153745.1. Taxonomy (GTDB): domain Bacteria; phylum Pseudomonadota; class Alphaproteobacteria; order Acetobacterales; family Acetobacteraceae; genus Acetobacter. Next base: position 4,509 of record NZ_JOPL01000063.1, on the reverse strand, counting down.
CACTGGCGACGTCTCCGTGCGGCGCCCATATGAACCCGGACTGTCCGTCCGGAGGCCTCTAGCGTGATCCCCTTCTCCATTCTCGACCTCGCGGTGATTGCGCAGGGCGCAACGCCTGCGGACGCTTTCCGCAACACATTCGAGCTCGCACGGCTGGGCGAATCACTCGGCTTTCACCGGTACTGGCTCGCCGAGCACCACTCCATGCCCGGCGTCGCTTCCGCCGCGACCAGCGTCCTGATCGGGCAGGTAGCCGCCCGTACGGAGCGCATCCGCGTCGGCTCTGGCGGGGTCATGCTACCAAACCACTCGCCACTGACGGTCGCCGAGCAGTTCGGCACACTGGAAACCCTGTTTCCCGGTCGCATAGACCTCGGTCTCGGCCGCGCGCCCGGCGCCGATCAACGCACCGCCATGGCGCTGCGCCGCGATCCCCACGCCCCGGACCGTTTTCCGCAGGACGTGGTTGAGGTGTTGCATTACTTCGAGCCGTCAGAACACACCGATGCGCATCTCGTGCGCGCCGTGCCGGGCGCAGGATTACGCGTGCCGGTGTGGATCCTTGGCTCATCGCTATTCTCCGCCGTGCTGGCTGCGCAACTCGGCCTACCTTACGCCTTCGCGTCCCATTTCGCTCCAGGGCAGATGGAGGAGGCGATCTCTCTCTACCGGTCCCGTTTCGAACCATCCGAACGCTGCCCGCGCCCCCGTGTGATGCTGACCGTCAACATCGTCGCAGCGGACGACGAGGCGGAGGGAAAGCGCCTGGCCACATCGTTGCATCAATATTTCATAGCACTGCGGCATGGTCGGCCCATTCCCTATCCACCGCCGATCGACACGCCGAACTGGCAGCCGCAAGAGCAGGCGATGCTCGACCACACGCTGTCCTGCACATTCGCAGGCTCACCCGAGAGCATTTTGCCTCGTCTGGCCGGGTTCATTGATCGCCACCGTCCAGACGAGTTGATGATCGCGTTTCCTATTTTCGATCAAGCTGCACGGCGGCGATCTGTGGAGTTGGCTATGCAGATACGGGAGAAATTAGCCTGATATCGTGACAGTGACAGCGTCATCAAAGCAGGCAGGTTATTTATTACGTTTATAAGAAAAAATTCCCTTACCATGGGGTTTTTCTCGAAACGCCCAAACCTCGCAACTCGGAAATGCCCGCCCTGCCCGTCGGAGCCACCAAACAACGATATTCTACCACAGAAATGACTTCGGTACCCCGTATAACTATATTTAATATTTGACATAGTTCCAAAGCGTTCGACTTCTCAATATGGTTCCGCCCGAAATTCAATTTTCGGGGATGCAATGGGGCACTATCAACACGAAGAACAGCACTACACCAAGCGCCCCGATGACGTGACAGCAGTTATAAAAAAATACCAACGGTCCAACCCCAGAACAAGTCTCGTTCAGGTCGTTTCGACTGTCTGCGCTCTACTTGCTTGTTACATCTTGCTTTACGCTGGCTTCATGCACGGGTGGTGGGCCGTATTGCTCATCGCGCCTATTGCCTCTGGCCTGTCGGTAAGGACGTTCGTGCTGCAGCATGATTGCGGTCATGGATCATTATTTCGACACGACTACACGAACAACCTCGTCGGAAGATTATGCTCCCTGCTGACGCTGACGCCTTATGATCATTGGAAAAGACACCATGCGCTGCACCATGGCTCATGGAACAACACGGACTCCAGAGGTCGTCTGTCAGACATGTATTCTGACTGCATAACTGTCCGCGAATATTCCGCAATGACAAAATTTCAAAAATTTTTATATCGATTTAAAATTAACCCTATTCTTTCTATTTTTGTTATGCCGCCGATCATTTTTTTTATTTCATACAGGGTCGCCTTTGACGCTCCACGCGGCTGGGCCCGAGAGCGGTTGGGAGTCTACCTCACCAACGCCTGCCTGTTCTTTATTTTTGGGTTTCTAATTTGGTACGCCGGACTCAAAATTGTGTCCCTTGTCAGTTTCGTAGTCATCTACCCAGCCGCCGTAAGTGGCGTCTGGCTCTTTCTGGTTCAGCACAAATTTGAAGGCGTTCTCTGGAAAGCGAATCCGCAATGGAGCGCTTTTGACGCATCCCTGACCGGTTGCTCGTTCCTTCGCTTGCCACGCCTGTTACGGTGGTTTTCGGGAAATATTGGCACTCACCACGTGCATCATGCTGCACCAGGCATTCCGAACTATCACCTTCTGCCATGTCATAATGACCATCCCATTTTCCAAAATGCAAAAGTTCTAAATATGTATGATGGATTCCGGGCTTCATGGACAAACATGCTATGGGACGAAGACACCCGCAAGATGGTTGCGTTACGCTCAGTCCGGTCATCCAGAAACCATCGTCTGCCAAGAGTCAGAGCTTATTCTTTAAAATAGAAGAAGTTTTTGACACAATATAGATTGCGACAAAATCGCAAAAACACATCGATCGCCTCTGGCGGCAATATACCGCCAGATCTCCTGATTTCTGAAACATATATGCAATGAATGCAGTTGTATAAATATTCGCAAAAATCGTATCTTTTTGGTTTCTTCCGCAGAAGACTGATTTGGAGTGCATGATCCACCCCATCAAGCAAGCAGCAAGCAGAAACCATCCATCGTCGGAATCCCGCGCGCCCGAGGAAAAATGGCTTGTTTCATCCCGTCAGACGCCCAGAGAGCAAAAATGCGCCCCCTCAATCCTCTCATCCATCGGTAAATCTATAAACTATATCACTCCATTCGAGTGACTGACGCCCATTCCAGATCAGAATATAGGCTTTATCGATTCATCAACTCTTCTACAAAGGCTGCAAACCGGCGCGCCTTGGCGCTTGCCATGCGCCCTGTCGGAAATACCGCCCAAAGATCGATCGTCGGCAGACTCCACCCGGATAGCACTTTGCGCACGACGCCGGACTCCAGCTCATCGGCGAACATCCAGTCAGACGAGATAACCAATCCCATATCCGCCAGAACCGCAGCCCTTATTCCCTCGGCGGCGCTGAACTTTACGCGCCCGTGCACCGTGACTGACGCCGCTGTTCCATCCCGGGTGAAGGACCAGACATTGGGCTGTCGGCTATATACAATTGCCTGATGAGCTGCGAGGCCGGCCGGCGTCTTCGGTTCACCTGCCCTCGCAAGATAGGCCGGCGTCGCCATGACAGAACGCAGCCCCGTGGCAAGGCGGCGCGCAACGGCCGCAGAGTCAGGCAACTCTCCCATGCGCAACGACACGTCCACACCCTCTCCAACCAGATCGATCATCCTGTCATCGAGAACGAAGTCGATTTCCAATCCCGAATTGGCGGCGAGGAATTCCGGCAAATGCGGCACAATATGCAATCGGGCGAACGTAGTCGCCGCCGAGACACGCAGCTTACCCGTCAGGCCAGCCCCAGCCCCGCGGGCGGCGAATTCCGCCTCGTCGGCTTCCTGAACCGCGGAGCTCGCCCTCTCGTAAAACAATTGACCTGCTTCGGTCGTATTGAGTCCATGCGTAGAGCGGACAAGCAGGCTCACCTGCAGGCGCGCCTCCAACTGCGCAATTATCTTGGAAACGGCAGGCTGACCCACATTCAACAAACGGGCGGCGGCGGAAAACGAGCCAGTCTCCACCACCCTTAGAAAAGTGGTCATCGCCTGATAACGATCCATATTATTCCTCCCAGGAATGGGCGTTATCGCCGCAACCCGTCTGCCATGTCCAGAGTGACGCCGCTACGCCTTCACCATGCTTCGGGTGGTTCGGAGCGCAGCAGGAGATCAGGGCATGCTGGAGCGACTGGTAAGCGCACCGTCGGTGTTGAATGCGCTCTTCGCATTCCAGCTTCACGGCAGCCCGACGCAGGCGGCGATCGCCGTACTGGTTCCAATCCTTCGCCGCTTCCGCCCGGCTCTGCGGTATAAAGGATAACGACGATGTTCGATGTTTATGCATTTTCGACGCCGAATAGCGTCAAAGTTCTGATCGCACTTGAAGAACTTGATCTGGATTATAGGCTTCACGGCGTCAATGTCCGCCTGGGCGAGCAGAAATCCGCTGATTTCCTTGCATTGAATCCAAATGCCAGGATTCCGGTTCTGGTCGACTCCAGCGCAGACGGCCATCGGCTCGTGCTGACGGAGTCCGCGGCCATTCTGGTCTACCTGTCCGAGAAAACGGGAAAACTCCTTCCTGCTTCTGGTGAAGCCCGGTTTCGGACATTCGAGCAGCTTTTCTTTCACGCCTCGGGGCTCAGCCCCTCCTTCGGACAGGCCGGTTTTTTCCAACGCCAGGCGACAGCCCCTCAGCCATTGGCGATCGAGCGTTTCTCCAACGAAGCGGTCAGAACACTCAGAGTCTTGAATGGCGTTCTTGCAAATCGTCAATTTGTTGCCGGGGAAAACTTCACCATCGCAGACATCGCTCATTTCGGATGGCTCTGGCGGCGCGAATTCGCAGGGGTGACATTAGGTTCAGGACCTATTAATGTATTGAATTGAGCGAGAGGTTGTGAT
>NZ_JOPL01000062.1 GCF_002153745.1 Acetobacter sp. DsW_063 | reverse complement strand
TCGCCGCATCCTTCATCTTCTATCTCAAAGAATGAGTCCTGAGCCTAGTGGGCATCATGCGGGTTCGCCGCCATTCCCACCGCCATGCTTGACCCACCCCACAGTGTGGCTTCTCCCATGGTCCCAGCGCTTATCGGGTCCGGGTCCCCATTTTTAATTTAGGTGCTCGCTTCTCTACCAATCGAAGCAAGCGGGTCGATTTCAGCGATCTTCTGGAATTCACCAAGGTAATCCTGTTGATGGGTCGCCATCCAACGGACTATCCGATTGTTTGCAAGGAGTTTGGCGATATAGCCGCGTGCTACGGTCAAATGCAGATTATCAATGCCGTAGGTTTCCTCGACAGATTTTACTTGTGTTTGAAGTGCAGCGAGTTCTCGTTCCATACGAGCAATCTGCTGGCCTGATGGTGTCGCTCTACTCCCTTTTTTTCCTCTTTTGTTCGGTACGAGCTGGTTTTCTGCCGTCGCGGCCCGCAAGGCTCGGGCGAACATGACTGTGAAGTTGTTCTGGCCAATCATGAGGTCAGCGGATTCGATCTGTCGTACAGCCGTCATCTGGCGCAAAATATCGAATACCTTCATGGAGCAGGGGGTATCTTTAAGCATTTCAGCCGCTTCGGGACTGATGCCGTCCAGTAGCCGGAAACGTCTCAATACTGCTTCTACCTGAATATTGAGTGCGGTAGCGATATCAGCTGACGAGACTCCTCGCTCCATGGCGCGTGCGATCATCCGATGTTCCTGGATCGGTGGTATACGATTGACCCGCTTATTGTAGGTATAGGTATCATCGTCAGGAGCCAGCAGACATTCGACTTCTGTGAAGCCGAGTTCCTTCATGGCTTCGATTCTTAAATGACCGTCAAGTAGAAACCATTGTTCGGCGTTCGTCGTATCTGCCGTCACAGCCGGGGACTCTATCGGGTGTCCGATCGCTTTTATGGAGGTCAATATCTGTGAATATGTGCGGCTCAATCTAATATCGGGCGGCAATGTCTTGAGTGGAATGATTGATGCTACAGGAATCGTGAGGAAATCCATGCCGAAAGCCATATGAATACGGCTATGCCCTTGATTGTTCACTTCATCAGTCATGCTCGTTTCCCGATACTCTGACTGTTAGAGCGCGAGGCATGGTCGCCAGCCCCTCAGCTCTAAGCAGGTTAATAAAGCCGTCGTTCGCGAGAAGCTCCTTCAAGGCTTCAACGATGAACAGAAGTCGTGTCTGAGTAAAATCCGATTTCTTGACCAACAGACGCTGCCTCTCGGCCTCACGTTGATAGACCTGCATTAGATCAGCGGCCGTCATTCTACGACTGCTCGTTTTGCGCCCTAAACGCCCCGTTGGTAGACTTTTACGTTGGCTGTGCAAGCGCATCTCGAGCATTCGCCGGACCGCGGCCAGCTTCTTGCCCCTCAGCTTGCCCGTTTCATAGGCATCAAGGAGCAGGTTCTGGGCTTCTTCTGTTTCAGACCGGGAAATCTCCATTGCCAGAGTAATCGGAATAAGGCCGGTTTCAACTGCGGCGAGAAGCCGTTCCTCACCACGATCGAGGAGGGAAGCGACCATGTTGACCCAGGAGGCTCCGACACCGATTTTTGTACCGATTGCAGTATCACTATAACCGCGTGATCGTAATGCGCCGACCTCGCGCATGAGATCAATGGGGCGCGGTGTACGTCGGGCGATGTTTTCGACCAAGCTCATCACGAGGCACTCGCTCTCGCTCGCCTTGATGACCACTGCCGGGATATCTGGTTGGCCGAGCATCTGGAAGGCTTCCAACCGACCTTCGCCGCAAACCAGGTCATATCTGGGGCCATTGGCCGTATCGCGGCGACTTACGGTGATGGGCCGTTTCAAACCGATAGCTTCGATGTTGTTAACAATCTCCCGATGCTGGCGCTTGTTGCGGGCGCGTGGATTTACGACTGTAATCTGGCTGATCGGGATCATTTCTATCCTGCTCGGACGAATGACAGACATCAGGCGACCTCCGCAATGGAAATAGGAGTGGCGATGTCGTATAGGAGTTCAAGATTGTCGAAACGATAGGCGTCAAGAGCAAGACCGTTTTCTTCCGACAGGCGAAGTTTGCCGGAAATTATGTCGATGCGTGGAAATAGATAGTAGTCCAGAGGCATATGATTGGCGCTGTCCATACGCACGACGATCGTAATGTCGGGTATGAGTGAGGTATCGAAATGCATCTTCCAGCGCAGCAGTCCGGTGGATGTTTCTATACAGCGCGCTATCGTCACGGAAAGACTGAATTCGTCATTGACGACGATACGGTCGTCCTGAGGAGTCTGCCATACATCACTACCTTTGGTGCGCAATTCAGCGATTATTTGTCGAATAATTTCCGGATAAAGTCTGCGTAGTTCACGGTTTATCGCGATGTATCGATAGTCACGATCCGGTTTGAACCCGACAAGATGATAGGCGCGGAGCAAACTACCGAAACGGGCGCTATAGGCGCCGCTGGAAGGCAAGTCATCACATTCATCAATGATTATACCCGATAATAGGCCTTTCTGGTGATAGAGTTCCTTCAAGGAATGCAGCATTTCTTCATCAGTCAGACGGAAAGAGCGCGTATTGATGATGCTCCTTGCAGATTCGAATAGCTCACGCTCTACGATGGCTTCGAATGCATTTTCCGCTTTGATCCACATTTCCGGTTCATTGCGAACTCGTTTCTTCTTTAATTTGAAGGAGCGGCGATTCCATACGTTGTCGCCGACGTATTTCTCATTGATTAGTAATTGATGTACCGTTCCTCTGGTCCAGAGACGTCCATGATCTGTCAAAATACCGCGTCTGTTGAGGTCGCCGGCGATCTCGCTCTCGCTGCGTTCCTGATGAACGAAAGACTGATAGATGGTACGGACCAGATTGATTTCCTCGGCCGGACCGGGCGTCAGGATAACGCGGTCAGTCTGGATACTCTTATGTTCGCCCTGCCCAAGAATGCCCTTGATGGCGCCGTTTTCATCAATAAGGGTTCGACGTAAGCCAAATCCAGCAGGCCCTCCCTGACGATACCCCTTCTCGATCAATCTTCCCTGACCTGCAAATACTTTGGTAGAAAGTTCACGGCTATATTCACCAGCCATGGCACGCTTAACGCCCTTGACGATGGTTGAGATCGGACTCCCATCGTTCTCGAACTGTTCGGCGCAATACTCGACTGCAATACCCGCGCGACGGCAGATATATTCGTAGTAAGCGCTCTCATCCGCATCCTGGAACCGGCCCCAACGGCTGACGTCGTAGACAAGAACTAATGTGAAATCATTATTTCCTACCTGAACGTCTTCAATGAGTTGTCTGAGTGCATTGCGCCCCTCAATTTTGAGGCCACTTTTCCCAGCATCGGCATACGTGCGGACGATCTTAATCCCTCGATCCCTGGCATACTGCTTGATCGCTTCCGACTGATTTTCGGTCGAATACTTCTGAAAATCCGTTGACATCCTGACGTATTCGGCAGCCCGAACGAAGCGTTCCATCGGCTCCGTGCGATCAGCATCGTAGAATCTCCGGCTCGTCACGTTTTGCCCTTTCCGAGGCTAATAACGGAGGTCCGGACATCTTCCCTCGCAGTAAGAGTGAGTCTGTTCCGTCATTCTGAAGCGGGATTATTTTAGTATCGGAAGGATCGGAAGATGTTGCCAAAAAAAGGCAGGAAATTACCTCTGTGGGAGGGTGTTCTCGGACGTCGTGAAAACTATGCCAAGACGGTCGCCGAACTGTTGCGCAAAGAGCATGAAGATAGCCACGGTGTAATCAAGAGGCTTATGCGACAGACAGGCGCGAGTGAGAAGAGTGTAAAACACTGGCTTTCAGCGCAGCATGGTCCAGATACGATATATTTCTTGCGTCTTGTTGTTTCGTCGCCGGTTATCCGGGCATTCGTTTCTGGGCTGGTCGAAGGACGTAATGCTCATCTCTCGACATACTCGGCGGAGTGTTCCTCGCTTGCTGCAGCCAAAGAAGCTTATCGGCTTGGAGTGGGGGCAAGTGGCAGACAGGCAGTGCCTGTAAGGGGGAATGACCCTGAACATGTCCTTGGACACGACCCTGTAAATGTCCCTGATCATTGGGAACTGAATGAACGGCAACGGTGGTTCCTGCTAAGACTCGAGCGAGGAAGGAGATGCAAAGCCATAGACATTATATCTGTATGGAATGTGAGCCTGAAAACCGCCCGCAGGGACATTGGAGGTCTTCAGCAAGCTCAACTCGTGGAATACGTCGGGTCACGCAGAAAAGGGAGATATTGCCGCAAAGCCGAGACCTGAGTGGACGATCTCTTCCAGGTGGCAAGCCCGGGAACCACAAGGCCGGGATGGAAGGTGGCTCTTGCCAAAGAGAGGCTCCTTAGCTATATCCTTAGCTAAGGAGGTGCCTCATGGCCCAGTTTTCGGTTCACGATGCCAAAACCAATCTGTCCCGTCTGATCGCCGACGCACTTGCGGGCGGTGAGGTGGTGATCGCGCGTGGTTCCGTACCAGTGGTGCGTCTTGTGCCGGTGGAACCGCAGGGTCGTCGCGTGTTTGGGGCGCTCAAAGGCAGGATCACCCTGGATAAGACCTTCAATGAGGCGCTGCCCGAGGATGAACTGGACGGGTGGAATCTCGCTTGAGGCTACTGCTTGATACGCACGCGCTGATCTGGTGGCTGGCGGGCGATGAGCACCTGAGTCACCGCGCCCAGGAGGCCATAGCGGATGAAGCCAATGTCATTGCCGTGAGCGCGGCTTCGGCCATGGAGGTCGCAACCAAGTTTCGTATCGGTAAACTGCCGGGGGCGGCCCTGCTGGCGCAGGATTTTGAAGCTATTGTTGCCGGGCAGGGGTTCGTTGAGCTGCCAATCAGCGTTACTCATGCCCGCATCGCGGGCGAGATGAACATTGCTCATAAAGACCCGTTTGACCGTTTCCTGATTGCCCAGGCGCAGGCCGAGGGTATGACACTGATCTCCAACGAGGCCTTGTTTGATAACTTCGCTGTCAATCGTCTTTGGTGATCTCCTAAAGCTGACGCACGAACGAGGGGATGGTGGATACGAACCGATCTGAGCCGGTAGGGGCAGGCCGCGACAACGGTCACGGTTTCGAACGGGAACTGCTCTACTTCTGGGAGACGGGGGCTCTATGATTGGGAAAAGATCAGGCGAACGCAGAAAAAATATTTTCAAAACAATCATCTAAACCCGCTTTATTCTCACCTTGCGATTGTCGCAATTTGAGAAGCATTCTTGTCCCCGCAACCAACGATACTTGCGATACGAACGCATCAAGAACGCCACTGTCCCGATGGACTGTGGCGTTTTTCTTGTGCGCCGCCCGGAATGTGACCTGGAGGGTTCGAAAAGCCCCTTGTTTTTGAGGCGCACTCTGTGATTCCATTTCTTCTGCGTTGATTGGGGTATGGAGGATGAAGCAG
>NZ_JOPL01000061.1 GCF_002153745.1 Acetobacter sp. DsW_063 | reverse complement strand
ATCGATTGAAAGTGGAGCCCGACAGCGTGGCATGTCCATGCTGCGCACGGCGATGGGGCCAGCCATTGCCCGGCACCTCGCTGATCCTGCCATTGTCGAGGTGATGCTCAATCCCGATGGCAGGCTGTGGATGGACCGCCTGTCCGAGGGGCTGGGCGACACGGGGGATCGGATCACACCAGCCGATGCCGAACGCATCGTGCGACTGGTGGCCCATCATGTCGGGGCGGAGGTGCATGAAACGGCACCGCGCGTGTCGGCGGAACTCCCGACCGGCGAGCGGTTCGAGGGATTACTGCCACCCGTGGTGATGGCCCCGAGCTTCGCGATCCGTAAACCCGCCGTCGCGGTGTTCACGCTCGATGATTACGTCGAAGCCGGGGTCATGGCCGACGCCCAGGCCAGTTTCCTGCGCCAGGCAGTTGCGGACCGGAAGAACATACTGGTCGCGGGTGGGACGTCCACTGGCAAGACCACGCTGGTCAACGCCCTGCTGGCCGAGGTCGCGAAGACCGACGATCGGGTTGTGCTGATTGAGGATACGCGCGAACTGCAATGCCGCGCACCCAATCTGGTGTCGCTCCGCACCCGTGATGGTGTCGTCACGCTGTCCGAACTGGTGCGCTCGGCCCTGCGCCTGCGTCCGGACCGTATTCCCATCGGTGAGGTGCGCGGTCCCGAGGCGCTCGACCTGCTCAAGGCGTGGGGCACCGGTCATCCCGGTGGGATTGGTACGCTTCACGCTGGCACCGCCGTCGGCGCGCTGCACCGCATGGAGCAGCTCATTCAGGAAATCGTCGTCACCGTACCGCGTGCCCTGATCGCCGAAACCATCGACGTGATCGCGGTCCTATCCGGACGCGGCACGGCGCGCCGCCTGTCCGAACTGGCCACAGTGGATGGCCTCGATCCCGTGACGGGAGCCTATCACATCCGGCCCGCCAGCCTTCCATCTTCCGAAACATCATTCTCTGACAATGGAGAGTCATCATGAGGACGCCTTCACGTCTGCGCGCCATCGTGTGCGCCGTTGCACGGCCTGATCGGCATGTGCCGGATATCCGCATGTTCGGAACGTCCACGCTTCTGTCGCTGTTTTTCGTATCGTCGGCCTGGGCGTCCGGCTCCGGCATGCCGTGGGAAAACCCGCTCAACGAG
>NZ_JOPL01000060.1 GCF_002153745.1 Acetobacter sp. DsW_063 | reverse complement strand
GGAATCACACAGAACAGGTCAGAGCCAAGGGGCTTTTCAAACCCTCCAGGTGGTCTGCATGTCGGCGTCATGACGCTATTTCCGTTTTTGTTCGCCCCCTCAGTGGCGCTTGTGGGACATTTTTTTACGCGGGTATGCCCGACAGAAATTCCGGTGATCGCCTCCTTTGACGCAACCCGTGTCACTTTAATTGTTGCCATAGCGTGGCTCGTGGTTTTTATATTCTTTGGCGGTGTCGCCATATCCGGAAATTACGGTTATGCCGCGCAGGCATTTTCTATTGTCTCAATGGTAATTCTTATGCCTCTGTCGGTTGCGTTGCTATGGCCCCGTTGCCTCGGCCCGCTCGGCGATTTAACGACGATACCGAGGCCTTAAGTTCAGACTTTCCCGATTGCCGTGAAGGCAGGACCAATACCGGTCTTGACCTTAATAATTAGTTGCAAGATTTTCTAATACATTCGCATCATCGCGATGATAATCGCAGATTAAACCGCACAACGTCTCCGCAAGGCCATTGCGGCCAATGCCACACTCAATTCTGGCGCCGATACGTTCGACCGATATCGTGTGACGACCGACCCTGTCGGCCCAGACGTTGAGCGTTTTGGCTCACGACGTTGACCACCCAAACACTCAAATCCAGATTTTCCCCCGTATGCCGCCACTCTCCTCGCCCGATGGGTGGGCTCGCCGCGAAAGCGGCGAACCCCAGAGGACAACCTCCTTTAGGCTTTCCCCGCCTGAACTCCGTCACGAATACGTTGCCCCAAGGTCGGATCGATGTTCGACCAGTATTCGAACACCCGCGAGAGAACCGGTTCCTCGACCCCGCCTAACACATGGCCGACCACATTGTTAACAAGACGATCGCGCGCAGCGTCATCCATCACTCGGGTGACCAGTATCCGGGCCTGACTGAAATCATCATCGTCAGGCCGTAGTGTATAGGCCGAGCGCATGAACGACCCGTCGGTGGACCACACCGCATTCTCCGGGTAGCGTTTCGGGTCCGCGACCGGACCGCCTTTCGAGTTCGGGACATAGACGGGATCACTCGCATTCGTCATCCGCATCGCCCCGCCCTTGGTATAGGCGTGAACCGGGCATTTGGGGGCGTTTACCGGGATCTGCTTGTAATTGACGCCCAACCGCGCACGATGGGCGTCAGCGTAGGCGAAAGAACGACCCAGTAACATCTTGTCTGGTGAAAGCCCGGTGCCGGGGACGAAATTGTTCGGTTCGAACGCAACCTGCTCGATCTGGGAGTAGAAATCTGTCGGATTACGGTCCAGCACTAGCCGTCCAACTTCCTGCAGCGGATATTCGCCTTGTGGCCAGACCTTGGTGAGGTCGAACGGGTTGATGCGGTAATCTTTGGCTTCTTCATATGGCATGATCTGCATCTTCAGCGTCCAGCTTGGATGCTCGCCGCGTTTAATCGCCACATGCAGGTCGCGACGGTGATAATCGGCGTCCTGTCCAGCGAGTTTCCCGGCCTCCGCCTGCGTCAGGAACTTGATTCCCTGATCCGTCTTGAAGTGATACTTGACCCAGAAGCGCTCACCTGCCGCATTGACCCACATATATGTATGGCTGGAAAATCCGTCCATATGGCGCCAGCTCGCCGGGATGCCTCGATCTCCCATCAGCCACGCCACCTGATGCGCCGTTTCGGGATTCAGGGTCCAGAAATCCCACTGCATATCGTTGTCGCGCAGGCCACTGTCGGCCCGGCGCTTTTGCGAATGAATGAAATGCTGAAACTTCATCGGGTCACGCACAAAGAACACCGGCGTGTTGTTCCCGACCATGTCGAAATTGCCGTCTTCAGTATAAAATTTGAGAGCGAACCCGCGTGGATCGCGCCAAGTGTCTGGGCTTCCGGCCTCGCCCGCAACAGTCGAAAAGCGCGCCACAACCTCGGTGCGAGCTCCGGGCTGAAGAAATTTCGCGCTCGTATAGCGGCTGAGATCCTGCGTGACCTCAAAATAGCCAAACGCTCCGCCGCCTTTGGCGTGAGGCTGCCGGTCAGGGATCATCTCCCGGTTAAAGGCCGCCATCTGTTCGATAAGGTAGTGGTCGTGCAGCAAGAGCGGCCCATCCGCGCCGACGCTCAGCGAAAACTGGTCGTCGGAAACTGGAATGCCGGAGTCCGTGGTGTGGATGTCCAGATCGGAAGCGCTCATCGTTCAAGCTCCTGAAACGTATGCCTACGCGTAGTAAAAAATGCCCTGATGGGAACGTGTCCAGCCAAACTCTGGCTCGTTACTGAGCGCCTCTCGGTCGAACGAGAAGGCCACAGGCGCCGCATCTCCGCGCTTTCCGGGCGCTTTGATACAGAGAGCGAGACGAGTTGGCGGGCATCTTGGTCTTGTTCGCCGCACACGCGGAAAGCGTCGTTCGGTGGTCCCCACGCTCAATACATGCGCCTTGTCGCGACGATGTCGAGCCCCTTCAACGCTCATCATTCTGTTACTTCATTGTATCCGGAGCGCGCAGTGAGGGAAGGGAGTTCCATCGTCGTCGGCGTCCAGCCGAAGGCGGCCATTCTCGACGCCTTCCGTCTCCACCGTCCTCCATGTAAACGAGCGCCATGAGAGGCGTGCAGGAAGTAGCATGGACGGATCCCTGGAGCGCGCTGCGGACGCTCGACGACGGAGAGTGGCTTGCCTTGCTGGACAGTGGCGGGGAACCAGGGGAGCGCTCCCGCTGGTCCTACCTGTGCTACAACCCAGTAGAAACATTGGTTGTCCGCGGGCGGCAGGCAATGCGCAACGGACAGGCCGTGTCAGGCGACCCATGGGACCATCTTCGCGACATGCGAGCGGGTATCCGCGCGTCTGACGCTTTAGCCGGAGCACCGCCATTCGGCAGGGGGGTTGTCGGTCTGGCGTCCTACGAGGCGGGCATGTTTGCAGAGCGCACGCCGTGCCGTCATGATAGTCCCGCGCCGACGTTAATCGCCGCCTCCTATGATTCCGTGATCGCTTTCGACCGTCTTGACCGACGGTGCTTCCAGTCAGGAAGTCCTCCCAGCCGCCGCACGCACGCGCATGCAGTGCCGCAGCTCAAGACGCCGCTACGCTTCGCACCCGATATGGAGCGCACGCAATGGCTGGACACCGTGCGCGAGGTAATTCGCCTGATCGGCGAAGGCGACATCTTTCAGGCCAACGTAACCATGCGCTGGAAAGCTGACGCGCCAGAGGCTTTCGACGAAATCGCTGCATATGGTGCGCTGCGCGAAGGGTCCCCGGCGCCGTTTGGAGCGTATCTCCGCTCGCCTGGCTTCTCCCTGCTCAGTGCCTCGGTCGAGCGCTTCCTTTCCCTTTCGCCGGGAGGCAAGGTCGAGACACGGCCGATAAAAGGGACTGCCCCTCCGGGCACGAACCATGAAGAAACCGCAGCCTACGCCGCAATGCTCGCGCAGGACGAGAAGGAAAATGCGGAAAATCTTATGATAACCGACCTGATGCGCAACGACATCGGGCGCGTGTGTGCGATTGGCTCGGTCACAGTTCCACAACTTTGCGTGGTGGAGCGTTTTCCCCATCTGCATCATCTTGTTTCCGCCATACAAGGAGAACTGCGCCCCGGGGTCGACGCCGTTGACCTGCTCCGAGCGACGTTGCCCCCCGGATCGGTCACCGGCGCGCCGAAAAGGCGTGCTATGGAGATTATCGACGAGGTCGAGGTCTCGGCGCGCGGCGCGTACTGCGGCAGTGTTTTTCGCATCGGCGCCGACGGCGCAATGGACAGTTCCGTAGTGATCCGTAGCGTCGAGCGGGCAGGGGACACGTTGCGGATCGGCGCGGGCGGAGGCATTACGTGGCTGTCGGATCCCGAGCGGGAGTACGAAGAAATGCTGTTGAAAGCAGCGCCCATTCTTTCGGCTTTTGAGGAGTGAGCGGCCTTTTGTGGTTGAATGGCCACGTCCTTACAGCGGCTGAAGCTCGCATAGATCCGGCGGATAGAGGCTTTCTACTGGGCGACGGGCTTTTCGAGACCATTCGTGTGGCGGGAGGCGTCGCGCCGCATCTTGAACGCCATCTGGAGCGGCTGGCCCAAGGCTGCGCCATTCTCATGATGTTTCCACCAAATTTTGCGACGCTTCGCGGCGGCGTGAAGGATCTGATCGGCGCTTCAAAACTCCGCGACGGGTCGATGCGCCTTACCGTGACGCGCGGGCCGGGGCCACGCGGACTGGAGCCGCCCGTCAGACCGTCGCTCACGATGCTACTGACGTGTTCTCCTGCCACGCCCGCCCCATTCTCAACCCCGGCGCGCATGCATGTAAGCCGCTTCACCCGCGACGGGACCTCTCCGTTAAGTCAGATCAAATCGTTGAATTACCTGCCGGGCGTCATGGCCCGTCTCGAAGCGTCAGCGGCAGGATACGACGACGCTCTGCTGCCGGGCGCGAACGGCGCAGTCGCTGAGGGAAGCGCCGCCAATGTGGTCTTCCTGAGCCACGGTGCACTGACGACGCCGTCTCTCGACGACGGAGCGCTGCCCGGCACGTCCCGCGCAAGATTGCTTGAGGCAGGGCTCTGCAGTGAGGCGTCGCTCCCGCTCTCGCGTCTGCATGACGTTGAGGCGGGATGGCTGGTTTCGGCGCTCACGCTCCGCGCCATTGACAACATCGGCGCATACCGGTTGCGGCAAGACGCTGACACCGAAAAGACCCTGCGCCAGTTTCTTTTCGGCTGACAGCCGCATGGTCAGGTTCAGCGCAGACGGCCCGACGCAATCAACCGCGCCAGCTCTTCGGGAAACGGCGTTTCTTTCGGCAATTCCGGGGCGGGGACTGGTGCTCCCAGGCGGGTCACCATCGGGATCACGCCCGCCCATACTGGCACGTCAGCCTCCTGCGGGTCGCCGGGCGGAGCGTCACGAACTTTAACCGTGGCTTCTTCGATCGTCATCTGGAGCACCGAGGTGGCCTTGAGTTCCTGCCCGGTCATGGGGCGAAGGCTGTCCCAGCGGCCGGGAAACAGGTTCTCCACAAACCGCCGCAACGCGTCAGCTGCGTGGTTTGGATCGTCGACCAGTTCCGCGACGCCAAAGGCCATCGCCGATCGGTAGTTCACCGAATGATTGAACGCCGAACGCGCCATGACGTAGCCGTCCATCAGACTGCATGTCACGCAGGCGCGGGCGCCGACCACGCTTTCCAGAAAACGGCTGGCGGCTGAACCGTGCCAGTAAAGAACGTCGCCTTCACGCCAGTGTATCGTCGGCGTCACATACGGCTCGCCATCGATAACATAACCAACATGGCACAGAGGGCTCGCGTCAATCACTGCGTAGACGTCATCCCGGACGTAGCTGCCGCGCTGATGCGCCCTGCGGATACGGGAGCGTTGAGTGACCGGAAACGTATCGGACGGCGTGTCGGGCATGGGGCATCTCGGATGGAGCGGGGGAAATTAAGACGAGTGGGCGAGGCGATTTGCGACCGCAGTTGTGTAATGGCGTGATTCTGGTATGGGCTCATGGTCCAGTTTTTACTTAATGAGCAGACCAGTTCGCTGCAGTGGATCGGAGATGGCGACATTGGACCTCCCCCAAGGATGGATTCAGCCAGATCGCACGCAGGGCGATCTGGAAGGCCAGATTTACCGCGCCATGCGCGACGCCATCCTCGACCGGCGCCTGTCGGCAGGGGCGCGGCTGCCTTCAACACGCCGCATGGCCGACGCCTGCGAGGTGTCACGTTCGACCGTCGTGCAAGCTTACGATCGGCTGCATGGCGAAGGTTACGTGGTTTCACGTTCCGGCGCCGCCAGCGTTGTCGCGACGCTTCCGGATTTGACATTTTCCGGCCAGATGTCTGCGAATGAGGTCACTTCTCCTCAGCGAGACAACTCCGCACTGAACGACACGTCGTTGAAGGGCCCGATCGTCGGGCGACAGGAAAAACTGCGCACAGGCGAACCGGACGTGACCGAATTTCCCCATGCTTCGTGGGCGCGATGCCTCGGCGCGAGGGCCAGATCGTTGATCGTTCACGACCTTAGTTATGACGAGCCGGAAGGGTTGGCAATTTTACGTCAGGCTGTGCTCGATCACGCCCGGCAGTATCGCGGCGTTCTGGCCGACCTGTCACAGGTCGTGATCGTGCCGTCGACACGCGTCGCGATTTCATTACTGGCCGAAGTGACCCTTCGTCCCGCTGATCCTGACGGCCGCGTTACATGGTTCGAGAATCCCGGCTACGTCGCCGCGCGAGACATTCTCGCCGCACGTGGCGCCGACCTCGTCCCTGTAGCTTGCGACGCTCAGGGCATCGCATGCGAAACCGCAAGGTTGCCGCGCCCACGGCTGATCTATGTAACGCCATCGCACCAGTATCCTACGGGAGTGACAATGAGTTTGTCGCGGCGCCTAGCGCTGTTAGATCAGGCGCGACGGTCGGATGCAATCGTCATAGAGGACGACTACGACGCCGAATTTCAATACGATGGTCGACCGATAGCCGCATTGCAGGGTATAGACCGACATGAAACGGTCGCGTATTGCGGCACGATGGCGAAGGTGCTTGCGCCCGGAATGCGTGTCGCGTACGCCATACTTCCACGTCGGTATGTCGACCCGGTACGCTCCATGATGCGAGAGCGAGGATTGTCTGTTCCGGCGCACGTGCAGGCTGCGTTAGCGGATTTCATCCGCGACGGACATCTGCGCGGACATATACGCCGCATGGCCAAACTTTACGCCGAGCGGATGAATCTTGTAGTCGAGGAGTTGTCCCGAAGGCTGGGCAACTCTATCGAGATCGGGCCGGGAACGGGCGGGTTGCAACTTCTGCTCCGCTTTCGCGACCCCACAATCGACGACATCACGCTCCAGAACAGATTGCAGGCGGCAGGGTTCGGTGTTCGCGCTCTTTCACCAATGTGTCTGACTTCCTCTGGAAGCGCGCCGTCGCGCGGAATATTGATCGGCGTCGCCCGGGCCACACGTCCCGATCTGGAGAAACTGTCATACGTGATCGGACGCGGCGCGATCGATTGATACTTACCGCCATCATTTAGGCGCTGGCAAAACCTCGCGATACGTGGCTGGTCCGAAGGCGGGGCTGCTGATCGCATAGAACTTCAACGTCTTACCCGCATCTGCCGCTACTCGATGCGGCTGACCAGCAGGAAATGACGCAATATCGCCAGCGTTCACCGGCCATGTCTTGTCGCCAACACGAACATTCCCCCGGCCTCTGCGCACGAGGATGAGTTTCTCTCCCTCAGTATTGTAACTTACAGGCGTCGCGGCGCCTGACGGCAGAACGAATAACGCCACACTCTGTCTTTCCGACCTTATCGGGGCGCTTCGCCCCGCGAATTCACGAAGGGTCACGGCGTCCTTGGAGTGTATCAAATTTGTCGCGCTTTCGGCCACCGGAGCCACTGTGGTCGTTTCCAGTTTTTGCTCAACCGACGAGGCGGCAAATGAGGCGGAAACGGCGAAGATAGGCTCAGGACTCATTCTTTGAGATAGAAGATGAAGGATGCGGCGAT
>NZ_JOPL01000059.1 GCF_002153745.1 Acetobacter sp. DsW_063 | reverse complement strand
TCCGCCGTCCGTAATCTGTTCGTCCCACCAGCCTCAATCGACAACGCCATCTCCCGACATCTGCACCGTCTCAGGGCCTTCGCTCAATGGAATAACGCGATCGCCGCTCAGGACTGAAAACTCCCGGAAATACCCTCAAATACCCCATGCCAGCTGACGTGAGAGCTCCCCACATGTTATCGGCCGAATATACCGCCAGCAAGGCGGAAAACGAACTCGCGAACGTGGCAATACGAGCCACGCGGCTCAGGCGCCAAACGCCAGACAAATCGAGCGCAACGAACCGGATCCACAAAATCTCTCTACGACACCTACTCAATCGATAAAACCGGCCGCATACAGGCGTTAATTTTATTCACATGACGGGCATTGGACGGCAGGACCATGGTGACCACCATTTCGATCGATCGGAGTCCGGCCCATGTCAGTCAACTTCATTGGCTATATAGGATTTAATAATACGTCCGAAATTCATGGCGGCGTCAGGAGCCGGGCGCTCGACCCCCGCTATGTTCAGGATGCGTTGAAAGCGCAGGAGGAAGGAGGCTTTGACAGGGTCCTGATTCCGTTCGGCTCTTCGTCCCCGGAAAGCCAGATCGTTGCGGCCTATGGCGCGGCACTGACTTCCCGCCTCGGATTTCTGGTCGCGCACCGTCCCGGCTTCACCCAGCCGACTCTCGCCGCCCGCCAGCTCGCCACACTGGACCAGCTGTCGAACGGACGCGTCGCCGTCCATATCATCACCGGCGGTGCAGACGAGGAGATGGCGAAGGACGGGGACGTCGGAACAACTAAAGCCGAGCGATACGCCCGTAGCGACGAATATCTCGAAATCCTGCGCAAAGAGTGGTCGTCGATGGAGCCGTTCGACCACGAGGGCAAATTCTATCACATCCGGCGTGCGGTGAGCGCGGTACATCCAAATAACCTGCCGGTGTTCTTTGGCGGAACGTCTCCCGAAGCCATCGACGTGGCAGGACGCCACGCGGACGTTTACGCCACCTGGGGCGAAACGCTTGACGCCACGCGGGAGGTCGTGTCGCGCGTCAGGGCTTCGGCCGCGCGGTACGGGCGTTCGGTGGGTTTCTCTCTATCATTGCGGCCAGTGATCGCGGAAACGGAAGAAGCCGCCTGGAAGCGCGCGAAAGAGATCGAGGATCTGGTGCGCGCGAACCGAGAGCAGCAGGGGCTCGCGGTATCTGGACACCGCCCCCTGAATGACGGCTCTCGACGCCTGCTGGAAACCGCATCTGACAATCGGCGCGACGCCCGGTTGTGGACTGGCGTCGCCGCGCTGACGGGCGCGGCCGGTAATTCAACCGGGCTTGTCGGAACGCCTGAACAGGTCGCGGAAGGTCTGATCGAATATTATCGCCACGGTATCAACAACTTTCTGATTAGAGGCTTTGAACCTCTAGAAGACGCGAAACACTATGGCGAAGCATTGGTCCCGTTGGTGCGCGAGCGTGTGGCGGCTCTGGAAGCCTCCGGAGAGCTCAAAGCCGGGTAACAAGCTGGCCAACTGATCCCGCCCTCATGCCCAGCCACCTATGGCGTTCCGTTCGCTCTGGGGCGCAATCTTGAATGGCAGTTCCAGCCACTGACGTGTCGATCATCCAATTCAAGGCGAAACTTCATGGTATTGAAGGATTTTTCCGTTGCATGGCGGCAGCGATACGGTGACGCCTCAGAAGCAGCGCCGATGGAGAGCGCGGACGCGCAGACGCTCAGTCCTCTGAAGCACCGCTCTGTAAGGTCTTTTCTGAACACGCCGCTGCCGCCTGGCGCTCTTGAAAGGGCAATAGCGGCGGCCCAGTCCGCGTCTTCTTCATCGAATCTGCAACCGTGGAGCGTCATTGCGGTTCAGGATCGGGAGCGGAAAGCAAGGCTGTCGTGTCGTTCGAAGCCGCAGGTCTCGGCGTGGTCTTTATCGGCGCACTGCGCAATAATGCGGAAGCCGTGGCGCACGAACTTCAACTACCGCCACAAACCTCCGTCGCGTTCGGTTTAACTGTTGGAAAACCTGATTCATCGCGTTCAACTTTTATCAAACCCCGCCTTGCGCAGTCTCAGGTTCTGCATCACGAACGTTACGGCGCACCGAACGAAGAGACTGCGGTCGCACGGTATGACAAGATTTTCTTAGGGCGTGTCGTCAGTTAATTTTGATGATGGCGGAGACGAGTTGGA
>NZ_JOPL01000058.1 GCF_002153745.1 Acetobacter sp. DsW_063 | reverse complement strand
GGCCTGACGCAGGGCTCGCGCGAATGGCAGGAGGAAAGCGAGCGCATCACCAACGCGAAAATCGCCCTTGCGAACACGCTTGATCCGCAAACCTCGATCACGCAGGGCATGAAGGACCAGAACGAAAGTCTTTCAGCGCAATCGGGCTGGTGGCGCAGCATGGCCGTGGTCGTGGCCCAGTTTGACACGACCACGCGCGGGACCGGCGTCAACCAGCAAGCTCTGACGCAGGCGCTGACGGAAAAGCAGCGCCAGCTTACGGCGGCATATGAAGACGGCACGACCGAGATCGAGCGGCAGGTGCGCGCCCAGACAGCGATTTCGTCTGCGGCGGCCGATTCCTCGCGCGCGCTGCAGCATGCGACGAACTATCAGGAGGCGTACAACGCGGCGACGCAGAATTTCGACCCGGCGTCGCAGAAGTTCGTCGAGGAAGTCAACGCGCGGGTGTCGGCTCTCGACGCGCTGTCGGACGCGCAACAGCGGACGCAGCAGCTGCAACAGAACCGGGGATTGTCCGACAATCTTACCTTGCTGCAGGCGGAGACGGCCAGCATCGGGCAGGATTCCGACGCGCGACAGATCAGCATTGCGCGACTGCAGGCGGAAATGGAGATGCGTCGCCAGTATGGCGCCGTGCTGCCGCAGGAGGCGCAGGATTACGTCGAGCTGTCGCGCCAGGTATCGGCGGCGTCCGTCGCCTATGAGCATCAGCAGCAGACGCTTTCGGATCTGACGGGCTCGATCTCGAACATGGCGGACCAGCTGTCGGACGGGCTTGTGCAGGGATTCCTGCAGGGCACGTCGAGCGGGATGTCGTTCAAGTCGACGCTGCAGGCGATCGAGACGCAGATCGCGTCGATGATCCTCAAGATGGGGCTGATCAATCCGCTGTTGAGCGAGATTGACGGGCAGAGCCGCACCACGCTCTCGGACCTGTCGTCCATCCTTGACGGAATGGGCGGCTCGTCCGGATCTTCGTCTGGCGACGGCTGGGGTTCGTCCGGCGGCCAGATGGATTTCGAGGGCTCGGGGATCAGCGTCGGACAGGAACTGAACCTGAAAAACAGCCTGTCCGATCCATCAGCCGCGACGTCGGCGACGTCCGGCAGCTGGCTCAAATCCTTGCTGGGCACGAAGACTTACGGCGGGGCCAGTATTGGCAGCATGCTTGGCGGTCTGTCCGGCGGGCTGGGCGTCGGCGGCCTTGTGACCAGCCTCACGGGCGGCGGGAGCGGCAGCACGATCGGATCTGCGATCGGCAGCGTGATCGGAACCGGCGTCGGGTCATTCCTCGGTCCGATAGGTTCGATGGTTGGCGGCACGGTTCTGGGCGGGATTGGCAGCCTGATCGGCTCGCTATTTTCAAAGTCGCACTACGCTTATGACAGCGTCAGCGGGCAGGACGGCCAGCTGGTGATCTCGGACAGGCGCGTCAAGCGATCCGACGACGACGTCTCCGGATCCTTGCAGTCGGCGCTTGACGCGATCAACGCGGTCTACGGCTACTCGGGCGTTTCGGTCGATGACGGGTTCGTCGGCGACGTCGGGCATTACAAGAAAGGGAAAAACTCCAACTCGCAGACGCTGGAACAGCATCTCGGCGACGCGCATCTCACGTCGTCCGACGCCACGATGCAGATGGCGCTCGATCAGCTGATGCCGTCGAGCTTCGACAGCGTCAGCAGCTACACGCAGGCGATCCAGTCTCTCAAAACCCTGTCGGACACACTCGACAGCATGGGCGTGCTCGTCGGCAAGTTCGACGATTCCTCGCATCTGACCGTCGCGCATTTCACCGGATACACGGGCGACATGGCGACGGCGCTGTCCACGCTCGACGGACAGACGATTTCTCTCGACGATCTGCAGTCGAAATTTCAGGCGATCGAGGAATTTGTCGGGACCACGATGCCGGGCCTTCTGGACGTCACGGCGTCCGGATCGGAAAGCCTGACGCAACAGGTCGAGGATCTGCAAAAGAAGTATCTGGACGCGGCGAACACGGCGGCGTCCTACGGGCTGAGTGCGCAGGCGCTTCTGGACAAGGGAAACGCCATCGCCGCGACCATGATCGCGAACGAGACGACGACCCTGAACCAGAACGATCAGGCGGTTCAGGCGCGCTATCTCTCGGCGACAGGGGATCAGCAGGGCGCGGACCTGCTGAATTTCGACGTGTCGGCCGCGCAGCAGGTCAAGCAGCTGCAGGACAACTGGGACGGATACCTTGGCGACACGTATGCGAGCAACGCCACGTTTCAGGCGCAGATGGCGGATCTCGACAAGGCGCTGGCGGCGGAACGGCTCCAGATTCAGGAGCAATACGCCGGAACTTCGCTGGCGCAGCAAAAAGAATATCTCTCGCAGGCGGATCAGTCCGTCGCGGGGGTGTTCAGCAACCTGTCGGACTATGCGAGCGGGTTGATGACGTCGGACGCGTCGCCGCTGTCCGTGCAGGACCAGTATGCGGCGGCGAACGACAATCTGCAGAGCGATTATCAGGCTGCGCTGGGCGGCGATTATGACGCCCTGTCGCGGGTTCAGTCGGACATGCAGACATATCTGACCGAGGCCAAAGCGTGGTTCGGCTCCGGCACGGGCTACGCTGACGCAGTCAAGCAAGTTTCGGACATGCTGGCCGCGATCGGCAACGTCGGATCAGACACCTACACGGCGAGCCTTGCGAAACAGCTCGCCCAGCAAAGCGTAGACGCGACACTCGCGGTCAAGCAGTCCGTCGACGCTCTCAACAGCAACGTCGCCCAGCTGCGGCGGCTCATCACAGTAGGAGGCGTGAAAGCGGCATGACGGCGTTTCGAACGGTCGAGATCGACCTTGTGCGTCAGGCGTCGGGAACCGCGTCCGTCACGCGCGGACACGGAACCCGGCCGCATGGCGCGCTGTCGCGCAACGCCCGCACGCTGGAGATGACCGAAACCGTGCGGTTTTCGGACCGGGGCTATGTCGATGAAAACCATGCGCCGTGGCCGCCTTACGTCACGGACGCCTTTACGCTCGATCGCGGGCTGACGCTGTCGGCCGACGCGCTGGGCGGTCAGCTGTCGGCAGGGTCGATCACACTGGCCAATGTCGGCGGCGCACTCGACGGCATGATCACGACGCGCGTCAACGATCATATGCCGGTCCGCATCCGCACGGGCGACAAGGCGTTCGACACGGCGCGCGGGATCGAGGTCGATCCTGTCTCGGCGTCTTTGCGGCCGGTCTTCGCGGGGCTGGGCAAAAGCTGGCGTCCGGACAGGCAGTCGCTCGCGATTGACCTGCTCGACGCCACCTACTGGCTGGAAACGACGCTCGGCGTCGCGACGTATGGGGGCTCCGGACGGCTCGACGGCGACAGCAACGTCGCGGGCCGGACGATGCCGGTCATGCGCGGGACGGTGTGCAACGTGACGCCGGTCCTGATCGACAGCACGAATTACGTCTACCAGATCTCGGACGGTCCGGCGTCAATCACGGCTCTTTACGAGGGCGGATACGCCGGCGGAATCGTATCGGGCGGGATCGTCGCCGATATCTACGCCAGCTCTCCGGCGGCGGGCTCCTACACGGTGCAGACGGGCGCGTCGGGGACGTGGCTGCGTCTTGGCACAAAGCCCGTCTACGGGATCACGGTCGACGCCGTGGGGCGGTTCCGCTCGGGCGCCGCGCCGACGAACGTCCTCGACATCCTGCGCCGGATGCTGGTCGAGGATCTGGTCATGCCAGAGGCCTATATCGACGCGGGCTGGACCGAGACGTCGACGATCGCGCCATGGGCGGGCGGCTGGTTCTGGGACGGCTCCGGCAGCCTGACCGGCAAGAGCGTCACGACGACGCTGCTCTCGGGGCTTGGCGTGTCGCTGGCGCCGACGCGCACTGGCACGCTGCTGCCGGTTCCGCTCGTGGCTCCGACTGCCAACAGCCCGGTTGTGGCGGAGCTGTCGGCCGACGTGATCACCGATATCGCCGCGTCGTCGCTCGACAGTTCTCTCGATCCGCCGACCTGGCGCTGGCGTCTGGGGTGGCGGCACAATTTCACGGTGCAGACGACAGGCTCGAACCTGCATCCGCAGGCTCCGGCCGATCGGCAGTCGGTGATTGCTGTGGCCGACCGGACCGCCCTGTGGTGGTCGTCGGACGTCAAGAGCCGCTGGCGGGCGCCGAACGATCCGGCGACGATCGCGACGGCGCTGACCAGTCAGGCGGACGCCCAGACCATCGCCAATCGTCACGGCGCGCTGTGGGGCGTGCAGCGCAGGCTCTGGGCGGTCTCGGTTCCGCAGGATCTCGCATGGTCGATCGAACTGGGCGACGTGGTGGGGCTCAGCGCGCCAGCGGCCGGTCTGACCGCGCGCGTTCCGGGCGTGGTGATCAGCGAACACATACAGGCGACCGATCAGGTCGTCACATTCCAGATTCTGGTGTGATCAATGCAAAATTGCGGTTTTGGCTGGCAAAATCGCGTCCTCGACGCGACGCTTGTCGCCAGCAACACGACGGTGGGATCGCTGCCTGTCACGAACCTGCAGAATCCTTATGGCGCGGCGAGCCTCGGGTTTCGCAGCCTGATCGAAAAAGCAGGCGACAGCGCCAATTTTACGATGACGCTGCAAGCGCCCGCGACGTGGCGGGTGTTCAGCCTGCACCGGACCAATCTGCCTGAGACGGGCGCGCAGTGGCGTATTCAGGTGAGCAACGGCGGGACGTCGGCTATCGACACCTATGTCATGGCCTGTCCGGTCTCGGACGGACAATGTGTCTGGGCGCTGCCGAGCGACGTCACGGGCGACGCGGTCACGATCACCGTCTGGCCGAACACTGATCCGGGAACGTGGATCGACATTCCTCTGGCTTATGCCGGGCCGTTATGGTCGCCCGTGCGCAATTTCAGCAGCGAGAGCACGGCTGATCGCGCGCTGGGGCAGGACAGCGTCGTCTCGCTGGGTGGTCAGGAGTTCGTGGCGACGCGCTGGTATCAGCGCAAGCTGACGATCGCGCATCAGTCGCTTGGCGACGCAGACGCGTCTGTCGTCGAGCAGATGCTGCGCGTGGCGGCGACGGGACGAAACACCCTGTTCCTGCCTGATCCTTCGGCGGACGCGCTCACGCTTGCGAAACGCGGTCTGTTCGGTCGCCTGTCGGGCGGCGAGATCTCCAATCCTTTCGGCGCGGCCGACCGGCACGCCATCACTTTTGATCTGACGGAACGGCTCTGATGCCCGCACAATTGGGAAATTTTGTTCTGGAGACGACGACGGCTCCGGGAACGGGGACGTTTACCCTCAACGGACCCGAGGCGGACCGGCGCAGTTTTACGCATGCGTTTCCGTCCGGCGGTTCGGTCTTTTACTTCGCCGACGATGGATCGCAGGCGGAATGGGGGACCGGCACGCTCTCGCCCGGATCTCCGGCGACGCTGGCCCGGACGAAGATCCTCGGCACCAC
Organism: Acetobacter sp. DsW_063; assembly: GCF_002153745.1. GTDB lineage: Bacteria > Pseudomonadota > Alphaproteobacteria > Acetobacterales > Acetobacteraceae > Acetobacter. The sequence goes on along the minus strand of NZ_JOPL01000058.1, from coordinate 4,131 downwards.
GGCCAACACGACGGCGGCGCTCAATTTCGGCGGAACGGTCGAGGTTTACAGCGAAATCCCGGCCGAGCGTCTGGCGATGCTGGAGGACGACGGGAGCCTGAACCTCTCGGGTGGCGTAACCGCCAGGGGCCAGATTACCGGAAGCCAGTTCAGTGCGACCGTACCGGGATCGGCCTTTGGCCAGAGCGCGACAGTTCGCTTTTTCTCGACATTCGCGTCCGCTCCGACGCCTGACTACGGGCCTCGCTATGTGGGGCGTATCGACGGGACGTATATTCAGGAAGCGTGGGGCAATGAAGCGCTGCGCGTCATCCTGTCGCAAAATCAGGCGTCACAGGAACTCGAAGTTTTCCGGTTTCAGGCCTCTGGTGTTTACGCATGGAAGCCCCTTACGCTCGCCTCTCCACCCGATACGGGCGACGACTCAAATCTGGCCGTGTCCTCGGGCTGGGTTCGCGGGCAGGGCTACGCGACGCAAGACTGGGTCAAGGCCCTTGGATACGCGACAAACGCGGGTATCGCGGCCGCGAATTATGCGACGCAGGGCTGGATTGGCGGTCTCGGGCTGATCACGGCGTCCGCCGTCAATCAGAATTACGTCGCAAAGTCAGACTACGCCAACGATTTCGCCACCGGCACCGCGAGCGTCATCCGGACGGTGGGCAACAAGGTCATCCAGATGTGGACGGCAAGTGTCGGGCCGGGGACGCGCGTCAACTATCCGATCGCGATGTCGTCGCGCGCAGGGGAGCCGATCGGGATCGCCTATTCTGCGAACGGCGCGGGCGCCGGCAGCTGGGTCAATTGCTACGCGGCGGATAACAGCGGCTTTACCGCGACGGCGTTCGGGTCTGACGGATCGACGCGGACTGTGACAATCACCTTTATCGTCATGGGGGTTTTGTGATGGCGGATATCAACGTCAGGACTGTCTATCCGGACAGATTTTATGCGTCCCATGACCTGTCGGCCGCGCAGCCTGCGCCTGTCACCGGTTGGTGGGATGCGTGGGTTATGAGCGATCCCGGCGTCATGCCGCCGGTTGCGGATCTGGTCCCGCTGACGGCGGATCAGTGGAACGATCGCCTGTCGGGCGGATGGGGCGTGCAGGGCGGGGCGCTGGTCGCCATGACCGAAGAGCAGCTTGCGGACGCGGTTCCTCTGGCCATCCGGGCGGGCTTTGCGCTTACGGCCGCGCAAAACGTGGTCTGGGCCGAGTATGGATCGCTGGGCGACGCGGTTCCGGGCGAGTGGATCTCGTATCAGAAAGCGGTGAAAGCCATTGTCGACGGGACTGACACGACCAGCACAATCCTGCCCGCCGCTCCCGTGGAGACCAGCGATGTCTGACAGCGCCGCCACGAAAGAAGATATCGACAAACTCAGGGACGATACCGACGCGAAGCTCGGTCAGATCTGGACCGAGCTGCGCAAGCTCAACACGGTGGAAAGCAGGCGCGCAGCCCTGAACGGGGCGCTCCTGATCCTTGGTTCAGCCATCGGAAGCGGCATCGTCAACGCACTGCAGCATGGGCGGTGATTGTTATTTACCTTGTGTATTATAAAGGAAACGAAAATTAAATATTGGCAGAAACGATATGAACCGGCGCGAAGGACATCACGAATTCGCGATATTTCACAAACGAACCGAACTATGATTATTCCTATTTTTGTCGGAATTAGGGCGTTGATTTTAGAGATTTATGCCAAAAATTAAATTAATAAGTATATCAATCACTTATTTCGTAATATAATTACGCTTTGGTCTTTTTAATTACCCTGGATGATGAAAAATAGAATAAGAAATTCTTTAAATAAATTTGGAAAATTTATAACAAAACTTCCAAGTATAAAAATACTTCCGGAATGGAGCTGTTTGGAAAATAGTAATTTCCGTCGCGCTGCCAGCGTTGATCTGAAACCGAATTCAGACACATCCTTCAAGAGGGTATTGCTATGGCTACGACAACGACAACTACCAGCAGTGGTGTAAAATACACGGTAACAACGAATACATTGGGGACCCTTATAACCTCATGGAATGTTACGATCACTGACCCGGACGGCACTACGGCTTACACTGGGACGCTCTATCCCGGTGTCCTGGGCATCGCTCAGACCGGCTACGTGGCCTCATCCACCAATAGCGCAATCAGCATTGCGAGCTTGCTTGTTGGAGCGACCTACATCGTTCCCGCAGGTGTTACGGGATCTGTGGACATTCTGGTGAATCTGCTCACGATCTATCCGACGACGATCTACGTGGGTGGGACAGCGACGATTTCAACATTGTTGACCGCGCTCAGCGGGCTCGTCATCGATGTCGACGGAGGCACGGCGACCCTCAACAATGGTTTGGTGGCCAACGCTCTTTCCGGAACGACCGTCAATATCACGAACGGCGGCACATTCTCTGGCGGCACTTCGCTGATCACTGCACTGTCCGGGACAACGATTCACTTCGGAACAGGCGGCGGCACCTTCATTCTGAATGCAGGGGCGTCGCTTCTCAACCTGTCGAGCACGACTATAACGGGTTATGACCCGTCAAAAGACACTATTGAGTTGGAAAATACCGTTGCGACTGTATCGTACTATACAATAACGGGGTCATCGACGGTAAAAACGATAACGCTCTACGGTTCGTCCGGAACTGAAATAGCGTCATACAGCGCGACGCTCGCCAGTGGTGTTACGCTGACAAATAATACGTATTATATTAACGGAAGCACGAGCAATCCTCTAAAAATTACTTATTCAAGTAATAACACTTACGTAGGAGCCTGCTTCCTTCCCGGATCGATGATCCGTACGCCTTCAGGCGACGTGCCTGTAGAGGACGTCCGTATCGGAGACATCGTCACTACATTCGATTGGCGCAGCGGTTTGGAAAGAATGTCTGGCGTCACATGGGTCGGCAGTAAAAGCGTTTCTGTAAACGGCACTCTTCGGAAAGATGAAGCAGGATACCCGGTGCGCGTTCTGAAGGACGCGGTATCGCAGGGGGTTCCCTATAAAGATATGCTTGTCACAGCGGAGCATTGTCTTTTCTTCGAAGGAAAGTTTGTTCCGGTCAGGATGCTGGTCAATGGAAAAAGCATCTTTTATGACACGAGCATTGAAAACTACACGTATTACCACATCGAGACGGAGTCGCACGCGGTCATCTGGTCCGACGGCATGCTGACAGAGACGTATCTGGATACCGACAACCGACATCTCTTCAGACAGCATGGCAAGGTCTCGACAATAGCCGGTCGCACTCGCTCCTGGGAACTCGATGCTGCTGCGCCGTTGGGCGTGGAGCGCTCGGTCGTAGAGCCGATTTATCGTGCGCTCGACGCTCGCGCGCCTGTTGTAGCGGAAGACCCGAACGAAAGCGAAGTATCTTTGGAGAGCGATCCGGACGTCCGCCTTATGACCGACATAGGCCGGATTCTGAGGCCTCTAAGGCGGGTTGGCGACCATTACTCTTTCATGATCCCGCCTGGAGTGAGCGCCGTAAGAATCATGTCACGCACAAGCCGACCGAGCGACGCGATCGGCCCCTTTGTCGATGACAGGCGTGAGTTGGGCGTTCTGGTCGGCAATATTATGAAATCGCGCGCTGATAAGGTTGAGGTCATCGATCAGCACCTTGAGACCCTGTCTCTGGATGGCTGGCACGGACTGGAAGGAGGACGAGGTCGCTGGACTGCCGGGGCAGGAAGTGTGTCCGCCACTTCCCAGCCTTCCAGTTCTCCCTTTATTCTTTCTGTAGAGGTGATGGCTGCTGGCCCCTATCTGGCGTCCACTGACGTAGTTTGCCTTGAACGCAGAAGTGCATAAATAAAGAGCGTCTGGCATCCGAAGGGAGCCGTGTGACATCGGCTTCCTGTCGGCTGCCAAAGGAATTTTTATACTTTTCTGACGTATCGCCTGAATGTCGATGCGTTAGTCAGCCGCCCTCTGGGCGGCTTTTTTTATGCCCGGAGCATCAGATGAATGACCCGCTGCAACTCGCGGCCGATCTCGCACGCCGTTTTGAAGGGCTGTCTGCGTCAGCCAACGTCCCTGTTCGCCCTGGCGGATATCGCCGGAACACTTGTCGCGCTCTGGTTCGGCGTGCTGCCCGAAGGCGTCGCCTGCGCG
>NZ_JOPL01000057.1 GCF_002153745.1 Acetobacter sp. DsW_063 | reverse complement strand
CTTGTCGCGCTCTGGTTCGGCGTGCTGCCCGAAGGCGTCGCCTGCGCGCTGCTGACGGCGGCGCTGCCGCTGCTCGCCAGCGACAACAGCGCCGTGGTCGGGCGCATTCTGGCGCAGCGCAACGATATGGCGGCCGCTGTCCACGCGGTCGCCACACATAAGGATATCGGTCCGGCCGCGGTGAAGATCATCGCCGACGCGGTTCCGGCCGGGGCTCTTCTCGCCGGCGTCGCCGCG
>NZ_JOPL01000008.1 GCF_002153745.1 Acetobacter sp. DsW_063 | reverse complement strand
CTCTGGGCTCTGGGCTCTGGGCTCTGGGCTCTGGGCTCTGGGCTCTGGACGAAGTGACGACCGGGCGGGAAGAACACCAATCTCGCGACGCAGCGCGGCTGGCGGGCGTCAGGAGCGTATTGGCTGCCGATTACGAGGAAAGATAGGTTGGCGCACTGCTCTGCTCAGGGGACGGGATTTCCGCAACCCGCCGAATCAGCGTCAGCGCGCGTGAGACTGTCTGGTTCCGCACGCTGGTGCGATCTCCGGAAAATCGGTGAGATTCCGTGTGAACGGAACCTCCACGGCGAATGACCCCGAACCAGACGAGCCCAACCGGCTTGTCCACGCTACCGCCATCGGGGCCCGCGATTCCGGTGACGGATACGGCGATTGCAGCGGCGTTTGCTCCTGCGAGGGCGCCTGCGGCCATGGCGCCGGCGACTTCGCCGCTGACCGCGCCGTGTTTTCGAAGCATGACTTCTGGAACGCCGAGGCAGGCGGTCTTCATGGCGTTCGAATAGGTGATGAAACCGCCTTCCACCGCCGCGGAGGAGCCAGAATGATGCGTCAACGCTGCCGCAATAAGGCCTCCAGTGCAGCTTTCTGCCGTCACTACAGAAAGCCGTTTACTCTTGAGCAGGGCGAGCGTCGCGGCGGCTTCCTCAAGAACGGTGGGGGTCAATGGAGGAGCATCGTTTTCCGTCGTAATGGTCATAAGCGCGCTCTCCATCGTTCCTTAGTCCCACCACGCATGGCGGTAGGTTGCACGATAGTGAAATGTCAGGCCGACAATCCAAGCGGAAAGTGACATGCGGCCTGCCGCGCGTTGCCGAAGTCACGAAGCTCCGGCGTTTCTGCGGAGCAACGCGATTGAGCTTGTGGGCAGCGGGTGTGAAAGCGGCATCCCGTGGGCGGCGACACGGGGCTCGGCACGTCTCCGCGAAGAAGGCTGCGTTGGGCGTCGTGACGAATGACCGGCTCCGGGACGGCCGATATCAATGCTGCGGTATAGGGGTGCGCAGGGCTGTGCAGCACGGTGTCGGTGTCGCCGATCTCGACGATGGCGCCGAGATACATGACCGCGACCCGCGTGGAGATCTGTCGAACGACGGCGAGGTCATGAGCGATGAACACATAGGTCAGGCCAAGACGCTCGCGCAGATCGGTGAACAGGTTGACGATCTGAGCCTGAATAGACACGTCGAGGGCGGAAACGGGTTCATCCGCCACGACCAGTTGCGGCGAAAGCGCCAGGGCGCGTGCGATATTGATGCGTTGCCGCTGCCCGCCGGAAAACTCGTGCGGATAACGCGCCAGAGCCGATTGCGGCAGCCCGACGAGCGACATGAGTTCGTCGAGACGCGCGGTGATATCGGCGGCGCTGCGTTTGCGGCCCTCATTGTCCGGGTGCACGCGCAACGGCTCGGCGATGAGATCGCCGATGCGGCGGCGGGGATTCAGCGAGGCGTAGGAGTCCTGAAACACCATCTGCATGCGTCTGCGTATCGGGCGCAACGCGCGTTCGTTCAGGGACGAGATGTTGCGTCCCTCGAACACGATATCGCCTGACGACAGGTCGGTGAGCCGTAGCAGGCAGCGCCCCAGCGTTGATTTGCCGCACCCGGATTCCCCGACCAGTCCGAGCGTTTCGCCTTGCACGACGGTAAGGGAGACGTCGTCGAGCGCGCGCAGGGTCTGGCCGCGAGGAAGTTTGTATTCTTTGCGAAGATGCTCGGCTTGCAGCAGCGGGCGCGCGTTCATTGCGCGTACTCGGTGACGCGGGGCGGCATGGGGCGGCCTTCCTTCGGCAGGACGCAGGCGATGTCCTGCTGTCCATAACGCTGCAGTGGCGGCAGCGCGTGGCAGGTGTCGTGCGTGAAGTGGCAGCGGGGTGCGAAAGCGCAACCTTCGGGGCGTTCGAGTGGTGGAGGTGGCGCGCCAGCGATGGACGGCAGCCGCTCCGGACGCGTGCCTGTCAGCGGCGGGATCGAGTCCAGAAGCGCCGCCGTATAGGGATGGCCGGGATGGGCGAAGATGGCGTCGCAAGGACCGCGTTCGGCGATACGGCCTGAGTACAGGACCATGACCCGATCACAGGTTTCTGCGACCACGCCCATGTCGTGGGTGATCAGAAGCACGGATGATCCATAATCCGCGCGCAGCGTGCGGATGAGGTCGAGGATCTGCGCCTGCACGGTCACGTCCAGCGCAGTCGTGGGCTCGTCGGCGATCAGAAGGGCCGGATTGCACGACAGCGCCATGGCGATCATTGCGCGCTGGCGCAGGCCGCCCGAGAGCTGGTGCGGATAGCGGTTGGCCGTGCGCTCCGGATCGGGAACGCCCATGTCTCCCAGAAGGCGCACGGTGCGCGAACGGGCCTCGGCCTTGCTCAGCTTTTCATGCGCCCTGATCTGTTCGTCGATTTGCCAGCCGATCGTGTAGACCGGCGTGAAAGCGGTCATCGGGTCCTGAAAGATCATCGCGATCTCCCGTCCGCGCAGATGCCGCAACGCCTTCTGCGGCATGCCGATCAATTCCTGCCCACGAAACAGGGCGGACCCGGACACGCGCACGCCCGGCGCGTCGATCAGGCCCATGATCGTCATCGCCGTTACGCTCTTGCCCGAGCCGGACTCGCCAACGATGCCGAGGATCTCACGCGCGCCGACAGCGAATGACACGTTCTCGACGATGGGAACGTCGCGCCCCTGCGAGCGAAAACTGACGGAGAGGTCGCGGACCTCCAGAAGCGGGGCCTCAGCGTCCATCACGCACCCTTGGGTCCAGAAACACATAGATGACGTCGACGACGGCGTTGGCCAGTACGACGAAGACGGCGGAATACATGACGCTCGCCATGATCAGCGGCAGGTCGAGGTTCGATAGCGCCTGATAGGTCAGACGTCCTACGCCCTGAAGCCCGAACACGACTTCGGTCAGCAGCGCGCCACCGCCGATCAACTGCGCGAAGTCCAGTCCAAACAGCGAGACGAAAGTGATCATCGACGTGCGCAGGCCGTGCCGCAGCAGCACCCGCGCAGGCGAAAGCCCCTTGGCGCGAGCTGTGCGCATGAAATCCTCGCCCGACACCGCGACGAGATCGGCTCGCAGCACGCGTCCGTAAATGCCGATGAACAATACGGCGAGCACGATCCACGGGATAATCAGGACTTTGAACCAGCCGACCGGGCTCTCGGTGAACGGCACGTAGCCCAGGCCGGGAACCCACGAGAACAGCCAGGTGTCATGATAACGGGCCTGGGTGATCAGATTGGCGACCTGCCCGAGCCAGAATACCGGAATCGAGATGCCGATCAGCCCCGCGATCATCAGGCCGCGATCGATCCACGTTCCGCGGAATGCGGCCGCCAACGTGCCCATAGTCACCGAGGCCAGCACCCAGATGACGGCTCCGCCAGTCGCGAGAGACAGGGTTACAGGTGCTGCTTCAATAATTTCCGGCACCACCAGTTCGCCGCGATCGACGTAGGAGGCGAGGTCGCGAGTGATGAACAGCTTCTTCATCATCGTCGCGTACTGGACCGGTAGAGGACGGTCGAAGCCGTATTCATGCCGGACCTTGGCCATTGTTTCAGGCGACGCGTTCTTGCCCGCGATACGCGCCGTCGGATCGGCACCCGGCGTTGCAAAGAACACCATAAAGACAAGGACGGAGATGCCGAACAGGACAAACAGTGTCTGTCCCAGCCGGCGGAGGAGAGCGGCGGCCATTATGCCCCCCTGCGGCTGGTTTCGCGCACGTCCAGCGCGTCGCGCAGGCCGTCGCCAAGGATGTTGAGCGCCAGCACCACGATAACGATGGCCAGACCCGGAGCGATCGCCACCATCGGACGTGTGTAGATCAGGCCTTCGCCATCCTGAATGATTGTGCCCCATGACGCGGCGGGGGCTTGTACGCCGATGGAAAGGAACGACAGCGCCGATTCAGCAAGCAGCGCCAGCGCTGTCAGCAGAGGCGTGAGTACGACGAGCGTGGTCGAGACGTTCGGCACGATGTCGCGTAGCAGGATGCGGTGCTGCGGGACGCCGAGGCTGCGCGCCGCCATCACGAATTCGGCGTTGCGTAAGGCCATGACGCGTCCGCGGATGGGACGTGCGGCGTAGGGCACGTAGACCAGCGCGATGATGAAGATCGGGATCAGCAGGTTGTCGCTTTCGATGGTAAAAGGACCGATCTTGAGGCCCTGACTGATCGTCACGATGGAGAGCGATATGGCGAACAGGTAAACCGGCACAGCCCACATGATGTCCATCAGCCGGGAGAGGGCCGTATCAACGAAGCCTCCGAAAAATCCGGCGGAAACACCTACGAGCGTCGCTATCGCGATGCACACAAGGGCAGCCGAGAAAGAGATCAGCAGCGAGTTCCGCCCGCCGTAGAGCAGCCGCGCCGCGACGTCGCGTCCCTGGCTATCTGCGCCGAGCATGTAGGCCGACGGATTCCACGTTGGCCCGACCGGACTCAGGCCCAAATGCAGCGGGTTGTCGTTGGGCTGCATGATGTCGACCTCATGACCGTTCAGCATGAACGATCCCGCCACGTTCGACGTGAACGGATCAGTTCGCGCCACATCGCCAGCGTAAAACGGGGCCAGCAGGCAGGCGAAGGTCACGAGCATGAGCGCTGCAAGCGCCGTCATCGCTGACCGGTTGGCGGCCAGTGAGCGTCCGGCCATGCGCCACGGACCGGGAACCGAAGCGCGTGAAGGGGAGGGGGCCGAGGCGGCCGTCTGTGTCTCCATAAGGCCTTTCCCTAACGCAACTGGAATTTTGAGAAGACGACTTCATAGATCGGCGCCCGGATTTCACCGTGCACGCGCGCTGAAAGCAAAGTGACCCAACGGACCTGATTGAGGGGCACCACCGGCGCCTGCGCCATGATCGCGCGTGACGCCTCCGCCCAGAGCGCGTCTCCCGCCTTCTGGTCAGTGACGGAGACGCTGGCGGCCCGATCCATGATCGCATCGACATCGTGATCGCAAAAGCCGGAGATATTGATGGAGTTGTCGGAATGCGGGATGAATGTGCCGCAGGACAACAGGGCCTGAAGGTAGCTGGATGCGGCTGGGTAATCGGCGTTCCAGCCCGTCAGGCCGACCTGAACGCGATTGTCGCTGTTCTGGATATAGGTGAACTGCACCGCCTGCGTAATCGCCCTTACGGAGACGACGAACCCGAGGTCCGCGAGCGTGCTGCGCAATTCGTTGGCCATCGCCACATAACTGGGCACGGAGGGGGAGACGATGCCGACGCGCTGACCACTGACGCCCGCTTCCTTGATGAGCTGTCGTGCGCGCTCCATGTCAGGCGCCTGCCATTCCTGCGCCGGATGGTCGGGTGACGCACCCTTGGTATAGGCGCAGCTCGGCTCAAATCCGGGAGAGCCGACGGGAAGCAACTGGCACGACGGAATGGATACTGTCGGGCCGCCTGCGTGAATCACCATCGCCTTGCGGTTGATCGCATAATTGAAAGCCTGTCGCACGCGCAGATCGTTGAACGGAGGAATGTTAACGTTGAGCGCTGCGTAATAGAGATTGAGGAAGTCGATCAGCCGTACCCGGTCCGCGTATCGCGATCCGATCTCGCCGAGCCGATCAAGCGGCGCATTCTCGGCCATCCAGTCGTATTGGCCGTTTTCGATGGCCGTTACGGAAGCCTCCGGGTCCATGCCGAACGTATAGGTGATTGCGTCCGGGTATCCGGCAGGCTGGGCTTCAGCGTCCCACTGCTTGAAATACGGGTTGCGCTCCATACGGAGGCCCGTGTTCGGATCGTAGGAGACGATGCGGTAAGGGCCGGTTCCCGGCGCCGCGTTATTGCCCACGTCGTGAGTTGACGTGTCGGCGGGCAGGATCGCCGCATGCAAAAACGCAAGTCGGTCGAAGAACTCTGAATCCGGATGCGTGAGGTGAAACGCGACGGTCCAGTTCTGGTCATCGGGTTCGACCCCGCCTGCCAACGTGCAGTGATCGGGGTCATGCAGACACGCGGCGCCGCCGACGATGTGGCTGTAATAGGGACCAGCGGTGGGACTGTTGGCCTTGAAGATACGGCGCATGGAGGCGGCGACGTCATCGGGCGTCAGTTCCTTGCCGTTCGAGAAATACACGCCGTGTCGAATATGAAACCTGTAAGTAAGGCCGCCGTCTTCCGGAGGCGGTAGGGACTCGGCCAGATCAGGAATGGCTTGTCGCTTGAGCGGACCGGGAGATTTGGAGAACGTGGTCAGCCCGTCGTAGACGACGTTAAGCACCTGATAGGCGATGTGCAGGTAGCTGACTTGCGGGTCCATGGTGCCCAGCATGCCCTGTCCCGCCAGACGCAGCGTGCCGCCGGCATGGGGGCTTGCGGGCGCACCCGGCGCAGGCGCATCGGCGAACGCTGGCGCCAAAGCGGTCGCGGACAAAGCAACCGCGCAGCCGATGGCTTGGGAAAATTTCAGGAGCATCTAGTGTTTTTCGAGAAGCGCGCCAAGGCGCTGCTTCATCTCGTCCTCGTTCGCGGCGGATTCAATCGTTCCAGCGTAGCGTCCGTTCGGGTCCATGACGACGATACGGGGGGACATCACGTAAGCATAACCCCATTCAGGATCGGGCTGTTTTTCGATGGGTGCGTGATATTCCTTCGTTACTGCGTCGAGCGTTGCGGGCGAGCCCGTTCCGGCGACGATTCTTGAACCGAACTGCGTGGCGTAACGCCGCAATTGCTCAGAAAGATCGCGTTGTGGGTCGAGGCTGATAAACAACGCCGCGACATGCTTTCCGTCCGGATCGACCTGTTTCAGCGCGCCGGTCAGATTCGTAAGGGTTTTGGTACAGGCGTTTTCGGCGCAATGGATGGCGCCGAACATCATCAGCATCCAACGTCCGCGAAAATCGTTGGCGGTCATCGTTCCGTCGGAGGAATCCATCAACCGGAACGCGCCGCCGACCTCGTTGCCCTCGCTGTCCACCAGTGGCCCCATTGAATCGGAAAGACGATACGCCCCGTATCCGACGCCAACGGCAAGAAGCGCCGACGCCGCCAGAACCGTCAGCATTTTACGATCATAACGCTTGCCCGTTGCAAGCTTGCCGCCAGCCATCAATGCGCCTCCGCCCAGTTCGCGCCAATTCCAGTCTCGACCACAAGCGGCGCCTTGAGCGTCGCCGCGGTTTCCATCACCGTCTTCACAAGCGCGGCCGTTTCCTTCGCCGCGTCCGCCTCCACCTCGAACAGCAGTTCGTCATGCACCTGCAGCAGCATCGTAGCCGGAAGGCTTGCGTCAGCCAGCGCGGAGGGCAGACGCACCATGGCGCGCTTGATGATGTCCGCAGCCCCGCCTTGCAGCGGCGCGTTGATGGCCTGCCGCTCGGCGTAGTTCCGTCGGGCTGCGTTCTTCTCATTAATGCCGGGGACGTAGCATCGACGCCCGAACGGCGTCAGCACGTAGCCGTGTTCTTTCGCTTCGGCGCGCCGGCCTTCCATATAATCGCGGATACCGGGATAGCGTGCGAAGTAGGCGTCGATATACGCTCGAGCCTCTCCTGGCGAGATGCCAAGCTGCTTGGCCAGCCCGAAGGCGGAAATGCCGTAAATGATGCCGAAATTGATCGCCTTTGCACGTCGCCGCGTCAGCGGGTCCATGCCCTCGATGGGCGTCCCGAATACTTCCGACGCCGTGCGGGCGTGGATGTCCTGACCGAGTTCGAACGCCTCAAGCAGCGTGGGAACGTCCGCGACACTGGCCAGAAGACGGAGTTCGATCTGGGAGTAGTCTGCGGAGATCAGGACTTTTCCCGGAGGCGCGATGAAGCAGTGTCTGATGCGTGCGCCTTCTTCCGTGCGGATGGGAATGTTCTGAAGGTTGGGGTCGTTAGAGGACAGACGGCCCGTCGTGGTGATAGCCATCTGGAAAGATGTGTGCACGCGTGCGGTGGACTGGTCCATTTCCTGCACCAGCGCATCGGTGTAGGTGCTTTTCAATTTCGCAAGCTGTCGCCATAAAAGAATTCGTTCTGGAAGCTCAATTCCCTGATCTGCAAGGTCCTGCAGAACGGAGGAGTCAGTGCTCCATGCGCCTGCCTTGCCACGCTTGCCGCCGGGCAGCCCCATTTCGTCGAACAGAATTTCGCCGAGCTGTTTCGGCGAACCGACATTGAACGGGCGCCCGGCCAGCGCGCAGATCTGCCCCTCCATCTCCGTCATGCGGGCGGCGAAGTCTTCGGACAGGCGGCGCAACTGAGGCGCATCGACCTTGATTCCGGCCTTTTCCATATCGGCCAGCACGCCGATCAGGGGACGTTCAAGCTGTTCGTAAAGCGCCAGCGCCTGATTGGTCCGCAGCGTCGGGCGCAACGCAAGCCAAAGGCGAAGTGTGACGTCGGCGTCTTCCGCCGCATATTCAGTCGCCCGTTTCACCGGGACCTGATGGAAGGGCACACGGTTGCGTCCGGTTCCAGTGACCTCGTCATAGGAAATCGGTGTGTGGCCCAAATGGAGCTTAGCAAGCTCGTCCATCCCCTGACCATGCAGACCGGCCGACTGCGCGTAGGAGATCAGCATCGTGTCGTCGATCGGGGCGATGTCGGCGGCCCCGGCGCGCGCGAGTATCAGAAGGTCGAACTTGGCGTTGTGAAAAACCTTCAGAACACCGGGGTCGGTCAGAAGCGGCGCAAGGATTTCAACCGCAGTCGCAGTATCGAGTTGCTCCCCTGTCGGCTGGTCCAGCGTGCCCTCGTGCAACAAGGGCACGTAACAGGCACGGCCTGGAGCGGTCGCCAGAGAAAAGCCGACCATCCGCGCTTGCAGAGGATCAAGGCCGTCGGTCTCGGTGTCGAGCGCGCAGACGCCAGCCGTGCGAGCGTCCGCGACCCACGTGGCGAGAACCCCCGCGTCGGTCACCGTATCGTATTCGTTATAAGGCGCTGCGTCCGGAGCCGGGGTCGGCTCTCGCGCGGCGCTCACGCTCTGTCTCGCCGGGCGGGGCGATGCGCTCTCTCCCAGTCCAAAACGGTGGCGCACGGAACGGAACCCCATGCGATCCAGCCAGTCGCCGAGAACGGCGAGGTCAGGGTCGCGTAGCCCCAGTTCATCGACGGGCAGGGGCAGGGGCGCGTGCGCGTCCAGTGTGACGAGCTTCAGCGAGATTCGGGCTGCTTCTGCGTGCTCGATCAGAGAATCGCGGCGCTTCGACGCCTTCATTGTCGGCGCCGCTTCCAGCACGGCTTCGAGTGTGCCGAATTCGTTGATCAGAGCCGACGCCGTTTTAGGGCCGATGCCGGGCACGCCGGGCACGTTGTCGGTGGGGTCGCCCATCAGGGCCTGCACCTCGGCCACCTTGTCCGGGCCGACGCCGAACTTGGCTTCTACTTCCGTGGGGCCGATGGGCTTCTGCTTGATGGGGTCGAGCATGTCGACATTGGGACCGAGCAACTGCATCAGGTCCTTGTCGGACGAGACGATCGTGCACTGGCCGCCCGCTTCCGCCACCGTACGCGCATACGCCGCTATCAGATCGTCCGCTTCGTAACCGGCAAGCTCCACGCCGGGCACGCCGAAAGCGGCGGTGGCTTCGCGTATCAGCGAGAACTGTGGGATCAGGTCTTCCGGCGGATCGGGGCGGTGGGCTTTGTATTGGGGGTAGATGTCAGAGCGGAATGTCTGGCGACTGGTGTCGAAAACGACGGCCAGATGGGTTCCGACATGCTCGCGCATCAACCGGGTCAGCATGTTGCAGAACCCGAACACGGCGTTCACCGGGACGCCGTCGGGGCTGCTCATCGGCGGAAGGGCGTGAAAGGCGCGGAAAATGAAGCCGCTGCCGTCAATGAGGACGAGGTGCGGCGGTGTCGGAGTGCTCATAAACGCCGAAATCGCACGTTCGCGCGCATCTTCATAGACCGGGCGTGCGCCTCAGTGAGCGTCGTCGTGCCCCGCTGCGGGGTCGAGGACAAACAGGCGCGAGCAATAGGGGCAGAAAGTCTGGTGCCCGCCGATCTTCAGCCAGACCTTGGGGTGTCCCAGAGCGGCCAGCCCGCCATCGCAGGAAATCTTGCGCGTATGGACGATCACCGTCTCGACATGGCCGAGGCGCGGGCGCGGCGTGGGGTTCGTAGGCTGGATCAGCATCGGGTTGTCCTGTCCTGCGTGCCCACCGGAAAGTCGGTTGGCCTTTGAAGCGGGGCAATGATACGCGTGAACGCCGTGACTTCAAACCATATGCACGCCCTTGTGTCCGCGTTTCGCGGGTGCGGCGCATTCCACAGGCGTCTGGCTCTGGGCGGCGCCATGCTTGTTGCTTCGCTGGCGGTCGCATGCAGCGCCGATCCGGTGGTGCATGTTCCTGCGCGTTACGCGGAGGATGCGCGGCGGGTTCCGCCCGATTTTGATCTGAGGCTTTCTGACGGCGCGCAGATTCCTGTTCGGACCTGGGGAACGTCGACCGCTCGGCCACGGGCTGCGATTCTCGCACTGCATGGATTCGACGACAGCCGCGACGCATGGGAGTTCGCTGCGCCAACGCTTGCCGAGCGGGGCCTCGTTCTCTGGTCCCCTGACCAACGCGGCTTTGGCGAAGCGCCGCGTCGTGGCGACTGGGTCGGCGCCGCCCGCATGGTGAGGGATGTGCGAGAGGAGCTGGCTCTGTTGGCCAAAGCATACCCCGGCACGCCGATCTTTTTGATGGGCGAAAGCATGGGCGGCGCGATCGCTATACTGACGATGACCGCCCCCGATGCACCGCATGTCGAAGGAACCATACTTCTGGCTCCCGCTGTGTGGGCCGTTGGCGGCGTGGCGGCGTTGCCCGTGCGGATCGCCGCCGCTCTTGCCCCTGACGGTCGTGTGACAGGGCGCGAACTGCCGGTGCATGTGACAGCCAGCGACAATATGGCCGCCCTCCGCAGGCTTTACTTTGATCCGCTAACCCTTCGCTCGACGAAGCTGTCCGCGTTGCGGGGGTTGATCGACCTCATGTCCAGAGCCGCAAGGGCGGCGCGGGACCTGCGTGGCCCCGTATTGCTCGTTTACGGCGATCAGGATCAGCTTGTTCCGTCCGCCGCGATGGCGCTGGTCTGGCGCAATCTTCCGCAGAACGTCCGGCGCGATCTGATTCCCGGCGGTCATCATCTCATGCTGCGGGATCGGAGGCGGGACAGGGTGACGGCTGATATTGCAAGCTGGATCAATGCGCCTGACATGCCGCTTCCTTCCGGAGGCGACGTCGCAGCGGCCGTGTGGGCCACGCTTAACGACGCAACACCGGCGGTTGCCGGGCGGTGACAACGGGCGCTGCCTGCGAAATTGGGGCAGCGATGGGGCAGAGGCAGGTTTTTCTCTCGGAACTGCCTCTTGCAGCTTGGCAAGCGCATGAAGTCTGGAGTAGGGAGAACCCGCTGGACCCGTAGCTCAGCTGGATAGAGCGTCGCCCTCCGAAGGCGAAGGTCGAAGGTTCGAATCCTTTCGGGTCCGCCAGAGTGGCGATTTACCGCCATTTTTTACGAGTCGGAAGTGTTAACCTTTGAGGGTTTAACACTCGGCTTCAGCAAAGAAATCGCTTCACGCGCCAATTGAACCTGCTTCACGTCGCGCGTGTATCGCTCGACTTCTGCCAGTGTCCGATGCCCGGTGATGGCCGCGATCTGGTGGGGCGTGCATCCTGCTTCGGCGAGACGGCGAGCGGCTGCCTTGCGCAAACCATGCGGAGATAGGCCATCCGGCAATCCCGCCGCGCGTCGCCAATCTCCCATCGTGGCGGAGAAGCCCTTAACGCTGAACGGCCTGTCGCCATTCGAGCCGGGAGTCAGGAAGTATCCGCTGATCGTGGGCTCCCAGACATCAAGGCACCGGCGCAATTCTGGATGGATCGGTATCATCAGTCGGGCGGACGTTTTCTGCTGGACGACCGCTATTAGGTCGCCATGCACATCCTTCTCGCGCATCGGCACCACGTCGCTCTTGCGCTGGCCTGTATAAAGAAAGAGCGCCAACGCGAGCCGCTGCTTTGTCCCGATGGGATACGCACCCTCATATTGAGCGATATCCTCGTCTGACCACGGCGTGTGGCCCTCGGTCTTGATGCGTGCACGCTTCACGCCAACGGTCGGATCAGTGTCGATCCACCCTCGCTGGATGCTGAACTGGCACAACTGGCCGAGCAGGCGGAGAATGCGGTTTGCGGTCGTCGGAGATTCCGAATAACGCGCAACGACCATGCGGACGTGCTTCTGCTCCATGCGAGCGAGTGGCGACTTCGAGTATTCCTCGGTGCGGACGCGCTCCAGAAGGCGGAAATACACTTCCTTTGTGCTGACCTTCAGCGCGCGGTATTCCGCCGACGCATAATATGACCCGATCACGTCCCGCAGCGAACGCTCAGTCTCGTGGTATTGCGCAGGCGCGGCTTTGGGAGAGACGCCATTGAGCGCTTTGTAATAGGCTTCGAGAAATTCCGGCGCGTCAGGATGGGGCAGCGTGACGGGCCGCTGCCCCTTCCGCCTGAAGTAAAAACGCTGCTTGCCGTGCCTGTCCTTGAGCTTCTGGATATATTTCAGCTTTACGCTCAACTCAGGCTCGCATCCCATGGGTTGTCAGATACCTTCGGCGCTGTCGGGTTTGCGCCGTCGAGAATGCTGTCGAGTTGATCCTTCGGCACGATCCTTCGCCCTGGTGAGATGTCGATGACCTGCAGGCGCGGGAGGACGCTCTTGCGAAACGTGCTGAGCGAGATCCCAAGATAAGCCGACGCGCGCTTGAATGAGTAGCCGCGCGGCGTGATCGCCTCACTCATTCGCCACCTCTTCCGATGAGCGCGAGCCCGGACTCAGTTGGCGTGCAGAGCCCCTTCGACAATTTAATCAGTCCTGCGTCCTGAAGCGTGTCGAATATCCTGCGCTGATCGAAGTAGCGCTGCGGCTTGTCTGCGCACTTCTCCAGCGCCGTGCGCTCTGCTGCATTCAGCGGAAACGGCGGAAGCGTCTCCCCGCGAGCCTTCGCGATGCGGCACAGGGCGCCCCATTCAGCGATACGTTTATCCATCAACATTCTCCGTAGGCACGCACGGCACGATAAGACGGCGGCGCAACGCCTCGTCCATCAGTTCTTCCCATGTGGGGAGTAGGTCACTCATGGCGTCACCTTTGGCGGGGCGGGCAGGGGCGCGAAATGGGTGGGCTCGAACGAGTTGCACTCCTGAAAACCCCAGCTTGCGACGGAATCATCAGTCCACGCGCCGATGTAAACGTCCTCCTCGGTGTCATCATCGTAGTTGTATTCGAACTTTTCATCCCAATAAGCCCGGCGAATATGCCAAACACACCCTTCCTGCCATGCGATCAGGCACGGCTGGTCCTTCGGAGCCTCGCTGATCGGCCTCCACGCCTCGGCTAGCGCGGCGGTGAACGACCGTCTGAACATTTCCTTATGGTCGACTTTCTGGCTGACCAGATGACCGCCGAACTTCATAAATTCGGCATGCCCAGCCTCGACCATGCGATCCGTGATCATGTCGGTCATGGCGCGGTGCTCGCGCGGATGGCTTCCGCGATCGTATCAAGCGGTGTGTGCACCGTTTCGTGTTTCTGGTCAGGCAGGCCGCCGTCTTCTGGATATCGCGTGCCCCTCACGGCGCTGATAGCGTCTATTTCAGCCTGCAGTTCGAGAGGGTCATTCCCGTCCGAGATGAATTGGCCGCACTGGCGGAGCAACAGGGTAGTTGCGACGCCTTGCCCGTGGTTCTCTGCGAAAACATGCGCAATCGACGCAGCACGCTCCCTCTCAGCCGCCACAGCCGCCCGCGCGCACTGCTCGCCGTAAGCGCGCATCGCATTCTCGGTGTACCAGTTTACATCAACATCGCATGGATTTCCCACGGGATCGGCGCTGGCTGCGTATTCCACATGTTCGGGATTAGGCAACTGCGGCAGTTCCATCGCGTCAGACATGCCCTTTCTCCTTCCGAATATCCTGCGTCGCGATCACCCAATCGCGGACCTTGTTGACTAATTCGCGCGCCTTCATAAGCGCTTCCACATGCGGCATGCCGAGCTTCATCAACTCCCCGGCGATGTCATATTCGATTTGCGCGCGGGTTTCAGACATTCGCGGCCTCCATTACGGTTGCGCGGTTGGGCAGTAAATCAGCTATATCCGGGAACTGCTCGGCCAGAATGTCGCGGACCTGCCACGCGATGGCGCGGTGTTCTTTCTGGGTTTTCTTGTCGCAACGCAGCTCGCAATAGTGTAGCCACGAGCGAAGCATTCCGGCCATGTATAGGCGTGAGGCGGTCATCCCTTCAGGCAGAACGGCGCGCGCAACCTCTTTGGCGATTCCGTTTTCAAGGGCCCATGAATACGCATCGTCTGTTGCTATATTCACGCGCGCTTGCATTTCTAGCCAGCCCTGCTGCAATTCCTCGTCGTCTGTTTCAATGCTGTTCTGACGATCCCCGTGGTCCTGCAAGCGCGCCTCTCGAAATGTCGGCTCATCGTCAACAACTGCGTAACGCTGACTGAACTCCTGAAATGAGAACGAACGGTGGCGCAAAATCTGTCGTGCAATATCGCGCGTCGTCTCAATCTCGATCACGAGATTGACCATCTCCAGAGGCGACCATTCCTTCCTCGTCAGAAGCGACCGGATCAGTTTCGGCCCCGTTGCGTGGTTCGTCTGGTTCGCCGTGCTGGACACCCGGGCACAGTAGGCCAGCATCTGCTGTGGTTCGGTCATCCCATCGACGACCGGCACCGTGATTCCTATAAGTCGTGCGCTCACGCTGCGTTCTCCCGTCGTGCGATTTCTGCGCGGATGGCGGGGATTACGTTGGACGTCATGTGCTGTTGACCTGTTTCCAGTCCGCCCGTCAGATCCCCGACCATGTCCGCCCAAAAGATTTGCTTTACGATTTGCCGCTTCCATTCCGATGAGCGGTGCAATATCTCGTTGAGCACGTGTTCGGTTTGGATCACGTCAATGGACGACCCCATTGCAGGAATGTCATTGTTAGCCGCCCAGTTCTCTATGAAATCAATCGCCTTCTGTAGATCCTGCGTAGCCTCTGCACCAACACTCTTGATATCACAGCGCAGGACGTATTGCAGAGCCTGCGCCATATTCCCCGACATATACCGAGTTACATCCCAGGCTTGGAACTCGCCCACTTTGTAGTGTTCACCGCTCACGCCGCCACTCCACAAAATCGCTTATAAGACGCCAACAAAGGCGCAACCTCGTCGTCCGCTACCGTGATGCCGCAATCGTCGAGAGCCTGCGTCATGGCGGTGATTTCGTCAGCGCTGATCGGCGCGTCACCCGTGCTGTCATATCCGGCGAGCCACAGGAGGCGGTCTGAGCCGATCACGTCATGCGGCATATCGCGCGGTGATCCACGCTCAGCGTCCCGTCTGCCGCGCTGGTAGGGTGTGTGGGTCATGCTGGTGTATCCATGAATCGCAAACTGTCCGCGTTCGCGCGCAGGACATTGGCGACAAGTCCTTCGCAGAGCTTTGCGTTATTCTCCAGATGCGCGATGCACCGCTCGATTGTCGCTGCGTCGCGGGCTGCGAGTTCTTCGGGGGATGGGCATGGCCCGAGGTAGATGAAATTCTTCATTTCATCTGGATAGCGTGGGTCTTCTTCGATATCCCAAAACCACTCGTCTGCGGCATCGGAATATTCCTCATGCCGCCACTCAAACGGAGCTCTCCACTTAGTGCCACGCTGGCCTAACCAATGCCACCCATCCCGTTCCGGGTTCTGCGGGCGTCCGTCCCATTGTTCGGTCATTGTTTTTACCCCCCACGTCGCTTCTACTTCAGAAGGGAACTTGATTTTCTCAGGAGCCAAAGCACCAAGCTCGTCTGCTATGGCGTTAAAACACCCTCTCCGGGTCATTATCTCTTCGATCTCTTGACTCTTTGATTGATCGAATATGGAGATTTCTTTGTCTCCTATGGTGGTGAAACCAAGCTTATCTGGGCTTGGACACTTTGCGAGAACCGCATTCACGTCCTTGACCCATTTCTTTTCTTTGGTTGTCAGTATCATTGTGTCTCTGCTTTCATGGCCGCACGGATGGCGTCGCGGAGTGTGAAAACACCCGACGTCCACAGGAAATCGCACTTCGAATCCAGGTCTATTGGTGCAGGTCCGTTCCATGACACGAGGACGGTTTTCGAGGCCAACCAATCCAGCATCGCCGAATCTTCCGAAACGTCTAGAATGGGCGAAACAATTCCTTTCAGAGACTCAGACAACCTTTCTTCAAGTCCTGCATCCTTCGCAAATCGCTCGACATACGGACGACGAATGTTTGACTCGACAGCCATGCGGGTTGCCATCCATAGGAACCCACCCTCCAACTCCGCAATCCGCGCGTCTTTCTCGGCGGTCGCGCGGGCTTCGGCTTCGGTGAAGTGATCGCGTGCCTCGTCCTCATTCTCGCGCATAACGTCGGAAAATCCTCGGTGCAGCAGCCTCGCTAACTCGACAATCTGCTCATCGCGCGTCCGGGTCATGGCTGGGATCCTGCAAGGGCATCCTAAGCTTTTCCGTAAATAGCGCGAAGGTGCGTGCGCAGATCGCCGAGCGCATCGAGGCCGCCTGGCTCGTTGTAGCTGGCGTCACCCATGCGTGCCCCGGCGCGGAATCCCTGATGCCAGCAAATAACGTCAGCAACAGCGTCGTTGAAGCGCCGCGCTTCCTTCGCGGTCATTGGGCGGGCGTCGGTCATGCTGCAGGCTCCACATCACGACCGCCGACAACACGCAGCGCCGGGCGCTCGTTGTCGGTGTTCAGCAAGTCGCGCGCTTCTGCTGTCAGTGTCGTGCTGAACTCCGACAACTGGTCGATCGCGTCCTGCAGGAACTGGCCGTGCTTCTTCTCCATTTCGGCGTCGGGGTTGACACGGCGCAGGCTTTCGACAAACGACAGCACCTGCCGAGCGAGGTTATCGCGCGCCTCGTATCTGTTGATCACGTCGTCGGGCATCGAGCCGAGATACGGCGCGTTCTCGTAAAATGTTGCGTCAATTAAGCGCATCTTCCTTCTCCTCAGAGAAAATCCATGACCTCAATCGGTCGGTGCAACCGGGACCGAAGCCCCGGAAACATCGGCTGATTTAAGAGTCGGCGAGGACTGAATTTACCTTTCCGATGACTTGATCGAATGATTCGCAGAATTTACCGCAGAGAGCGACTTCGTTATTGCCAGAGCAATATGTAACAATCACGCCGTCATCGTTCTCTGTAATCTCTGCCACGGAATCAAGGTTTACAGCCGATCTTGACCCATTTTTGTCAGTCAAGATAATGAACTTAGCCATCTTCCAATTCTCCATTTCACGACCTCAATCGGTCCACCTAACCCGGCGTCATGCACCGGGTCGCGCGGGGCGATTAGTCTGTGAGCATTTCCATGATCTGTGCAGGCGTTTCGGAGACTTTTTCGATTTCCTCGTCACTCAAAGATATCAAGGTTACGCCACAACCATTCGGCCTGAAAAAGCAAATTACCCTTGAGAAGTTTACATAAATGGACGATCCGCCCGTCGTTAGCTTCAAGAACCTCATCACCAAACCCCCATAGCAGCGGCCTCAAGAGCCAATTTAATGCAGTAATACAAAGCCCCGATCAGGAGCGGCGTCGTGGCCAGATAGACGAGCAGGATGTCGCGGGGCGTCATGACTCGCCTCGGGCTTTGGCGAGGGCGGACTGCGCTTTCGTAATATACTCAGGTAATGAGCCGCCTTCAGGGTTCTCCCCGTAATGGTGAGTAAAGCAAGCAATGGCTTGCTCTAGAGTTTCTTCCAGCGCCTCATAAAGCTCCGGCGCGGCGGCGATCAGGTGGGCGTTGGCGATAACCTGCTCAGGATTTCTCCGTCCTGTAAGATGAACGTGCGTTACGGTTGCTACCGTTCCGCTCTCATCCTTTATGCGGATGCATTCGCCGAAATCTACATGCAGCGGTCCATTCGTGAACTTCTCCACACGCTCGCCCATCACACCCACCACGAAAAAGCCAAGATGCATGCGACGCCCATCACAGACGCGCCGAGCATCAGGCAGTTCAGCGCGGGCTTAATGCCGTCGCCAACGAGGCCGAGTTGCTTCAGGAGGGTCATGCTGCGTTCTCCTCATCATCACACCGAATAGGCTTCCCATCGCGCAATTCGTACCAAACGCCAGCCTCGACCCCATCCTCCCCCTCGTAGATTGTGACGGTCCTGTCGCGCGCCCCATCATTCCACGTGAGCATCCCGTATCCATTCGCGCCAATTTTTACGCGTCCACCAATGCCGACGCATACGGCGTGTGCCTTGCTCCCCGTCGTAGCAGCGTGCGCCCGGTCTCCCGTCGTGGCGGCGTGCGACCAGTCTCCCGTCGTGGCGGCGTGCGACCAGTCTCCCGTCGTAGCAGCGTGCGACCAGTCTCCCGTCGTGGCAGCGTGCGACCCGTATCCCGTGGTGGCGGCGTGCGACCCGCATCCCGTCGTAGCAGCGTGCGCCCGGTATCCCGTCGTAGCAGCGTGCGACCGGTCTCCCGTCGTGGCGGCGTGCG
>NZ_JOPL01000001.1 GCF_002153745.1 Acetobacter sp. DsW_063 | reverse complement strand
AAAGGGCAGGTTCTACTCTGCTCCACTAGAGCTTGCCCTATTGAAGCATTCCGAGATTAATCGACGATAACCTTGCTATCGTTTCAATCCACGCCTCCTCACGGGAGGCGACAGGAAGAGGCTGCATCTCTCTCATGGGAGCAACTGTTTCAATCCACGCCTCCGCACGGGAGGCGACATGGCGTGGTCCTCGCGCGGATGGCGTCGGCAATGTTTCAATCCACGCCTCCGCACGGGAGGCGACACTGCTCGCCGTAAGCGCGCATCTGGTCGGCAGTGTTTCAATCCACGCCTCCGCACGGGAGGCGACTTGCCATCGACGTTTCTGATAGGCGGCATCGGAGTTTCAATCCACGCCTCCGCACGGGAGGCGACCAGCTTGCTCCGCTGGCTTCAAGCCGCAGCCGGAGGCTAGTTTCAATCCACGCCTCCGCACGGGAGGCGACCTGACGCCACCTACATCTATTCATGCGTCGCGACGTTTCAATCCACGCCTCCGCACGGGAGGCGACGATATTACAACGGCAGAAGCCGCGACTGCTCTTGTTTCAATCCACGCCTCCGCACGGGAGGCGACCTGGTCAGTAGCGGAAGAGACCAAGAAGTCCCTGTTTCAATCCACGCCTCCGCACGGGAGGCGACCGGAGCGGATCTACATCACTGTTCCCTATAGCGAGTTTCAATCCACGCCTCCGCACGGGAGGCGACCTTCCCTGTTCTGCGAACCGCTCATGAAAGGAGAGTTTCAATCCACGCCTCCGCACGGGAGGCGACCCGCGCATCATGATCTCGCATGCCTCATGCCTGCGTTTCAATCCACGCCTCCGCACGGGAGGCGACGTGCGCGTGCGGCAGATCGGGGGCCGCCCCTCTGGTTTCAATCCACGCCTCCGCACGGGAGGCGACATCTATAGCCGCATGCGGAGTTGGCAAAATTGGGGTTTCAATCCACGCCTCCGCACGGGAGGCGACCATCGGCATCCGTCCCGGTGCCGGTGCCGGAGTGGTTTCAATCCACGCCTCCGCACGGGAGGCGACCAGCCACGCCGAACCGGCGGCGGGGCGCGGCCAGTTTCAATCCACGCCTCCGCACGGGAGGCGACATTTTGTGGTTCGACAGACCCTCCAATCAGTAGGTTTCAATCCACGCCTCCGCACGGGAGGCGACCCTAAATGATAGTGGCGCTACTCTTGGCTCCGCATCGTTTCAATCCACGCCTCCGCACGGGAGGCGACGTTCACGTCATCATGGCCGAGGGCAACCACGATGTTTCAATCCACGCCTCCGCACGGGAGGCGACATGCGCGCCAAAGGCCACGACATCGGCGAAGTTTTGTTTCAATCCACGCCTCCGCACGGGAGGCGACCCACCTCATCCTATATCGCTGTCAGAAAAGAATAAATTCTGCCTTTCGCGCGAACCTCGTACGAAACGTAGGGCATATCGAATCTATGGGGCGTGGCGCAAGTTCTAGTCCGCTGTTTTTTATTGACATTTTTCACGCGCGAGCCTCCTGCTTCCAAGCAAACAGACTCACCTTCGCGCAGGCTCAGAAAACCAGAGGACCGTCGAGATCGAGTATGGGCTTGGTACCATGATGTTCAACCCGCGTCTTCCCATCGGCGCCTAGTTTGTAAAAGCGTAGGCTGTCCTTGCTCTGATCGATTTCTGCCAAAAGTCTGGCTCGTAACATGGTCCACTGTGCAGGATCGACCTCGCATTCAAATACCGAATTTTGCACGCGCTGCCCCAGGTCCAGACACGCCCGCGCCACCCGTCGCAATCGGCGGCGCCCCTCGACGTCGAGGGTGCTCACATCATAGGTGACCAGCATCAGCATCGCTTATTTCCAGATGAATGGAGGATAACCGTCCAGATCTCCGCGCAAATGGCGTGAGAGCAGCAAAGCCTGCACGTGCGGAACCAGTCCCAGAGGCAAAGTCTCGTCAAGAAAAGGATGTCGTAGTTCGCGCTTCTTGCGTTCCTGCCAAGCGATCAGAACGGCCTTGCGGCCCTCCTCTTTGAGGGAAACGGCGCCGCCTTCATCGATGGCAAAATCTTGCGCCCTGACTTGCCCCCGGTTGACGAGCGTCAACGCGAGACGATCCGCCAGAACAGGACGCAGTTCTTCCATCAAATCGAGGGCGAGGCTCGCGCGTCCGGGTCGATCAGCGTGTAGGAAGCCGACCTGAGGATCAAGGCCTACGCTTTCCAGCGCTGAACGGCAGTCATGCCCCAGCATTGCGTAAAGAAATGACATCAGGGCGTTCATACGGTCGAGCGGAGGACGCCGAGACCGACCGCGGAAATGAAACGACTCTCGGTCCCCTTGGATCATTGTGTCAAAAGCGCCGAAGTACACAGCAGCGGCCTCGCCTTCATATCCGCGTAAAACTGCTACTTCGTCTGCTGCGACGGCGTGACGCGCTATGTGGCTCAAGCGTTCTTCTCCGCTTTGAAGAACGCCGCGCGCCGTATCGTCCTTCCGTTCCCCATGGTCGCGCAGTGCCCTACGCAGGACGGTGCGTTGATTGGCGGTTTTTGCGGAAACAATACCGCGCACGATTGGTACTGTCAGTGCTGGGTCATCGGAGACGCGGTATTGCGTGCGCCTCAACAAAACATTCCCGGTGCGCGGTCCTTCCATCCGCGCAAGGAATTTTCCGTGGGGCGTCAGAAAGGACAGGGCGATTCCTGATTCAGCACAAGCCGCCATCAAGGCTGGCGACGCGCCTGCATGCCCAAAACAGACGACGCCGCCTATCATATGTAGTGGTGATCTGCCGCGTTCCTTGCCATCCACTTCCACGACGATGTTTGCGCCGTCTTTGCGCAACCATGCGTTTTCGCTTGTCACGTATATGGTGTTGAGATGTCGCCGCATTGACCGTTCCCCACTCAATCAGTCAACTTGCCTGGCAAGCCATAGCTGTAGTCTTTTAGGTTTTTCTATTTGGTGCGGACGACATTGCTCAAGTAACGAGCACCTTTTGCACGCTGGCATGACGTGTGGTGGCGGCGTGACGCCCTCCTGAATCATGGCCCGTACTTCCACGGCGATACGGATAGTCAGTTCACGTAATGCAGCGTCGAAGCGGACAACGACGCGCTTCTTCGTCCGGGCGTAGAAAAGCGCTCCCTCATCGATCTCACGATCAAACATTTCTTCGAGGCACAGCGCCTGCGCACAAAGCTGCACCTCATCCGCCCTATGCGCCTTTGGGCTGCCGCGTTTGTATTCCACCGGGTAAGGCTGGGTGTTTTTGTCACGGAATTCGACGGCGTCGGCCTTGCCCGCCAGACCAAATTTCAAAGACCTTAGCGCTATGCCTCGTGCAGTCCTGACCCCTTGCCGTCGATCGGGCCGGCCGCCGTCGACCCTCTCGTGCAGAATCCTACCTTCCGCTGTGGCGCCGTCTTCCGTCCAGATGCGCTCGACATGGATCAGCGCGCATTGTCGAGGGCGGAATAGATAATGCTGCAACGCCGACACCGGAACCAGTGCGTCCTCGACGTCCGGGTCCAGTGGCGGTTGCTGCATCATCGGGGCGTTATCGCTCGATAATTTCGATGCCGGGGGGGAGGTTATCCCGATCCACGCTCACGCGGTAATCTTCCCACAGGCGGGCTGGCGGCCAGTTGTCGGTCGAGGCGTAGTACGGCTCGCTGCCGATTTCGTAGGCCACGCCCTGATACGCTCTCAACGTGCGAACGCGTTCGAACAGCGATTGCGCCTGAGCGTTGCCCAGCGCGCTCTGGTGGCGAAACACGATCAGCTTGCGGCTCGCCATTTCGCCACGCGCAGCGGAACGATCATGATCGAACATCGAGCCCAACGCCTGCCAGAGCAGTTCAAGATCGTCTTCGGAGAAACCCGTGCCCTTGACCGGGTGAGAGGCCAGCGGCGCCGAGACGTATCCATGCACGCGGTAGAGGCCATAGGGCACGATGTGCTTGCGCCCCATGGTGCGGCCTCCTTTCTCCTCCGCGTCCTTTTCCGTCGTCGCGGCCATACGCGTGATGGAGATTTCCAGCGGCAGGATCGGTTCGACCGATTTCGCGAAGCTGAACTGGACAGGGCCGCGCACCTGACCTGCGTTGACCCCCGTGGACATGACGGCCCCGAACGTCCGGACGTCCCAGAAATTGGAGCACATCCAGGCCGTCAACTCGCGCGCCTTGGCCTCCTCCTTGGGCAGCTTCTTGTAATCGTCCGCCTTGGCGACCGGCGGCATGACCGCGGTCCACGCCTCCTTGTGCAGCAGATTGAGCGTCGATCCCTCCGACATGTAAATTCTGTTGTCAGAGGCTATGGAAACGTAATTTCTGACCTTGCGCTTGAGCGCCACGTCAGTGACCAGCCCCAGGTTTGTCTCCGGGTCGAGACGCGGCATGTTGCCCGCATCCGGGTCTCCGTTCGGATTGCCGTTCGTCACGTCGAAATAGAGAACGAACTCGTGGCGATTGGTGACCGGTGTG
Organism: Acetobacter sp. DsW_063; assembly: GCF_002153745.1. GTDB lineage: Bacteria > Pseudomonadota > Alphaproteobacteria > Acetobacterales > Acetobacteraceae > Acetobacter. The sequence continues at coordinate 12,714 of NZ_JOPL01000001.1, read as the reverse complement.
CTCATGAATTATCCCCTTCGTCATCCGCGCTGTCCGCCGCTTCAAGCTCGGCGGCGGCGTCCGGTCGGCCTTTGAACTGTTCTTTGCGCTGATGGTAATAGCCCACGACGAACCGCCCCTGTTCGGCAAGCGGCAGGGCGCGCGGCAGATCCGGCGAAAGCTTATCGAGGATGTCCTCGATTTCCCGCTCCAGCCATCCGCCCTTGCCCGCCTTGCGCAGTTTGCCCAGGTGGTTCTGTGCGCCGCGCAGCAACAGGGGGAAAACGCTGGCCGGCGTGGCTGAGGCCGCCCCGAAATACCGGTCGCGTATGCTGGCGTTGACCCGGCCCAGCGCCATGCGCTGCGCCGTCTCCAGCACGGCGAAAAGTCGGCCTAGCTGATAGGCCTTGCTGGGCGCGTCGATAGCGAGACTCACAGGCATATCCTCCTTTTTGGGGTCCAGACGATGATCACGGTTCAGCACCGCGCAGATAACGGCGACGTGCCAGCCGCTCAGGGGATCGTCCCCCGCGCGCAGGCGGATCAGGACGGTCGCCAGAAGGCTCTGCGGGTAGCGCGCCCCGGAGAGGATGGCGCGCATCATCTCCCCGGCCAGAAGCGGCGGAATATTCTCGAATTTCCGCTGCAGGGCGGTCGTGTTGGCCAGAATCTGGTTGAACGAGGGTGCGACGCCCCATCTGAACGGCGGAGGCTCGACCCGAAGATCCATGTAATGCTGCGCCAGCCGACGGGCGAACGCGTCCAGGCTGTCCGTCAGCCAGAAGCGCACTGACAGCCGCGCCGCGTTGGGCGACAAGCCGAGCACGTGAAAACGCGTGCCGGGCTCGATATCCGGACGCAACTCCGAAAGCGGGCGGCCCTTCGCCACCGCCTCCATCTGCAAGGCGATCTCGCGGGTCTCGGCGGCGTCGGCGTCCGCTTCCGAAATATCCCCGCCGAGCCAATCTCCAAACAGGGAGTCTGCGGCCTCGGCGGATTTTCTGTCGCCCGAATCCGCCCAGAAAACGACGGTCGCGTCCCCGATGGGTCGTCGAACGCGATTGGGGCCGTCGCGGGTCAGCAGGTGATTGAGCGCCGCGCCGTAACGAAACGCGGCGGCGGCGCTGGTCGGCGCGTTGCCGCCCTGCACCTTGCCAAGGGACGTGAACGCGTCGAGGTTGAAAGAGACGAGCGCCGCACCTGCCGTTTGTGCGCCCTCGACGCCCTTGATAGTGGGATGAAGACGCGCGGGCGCGCCAATTTCTCCCGAGACAAGGCAGAAGACGCTTTCGGAATCCTGATCGGCTGACGCGGCCTCCACCAGCGCGCGCGCCGCAGGACGCTCGTGCAGAAACTCCCGATCGCCGTCGAGCCTGAACATGAAATTGGCGTCGAGCATTTCCGTGCGGAATTTGCTGCTCTCGTCGAAGCGCTCAGGTTTCCAGCTCTCAAGGAACGCGCTGAGCGCGGCGAGCCCGGCGTCACTGGTTCCGGCAAGACGTTTCAGGTGCATGGCGACGAAGGCTTCATGCTCCTGGGCGGTGCGCCTGCCTTCCCCCGCCGTGCGACCCAGCACATAGGCGCTTTTATCCCAAAGGAAATTGGGGGCGACGCCCACGGTCCGCTTGACGGCCGCAGGCACGACATAGGTCCGGACGCGCGGTTTCTTCCCCGACACGTCGTGCCGGTCCTCGACATCAACGACCGCCCCGTCGCGATCGATCACGACGCACCAGCCGAATTTCTCCGGGCTCCACCCCGGCGCAGCGACGCCTTCAAGCCTGTCGTAATAGGCGCTCAGCGCCTGAAGAAGTGTCATCCGACGACCTGCTCCGAAGCGAAGGGCGGCACGTCGATCACGCCGTTCCTCATTTGGGCGCGAAAGAAGCGGGCCTCGTTTCCATGGGCGAAGTCGATGTCATGCAACATCCAGCCGAAGTCAGCATCCCGCTTGTCATCGGGCAATTCGCTGGGCGGCAGCGGTGCGCCCTCAGGAACCAATGCGAACTCCGCAGCGAACTCGCGCACACCCAGACAGGGGCGGTGGAAACATTGCCCTTGCGCTGCGCGTCGGTTGAACATGCTGATATGTTTGGCGGCGCCATCTTCCGGTCCCGCCCGGTCGGTCATCGTGAAATGCGCTTCGACGACATAGGCGACGTCGATCAGCACGAGCGAAGCCCGCTGCTGTCGATTCTCGTCAACGACAAGGCCCAGCCCCTCGGTCGTGCCGCGCGCCATGGCGCTACGGGCGTTCGCGGCGCTCGCCTTCGCCCCCACTTCGTTGCGACGGATCGACTGGAAGCGGACAGGCTTCAGGACATGGATGCGATCGACATGCCAGCGGATCGCAGGCTTCCAGTGTATGGCTTCAAGTATTCCGCGCGCTGCGGAAGGGGTCATGACGTCGTAACTGACGCGCTCGCTCTTCATTTCAGGGCGGGTAAAACAGGCCCGCTCGCCCCAGACGTGCAATCGAATGGTCAAGACGAATCGTCCCTTTAAAATTTCGACAATCGCAAAAATAAAACTTCAATTTTATTGAAATTTACCTCCGCATATCCATTGCTCATTCGAATTCAATAAATACAACAAAAATCCACGCCCCTCTTTCGAGGGGCGACATTATCAAGAAGAAGTAGAACCGCTACAAAGTTGTTTCAATCCACAGTAATTTTGGAAACACTCTCCTCAAGCGTTTCGGCCTCAAGGGAGGCTAACGCCCAAGGAGAGGTGTTTCCAACAGGATAATAAACGGGCTATGTTCCACATAGCGCTCCTCCTTTCTTCTGCCTCAGGCTGGGCAGGTAGCGTCGTGATAAATTCACGGGTGTCTAGGATCATCCTTTGCCGGGAGTCGTTCCTAGACACCATTCGTGTATAGTGGGCGGCGCTTTTTCGTCAATCAATATTGTCAAGAGAAGAAAACTGCACACAAGTTGAAGTTAGGAATTGCTTCCCTCACTTACCCCCCCAACGACGGACTGCATCGCTGACACGCTCCTGCGACAGGCATGTAGTCACATCACATTGCTTTCGCTCGACCGCCAGGTCGGATCGTCCAGTCGCAGACCGACCATGGGATCATAAAGCGACTCGCTCTCCAGCACGACAAAGCGATCGCCGTAGAGATCCGGACGTATGGCCTGCACGGCGCCGCTGCCAAGCAACGCCGTGCGTATGACGCTCGGCACGGGGACCACATACTGCTGCAACCGCCGCTGGACGGCTGCGGTCGCCAGAGTGGGGTTGTGGAGGCTTTCGACGGCGGCCCTAGCCTCGTCGTCCCATTTTACGATCACGGGGTCCATGACATCGTCGATCATATGAAACGCTTCGGCGATGCGTGCGAACGGAAAGTCGAGTTTGCGGCACGTATCGCGGATTTCCTCCATGATTGCTACCGTGGAGCCATCCGGTGATCGTGCCTTATCGAGCGCGACGTGCCCCTGATCCCAGTAAAGCCAGCGATAATAGTCCCGAATGGCCTCCAGACCGAGTATATCGGCGTTTTCATCCCTCTCGATAACTCTGCGGGCGTTCTTTGCTGCCTGATAAAACGGACTCATCGCACGCGGCATTGATGGACGTCCTGACGTTTCAGCCGGTTCGAACACAACCACCCGCCCGAAAGCGCGGCCCAGTTCGCCCAGTTCCCCGCTGCGGTTACAGCGACCGGCGGCCTGCGCGATGTTCGACAGGCCCGCTGCGGCCCTCCAGACTTCGGGAAAGCTCACATCGACGCCCGCCTCGATCAGGCTCGTGGCGACAAGCCGCGCAGGGGCGCCGGACGCCAGGCGACTACGTATTTTGGCCAACGCCGCCCGCCGGTGGCGCGCGCACATTAGCGTGGTCAGATGGAATGCGCCTTCCTGCTCGCGAATGGCGTTGAATAAATCCCGCGCATGGGCGCGACTGTTGACGATGCAAAGCATTTGCCGCTGTTCTGCGAAACGACTGGCTATCCAGGGATCGTCCACGGCGTCGTTTGGCCATTCTACCGCGACCCGCCGCAGCCGTTCATACAATTGCCGCGGATCGGGCGCGAGTTCGCGGTCATCCGTGATCTCCAGACCGTCCGGGATATCCGGTCCATCGTGGGCTTTCTTCTGTTTTAACGGTAACGCGCCGTCCTGAGAGCGCAAGGCGGGCTGGGTCGCAGTGCACAAAATCACGCTGGCCCCATAGTTTTTAGCCAGTTCATCTATAACCGCCATGCATGGGCGCAGGAGATGGACCGGCATCGATTGCGCTTCATCCAGAATGATGACGCTGCGCGCGAGATTATGGAGTTTGCGTGCTTGGCTTGTCCTCGCGGCGAACAGGCTTTCGAAAAATTGAACAGACGTTGTGACGATAACGGGCGCATTCCAATTCTGTGCATCGCGTCTGAGCTTAGCCAGGCCGGCGGGTCCCTCGCTTTCGGCATCCCCTTCTTGCGTCGGGGCTTGTCGGTCCCAATCGAAGCTGGAATGGTGCTCCAGAACATCGTCCCCGAGTCCGACGTCTTCACGAAAAATCTGCGCTGTTTGCTCGATGATAGATGTATAAGGGATGACGTAAACAATACGTCGCAAATTGTGGATTGTCGCGTGCTCCATAGCGAAGCTGAGCGATGTGAGCGTCTTTCCGCCTCCTGTAGGAACAGTCAACGTAAACAACCCCGGCGGTAGGAAGGCTTTTCCATTCGCATGATCGAGTATCTGCGAGCGCAGGCGGTTGACGGGTGAGTCTGCGCGACGATGCTTGCGTAGATGAGCGCGGACTATATCGAGATGTTCAGATGTCAACTGGCCGCCTCGCGGCGGCGCTACGCCCTCTTGCGCATTTGCAAGAAAATGTTCCGTCGCAAGAAAGTCGGCGTCGACCAGACACGAGAACAGCATGCGAATGAGAAATGCCGGAGAGAATGTGGGATCAATACCATTCGGTCTTAACGTCTTCAGGAAGTTCTTGAGTGTATCCGGTGCGGGCAACTCGCCAACATAATCCTGCCATCCTTGGTAATTTTCGATTTCCTTGCTCAAGCGCCCCTGTAAATTCCCCATTCCGTGGCCACGACTATCCATCAAACCGGCATGATGCCCTGCGATGCCAAATGCCATGAGGCGACCAAGGCCTTCGCCATAGAGGTGGATTGCTTCTTGTGCGCCAGCGCTGCTGTGATCGGGTCCTTTTGCTGAACCGGCCTCGGGCGGGTTGCGGATATAAAACTGGTATGGCAGCGAGACTTTACCTATGTCGTGCAGTAACCCCATTGTCTGGGCGATGTCCTGCGCCCCGAACGCTGTGGCGAATGTTGAGGCGAAGCGGCTTACCAGCGAGAGGTGATCCGACAGGGGTTCCCAGTTTTCTTCGGGTTGTCCTGGGACCGAGTGGGCGAATCTCTGCATCACTGCCCTCATGATGGACGGTTGAGTTTTTCTAGCTACTGCCACTCGTAGCTGTTACTTGCCTGAGCCCTAAAGGGTGTAGGCTTCTGTTAATGAGGTGCCAACAATGAAGCACTTGGGTGAGCGAGATGTTGGGGTTGTGTCTTAAGGCTAAACGTAAAAAAGTGATCACCCCGCGTCCCCCGCATCTGCCCCGAGTATCCCCGCCCTGACCTCATAGGCGCGCACGGCCCCCAGCCCCGGCGGACTGATCACACGGGCCACCCTTCCGTCGGCGCCCGGCTTGAGAAACCCGCGCTCGACCAGCACCTTCTTTGCGTCCCGCCCGTTCAGCCTCGCCAGCGCCTCCTTCATGCCGGCGCTGGTGAGATAGAACTGCCAGTCCGTCGCGCCGTCATCGAGCTTTTGCCAGCGCTTCCAGCCAGCGCGCATCTGCGTGCGAAACCGCTCGCCCGGCGGCTCTGACGCCCCGCTCTGCGGCGCATCCGTGACCCGCGGGTCAACCCAGCGCTCGAAACGTCCCTCGCCGTTGCGCGAGATAAAGTCCCGCAGCTGCTCGACGGCCTGCTCGTCCTCGCGTCGCCCCGTCGTGCCGCGCGCGCGCAGCCAGTCCTCGAAACACACGCGGACCAGCTCCGGGGCCGTGTCGGCGTCCCAGCCGGCGAGGCCGAACTGCGTCGCAAGCTCTCCGCCCAGCGCCACGATCGCAAAGCGCCTGGACACGCTGCGCACCTGCCCCGACGCGTCCGGCCAGTTGCGGAGGTAATGCTCAGACAGGGCCGCCACGCGCAGCCGCAGCGCCTCGCGCAACTGCGGAAGCCCCTCGGCCGTCAGGCGACCGGTCAGACGCTCCATGAACGTCCGGAACGGCGCGCCGTAGAGCCGCCCCGTCTCCGCGCGCAGATACTCGGCCAGCTCTCCGGCGGTGTCAGCGTGGTGCAGCGCCTCGAACAGGCCGAGGCCTGCGCCAGCGTCCGCAGGCACGTCGACGAACCGCACCTCCTGCCCCGCTTTCGTGGGGCGTCCGGCTTCCGCGTTGAGATCCGCAAGGGTCCGCTCGCCGGTGGAGAGGAACAGCACGCGCCAGCGCGACACCGCCCGCGCCCCGCCGGTGCGGTTCGCGCGCGCCTTGCCTGCGCCGTTGGCCAGCATATAGGCCGTGTCGCCCGCCTCGCGCGGATCGAGCTGCCCAAGTTCGTCCAGCGCCAGCAGCGCGTCGCAGGCCGCCAGCGTCAGGCGCGAATTGCCCCTGCAGATCTCGCCTACCCGCGCCCGCCACTCGGCGGCAGTGCCCGCCACGCCGAACAGGTCGGGCTCCGGCGCGTCCTGTTGCAGCACCACGCGCTCGCCCGTCGCGCCAAACGTCATGGAGGGCAGGACATAGGCTGTTCCGCTCGGGAGCGCGTGCCAGCCGATCCGCGCGACGCTGCGCGCCCGCTCGTCCGTGCGGATCATCGCCAGCCATTCGGCGAAAGCATTCTTCGCGGCGGCGCCAGAGGCGAGCGTCAAGCCGCCATTGGCCATGCGGCTGCGCAACTCGCCGCAATCGCCTGCAAACATGGACCGGGGGAACGCCTCTTCATGGCGCCGCCCGTCCCGGTCTTTCCAGCCCATCAGCAGGCCCCAGCCATTGCCCTCGGCGTCGCGGGTCTCGGCCAGGCATTCGAGCGGGCCACAGACAAAGATATCAGGCTTGTCGTCATCGCCGCTTTTGCGGAACAGCCCGTCAGGCGTCATGCGAAACCGGCGTGAGACGCCCGGCGGCGGACTGGCCGCCTCGGCCCGGGCGTCGGTTCCGCCGACGACGGACAGGCTCACGACGCCGGCGCTGGCGATCGCGTCACGAACCCGTTTACGACCGTCTGGCTTCTTCTGATTGTCCATGATCTTCCCGGATGACATCGTTCCAGTCCCGGCCTTCTGTGTTCGGCATGGCGACGCGCACCGCGCGGCCCTGCCCGATGAATTGACGGCATGCGGCGTCGAGCGCCTTCCGGGCGGTGGCGTTGCCGGAATCGTTGTCGGCCGCGATGATGATTTCAGTGATGGCGTCGGGCAGAATCACCGACGCCATATTGCCCAGCGACACCGCGCACAGGACGCGACGCTCCGGGCAGGCGAGCGCGACCGAAAGCCCGGTCTCGATCCCCTCCGCAAGGATCACGCTCTCGCCGTTCTCCGCCATGCTCAGCGATTTTCCGGACTCGCCGCGCCACAGGCGGATGCAACCGCCCGCGAAGCCGCCGATGACCTTCTTTGGCGTCGCAAGCTCCGCCTTGCGCCAGGAGCCGGAGTGCGACTGCGCAAGCCATGTCCGGTGGACCGCGACCTGCTTGCCGTTCGGTGCGCAGATCGCCGCCAGCATCGCAGGCAGGGAGCGGCGGACCTCGCCGCACCAGACGGCAGGGTGAAAGCGCAGCGCGCCGGGAGCCCGGCCCAGCGAGCGCATATCGATCCCGCGCCCGGCCAGATACGCCTCGACCGGCGTTCCTGCGATTCCGGCAGGGGCTTCATGCCACAGCCTGCGCGCGGCGGCGCGACGACGTTGTTCGTCGGCGTCAGAGGTATTCACTTTTTCGGAAATGCTCCGGCGCATCGGCTCCGGAACCGGACCGTCGCCAAGGCCGAGCCAGCGTCTGGCCCAGTCCATCGCATCGCGCCTGTTCCCTGCAAACAGCGCGGCCGCCACGAGGTCAAGCGCGTCCCCCTTCTCGCCGGACGAGAAGTCGGCCCAGACGCCCCGGCGCGGCCCGGTCAGGCGCACGCCCAGCGACTGGCCCTTCTCGCCCGCAAGCGAACCGCACCGCCACTCCGAACCGTCACGCCTGCCGTGTGGCAGCAGCTCCGGCGCCAGCGCCATGACGCGCTCGCCCAGAAGTCCCGCCAGTGTCGCGGCGTCAGAGCGACGCATGAGATCGCCACTCCGGAGGGCTCACGGCAAGCGCTGCGGATCCATCCGGATTACCAAAGATCCAGACCGGACCTAATTTTGTAAGAGCCGCGCCGGCACGCGCAATTGCGTCCTCGACCCGCTCGGATGCTTCCACCGGACGATCGGCCTCAGCCGCCGCCCGGAGATCTTCCAGACGGTCATTCATAATGCCGGCCAGTGTGTCCAGCCTCAATTCGGCGGCAAAGCGGGCGCGAGTGGCAGGCAAGGCCGCGGTAACGCGCTGAAGCCACTCCGTGCCCCAAAGTGCGGGCAACGTCAGATCGATGATGTCCATGGGCGTCGCCCGATCAACGCCACGCAGCACAAAGGCGCCGGGCCACCAGTCTGGATCGTGGCTCGTCACGGCGCTTATGGCGCGCGTCAGGACAGAGGCCGCCGGGCCGTCGCAATAGAGATCGACTTCCGCCCAAATTGTCCGTGCGCCAGCCTGAAGTTCCTCAATCTGATCTACGGTCCACCTGGTGGTTGTGTCAGGGTGCATGAGACCGAGATAAGCGAGAAGGCGCAGGCTCAGGCCCGCCGCCGCAGGCCCTGCGCCGCTCAAGTCGCACCGCCGATCAGGCGAACAGTCGCGTGGCTGGTGGAGCGGACTGATCGTGCGGCGACCCAATCACGCAGCGCCTTGAGAGAATATCCGATCCGCCGTTGGGATATCTGGACATAGGACGGCCCGTCGCCGGTCCTGCGCCAGTTTTGCAACGTGCGGCCGGATATGCCCAGAAATTCAGAAGCCTGTTTCTCGGTCAGCACGCGCGCGCCATCCTCGGGCGACAGTTGCGACGGCATGGAATGAAGGTTCATAAAATAATTCCTGTTTTGGTGTTCATTAATGTAAACGGTCGTCATGACGGCCGGCCACGACGCAAGACAGGAGCGTGCTTAAGGTTATGGGTCAGAACTGACGCCAGCCTCGCCAGTTCAACAACCAGCACATGGTTATGTGTGCCGCCGCTGATATAGGCGTCGAGAGTCACATTTCTTCCATTCTTGCCGAAGGCGTATCGCGGATTGATGATCAGCGGAGGCAGGCCCTTGCCTCCCCATCCTTCGATTTTGCTCCGGTCGTAGGCCGGATAAAGTTCCTGCATATCTCGGTTTTGCAGCAGGAGCCACACCGTGAGGTCTTCCCGGTCTTTCTCGTTGAGGTAAGACGGCCGGTTCTGCGGCAACATGATTCTTTCATACTGCTTAAGAAGACTTTCGCGCGCATGATGAACGAAGAACCCGGCTGTCCCGAGACCGAGCCCCGAGTCCATAAGAACCAGGGCGACGGCCATCAGAAAAACCTGAGCGGCAGTCATCTCGTTATCATAACCCGCCTGGCCCGCCCGCTCGTCGCGATTGAGCGGCACGTCTACGGACAGAAGCTTGTCATAGCGCCGGATGAACAGGGCCGGCGCAGGCGCGGTCTTGTGAGCCGGGTTCTTGAGTGTTTGCCAAAGGGCATGCACGGTCTGGCTTTTTTTGAACGTAGGCAAAGCGTCTCCTTTCCGCCCATCGACAGATAAGAGCGACATTTACCTATGTCCACCCGAATTGTTGATCATAATGAACATTTCAACAGGGCATCAAATTACGACTGAACAGGGCGCCCGCAGGGGTGTGACGTTGCGCTCATAAGCGGCCGCCCTCGATGACTGACAACCGCCTCTGCCTGCTCTGGCGGGGCTCGGTATCGGTGCTGGCGCCGAACCGGCGTCCCAGCTCTGCGAAGTGATCGACCAGTTCACCACGGCCCGCCGCCGCCTCGATCGCCAGTTTTACGGCGTTGGCGAGGTTCCGTCGGCGCAGTTCATCAGCCTGTTCGTTCAGGATTCGCGCGAACATCGCCCGAGTTTTCAACTCCGCTTCCGTCTTTGGAACGTTCGGCAAGGCCCGCATGTCGAGCGGAAACTGACGGGCGATACTCCCGTCTGTCGCACCAGCCGAAGCGGGGCGGTCCGGTGACCGTCGCGAGCGCTTCTTCTGATGAGTTGTCGCTGTCGCCTCCACCCCGCTCATCGGACCTGCTCCACGGCGTAAGCCCGGCCGGACGCGACGGGATCGGGCGAGCCCATGCCGAACAGAGCCACGGAGATCAGAAGAGGGGCGAGGAGCGCCGCCAGAATGCTGGCGCGTGCGTCCGCTGCCCGCGCAGGCGCGGGTGTGCTATGGGCGTTCTCAGCCATGGCCGAACTTATCCTTCGGTTGTGGTTAGGCCGGACGAAGGAGGTCCTACGCTCCCCGTTCGGCCAAATGCAGCCTCACTTGTTTGAGGTTGCATTTTTGATGTAACCTCCTGGAAAGCTCCAAGTCAACATTTTTGATGTAAGGTTCGCACAGTGGAATTTTCGCCAGCCCAATGTCGGGCCGCTCGTGCGCTACTAAATTGGTCGCAAGCCGACTTGGAGACCGCGTCGAAGACCGCGAAGAAGACCATTGCAGATTTTGAGCGTGAAGCACGCACGCCCTACGCACGGACCCTGTCCGCTATTCGTGCTGCCTTGGAAGCTGCAGGTGTGGAGTTCATAGCCGAGAATGGCGGCGGTGCTGGCGTTCGGCTGCGGAAGTGAACAGCGGGGTGAGCAACGGCGAGATCATCCTCCACGCGATTAAAGACGGCTGAGAGACGAACATCGAAGTGGGCGTGGTGTTGGAGAAGACCGAGAAGACAATGCGAACTGTTCGCCGGAAATGCAGGACCTGATGAGTGCGACGTGATTCAGCGCGTCCATCAAGGAAACCGGGAGCCGGATACTTGATGCGTAAGTATTCGGCTATCGTGGTGGCGGTGATATTGGCGCCTCTTTTGTTCAGCGCGGCTTTCATAACCGTGACAGGTCTGACCGCTACACCTGTGCGGTCAGAGTTCGCTGTCGTTCTTGGTAACAAGGTGAATCCGGACGGTCGGCCCGCGCTACGATTGCGCGCCCGCCTCGACGAGGCTTTGCAGCTATACCGCAGTGGAGAGGTGAAGCGCGTTATCGTCAGTGGTGGGATCGAGGAAGGCGGGATCAGCGAACCGGAGGCTATGGCCGGCTACCTCGTGGAGCACGGCGTTCCTGCCGGCGTGATCAGTGAAGACCCCAAGGGTCGGACTACTCACCAGACTGCTGTGGCGCTTGCCGGCATGCTGCCACGCGATACGTCGGTTATCGCGGTCACCCAATGGTTCCATGTCGCCAGGTCAGAACTGGCGATGCGCCAATGTGGTTTCACATCGGTGACCGGATCCGCCCCGCGCTATTTCGACGCAAGGGATATCTATTCGCTCGCAAGGGAAAGTGTAGGCCTGCCATTTTATTACGCTTTTCGAAGGGCCTGTTAGGCTGACGGTCGTTTGAGATTCCGTGATCTCACCAAAACCCACAACAAGAGCGTGGCGCCGAACGCGTAGGGAGCGGCTGTCATGGCGCCCCGATAGGCGGAACCGTAAGCCAGCTCCATTTCGTCGCTATCCAGAACGGTGTCGCGAGAGACCGGAGAAATTGTGGACTCATTGCGGCTGATTGCGAGTGAGGGGGCGTGCTTGAGCACCAAGAACGTTTCGGCAGAATCGTCGCTGTAAACTTCACCGGTCAGCAGCCGCGCCACAAGCAAGAATGCCGACACTGCCAGGAGAAATGCGGCCGCACGTCGCATGATTACAGGTCCCTGTAGCTCGGTTTTTGCAGGCTGAGTTGTTTCCTCATGTCATCCACAATGGGAAGTAGGTTAGAGCCCGGGCAAGTGGCGCTATAGCCATACTTCTTGTGACCGCCAAAATACCTGATCGGAAAATACGCTATCAATGCGGAGCTGAGGCGTTTGAGAGACGTCACGATCTCCTTGGGAACAGTTTGTCCCGAGTATCCGAGGCCGTGAAAGAAATTAAGGACGCTTTTATCGAAATCGCCAACACAGACGACGCCTATTTTCCCCTTGTTTTGCAGCTTTACATGAGATCCCTCGAAGCAGAGTTCACGACCTTCGTAGATCCGTCCGTCAGGAAAAATTGCGAATGATAGGCGACGTCATCCCAGTGGCGATGCTCGAGGTCGAAACCCTGAATACTCGCCATGTTGGGGTAGGAGTCATGTCCAGAATAGTGCACGACGATTGAGTCGTAATTCCAATCAGGTGTCAAAGGCCTCACCGGCTCAAGCGCTCCCCAGATTTTTCTGGGAACAGCTCCTGTTTGCATCAGAACTTGAGCGGCGATTTTCTTTCGCGCGACGAGGTCGCCGTCAGTGGCTGGCATACAGCAGCATCTCCATGCTGGCGCAAAGGACTGCGCCGGTCCCAAGCGTCCCGTACGATTGCTCGTATCGGTCTGCGGTCCTTTCTCAATGCCAGAGGTAGGGGAACAATTAAAGAGCGAACGGCTCTCCTAGGTTCAGGACCTATTAATGTATTGAATTGAGCGAGAGG